>CAZEBU010000011.1:0-17256 GCA_964510435.1 uncultured Candidatus Saccharibacteria bacterium | reverse complement strand
GATTAGCGTGATGATAAGTAAAAATATTGCCGAAGCGTAGATCCATTTCCAGAGATATTTATACAATGTGTAATCGATAGTAGAAAATAGGAAATAAAACACAAGTCCAAGTAAAAAGTATATCAGATGGTTTTTTACTAAAGAAGGCGAAGTGGAAAGTAAAGTAACATAGCCGAAAACAAAAATTAGTAGGGGTAGTATGAAAATCGGTAGATTATACTTTTTTATCATTACTTAATTCTTACTGATCCTATATTCCTTTCCCGGAAGTAAAGAATCAGCAAGAATTTTTTCTTTGATCTCTTTGGAAAATTTTTCCAGTATCTTCTTGTTTTCCTCCGAATCCGGATACTGCGCCCTAATGTGATCCCTAACATTCAATTTATGTTTTTTCCTCAGATCTTGAAAACTTCTTATCATTTCCCTAGCCAAACCTTCGTATTTTAACTCTTCACTTATCTCCATATCCAGAGAAACTATCTCATTGATACCTCTGGTTTTCTGAGTAAACTTTTGTAAATTATCAACATATTTAATGTCCTTAATATTTGTTTCCTCTTTAATGATCCGCAGATATTCCTCCCCCAACTTATATTCATTAGCAATGTACATCGTCTGTAGTGGCTGCCTCACCGGTACTTTACCGGCAACTCTAACAGACAAAGCCGCGCTCACAATTTGCCTCGCCACACTCATATCATCCAGTAATTTATTATTCCCTTTAATGAGTTCATCACTATAGTCTGGGTACTTTTCTAAATGCACAGACTCCTCGTCATTTTCGTCTCTCAGATCTTGATAAACTTCTTCGCAGATAAACGGGATGATAGGCGCTGCCGTCTTGGCTAATTCGAATAAAATGTAGTAGAGAGTCTGCATAGCTTGTTCATCGTTGCCGGCTATTCTCTTTCTAGATCGGCGAACATACCATCTGGAAAGATCGTCGATAAAATCTTCAATTGGCTGAACAGCTTGAGGAATGTAGTACTTCTCAATATTATTCGAAAAATCTCGTATAGTCTCTTGAAGTCTGGTAACGATCCATTTATCTAAAATATCCTTGCTTGCCGGGATCTCTCCCCTCTTTTTAGGCTGCCAATTAAAGTAGCCTGCGTAAATTAAAAAGAATTTTAGAGAATTCCAGAAAGGATTAATAACATTCCTTAATTTGTTTCTCAATTCTTTATCGTCAAAATTTGTGTTCTCCCCCACCATAAGCGGAGAGTTCATGAGGTAAAGTCTCAACGAGTCACCCCCCACCGTTTCCAGTATTTCCTTGGGATCAGTGTAGTTTTGATAAGTCTTACTCATTTTCCTACCATCTTTGCCTGCCAATATACCCGTGGTTACCACATTTTTAAATGAATGAGAGTTAAAAAGCGCGGTTGAGATGCGATGCATGACGTTAAACCAAGCTCTAACTTGGGCAATATATTCAATAATATAGTCACCGGGAAAATTTTTCTCAAACTTATCCACATTCTCAAAAGGATAATGAATCTGTCCATACGGCATAGAACCAGCTTCAAACCAGGAATCCAAAACCTCAGGGATCCTTCTATATTCTTTCCCGTCCTTTTTAATGACGATCTGATCAATGTAAGGCCGGTGTAAATTTTCAACTTCTTGTCCGGAAAGATCCGTTAGCTCCTCTATGGAACCCACCACTATTGTCTCACCTTCCTCATTTCTCCAGATAGGCATGGGAGTAGCCCAAAACCGTGCCCTAGAAATACACCAATCCGGTGCAGTTTCGATAACATGCCGGAATCTACCATCCTTTAAATGCTCCGGAACCCAATTAATATGCTCATTGTTTTTAAGCATGTCCTTCTTCAATTTATCAACGCTGACAAACCAGGAATTTTGCGCCTTTTGTATCAACCAGGTATCACACCTATCGTGGTAAGGGTACCTGTGCACTATTCTTTCGTCTTTAAAAAGTAAGTTCTTTTCTTTAAGGTCTTCCCTGATCTTAGCGTTTGCCTGAGCATAGAACATACCTTCAAAGGGGTTCTTCCCGGCATCACCCGGCATAACCTTGCCTTCATCATCTATGGTGAGCATGATCCTTAGGCCGTAATGATATCCCATGGAAGTATCAACCTCCCCAAAGCCCGGTGCCGAATGTACAACACCCGTCCCCTCTTCCATATGAACCATATCTTCGTATTCGTAAACTTTAAAATCACCGGGATTTTCTTTATAAAAGCGGTATGGTGGCTCGTATTCCAAACCCAGAAGTTTCTTACCCTCTACTTTTTTTTCAATTTTATAATCTTTATTTGCTAAAACGTGTTCCAGCCTCTTTTCGGCCAGCAGATATCTTTTTTTATCTTGCGAAACAAGCACATAAGTCTCCTTGGGATCCACTACCAAACCCCTATTGGAGGGAATTGTCCACGGAGTAGTCGTCCAGGCCAGAATGTTAACACCCCGAAAATCACCCTTAGTAGTAACCGGAAATTTTACTATAATAGAGGGGTCCTCTACCTCCTTGTAGGTATTGTCCATGGCTATTTCAAAGTTGGACACGGGAGTGCCACAAGTGGTGCAAAACAAGGAAGTATAGATACCTTCATAAATTAATCCTTTGTCATACATTTGCTTGAAAACCCAAAGAACAGATTCCATATAATCTTGATCGATGGTTTTATAGGCATTTTTCATATCCACCCACCTAGCTATTTTATCGATATACCACTCCCACTCTGTAGAAACTTCAGATGTATATGCGTAACACTCTTTGATAAATTTTTCTAAGCCAAATTTTTCTATATCTCGTCTGCTTTTAATACCTAAGCGTTTTTGCACTTGATTCTCCACTGTTAAGCCGTGCGCATCCCATCCCCACACCCTCTCTACTCTTTTTCCTTTCATAGTCCAATATCTGGGTATAACATCTTTGGCAATAGAGCTTAATAAGTGGCCATAGTGAGGTAAACCTGAAATAAAGGGAGGGCCGTCATAAAAAACATAAAGATTGTCCTCTGGTCTGGTCTCAATTGATTTTTTAAAGATATTATTTGCCTGCCAAAATTTTAGTACTGCCTCTTCAACTTCGGGTATGGTGCTGCTTTGGGGTGACTTAAACATGTTGGTATCATAACAAATAATTAATTTGTCTCAAAGCGTTCTTGTTCCTTTTGCTTCTGATACTCAAAAAATTGATCGGCTTGCCAAGCTCTCTTAACGAGAATACTAATAACCACAAATCCAATGAGGACTAAAAAAAACAATAATAAACAGTATTTCCTGCTCATGAATTTCTTTTAAAGATAATGTCTTTTATACCGAGTTTAAAATTAACATATCGGGCCATGACAAACAATAAATCCGACAAGCGGTTTAAATAGATAAGCATATCCTTATCCAAGTCATCTTTGCTTCTTTTCCCTTTATAGTACTTATAAACCTTCCTCTCAAATCTCCTACATATTGCTCTTGATTGGTGTAAGTGAGCTGCATATCTGGATCCGCCGGGTAAGATGAAGTTTTTTAATGACGGCAGCTGCTGATCAAGTTCATCAATATTACTTTCCAGCCAAGCGATCCGATCTTTAAAATCTATGTCTTTTTTTCCTCCAGCTAAATAGGCACCAATTAAAAATAAGTCATTTTGTACCATCTGTGAAAGTTGAATAATTTTTTTATTTCTGGAAGTGTGTAAAAAACCCAATGAAGCATTTAACTCGTCAGCCGTTCCCAACAACCCTATGATAAAACTGTCTTTGGAAACCCTACCACCACGAAGTAAATAAGTATCGCCGTTATCACCTTTTTTTGTATATATACTCATCTAGCATCTGCTATAGCCGCAGGAGTAGCATTTAGCGCAACTTTCCTCCATGATAAGAGTCGAATTACCGCAATCCGGACACATATCCGAATGGGAGAAGTAAGAAACTTCACTTTTCTCTTCGTCGATAACATTAGAACCATTTGCTCGAACGGTAATACCAAATTCCTCAGCTATGACCTTAGCAACAGCATCCGGCAACGAACTTACCCTATTTTTACCAAAACCAATCGAAGAAGCACCACCAATACCGGTTAGTTGTATAACAATGTCTTTGACGGTAATTTTTTTATCCGAGGAGGCCCTTAACCATCCCGATAACAATCTTCCTAGTGCTTCCGAAAGGGCTGAAACATCTGATCCTGCTTTTCCGACATTGATAAATACTTCCAATGGGTCACCAAGATCATCTTTATTTATGGTGACAAAAGCTTTGCCTTGAGGAGTTTTCACTTTGTAAGTTATTCCATCCAGTTTATAACCCCTGGCCACCTCTGCCGTGACGTTTGACTTTGGGCTTATGACTTCTAAGTCATTTGAATTGGCTTCCTTTGTCTCTTTTGTTTCCAGCACAACTTCTTTCCGGCTGCCGGAGACATAGACTGTAAGACCTTTACACCCCAATTCCCAACCCTGTCTATAGGCTTGGGCGATATCTTCTCGACGAGTATTCTCAGGGAAGTTGCAAGTTTTTGAAATGGAGTTGTCAATAAAAGCTTGAATTGCTGCTTGCATGGAAATATGCTCGTGGGCTTTGATATCAGCAGAAACCACAAAAACCCCCTTAATATCATTGCTTAAACCTTCAGTATGCTGACATGAACCTTTTTCAATAATTTCGTCTATGATTCTCTTTCTATCCTCCCCAACGATACCTGCCTTATCCAAGGCATTAATAAATGCCGGACTAGTATACGTTAAGGTTAATCCTTTCTCATCACCAGCTGCTTGATAAACATTTCGATAATAAGCTAACGCAAAAACCGGTTCGCAACCGTATCCTTCCACACCAGCCACGGTTGAGATTGTTCCGGTAGGAGCAATTGTCGTCTGAGCCGCGTTTCTTATACCGTGCATTTTTATCCCGGAAATAACTCGTGACCAATCAATTTTTGGCCTACCAAAATCCTTAGAATACTCCTTAATGCTCTGTGGATGCTTCCACTTTAAGTCTTTTGGGTCATATATACTTCCCTTGATTTCTTTAAAAGGTGCCCTTTCTTCAGCTAACAGAATTGAAGTTAACATAGAGTGGTATCTCATAAATTCCGTCAATTGGGCGGCAAATTCCTGACCCTCTGCACTTCCGTATCTTATGCCCATGGAATACATCACGTCAGCTAATCCCATAAATCCCAAACCTATTCTTCTGGCATTCAGGGCAGCCTCTTTCAGCTGGGGAATGGCTGGTACATATCTATTGGCGGAGACAACATTGTCCAAAAATCTCGTTGATAGCTCAATTGTCTCTTGCAATAATTCCCAATCAAGTTTTCCTTCCGCATCTAAATGCTCAGCTAAATTAATTGATCCCAAGCAACAATTCTCATAAGGACCCAGCCACTGTTCGCCACAGGGATTTGTAGCTTGAAGTACATATTTGTGAGGTACGGGGTTACTTTTATTAGCCGTGTCGATAAACAAAACACCTGGTTCACCATTATTATAAGCATGCTCAACGATCATATTAAAAATCTCCCTAGCTTTGGGAGATTCTATAATTTCGTTGTTGTGCGGGTTAATTAGGTCAAACGTTTCATCATTGTTCACTGCCTCCATAAAGGAATCCGTTATCGCCACAGAGATATTAAAATTAGAAACTTTTCCTTCCTCAGTCTTACAACTTATAAATTCCCTTATATCAGGGTGGTCTACCCTTAAAACGGCCATATTAGCTCCTCGTCGAACTCCTCCTTGGGCAATCTCATCAAATGCTTTGTCATAAACCTCAAGAAATCCCACCGGACCGGAAGCCTTGCCATTGCTACTAGCCACCAAAGAATTTTTCGCACGTAAATTTGAAAAGGCAAAACCGTTTCCCCCTCCAACTTGCTGTATTAAAGCTGCATTTCTCAAGGAAGAAAAAATACCATCGGATTCCTTACCCATATCATCCGAGATGGGCAATACAAAACAGGCAGCGAGTTGGCCTAAAGGTGTACCTGCCCCTGTAAAGGTTGGTGAATTCGGAAAAAACCTCTTTGTAGTTAACATATTATAAAAATCTACTTTTGTTTTTTCTACATCACGATACGGAGCATCAGGCTCAGCCACCACTGCCGCAATTCGGGAAAACATATCTTCTACCGTTTCCGATAAATTTCCATTTTTATCTTTCCTGATATATCTTTTTTCCAGAATAACTTTAGAATTTTCACTAAGATAAATGTGTTGATTCTTTCCCTGCATGTCCCTTATTTTCTGACCCTTTATTTTTAGGGATGTATCCGGGTTGCTGGGTTGTATATTATCGGTCATATTTTTCTTTTTTTAAAGCAAAAGACTAGAAGTCTCATTTAGGCTTATAAGACCGCTAACATCGCAACTCTTGATTGTAAAATCTTTAATTAGAAAAACGAGGGCAGTGTAATATAATCGAAACACAAAATTTAAACAATTACAATGAAATGTTAATTAGGATATCTTAAACTTTTACTTGCCTCTTAAAAATGCGGGTATATCGTATTTTTCCAAGTCTTCACCGATACTTGGCCTACCCCAAGGATCCTTTTTCTCCGGTTTTTCCTCACCTTTCCGATCTAGGTCTTCCTCCTCGTCGTCATCTTCGCCCAACGAGTCGCCTCTAATTTCACCTGGCGTTCTTACTTCCCCAAATGAGTCTCTCCTATGAGTGTCCTCGCGTGTGGCAATTCCTAACTTCTTTCTGATATCTTCCGTCTCGAATCCGGTAGCAATGACGGTAATTTTTATTTGATCTGACATGCTTTCATCGATAGTGGTACCAAAAATAATATTAGCGTCAGAGCTGGCTGCTTCTATAATTATCTTTGCAGCTTGATCAACTTCTTTCATACCCATATCCGTACCACCAAAAATATTAAAGAGTATCCCTGTCGCACCTTCTATGGAAATGTCAAGCAAAGGAGAGGTAATAGCAGCTTTGGCAGCAATTTCTGCTCTGTCTTCACCGGTACCTATTCCAATACCCATTAAAGCTGTCCCCGCATCTTGCATAATAGTCTTTACATCAGCAAAATCTACATTAATTAAACCTGGCATGACAATAAGGTCGGAAATCCCTTGCACTCCTTGATTTAGCACGCTGTCACTGAGTTTAAAGGCTTCCAAAACTGACATTTTTTCGTCTGTGATCTCCAATAATCTTTGATTGGGAATGGTAATTAAAGCGTCAACCTCTCTACTTAGTTCATCAATCCCCACTTCTGCATTCTCCATTCTTTTAGTTCCTTCAAATGCAAATGGCTTAGTAACTACACCTATGGTCAAGGCTCCCAGTTCTCTGGCTAACCTGGCAATGACGGGAGCCGCACCGGTACCTGTACCACCACCCATGCCGGCAGTTACAAAAACCATATCTGCCCCTTCAAGATTAGACCTAATAAGATCCATATCCTCTTCAGCCGCTTTTCTGCCAATCTCCGGATCAGATCCGGCACCTAAACCTCCGGTTAGATCCTGACCAATAGGTAACTTTATATGGGATTTATTTATAGAGAGATCTTGGGCATCAGTGTTTACGGCAATAAACTCCACACCGTTGATCTGCTGGGATTCGATCATGGTGTTGATAACATTGCAACCTGCCCCACCGATCCCCACTACACGAATTTTCGCGAATCTTTCAATTTCAGGCTTAATATGCATATTCAGATTTATGTTAAGGCAGGAAGTTTTTTAACTTTTTAAAAAAAGCACTAATGTTACTAGTTATATTACCTCGACTTTTGTCAAAAGACAACATCGAACCACTTCTATACAGTTCGGCACCGTACAGTACCGCACCCACTGTGGCTGCGGACTGAGGTCCCTGTATCTCGTCAATTAGGCCTGTTACGCCCGTAGGACGGCCAATTCTAACAGGTGTTTTTAATATAGAATGAACAATTTTTTCTACACCGGCAGTTAGTGCACCACCACCGGTGACAACTACTCCAGCGGGAAGTTTACCTTTTAAATTGGCTTTTGCAACTTCTAGAGAGATCAAACTAAAAATTTCCTCCAACCGCGCGTCTATGATCCTATAAAGTACTTTCTTGGAAATACTTTCCGCTTCAATGTTGAACTCAGAAACATCAAACTCTTCATCCCGTAGTTCAGTTCTTGATTTTTGCGAGAGTGCGTACTCATCGCTTAATTTAAGTTTTATATTTTCTGCGTCCTCCATGCGGACTCTTAAGCCAACCGCCAGATCATTAGTCACGTATTTTGAACCAATAGGTAAAACTGCCGAATGAATCGGACTGCCTTCTAAATAAGCAATAATGGCTGTAGTGCCTCCACCAATATCAACCAGCAAAGTACCCAACTCCTTTTCCGTGTCGGTCAGCACCGATTCCGCAGAAGCAATACCTGTATAGATCAGATCTTCTACGGAAACTCCCACTTGTTCTATACATTTGGTAAGGTTTATTATCGCCGTCGCAGACCCGTGTATGATGTTAGTTTCAACCTCTAAACGATTACCCGTCATACCGGCAGGATCTTTTATGCCGTCCTGGGAATCTACCACAAAGTCCCTGGGAATTACATGCAGAATTTCTCTGGTGGACGGTAGCGAGATCGCCTGGGCTGCTTCCGTGACCCGAGATACATCCTCGTGGGTTATTTCAGAGCTTAAATGAGGGGAAACTGCAACCACTCCATGAGAATTCCTGGATTCAATATGACTTCCGTTTACGGTCACAAAGGCAGAAGAAACAGATACCCCCGCCATCCTTTCCGCTCGCTCAAGGCTGGTAGAAATAACCTCTACAGCGCCATCAATTTTGCTAACATACCCTTTTTTTATTCCTTTTGATTCGACGTTTCCGGAAACCCCTATTACCGAAACTTTCTTGTCACCAACGACGGCTACAGTGGTAGCAATTTTAGTAGAACCTATATCTATGCCTGTGATAATTCTTTCTTTGACCATAGGGTTATTTATTGGTTACTTAAATAATACTATAACTTTATCATATCTCATATCAACCCGCTTTAGTTCCTTATCTTCCAGTTTTGTCTGTTTTAACAACGCAGAAATGGCTCTTACTGCTTCCCTATGATCCTTGTGTCTACCTATAAATACTTCCGGACCTCGCTCTATTTTAAAGTTGACATGGTCCGGATAGAAACTCATAGTGCTTACTTTTATTTTCTCTTGGGTAAAAAGCTTTGAAAGCTGTAGATAAACCGGCACAACATTTTTATCAATAAAAAGACCAATTTCTATTTCTTTCTCGAAATGGATCTTCGGTAGCGTATCATTGTCGGGTGAAGTGAAACCTAAAACATAGCCGTCTTCATCCACCAAAAACATTTCTTCCGTATTTTGGTAAACAATGGCAATGGGCACTCTTTCATGCACAAGTATATTAATTGTATCTGGATACCTCTTTTTAACCTCAAAATATTTTGCTCCCAATAAACTATTTTCTAGATTATTTTTTAGATCAGCTGTATTAAAACGTACAATATTACTACCTTCAGCATTAGATTTAGCGATCTGTTCCACGTCTGTTCCATTAACAAACTGGTTTGTTCCACTTATAATGATCTTCTTCACAGAAAAATAATCCGAAAAGAGGAACAGGTTCACAGCGCCAGCAATTATCACTGCCGTGGTAAGCAATTTAACGACACTTTTGGCAAGATCAAGATGTTTTCTTAAATAGTAACGAGATCTACTTAGTTTCCTGATTTTTTTTCTGCTGACAGACTTTTTCGATTTCATGAACAATTTTAACCGCAGAATCATAAACAACAATTTTATCATTCTTTAATTTATAACCATTTATGTTTTTAAAGAATTCATCTACAAATTTAAAAAACTTCTCTGATGCCAGGTCTTTTTCTCTAAAAATCTCACCCAATCCCAATTGCTTAACCTGATGAGCATTAATGTATTGCTCGTTATGGGAAACCCAGGGTATAGGTATCAAAACGGCCGGTTTATTTAGTGCTAATAGCTCGTAGCAGATGTGCGCGCCTGATCTAGAGATAACAAAATCAGCTTTTTCGAAAACTTCTCCTATGTGATCACGATAAATAAACTTGTGAACATGGTATGAACCTTTAACGTCATCCGAAATTTCCTTATACTTCTCCAGTAGTTTTTCATGATCTTTATACTTAAAGTAATCACCCGTTTGATGGATCAAATTATAGTTTTCAAGCAATTGCCTTAGTTCGCGTAAAATAACCTGATTAATTTTGTGGGATCCGGTTTTTCCTGTTGTAATATAAATAGTGGGTAATTTTTTATTCAAGTTAAAACTGTCAGATGCTAAAGTAAATATCTCTTCCCTTAGTGGCAAACCTACCATTTTTGACTTTTTTACAGGGAAGTACTTGCTTGATTGGGGCCAGGTATATAATATTTTTACTGTAAATTTAACAATTAGCTTGTTTGCCCAACCTAGAACGGCTGTCTGCTCATGAGTCAGTGAAGGGATTTTTAGGAGCCAACCCGCGAGAACTACCGGAACAGCGAGATATCCGCCAAAAGATAGTATCACTTGCGGCCTCAACTTCATTAACCAGTATAATGCTTGAAAAAATCCCCAAGGGATTTTTAGGAGCCTAAAAGGGTTAAATGTTTTATAAAACTTACCTGCCTGCAAATTATAAAAAGGTAGCGATAAAGAAGTAATTTCCTGATATTCCAAGGTAGGAGACTTACTCCCGGGAAGTGTGTACTTATGACCAAACCAAGAAATATATATCTCCGGGTACCTTTTCCTTAATTCCTCAATTACAGGGAGTGCTGATGTATGATGACCGCCGGTAATGACAATTGTTTTCATCTACCAAGATTCTACCAAATATTAACTTTGTTTTTGAACATTCCTGAGAATTCCTAACGCTAACAAAGTAAAAAAAACGCTTGAACCGCCATAGGAAATTAAAGGAATAGGAATACCTGTTAGAGGTATCAATTTCGTCATAGCCGCCACATTTATAAAAAACTGCAAGGCAATCCAGGAAGTAATACCAACTGCAAGCAGCCTCCCTGCCAAATCGCCTGCTTTACCGGCAATGCTCAATCCTAGATAGATGAGATAGGCAAATACAATAACCACACTGACTGTTCCTAAAAATCCGAATTCTTCTCCAATAATGGCAAAAATAGAATCGGAAGCAACTTCGGGCAGATATTGGAATTTTTGACGTGATTGGCCAAATCCCAAACCAAATAAACCTCCCGAACCCAAAGCGATAAGAATTTGCTTAATGTGATAACCTGCTTCCAAGCTTTCACCCGACCCCAAACCAAAAAGTGTCAGCAACCTTTCTCTTCTATACTCAGAGGAAATAGTCAGCAGAAAACCTAAAACACCTATAATGGGGCTGGCGATAAGTAAGGGTTTTAATGAATATCCTGACACAAAATAGATCACTGTGCCTATTAAAAAAATAAGTATAGCCGTGGACATATTAGGTTCCAATATTAATAGGGATGAAAAAAGCAAAGAGGTTACTAAATAAACCATGAAAGGATCGCGACCAGCCTTTTTTCTTTTTTCAAAACCAGCTAGCTGTAAAGAGAGATACAAGATCACACCCAGCTTAGCAAACTCACTAGGCTGAAATCCCAATACACCTACTAAAGGAATTTGGGGCAGCGGATCGGGATTAAAATAAAACCACCTACTCGCTCCATTTATGCAAGGTGCAAAGATCACTCCGGCATCCTGGGGACTTCTACATAAAAACACACCCACAAATCCCAAGACTACCAGAAAAAATAAACTTAAGACGAAAAACGTAAAGGAGATCTTTTTTAGTTTTCTATAGTCGAAATTCGAGAAAAAGATAAAACCGATCATACCTATCACGACCCAGACTAGTTGCAGAAAAACGAATCTAAAAGGGTTTCCAAATGTTGACTGAGAAAAATAGGCAGTAGAATTGTAAATAATCACCAAACCAAAGACAAGAAGGGAAACAATAACCAGTATTAGAGATTTATCAGTAACAAATCTTGAACTTCTCATGAAAAAACCTTTTAAACCCTTTTAAGATCCGCACCCAGATTAGTCAGCTTCTCAAAAAACCTCTCATACCTAACAAGCATTTCATCAACCCCGATAAGCTCACTTTTTCCTTCGGCACTTAGTGCTGCTATGATCAATGTGGTATCAAATCTAGTATCATCCATATTTAACCTCTCCCCTCTCAGCTTACGAGGTCCCTTTACTTCTGCCACTGTTCTAGGCTCGCCTAGATTTTCATAATCGTAAGATTCGTCACTGATCATGCACTGAAATCCTGCCTCTGTGGGATTTTTTAGGGTAATATCAGCACCCATCCTATTTAGATCCTGCGCAAAACCAAACCTGTCTACGTAGATGGTGTCGTGTACACAACTCACACCATGCGCATAATTTAAGATCAAAGTAGCAAAAGGTAGCCAATCAGCTAAAAATCCCGGTGACGGAGAACTTTCAATATTGAACGGTTTAAATTCTTCTCCCCCGTACCAAACATTTAATTCGTCTCTATCATATTCGTACCGCCCGCCAATGTTGGTAAGAAAATTCACAAAAGAGGTTAGCTGTAACTTTTTAATGCCTTTTATAGTGATGTTTCCTCTGGTGGTCAAGGCTGCTGTGGCATAAGCAACAGCTTCAATATTATCCGGAACGGCCTCAAAGAATCCGCCGTTAAAAACGTTTTTTCCAGTGATCTTTATTTTTCGAGGTTCTAATATTTCGATTTCTCCACCCATTGTATTTATAAACTCCACTAAGTCCTCTACTTCAGTTTCTTCGGCTGCGTTATTTATTATTGTTTCACCCTTGATAAATGAGGCGGAAATTATGGCATTAGCCGTACCTGTGTGCGTACTAATTTTAAAATTAATTTCCGTATTTTTTCTCTCCCCAAGTTCTAGATAAAAACTATCCTGGCCATTTTCTATATTTATGCCAAGTAGCCTCCAGGTATCAAGCCATCTATTTATTGGTTGGGGTCTTATAGCTGTTTTCAATGGCTTTGGAATAACGGCTTTTCCAAACCTAAAGATAAGAGGTCCGGCTAACAAAGGGGTAAAACGGTATTTTGACCCCATCTCTGTGGGAATCACGTGCGTATTTATAGTGCTTGCGTTTATCTGTAGCTTATTATCCCCAATCCAGGATACCGAACATCCCATCTCTTTAATGATGGAAATTAAGTTTTCTATGGCGGAGGCATGTGGGATATTCTCCAAAACTATATCTTCGTTAGATAATAGGGAGGCAGTAATAAGCTTCACTGCAGAGTCTTTACTCCCGGAAGGTTTTACAGAACCCTCTAGTCTATGAGTACCATCGACTACGATAATTGACATATTAACTGAGCATGAATAAGATCAATGAATTTACTACCAGAAATAGGGCTAAAAAGATGGTGAGAACAAAAACTGCTTTCTCTAATCCTCGTCTGGATCTATAAAAACCAATTGTATTTCCTACACCGGAAGTAAAACCTCCACCTTTTGATTGCACTAAAACCAATCCTACGATAACTATAGCAACTAATATTTGTACTACTTGTAAAGTTCTTAACATTTTTATCTCCTTTTGCTTTGACAGATCCAGTTAAAAAAGAACATTAAAACTGAGATGAGCAAAGAGGAAAAAATTAGTGACCAGATTACATTAAGATGCTTTGATGGTAACACAAAGCCAAAAATTATCAACTCGGAAATAACCGTAGGACGGAGGTTAAACATAGGTATGAATAGGGTCAAAATATAGCTGATGATCAGGGTAACAAGAAAACTCATAAATAAATATCCTGGACCTTCGTTAGGAAGAGAAATTATCATCAAAAGCGGTCTGATAAAAAAGTACAGCACGGTTAAAGCTATGATAAAAAGAACTATAGAACTTACGTGTCCAAATTCATAATTACCAATGATATACTGTGAAATTTTCAGTGATATGGTTATAAAAACTGAAAGTCTTATTAGTGTTCTGATCACATTAAAATTATACTCGAATTTTTTTAAGTCTTAAATAATGATGATAAACCTGAGCAAACCTATGCGCTTCGTCTCTAAGATTTATCAATAGTTTTAAGCCATCGTTATCGTGAGAAAGGTTTACTTCTTTAAAAACGCCGGCACTAATATACACTATAGTTTCCTTTTTTTTCGCTATACCCAATAACGGTATATTAAGACCCATTTCCTTTAAAACCTTTTCCCCAATTGAAACTTGGCCTTTCCCACCATCCAAGATAATTAAGTCAGGTTTTTGCCATTTACTTTTGCTTCCCTCACCATCTATGACTCTTCTCAACCGCCTAGAGAGGACCTCCCTCATCATATGATAATCATCCGGATCATCCTTCAACTTTATCTTAAACCGTCTATAATGGTGCTTGTTAATCTGCCCATTTTCAGCAACAACCATTGATCCTACTGCTTCTTTTCCGGAAATATTTGAAATATCATAACACTCTATTCTTCTCGGACGGGAGTTAATTATTTCTAAGTTTTCCACTAACTCATCGAGCGCTTCTCTAGCCAGATCTTCCAATAAATTGGGATTTTCAATATATTTCTCAGTACTTTTAAAACTAGTTCTTATATAAGCGAACTTCTTTAGCAGATCCCTGTAATAACCTGCTTTTTCATAATCCATACCTTTAGAAGCCCGTTTCATTTCCCTCTCATATTCCTTGATAATTTTCGAACCGCCACCGGAAAGAAATTTCTTAATTCTCCTTATATCCTTTTTGTATTCACCAATATTTTTTCTATTTAAACAGGGAGCCTGGCACAAACCCAAATGCCCATACAGACAGGGTTTCTGTATCCTCTTATATCTATTAAATTTTGTGAGAGAACAATCCCTATAGGGAAATACTTTCCTGACAATCCTCAGAATAGTTCTAGCATCACTGCTATTAGCATAGGGACCAAAAGCCAAGTCGGTCTTTTTTAAATCAGTCTTCCTCACAGTCACAATCTTTGTTAGCTTCACTTTTTTTCCGGAGATATCGACCATATCCTTTCTCATGACAATATACAAACGGGATTTGTCATCTTTATGAGCTATGTTGTATTTAGGTTTGTACCTTTTGATCAACTCAGCCTCCAAAAGCAAGGCTTCTACCTCAGACATAGTCTGTACCACTTCCAGATCTGCAACTCCAGATATTAAAGCCTGTGTTTTTGTACCTAGTTTAAGATTTCCTGTAAAATATGAGGCTACCCTGTTTTTCAAACTTTTGGCTTTTCCTACATAAATTACCCGCCCTTTCTTATTTCGAAAAAGATAGACTCCAGGTTCTCTAGGGAGCTGAGATATTTTCTCTCTTACGCTGTCCGGCATGGCCTAATTTTAGCATCAAAAAAATTTAGATAATGTAAAATGATTATTATGAAGAGAACTCACTCTCTTTTCCTAATACTCGCGCTACTTATGCTTTCACCAAAAAGTGTTCACGCCATAGATGAATTCAAAACCGAGTACCAAGTAATCTACGATGTGCAATCAAATGGTGAAACTTTCGTCACACAGGAAATTATCATCACCAATTTAAAAGATGACGTCATCGCCACAAACTATACTCTAAGTGTCAAGCAAATGCAGATCTACGGGATAGAAGCAACTGATCAAAGAGGTGAAATGGAAGTGACCGAGGAAATCAAGGAAGGAACCGCCATCGTTAAAGCTAAATTTAACGATAATATCATTGGCAAAGGACGCAGCAACAGTTTCACATTTAAATACAAAACTAAAGATATAGCTACTAAGATCGGGGAGATCTATACCATAAAAATTCCCCAAGTAGCCGATCTCGATGTAGTAAGGGAGTATGATGTCAAACTATTAGTACCTACTTTTTTTGGACCTAATATTTTTATTACGCCCGAACCTGATAAATACGATGAGGAAAATTACAAATATTCCTATATTTTTACCAAACAAGATTTAGAGGACAAGGGAATTTCCGCCAGTTTTGGTAAATATCAGGTGTTTAACTACAAATTAATTTACCAATTAACAAATGATTCTGCCTTCTCAAGCATTCACGAAATTACCCTACCTCCCGACATTACCGAGAGGCAGCAGGTTAACCACAAGGATATTGATCCTCAACCCTATAAAGTTTATGAGGATGACGACGGGAACTTGCTAGCTCAATATCTCCTTAAACCTAGGGAAAGAAAAGAAATCACCCTCATAGGTTCCGCACGTATTTTAGGTAGAAAAATAAATCCTGAGCTGGGCGGTTCCTTTAGCAGAATTCCCAAAGATCTTAAAGATGACTACTTATCCGAGAGGGTATATTGGGAGGTGCAAGCTCCAGAAGTCCAAGCACTTAAAAATAAATTATTCGACCCTGATTTAAACGTTACTCAAAATGCTCTGCAGATATATAACTATCTGGTAAATAATTTCAAATATGATTTTGGTGTGATAGAAAAGGATTATGTGGAAAGATACGGCGCCCTCAAAGCTTTAAATAAAGGGGTTCCCACAGCCTGCATGGAATTTACCGATATTTTCATCTCCTTAGCCAGAGCAATGGGGATACCTGCTCGAGAGCTTAATGGGTATGCCATTAATGCCTATCAAAAAGCCAGCTTGCCCTTATCGATAAAACTGAAATCGGGAGACTTTCTGCATGCCTGGCCTGAGTTTTATGACCCTAACTACGGCTGGGTTCCTGTAGATCCTACCTGGGGAAACACCTCCAAACTGGATTTCTTTACAAAATTGGACAATAGTCATTTTGTCTTTGTCATTAAAGGTTTAAGCTCTGAACATCCTCTTCCAGTGGGGCTTTACAGATACGATGAAGACAAACAACTAGTCTCTGTGGAAGTTTCGGAAAACGAAACTGAAGAAGATTTTAAACACTTTATTTCACTCTACAAAGTTATAAATCTTAACCCGCTAAAGCTTCTTACCGGCTACCATAAATATCTGCAAAAAAATGAGGGTGGCACCTATATCTATAATCTAAACGGTAGAGACATCCTTCCTTACGAGGTGTCTACCATCTATCTGCGCAAGGATCTGGATATTCTTAGGTACGAAGATGTAAACGGAGAATTACAAACACAAAGTATTACCTTAACAGATGTTAACCCCCGTAAAAGATTAGTTAATCCTTACTATATTATTTTTTCACTTTTCTTAGGGCTTGGGCTGTGTGGCTTTTTTTACTACCTTTTAGTTGTGAAAGGGTACCGGAAAAAACTACCTCGCCTCCTAAGGCGCCGCCCTCAGGACCAAGATCGATAATATAGTCTGCATTTTTTATAACATCAA
>CAZEBU010000010.1:0-24827 GCA_964510435.1 uncultured Candidatus Saccharibacteria bacterium | reverse complement strand
CAGAATCTCCCTCAGAGGAGGATCTTGTAGTGACAGCTGCTATAAGAAGTGCCAAGTGGACACAGACCGCAGAGGCTGCTTGGACGCCGACTCCTGGAGAACCTACTGTTACACCAACAGCTACTCCGGAGCCTACGAACACACCTCTTCCAACCTCAACCCCCACAGTTACACCTACCCCAGATCCCATCTTTGAAGATGTTGGTTTTGGGGAGAGCGCTGAGGAAGAAGAAGAACGCTTACTCATCGAGCGGGCCTATTTAAACGGCCGCACCGATGCTTGTAAGGAAGAAGACGGTAAAGTTTGGTTCTGTCCTGGTGGCGACGTTTATCGGGATGAGGAACTTTCTTGGATCATGGAATATCCAGAGTACAAAGCTCAAGCCAAGTTGCCCGGTTCCTTAGATGAACTGGAAGACGTGGACGACTCGGAACTGGCTGCTGTCTTGGATAAGGCCATATCTCTGGGTATGTACCCTAAACTTTTGTGGTGTCATGGAGGCAGTCCTGGTTGGATCTGTCCAAAGGAATTTGGGCGAAAGCCAATTACCAGTGAGCAGGCGCCCGTCTTCGCACTCAAGGGTGCTTTTGGACGCGAATGGGCCCCGCCATATGAGTACGCTGGGTTTTTCTACCCGGAGATGGGTAAAACCAATCCTTATACCATGTGGTTTGAGGCTTTGATTCACCTGCATATTTACGAAAGAGGCCTCCGGCCAGCTTTCTGGGGTCGAGAAGCTCCCGTAAGTAAACACACTATGGTGGTGCTTAACGAGAAGGCTTTGGATGCCGCTGCTCGTGAGAGTGTAGCTGGGGTTAGCGTTGGTACGACTGCGAACGTCACTTATGACGGCTCGTTTTCCGCCAACTCCACTAAGGTTTTTGCCTCTATCTCAATTCCCAAGAGTGCATGTTCAAATCCTATCTTGGTTGGGTTTGCACGGAAAGTGTCTAATTCACCTGTGCTGTCAAAACTGCTAGGGCCAGTTCTTAGGCCACTTCTGTATCCATGTATTCCTGACTGTGGGGACGGATTGTCATGTGAGGAAGCAACAGGTCAACACTGTATCGGTTGTGAAAATGGCAACGATGTTGGTGATCAGGTTGCAGAATGGGGTACGGTATGGGATTGCCCACCAGGTGTAGAAATGGGTGGTCCTGGGTGTAGCGAATACTTACACCCCGACTGTCTACCTCCACCTGACCCAGGTCCCGGACCAGGTCCTGGGCCAACTACAATACCGTCACCCACGCCTATTCCTCAACCCACGGCAACCACGGTACCACCACCTCCTGGTGCAACTCCCCCACCTCCTGGTGATGATGGCGGAGGTGAGGAGGTGCCTGAGGAAGAACCTACAGGTTTTGTACTGCAACAGCCAGCTCCTTGGGAGTTGATGTGTCTTTACAACCCCGAAGATATCGATGACATGCAGAAACTCCTTTCCGACGAGGAAAGAGAAGCCCTTCGGTGGGCTGACAATGAAAGTGTCATAAGCCTGTCACCCGAGAACCGTATCTGCACTACTGATTTGTATTCTTGGGACTTTGTGGCTGAAACCAGCATGGCAATGCCAGCCTTTAAAGGTCTAGAAACCCAGCCGGGTTCTAGCAAATTCGAGGATACAAAAGGCACACAAAACGAGGAGTTGTATGCACTCTGGTTTACTCTTGGGTTGTACCCGGATAAGCTATGGTGTAGGGCAACAGATGGGTTCTTGTGCCCCTCCTTTGCTACGGTGAAGCACTTCGTAGAGCGGGAAGAAGCCGCTGAGGAGGCAATGATGTTGGTCTATGGTTCCAGGGTTTGGACTCGGCTTGAGGTTACGCCCAACGAGGACTTCCAGGAATTCCTAGAAGAGTTTCCGGATGTAGCGGCTAGGAAGGAGTTCATCAAAGGAATTTACTTACTGAAGAAGGATCTCAAGTATTACAGGAGTATCGGTCCGAGTATGTTCTGCCCCTACGGTCCTTTCTGCAAGGGCACCAAGATCCAGTGGATCACGTTGCTCTACAGGGTGAATAAGTTCCATGAAGAGTTTGGCTATCCGCCAGAATCGCCTCTCTACGAGACGAATCCGGCACCGTTCTGGGAGATGTTGCAACGACCACCTACGCTTACTCCCGCGCCTACGCCGACGCCTCCGATTACTTCTACGCCAACCCCGTAGGATTTTGCCGATCGGTATGAAGAAACACTAGGACAGCTTGGCTGTTTGATTTTTCCGCGAGGAAATCCTCAAATAGCCCGGCTGTCTTTTTTTTCGAAAAAATCCTTAAGACTAAAAAAGTTATGGGTGTGTTGATTGGAGCGGGAAACGGGATTCGAACCCGCGACCTCCTCCTTGGAAGGGAGGCGCTCTAGCCAACTGAGCTATTCCCGCGAACGGAGTGTAACGTAGTGAGCGGAAAGAAGGTTCTAGCGAAGCTAGGTTCTTATTCCCGCAGAGTTTATTCTCACAAACCTGATTATTCTACACGTCTAAAAATGTTTTTTCAAAAGATGTTTTTTTCTGGAATTAAATTCTCTTTTTGATATTTTTCCACTATTTAGCAGCTCCTTAAGCCTTTTTAATGACTTTTCCATGCCGGTAACTTTTCGGTCTTTTCTTGCCTCTCCATATTTATGCTTTTTATGTACCTGATGTATTTTTTGATCGATTAATTTCTTGGCACTGACAGCTTTTCCTTTAAAAACCCACTTCACATTAACCGATCTCATGCCTGTGGTGGCTATTTCCAAGTGAGCGAATAAGTAAATAAACCTCACCAAATTTACCTGGGCAATATGGTTGTAAGTAAAGCTAAACTCGTCGTGTGTTAAAATGTGCCTCTTTTTGTAAACAATGTGGTCATCATAAATATACAAATGTGGTCGGAACAAAGTAAAGTTATACATTCTGGAACCTGCTATGTGCATAAGTAAGGTGGCCATGCCTAAATTATACTACTAAATATTTTTACGGTGATGTTATACTAAAAAAATGAATAATAAACTCTACGATATTGCTATTTTAGGTGGAGGGCCCGCGGGTTTAACTGCAGGCATTTATTCTTCGAGGGCACATCTTGATACCCTCGTATTAGCCGGCAGTGAGCCTGGAGGCCAGCTTATGTGGACCACTGACGTGGAAAACTTCCCAGGCTTTCCGGAGGGTGTTCTTGGTCCTGATCTTATGGCAAAAATGAGAGAGCAGGCGGAGAGGTTTAATGCCCATTTTGAAAATAAAAACGCTGTACAAGTTTTGGGTGACGTGCAGGATCACTTTACTGTGGTAACAGGTGACGGAGCAAAATATAGAGCTAGAGCACTCCTCATAGCCACCGGCGCTTCGGCAAGACTACTTGGTCTGGAAAGTGAGCAAAGATTGCTGGGCAGGGGTGTTTCCACTTGTGCGGTCTGTGATGGCTTTTTCTATAAGGGAAAGACAGTAGCTGTAGTTGGTGGGGGTGATGCGGCTATGGAAGACGCAAACTATTTAACTAAATATTGCCCTAAGGTTTATATTCTTGTTCGAAAGGATAAAGCCGGCATGAAAGCCAGTAAGATCATGCAGGATAGAGCATTTAAAAACGACAAAATTGAGTTTATCTTCAACACAGAAGTAAAAGAAGTATTGGGAGAAAACCTAGTAGAGGGTGTCAAACTAATAAATAACCAAACAAATGAAGGATTCAATCTTGAGGTTCAGGGGTTATTTATTGCCATTGGCCATAAACCTAATACCGAATTTTTAAAAGGATTCATAAAGCTTGGTTATAAAGATTACATTGAGGTAGAAGACGTAGTTAAGACCTCCAAGGAAGGCGTTTTTGTGGCCGGAGATGTTTCTGATTATAAATATAGGCAGGCAATTACCGCAGCGGGGCTTGGCTGTATGGCTGCTCTAGAAGCTGAAAGATATTTGGCCCTGCATAAATGAGTCTAAAAAGTCAGATCTTAAAATTAAACAATCTACACTATATTCTCTTTATTGTTCTTACTGCTGCCTTTTTCTTAAGATTTTCCGGTTTGGGAGATACTACCTTTTATGGCGATGAAACTAAGACATTTTACTTGGACAAAACAGTCCCCGCCGTGAAATTCTTGTTAGATCAACGAAAAGGCCCCGTACAATTTATAGTTGTTTGGACTACTGAGCAAGTTATAGGTGGCTATGACACCTTTTTCACCAGATTGCCCTTTGCTTGGGTAGGTTTATTATCCATTATGGTCTTTTATCTTGTAACAGAGAAGTTATTCGAACAGAAAACCGCTCTTTTGGCCACTATACTTTTTGCCTTTAACGGATTTTTTATTGCCTTTTCCCGTACTATTCAATATCAAAGCTTTCTTGTCCTTTTTGGTCTGCTAGCCGTTTATTTTGTACTTTTATACTATGAAACGGAAACAGAAAGCCGTAAACACTATCTCATACTCGGCTCCGTATTTTTAGCACTTACCTATCTGAGCCATTACGATGCGGTGTTTTTTGGTGCGGTTGTAGCGTTTATATTCGTAAAAAAGATCATCAAGAACAAACAAGCTCTCAAGGAAATTATTCTTTACTTTGTTATTCCCTCCACTGCTATAGCTGCCCTGTTTTATGTACCCTATTACCTCTACGGATATTATTTTTTAAACACTGTTAATTATGTGGGTCGTCGCCTGGTGGGTTTTGGCTACGAGCAAAATGTGAGCTGGTACACTTTTTGGGTCTATAATCCCAGCCTGATCTGGCCTTTGCTCTCTTTGTTTTTCGTACCTTTTCTCTTAAGAAGATCAAACTGGAAAAGAAATATGGTGCTATTTTGGTTTTTGGTACCCTTTGTGACCTTCCAGTTTATTTTTACTACTCCCGGGACCCACATTATTAATTATCTAATTCCTTTTTTTATTATTGTTGCTTTAGGAATTAAGGAGTTATATAAGCTGTTAGAGAAAAGAATTTATCGGCAAGTGCTCTTGGCGTGCTTACTATTTGCTTTTGGTGCCATCTTTTTGGCTGATTTGTACGCTTTTGTCCCTTTCTTTAATCGAGGTTACCCCTGGAAAGATTCCATTAACAAGGATCGTCATTTATTCGTCTATGGTTTTCCTTATGAACGAGGTTGGGAGCAGATCTCTCAATATATAGAAGAAAGAGGTGGTGTTAGAAAGATCTACACTAATGACAACGACACTATCGCCCAGTATTATTTGCGGGGTATCTCTTATACCGAGCCCGGTCCTAATTACCTGCCGCCGTTTTATGTGCACGTTTTTGATAACCAGGAATTTGTGGATGTTCCAGTGAAATTTGGCGATCGAACTATTGAGAATAACTATCAGGTAGAAAAAGAATTTTTTGTTGATGGTGAAAGAACCGCAATTCTATATAAGGTTAGACCTAGATAAACCAGGTTAGACCCTTGGGTTCCTTGAGTAAAAAACAACCCCGGAGCACTCATATCAGGTAAATACCTGAGTGCGTGTGCGCCGGGGTGCGGTGCTTAGACTGGGAGGAAAGATTTTTGTGTAAATTTCACGTCTACAAACAAGTACCCTCCTCGGTGATCAGTGCATTGGTTGCCTTGGGCATTTTTCAACCTGACAGCTGAGGAAGATCTATCGAGATAACTCCTCACCATATTGGGTGTGATACCACCACGTAGGTTACCCATTCGATCGTAGATCTTAGGTGCACTGATGCCCGACTGTTTAGCTCTGCGAAGGATTTCGAGGATCTTCCTTTTTTGTCGGTTGTTCATTTCCCATAACCCTCCTTTTTTTCACTACCTGTTGATTGATTTCAACGATTAGGTCCAAATCAGTGCTGTTTCACCTCGAGCCTGTTTATGCCTCTATTCTTGCCTCCAACATAATACATATACAGTCTCTTTCGAAGTCTTGTGCCTCGAAAAACCATTTGACATAACAATACCCTCCTCTTTTGGATTCCTAGTACCATTTCTAGGGTTGACTATAGGTTATTATAACACTGATGACTACTGTTGTGAAGGGGTTTTTCGCTTAAAAATTATTCTTTTTACTACTATCCAGACTGCAAAGGCAAAGATTATAGCTGGTATATAAACCGTAACCCAGATTCCCACATTGGCTACCTCTATGACATTTAAGACCAAAGATCTATAAGCCTGTTTAAAGACAACTTCCGGTCTCCAAGCTTGTGAAGGTGTATAGGGTAAGCCAAGCTCGTCGGTAGAGAGATAAATGGTGATCAAGGTTGTGGAAGAAGCCCCGTCCATATAAGCCAATTGGCCTTTGAACCTGTCAATTTGATCCTGCAGGTTAAAGATCTCTCTTTGTACTCTGAGAATATCGTCAATCTCCACTGCTTGGTCTAGGATTTGTTCGAATCTGGTTTTGGTGTCTTCCAGTCTTGTGATGCGTTCTTCAATGTCTATATATTGATCCGTGATGTCTGTGCCGGAAATATTTTCGGAGACTACTTTCACGGCTAATCCTCTAAAGTATTCCAAAGTTGCATCCAAAGTCTCAAGAGGGACCCTTACCACAATCGTACCGCTCTCACCAAATTCCGGGGTGGTGATGTTTGTATCTACCACGTAGCCTCCTAACGCCTTTGTTTTTAGGTTTATGCTCTGAATAACTCCCCGTACATTGGCTACCTGCAGGGACATAGTGGAGTTAGTGATGACTTTTCTATCTTTAACGTCAGGTCTTGGTGCGACATTACCGGGAAGTGCGCCACCTCTGCCTGCTGGAGCAAATTCAGCTACGCTTAAACCCACCGAATCAAAATTAGCAGATCTCTTCATGGTTTGGGGTAATGTCACAGGATTTTGGAAAAGCAAAAAATAACCAACTGTTAGTATCAGAACCGTAGTAAGTTTGTTGTTTTTTATCCAAGCCAATGCTTTTTGCAATAAACTACTTAGCATATACATTCATTATTCCACTCCCAGTGTATCTAGGTCAAATTACTCAGCGGCTTCTCTTTTTATGGCGACTTCTTTTTTAATAATACTAATGCTCGAATTAGGAATGGTGTATTCATTTCCGTTCTCACCTACAATAATGGTAGTTCTGAGATTCATCTTAGTCACTTTGCCTGTAGTGCCGGAGACGGTTATTTCATCTCCTATGTTGAAGGTATTTTCAAAAAGTATAAAAAATCCGGTAACCACATCCCTAACCAGTGCCTGAGAGCCAAACCCCACGGCTAAACCTATTATGCCTGCTCCCGTGAGGAGAGGTGCGATGTTTATTCCCCATTGAGACATGACAGTTAGAATGGTGATACCTACAATAAAAATATTGACTACGTTTTTAATGATGCTGGAAAGTGTGTACATTCTTTTTTCCAGAACTGTGTCATCGTCAGGATTATCATCTTCAAACCTTTTTACTATAGATCTAATAACAAACTCCGCAACTAAACGCAAAATAACAGCTCCCAGCAAGATAGCACCGGTAGTAGCTAGGTTCTTAACAATGTCTGCGTTTAAATTGAACTTATCGATCATAAATTGATGTATTTTTCCGAAACGATATCCCAATTAATTATATCCCACCAGTTTTTTATGTAATCTGCTCTTCTATTTTGGTAGTTGAGATAGTAGGCATGCTCCCAGACGTCAATACCTAATACAGGTGTCATGCCGCTTGTTAGCGGGTTGTCCTGATTTGGGGTTGATAAAACTTCTAAATTTTTGTTGGCGTCAACAGCCAGCCAAGCCCAACCACTGCCAAAACGTCCCATGGCTTCTTTGGAAAAAATGCCCTTTAGATCCTCTAAACCATCAAATGTTTGGGTGATCATTTTTGCTAACCCGCCTGAGGGTTCCTTAGCCCCACCAGGTGTCAGGACTTCCCAGTAAAGTGAGTGATTATAAAAACCTCCTCCATTGTTGCGCACTGCCCTTCTGATTTCTTCCGGAATGTCATCTAGGGATTTTAGGAGTTTTTCGATACTTAATGTCTGTAAATTTTCATGTTTCTCCAAAGCTGCGTTTAAGTTATTGGTATAGCCCGCGTGGTGCTTAGAATGGTGAATTTCCATTGTTTTGGTGTCAATAGCGGGTTCGAGTGCATTATAAGGATAAGCGAGTTTAGGTAAAGAAAATGACATACTAGATCCTTTCTAAATTAGTATCGCGTCAAAGTATTATACTGTATATTAGCATATGATTTCTTATTTACGGAAAAATCACTTAGCCACCCTTTTGTTGCTGGTTTTTGGAGCCTTATTTCTCTTGCGGATCATAAATTTGGGGTATTCGGACTATTCTACCGACGAAGCTACCGTATTAGGTTATTTACGCAGTAATTCGCAGGTATTTTCTACGGATTATTTATTACAGCAACGAAAAGGCCCTCTGCAGTGGCTAGTGGTCCTATTACCCTACTTTATCCTAAAGGATGTTTACCACGAGTTTGCTTTTAGGTTGCCCTTTGCCATCTTTAATATTTTTGCTCTCTATTTTTTCTTTAAATTCGTGGAAAAGGAAACTAAAAACTTCTCTCTAGCCCTAATGTCTACCTTTTTGTTGGGAGTGAATGGTTTTATCGTAGCTTTTGGCCGTTTTGTGCAGTACCAAAGCTTAAACCTGTTTTTTTCTAGCCTGTCTCTGTACTTTTTTGCTAGGTTTTTGCACGAAGACAAAAACAAATTTTTCTATTTTGGAACAGCAACCTTTTCCCTCTCACTTCTAGCTCACTGGGATGCTGTTTTTATAGTTCCCTACCTTATTTACGTCATAATGAAAAAATTTGACTTAAAAATGATCTTAGTGAGTGTTTTTTTAGGTTTAATGCTCGTAGGACCTTTTTTAATCCCCTTTTTGAGGGATTTAAGGAGTAACGAGAGAAACCGGGATTATTTTTCGAGCAGACTGGGGTTGAAGGAAGAGATCTCTTTACAGGAGGTAAGGTTTAAAACCAGTGTCTATAATCCCTTTCTATTTATCGGCTTTACCGTGTTACTTCTATTCGTCGCTGTACCCTTTGCCCGACAGTACTATATCTTTTGGTTTTGGTTTCTAAGTGTTTTTGCTGCCTTTTTACTTTTTATAAAGGTTCCTGGTACTCATACCTATAATATATTACTACCTGTTACGGTGTTAGTTTCTTCCGGTTATCGAGAATTAAGCCGATATTTTAAGAATGGGTACAAGTTGTTACCTATAGGCGTTATTATAGCTGTCTTATGCTTTTTTTACTATCAAACCTACATTCTATTCGTCAACGTTGATAAAGAGTACCCCTGGGAACAGGAAAAAATATTTAGGTACCTGACCCCGGAATACGATCATGGGGATCTTACCAACCACATTATCGGCTTTACTCACGGACGAAAGTGGTCAGAGGCGAGGATCTTTATTGAAGAATATCTTAATAACCAAGATCCCAAGGAGAAATACACCTATATCACTAACGAGAACAAGACCATTGCCAATTTTTATATTGACCTTGACTATGGTGAGAGCAACCGCATGCTAGCCTTGGGGGTTAAAAATCCCTATAATTTTGCCCAAGACTACAAGTTTTCTTATATATCAGGTAGAAAAACACTACATAATATAAAAAATGCCCATGGAGATACTTTAATAAGGATTTATGAAATAATAAGGGAATGATTGCACTTATCCACAATTTTCTGCGTCATCATTCAGAAAAACTGTTACTGCTAGTTTTACTTATAGTGACGGTTTATACCAGGTTTGTAAATTTGGGTTATTCGGACTATATCGGGGATGAGCATAAGGCTTTTTATACCCCCGAACCGAGCGAAACAACTTACCAGTTCTTCATGAATAAGCGCAAGGGTCCCATGCAGTTTGTGGTGGCTCACGTCCCCTATTTAATTACTGACAATTTTAGCAACGAATTAGCAGAGAGAATACCCTTTGCCTTTATTAGCGTGTTGTCTATGGTAGTTTTCTACCTTTTTGTTAAAAAAGTAACTAAAAGTAAAGCAACCGCTTTCCTTTCTGCCTTTTTATTAAGCGTTAATGGTTTCATAATAGGTTTTGGACGTATAGCGCAATACCAAAATTTAAATCTTCTCTTTTCTTTTTTAACTTTACTTTTCTACGCTGATGTCTATTTGGAAAGTAACAGTAAAAAAATCATCAAAAGTACTCTCCTGGGAACTCTCTTTTGGTCTCTTTCCGTACTTTCTCATTGGGATGCTATCTTTATTTTACCTGTAGTGACAGTATTTTTCGCTAAATTTATCTTTTCTAAGAAGTATGAGAAAGGGTTTAAACTAAAAGTAGTAGCACTAAATTTTCTTTTAGGATGTTTATTGCTTTTCCCCTACCTTATTCCTTATGCAAGGTATCAGCTGGCTAACCCGGAAAATAGGCAGTATTTTGAGAGAAGATTAGAGCTTGGGCATTTTAATTTCGAAAGATACAGATTATTAACCAGACTTTATAACCCCTTTCTTACCCTTCCATTTCTAGTGGTATTTGGGTTGCTAGGACTTTTTTTAATAAAAAGGAGCTACATTTTTAGCCTTTGGTTTATTATTGCCTATTTGATATTCGAGCTTTTTGTGCGTAAACCTGGTACCCACATGTATAATTTTATTATTCCACTCATAGTTCTTTCTTCTTTTACCTTGGTGTTTATTTATCAGCATATTCCCAAGTTGCTGAAAAGAGCCGGGATTGTTTTAATAGTTTTATTTCTGTCCTTTTTGACCTTTCAAGCTCATTTTATTTTTATAGATCATATAAAAGAGTATCCCTGGGAACAAAAAACTTTTCTAGACTTCAAAAACATTGAAGAATACTACTATAAGAAAAATAAAGTAAAAACTAGAGACCGAATCTATCACTCGATAACAACTCCTAAATACACCATAGAGCAAAAACTTCCACTTTTCGGCTTTCCTCATAAAAGATATTGGCAGGAAATCAATGATTTTATTATCAACCAAAATCGGGTTAATGGGGAGAGTTTGGGTTATATGACCAATGAAGCAAAAACAATCAGCGAGTGGTACATGGATGTAAAATATCGGACGGACGAAAGCTTTTATTTGGTTGGCGTAAAAAGACCTTTATCTTTTTCTAATGACCGAAAGTATCCTCAGATAGGTGGAAAGAACACTGTTAAGGAGATCAGAAATGAGTTTGGTGAGATGGTGGTGAGGATATACAGGGTTGAAAGCCGGTAGAAATCCGGTAGAAATCCGGTTTAGTAAATATTGTTCACTTTGCTGATATTGTTAAAAACCACGCCCTCCCTGGTTATTTGGTGAGTAGGTTCGATTTTAAAAACTATATTCGGACAGGCTATATAATCTGCTTGTGATGAATTGTTGCTTATACCATAAACATCTTTACCCAGGTAGCTGTAAGCATCATCTTTTTCACAGGAAAAAACCTCAGGTTTATCCAGATTATTTTGGGAAACATCTCTTATTATCCAATCCGAGACCTCTTTGTTAGAAGTTTTCAGATAATCAACTTCAAAAAAATTAGCCGCGTTTTTTAACCCTCCCATAGACTCGTTAAAATAAACGTATTCGTAGGGGTGTATTTGCCAGAGCGAGTATCCTATATTGCCAAAACTGATCAGAACGGCAACCAACAGAGCGTATTTCAGGATTTTGTTTCTAGCTTCATAGATAATCTCCACTAAAATAATAGCCGCATTCATAGCAATAAACGGCAAAATAAACAAAAACTGCCGCAACCCCTGATAAACGGGTAATCTAATGAAAAAGTAAGCAGCTATGACCAGGCAGAATACTATGAAGTTAATAAAATATAGATCATCTTGCATTTTTTTAGGTAAAAAGATAAGCGAAACAAAAAATAAGACCAGCACAATTGAAGGGGTGGTCACCAACAACCAAACAGGTAAGTAGTGCCAGGGAAGATTGGCGTTGCTAAAGACCCCGCCCAAATAAAATATTGACTCGCTCGTGCCGGAAAAAGTGTAAAAAGAAGTAAGTTTGTTTAAAAAGTTAAACAAGAAATTACTCCCCATATAAGGCCAGGTGACGATCATGGTGAGTGACGCGGTAAGAATTATCAGAAATAATTTTAAAACTTCGTGATTTAGATACTTTATCTTGGTTTTGAGTTTGTTTTCCCTAAGTCTATAGATAAGGTTGTGCAGGATCTGGGCAAGCAATACCAAATAAAGCAATAAACCAAATAAGCCCAAGCTTTGGGTGATGCCAAAAAGAACACCCAAAAGGAAGGATTTGAAAAATATGCTCACGAAAACTTTGTTTTTTGTATGGTTAAGCAAGTATAGAGTTGTTACAGAAATAAAAAACATGACCATAAAGGGAGTATCTCTTGGGTTTATGGGAATATGCCCGATTAATCTGGGGGTAAAAAATAGAAATGATGGTCCCACCAGAGCCAGAAATTTATCTCTGTATTTATAAAAGATCATTCCGTAGGAGAAAATAAAAATAAGCGAGGAAAAGAAAATGTTTATTAAGTGATTGAGCTCGTAAGCATTATTTTTATTTAGAACCGACAACAATGCTGTGTAGCCGTAATATTTTGAGTTAAAGAGTGGGTTTTCATGTCTTTTCACCGGGTCTGTCATTTTGAGGTCATCCAGAACCTCTTGGTAAGAAGTTTCATTGGCCATAAAGGTTTTTAAGAGAATGCCCTGCTTGTATTCATCAGGCTCTATGTTGGAAATTCCGTAATCACTGAAGGTTATTAAGCCAAGACTTAGGTAGACAAGCAAAAAAAGATATAAAGGCCAGATTTTCGTTATATCTTTGAGTACTTTTAATGACATTTATTTAGCAGTAAAATAAGAATGTATCAAGAATATGTTAACAAAAAAGAACAAGATAATCCTTATCACCTCCCTTTTGCTGTTTTCCTTTTTACTACCCTTATCTCAGCAAATAAATTTTTACCAAAACGATGACTGGGTGTATTACCAAAATGTTAAAATCTTTATGGAGGGTGATTTACAGTTAGATGAGTATATGGGACCTACTTTTTATGCACAGGGATTTTTGGGACTGCTTTTTTCCAGAATTTTTTCTATAGAAAATTTACCTACTCTAACTCTGTTTTTTGGGATTCTAAATTTTTTTATTTTTTCTTCACTTATAAATAGGTTTCTAAATTTTACAAAAATTCACGCAATTTTATTTGGCTTATTGTTTTTATTTAATCCCCTTAGCCTTTATTTATTATGGGGATTTATGAGCGGTCATTATTTTCTTTTTTTCCTTTTGGCCTCTTTATATCTCTTTTTAGATTACCAGCAAAAGAAAAGTTCTCTAAAATTTGTTTGGATCATCCTTCTTTCTTTCGCTGCCCTTTTTGTTAGGCAAGTGGCTTTGGTTATTCCTCTAAGTTTTTCATTATGGTATTTGTTAAAGAAGGAATATAAGGTAGGCCTAATTTTCTTGGCTATTTTTTCTATAATGTCCGGCTACTTGGCATTTGTTTTTCCTACCACAAGAGCTATGAAAAGAGCCAGTTTGCAGTTTGCGCACTTTTTGGATTTTGATTACACTTTCTCTCTGATTTTGGGGATCATGCTGGTGCTAGTTTCTTTCACCCTTCCACTTATGGCCTACTTTCTTTTTGAAAAGTTTAGAAAATTTAACCATAAGGAAAGAATTGTCACCCTTCTCATGGGAGTAGTTATTTATGCTCTGCTTATAGGTTTATACAAACCGGAAACTATTTCCTGGGGAGAATTTCCCTATTTTGAAAACACCTTCGAAAGAACGGGTTTCTACCCTAGGGGAATTTCCGGTACAAAGTATCATTTTGCCGGAAATTTTGATCTGTTTATGTACTGGGATCTATTCTCGAAAGTATTATTAAGTTTATTTTTAGCGTATTTAGTTTTTGATTATAGAAATGTTAAAAAGTATTTTAATATCTACCTTTTATTGTTTGTTATTTATACAGCCGTAATGGCGGTAACAGAGACATTTTATGATCGATACTTAGTTGTTTTGATTCCTTTGGGAATTTTATATCTTTTAAAAATAACTGACCGGGAATCAAACAAAGAGCTAGTCGTGCAAAAGCTTTTACTGGTACCGTTTTTAGCATTTCTCTTATTTTTTGGTTACCAGCTATCATCAGATTTTATTCAGACTAATAAATATGTTTGGGAAAGATCTTGGCAAGTTGTTGATGAAGAAAAAATATTTCCCGGTCAAGTGAAAAGTACGCATGCCTGGAACAGTCTCTTTTTCGATGAAGATCCTCATGTAAAATATATTTTTTCCTTTGATAGTCCGGAAATAAGTGAGGAATATAACTGTTGTTATGATCTGTTGGAAGTAAAGGAAATCAATTATCCTTTAAATATTTTTGTCAACCCAAAGGTGTATCTTTATAAAGAAAAAGCCAAGCTACAATAAAAGTTTTTTGTGTCATAATTTATCAATATGGAAGTCAAAGAGTACAAGAAGATGGAAGATTTCGAGAAACATTATTGGTGGCATAAAGGCAAGCTGGATTTGCTTAAATCCCTTCATGAGAACTACGTTGAGAAAAGGCAGGATTTGGAAATATTGGAAATTGGTTGCGGTACGGGTGAGGTTCTTAAACTTCTGGATAAATGGGGAAATGTTACCGGTGTTGATTTTTCTCAAGAAGCTGTAGATGCTTGTAGAAAAAGGGGCTTTAAAAACTTAATTTGTGGTGATGTTAACGAAATTGATTTCAAAGGAAAAGAGAACTCTTTTGATCTTGTAGTCTGCTTGGATGTTCTGGAGCATATTCAGGATGATGTAAAAACTATGAAAATTACTTATAAGCTTCTTAAACCGGGTGGAATCTTTATTGTGGCGGTGCCTGCTTACAAATTTTTGTGGAGTACTCATGATGAGGCCTTGCATCACAGAAGAAGATACCATTCTCTGGAAATAAAGCAAAAAATTAAAGATTCCGGGTTTAAGCTTTTGAAACACACTCATTTTGTGGCTCTACTTTTCTTTCCCATTGCAGCAGTTAGGTTAATGAGTAATTTCGTGAGGAGAACCGCTTATCCTAAAACCCATTATGTGCCGATTAGTAAAAAACTGAATGATTTATTCAGCTACTTTTTGAAGATAGAATCTAAGCTGATCGAAAAACTGTACCTTCCTTTTGGTACGACTTTGGTTGTAGTAGCAAAGAAAGATGATTAACAAAAGTAAATACCTATATTTATCTATCCTTTTACTTTTTTTAGTGGTGAGGATTCCCGGTATTGGCAATGACATATCTAATACAGATGCTTATAGATGGCATAAAAGAAGTGAGGCGTTCTTAGAGGCTTTAAAATCAGGGAATTTTCAGGAGACCTACCAGCATTACCAGCCGGGTGTGACTATCATGTGGTTAAACTCCTTTGTTAAACAGGCAGCTTTTTCTTTTCAATACCGTATACAAAAAAACCCAAGTCCCCGAACCTTGGAAAATGCAGACTGGTACCCTATTATTCACGGTATCTCCAAGCTCGCTATTTTGGTAGTCCTAGTCAGTTTGCTTTTTTGGCAGATTTTTGTGCTCAAGAAACTGTTTGATGAAAAGATAGCTTTTATTTTTGCTTTCTTTATGACCCTCGAACCTTATTTGATTGGTATAGACCGGTGGTTTCATTTGACTTCTCTGGAAATGTATTTTGCTTTTACGGCTCTTCTTTTTACTCTTTGGTGGTACAAAAAGGGTGACAATAAATACCTCATATTTTCAGGTATACTCGTTAGTTTCTCCGTTTTATCTAAGGTCACCACCATGTTGATCCTACCCGTTTTTATTTTTCTCATCATCAAAAAGTCATTATATGATCGTGAACTACTTCTGAAAAATGTCCTTAAAAATTCTTTTTTATTTGCTTTTTCTTTTGCTATTACTACCTTTGTGTTCTTCCCGGCTCTTTGGCTTGAGCCAATTTCTACATTAGAAAATATGATCAGTGCGGGATTACAGGTAGCTTCCCAGCAGGATACGTATCCTTTGTTGACAGCTTTTTCTAAAATAATTTTTTATGACTTGATACTTTTATACAAACTTTCCCCGGTAACAATTGTTTTATTTGTTTTTGGCCTGCTAAATATTCGAAAAATAACTAAGAATTTTTCTTTAATGATCATTTTAGTTACCTTTTTAATTTATTATTTATTTTTTAGTCTTTTTCAGAAAAAAATTGACCGCTACGCGATTTCTATGTTTCCCTATGTGGTAATTCTGGCGTCATATAGTTTTTTTCTTCTCAAGGATAAAGCAAAAAAGCTATTTATTTTGCTAAGTGTCTTTTATTTTATTTATGTAAGCTACATTTACTACCCGGTGTATTCCGCTTACTACTCACCACTTTTAGGAGGGACTAAAACAGCTCTTAATTTAGGTTTATACGATAACAGCGGGGAGTATTTCGCCCAGGCTGCCCATTACTTAAACAGCAAGGGACGTGATATTAGAGTGCATGTGCCTGACGGTACTCCGTCTTTTTCTTACTATTTTAGAGGTGAGCTATCTTACCGTTTACATGCGGATGTTGATTACCTTGTGACATCATATGACTCCGACAGAAAGGAAGTTGATCATTTAGGATGTGATCAGCTTGAAAGTAAATTTGGCAGTAGAGAATATAAGGTAGTTTTTGTTTATCGTTGCAAATAGCTAAATTTGTACGCTAGTTTCATTCCATATTTTTTCGAAGGACTTTTTGTTGAGTGCTCTGTCGATAATGGTTATTTTAGGCTTTTGCTCAAATGTTTCCTTAGCAGTCTTTATTAGATCCCTTTTTGTCACCCTTAGATAATTTTTTAATTCGTCTTGGTGATTATTGGTGAGATTTTGATAGAGGAAAAGCTCGGAGTAAAAATCGGCTTTCAAGGAAGTTTTTTCCATGACGAACTCGAAATCAGCGTTTATTTTGTTTTTTACAAAAGTAATGTCGTTTTCCAAAATCTTTTCCTGTAAGATATTTTTTATAGTTTTTTTATAAATTAGTAAAAAGTTCTTTAAATCCCCGGGTTTTACACCTGTATAAGTGCCAAACAATCCGTATGTGTGCGAGGAAAACGATGCTGAGTCTAAAACATAAGGTGCTAAATGACTGCTTTCATAGGAAGCGTGAATATTTTTCCATAGATAATGGTGGAATAATTTTGCTAAGAGAAAAGCAGCATATTTCTTGATATTTCCGGTATTAAAGCCGTGGTAATCTATTTTAATATGTGTCTGCTTCAAGTTTGCGCGATTTTCTATTTGGTAGGCTAGCCCTTTGTTTTCTTGGTGCTTTAACACCGGTTGTCTTGGCTCTTTTTTTCCCTGTGAAAATAATTTTTCTACTGTGAGAAATAACTCATTTTCATTTAAATCTCCACTGACTGCTAAAACAAAATTAGCGGGTTTGTAGTGTTTTTTTCTGAAATTCTTAATGTTTTCTAAGGTTAGACTCTTCAAATGACGAAAGTTACCGGTGTTAAGTTCTGCAAATCTTTGCGCGGGGTACATTATTTTGTAAGAAATTCTGCCGATATGCCTTTTAGGATCCTCAATATTTTGCATGATCTCGTGAGTAATGATGCTTTTAGTTTTATTTAGATCGTTTTCTAGTAGTAATGGATGAAAAAAAACCTCTGATAAGAATAAAAGCGCTTTCCGGTAATCTCTTTTCAGGGTTTTCACAAGGTAAGCAACATCATCTCGGCTGGTTGTGCCGGTGATTCGTCCGCCGTTATTAAAAATTATGTTTCTTAAGAAGTTGTCGCGGGAGTATTTCTTTGATCTAAAAGTAGATAAATGCTCAAGAACGTGTGCGGCACCTATTTCATAAGGTTTTTCGTAGTTGCTTCCCGCTAAACCTCTCAAACAGACTGTTACGGAGCCAACCACGTGAGGTATGTAGACTATCCTTAAGCCGTTCACAAGTGTTTTTGATTTTGGTACCGACACCGGTAGAATTTACATGACAAATATTAAAAAGGTATGAAATTATGCTAGAATTAACGTATGAATTGGTCCTGCCTTAAAAAAGTTATTATTCCTTTTAGTCTACTTTTTTTCTTGTTATTACCGGTAACAAAAGCCGCTAGTTTGAGTCTGACTCAGATTGGAGCTTTAAGTACCGGTGGCGCTGCCTATAGTGAGTGGTGGTATACAGGTACTAGTCCACTATTGTCAGGCACTGCCGGTGAGGGAGCTACGGTTGAGATCATGGTAGGTAGTGATTCACATGAGGTGACAGCAGATTCCTCAGGAAACTGGTCATACCAGAGCTCTATGGGAGAAGGAGATTTTAGCATTAGTATAACTTCCGGTGGTGAGTCGTATTCATTTACCCTACATTCAGGACAAACTATGCCTGATACAATAACCGGGGGTACAAGTATGGAAACGACTGAATCAACAGTTTCCGTACCGGCTACCGGATACCCGCAACTGTTGGGTATGATAACTGCCACGACTCTTTTGGGCGTAGGATTTTATTATTACCTTTACGCTCGAAGGAATACTAAAAAAGCCTATGTAAAATCTATCTTGAATTCGCTAAGATAAAAAAGGATGGTTTTGCAAAAGGAAAATATAGCACCCGCTTCCAAAAAAAGATACCTATATCTCTTTGATAGTGTATTTTCCCAAACTAAGTTTAGCACCCATTATGTTGTTCAGCTCATTTTCGCCACTATTATCACCACTTTAGGTTTATTAACTGGTAATACTGTTGTGGTTATTGGTGCTATGCTCATTTCTCCCCTATTTTGGCCGGTTATGGGCGTGGCTTTGGGTATAATTACCACAAGAAAAAATATCTTAAAAAACGCCACCTCCTCTTTTTTTATCAGCTTTATAGTAGTAATATTTTTTAGCACCTTAGTCACTCTCATCGTGCCCATTGATGAATTATCCACTGAGATAACTGCCAGAATAAACCCCACCATTATAGATCTATTCATTGCCTTAGCTGCTAGTATAATTGGTGTTTTTGCTCTTTATTATCCTACTATTTCCGCAACTACAGCAGGCGTAGCTATATCAATTGCCTTGCTACCGCCTTTGTGTGTGGTAGGGATTGGTATTGGCAAATGGTCCGGAGCTATAGTCGGTAATTCTCTGCTTCTTTTTGGAACTAATTCAGGTGCCATTGTTTTTATGGGTGTGATAGTTTTGTATCTTCTAAAAATTAGGCCGCGCAAAGCGGAAGAAGAAACAAGGTTTAAGTATGGAGTAGTTATCTCCGGGTTATTAATGTTTTTTCTGTCTATACCGCTAAGCCTTTATTTAAAGGAATCCATTAACCAAAATGTTATTTCCGGAGAAATAAATGAAATAATTACCAATGAGATAAAAGGGATCAGCAGCGGCGCCAGAGTAGAAAAGCTGCATATTGATTTTCTTTCTATTAGCCAAAAAAAACCGCTGTTAGTCGAAGCCACCATTTATTTACCTGAGGGTGTTTACATGACTCAAACGGAGAGGGAGAGTTTGCTGGAAAAAATAGGTAGTATTTCTGGCAAAAACGTTAACTTGAGATTCAATATTGTAAGTACTTTGTCACTGCAGTCTGAGGAGGATAAGCAAAGAAGCCTCCTGAGAAAAGATATTCGAGAGGTCATTAGTCAGGAATTAGTTAATTATGGAGAGGAGATAGTCGTGGACGATGTGGTAATTTCCTTTCCTATCATCAAAACAGATTCTGAAAAAACAAACGTAGACATCGTCATTCAGGTTAAACAGTACGGCAGCACCGCATTAGACTACGAGGATATGCTGTATCTAAAAGATATTATAGAGTTGAGGTTAGATGTCTTGGCGAATATAGAAATTGAATTTATTCCCATCCGCAGACTTAGAGAAAGTGGGTTGGAGCCGGGTACTTTCGAAAAAATTGATCAGGGACTTAAGGAAATACTGCTTTCTATCTCCGATGATATTTATATTGACGAACTCTCGATAAAAGATAACCGCACATTTATTAAGCTTTATGCTCCTTCTAACGCTGCAATTAGTCAAGAAATTTTTTGGGAAATGGAAGACTTTGTAAAGGATTCCTTAGGAAATGAAGTAAATCTTAGTTTACAAATAATTAGATTTGAGGTTAGATAGCTTGTTAAGTAAAATCTTCCCGGGATAGTTCGGAGATATCGTTGATATGGATAATGTTGTGATAAAATAGCTTGTCAAATTTTGAACTCACACCATTTTCCAGATACATGACCGCTTTTTTGCCTAGTAACGTGGAAATTATTCCTTCAAAAAAAAGTCCCTTGCTCAAAGATGGGCTATCAATGTAGGCCAGCAACCGGTCACAGGCAGACATATTTTTAATAATCACTGGGATCAGTTTAAATGAACCCAGATGAACATGCTTCCATTTTTTGATATCCCTGCCAAGAATGAAGGTTTCATCTCCCCAGGAATTAATAAGTTTTGAAATATTCTCAAGTTTGGTTTTTAACTCTTCCTTGTTTTTATTATTAGAATATTTATAGGCAATGTAATATTTCAAGATATTTTTAGTTTTTGTTTAACTTTGTCTAAAAATCCCTTTCTTCTCTCCCCTTTTGGGTAAAAAATAGCCAGAAGTGTTGATATAGGCACAGCCATCAACAATCCTAGGCCGATAGCGGTCACTCTGATGATCTCCACGGCAATCATTTCAGAGTTAATTACTTCCGCGTGGGTCAACGGATTGTTAACAAACACGACTAGAAATGGTAGTGTTGCCCCTAAATATAAGAATAACAAGGAATTGACGGTGGTGACAATACTACTGCGGTTATTTTCCAGAGCTTGATGAAATAACTCCGTGTTATTAAGTTTTTTCTTTTTCTCTTTTAGTTTTTCCACCGCCTCGATTTGCAGGAATGTTAACTGGCTGATAATTCCTAGCGAGCCTATAATGATACCGGCAATGATCAATCCCTTGGTGTTAATGACTCCGCTGCGAGCGACTTGAAAAAACAACGCCTCTTCAGTAGCCAGGCCGCTAATGTTAGCTAAAGTGAAAAAAGTGTAAGTGAAGATAATAGTGATAAAAAGTGATAACAAAGAGCTAAATAGACCTATGGTAGTTTTTCGGCTAAAACCATGTGCCAGATAGTAAATTACCGGTGCTATCATCAATGCCCCTGTAACTATAATGAGCGCAGAGTTTTCCTGTTCTAATATCTTAGGCAAGATGAACTTAAGGATGACCGCCATAGAGAACATCCAGCTTACGATCAGATTTATACCCCTGAGCTTGATGATAAGTAGGAGGAAGAATAAAAATACGGCTAGGTAAATAAGAATAAAGTTAGTGCGGACATAGTCGGTGATATAAAAGTTTTCCCCTCCCGTGGCATCACTAGTATAGAAAATATAGATGGAGTCCCCTACCTCAAAAGATTGACCTTCATTTTGGTCGGTTACTGTATTGAGAATTTCCACAGATTCCTTTGCCTTTGTTCCCTCAGTGATGAGTACATTGTATCTCTGATAACTGAAAGTGGTACCATAAAGCTCTTCAGAACCCTCCTCGAGAATTTCGGTGATGGTACCTTTTAGCGTCTCCTGGTAGGTAGTCTCCGGTTGTGGTGGTACTGTGACCTGCTCTTCCTGTTCCTCCTGCGCGAGTGAATAGTTGAAAGGACTTAAAAGAAGTATAAGCGAAAGTATAATCAGCAAAGATTTTGTCATATTTTTCACGAATGTCATTATAACTTACTTCGTTCGTTGCGTCGCTTCGCGACTAACCAATAATTATAATTATATAGCTAAATCAATTTCAATTCCTACCGGGCAATGATCAGATCCCATTACCTTATCTAGAATAAAAGCCCTCGACAGTTTTTTTCCGAGATTCTTTGAAATAAAAAGATAATCAATTCTCCAACCTATATTTCTTTCTCTGGCCTTGTGAAAATTAAGCCACCAGGAATAGTGGCCGCCGCCAAGATGAGTTTCTCTAAAGGTGTCTAAGTAGCCAAGGTTAAGTAGGTGATCTATTTGCTGTCTTTCCTTAGGAGTGAACATGGTGCTGTTTTTATTGTCGCTAGGCCGTGCGAGATCGACTTCTTTATGGGCAATATTAAAATCCCCTGTAATAATGACTTTTTTGTTACTCAAACGCTGTAGGTACTGAAAAAGTTTTTCGAAAAATGAAAATTTATAGTCTAACCACTCTTTTTTCCTTCCCCCATTAGGTACATAAATGTTTATTAGGCTGAAATCAACGTAGTCTAGTTGTAAAAATCTACCCTCATGATCAGCTTTTGGGAAATTCATACTGGTTATGATTTTAAGAGGCTTTTTTTTAGTATAAACGGCAGTACCTGAATAACCTTTTCTTTCTGCCGGATTTAGGTAGAGCTTAAAGTCATATAGATTCTTGAGTTCTTCCGAGAGTTGGTCTTCGTTTACTCGGGTTTCCTGCAAACAGTAGAAATCATAAGCTGTTTTTTCAAGCCAATTTTTAAAACCCTTTTTTCTTATGGATCTTAGTCCGTTGACATTCCAAGAGGCTATAACCACAGTATTATTCTACAAAAGTTTTGTGTGATATTATAGTTTTGTGAAGGAATCACGGCTTTTTTCGTTGGCCTTTTTTTCAATAATCGCTACCAGGATGATAAGTGAAACTGCTTCTTGTCCCACCACGGTGGTTCAGGAATGCGCAAATGGTTTAGTAATTCTTGTGCCTTTTATTCTATCTTCCCATTTTGTTGATTCGTCCATTTCTGATTATTTATTCTCTCCCGGTGAGAAAAAAATAACTCCCAAACTACTTTTGGCGCTACCTTACTTTGTTTTTGTGGTTTATGTGGTTTTGGAGTTTGTTGCTAGTCTAAGTGTGGTCACTATTGAATATATTATCTCCATAAATCTTTTATACTCCATGCTTATTTATACCCTAATTTATTGGCTTAACAATAAAAAAGGTGTACGAAGACTAAACTCGGCCATGATGGTTACCTTTATTATTTCTTTGATAATCTTCCAATTTATTTAGGCGTAAACGAGTTGCTTGATATATAGTTTTTTGGTTTCCACGTTCTTTTTCTTATAGTCTTCTAATATGCTTTGTATCTGTCCATTCTTAGTGTTGAGTTTATTGAGATCAGAGGCAAAATCTTCCCTGCGGGCTTTGCTGGTTTCTTCTAATTCGTTGATCTTACCTTTGTATTCAGACATTTCTTTTTTAAACCTCTGTTTTAATTCGTAGATTCCCTCAGAGTTATTCGTCTCAAAATCAGCATTCAATTTACTAAACTGCCTGTCATAAGTTAATATCAGCTGTTCGGAGCTTTTCTTGTTTTCGTAGAGATTGGTTTCCATATTGTAGATATCCACAAGAACTGCTTTCATATCGTCATTGTAATTAGAAACGATCGTGCTGAGGGAATTATCGTTAAGGTTATCAAAAGCCTCCTCTAGTTTTTCATTTTTAACCACGGTTTGCATGCTTAAAATTAAAGTTTCAGTGTTGTAAACTCCTATTATTTCCTTATCTCTAAGAATTTTTACTGTCAAGTAATGCAAAGCATCGAGGTTTTTTAAAAGGTTGTTCACAATGTCCTCCTTAACTTTTTTCGAGGTTATTATTTTGTCTTTAAATCTACTACTTCTAGTCATATATACTCCAAAAAACATCATACCCAGAACAAAAACCAGCCCAAACTGCAGTTCTAAGGATGTTGATAATACAATTTCCTGCAAGCTTGTATTTTACATACGCTCAAGGTATTAATTTGTTTTTTATGGATCAAGTTATGAAACGTGTAAGATTTCATAGTCGATAGTATATGAGAAGTGGAAAAATGTCAAGTATTATGGGTCATAAAAAGTGCTATGAAAAAGAAAAAGCCATGAGGGGCGGGTTTGCTACCCATGGCTTTTGTGGCTAATCACCATCACTTAGCAGAACTAGACTGGCAGCCAGCAGTTTAGTGACAAAGCGACCGGCTTTGGTTGGATATGTGGTTGGGTCACTTCTCCTGGCGACCTCCGAAATCCGTTCAATATCTCTCTCAATATCTTCTCTGAAGGCTCGTAGAACCTTGTTGTGTAGTGAGGGATATCTTTCCTCAGCAATCACCTGAAATTCAGCAAGATCGATGATATTGAACGAGTTAGCACTATCAGCAGAAATTGCGAAATACTGATCTTCGTCGGCAGTGCCTTGAGCTGGGTCGTGGCACACAGATACCAATCTACTTCCAGCAGATGTCCACAACCTCACTTGAAAAAGTACCTGCGCTTCGCTCATTTTCCTCTCCTTTTGTATTTGTAGTTTGAGTTGGGCTTATTTTATCATATGTTAGGGATGCCATATGTGAAATCCGTCCTTCCACTGTAGTAGATACCATCCGGCAAAAGAGAAAAATAATATTAAAGTCAAATAGAAAGCCCAGCGGTATTTTTTTTCGAATATTTTATAAACAGCCACTAGGAATATAGGTAGGAACCATAAAAAGTAAGTGCGGTTAAAAACGGGAGTGAATAAATAAAAAGTGAGAAACGGTATTAAGGCTAGTATAAATTTGTCCTTTACCTTTTTCGAAAAATATAAAATCACTACCAAGACCCATCCGGAAAAACCCGCTAATAAAGAATAAACCTTAAAGGGAACAATCTGAAAGAATTCAATATTATAAAAATAGCTAATGTAGTATAAAAAGGGCCTTCCCTGTACAAACCGCTCACCGTGGACTAATAATGTACCTTGTATGTAAGTCAGCAGGTTTTGCCAGCTGGTCATAAAAGGAAGGCTAAAAAACAGACCGACAAGACCCATTGATAAAATAAGTTTCTTTTTGTCCCCAGCTTTTAAGAGAAAGACCGGAAATAGAATATAAGGAAATGTTTTCATGACGATGGACAATCCGTAAAACGCTCCGGCAAGTACATCATCTTTTTCTAAGTACAAAAGGGCTAGAAACATA
>CAZEBU010000009.1:0-29878 GCA_964510435.1 uncultured Candidatus Saccharibacteria bacterium | reverse complement strand
CCCAAGGGTCGGGCTGTTCTCCCGTTAAAGAGGCGCGTTAGATGGGTTCAGAACGTCGTAAGACAGTTTGGTCTCTTTCCACAACGAGCGTTTTGGTTTTGAGGAATGCTGTTCCTAGTACGAGAGGACCGGAATGGACGAACCACTAGTGTACCAGTTGTCGCGCCAGCGGCATCGCTGGGTAGCTACGTTCGGACGGGATAAGCGCTGAAAGCATCTAAGCACGAAGCCCAATCCAAGATTAGAACCAATTTCCCCTTCGGGGGAAGGCAACTCCTGGGAGACTACCAGGTTGATAGGCTGCAGGTGTAAGTGTAGTAATGCATTGAGCCGAGCAGTACTAATGTTTGCAATTCTTTTTTACGAATCAACGATTTCAATGAAAAGGACTTTCTATTCAATTTTCAGTCAGCTTTTTTTGAGAATACAAAAAGTTTGAAGGCAGAGTCTCGGTGGTGATGGCGGTAGGGTCCTACCTCTTCCCATTCCGAACAGAGAAGTAAAACCTACCAGCGCCGAAAATACTGGTTTTAACCGGGAAGATAGGTCGCCGCCGGGACTCTGGTTTCAACCATACTTGTATTATCACCACCACTTCGCTATAATCCCTTCGTTAACTTTTAGCTGTTAGTTTGTCACTTTCTTACAGCACCGGCTGGAAAAGCCAAGTATCAAGTTAAGAAAAGTGTCGCACGGTAACAAACGGTAAATAACAATCACGTTACTACCCCGCTCATATAGTATGTCAAAAGCAAAAAGAGTACATAAACCCGATTCTAAAATGGAGACGTTCCTCAAAGATAAAGATATTGATCTTAAGGAATACAGCCAAGGCGACCTAGTAGAGGGAATTGTAGTCAGTGTATCTCCAGGCGAAATACTCATGGATGTTGGTGCCAAATCAGAAGGAATTATTTCCGGCGCCGAACTGGTTGATACTGATAATACTCATAAAAATCTCAAACCCGGCGATGGTATATTAGCCATGGTCATGCAGGCGGAAAACGAGCAGGGTTATATTGTTTTGTCCTTAAAGAGGGCAGAAAAAGATAGGAAATGGCAAATTGTGGAGGATGCCTATGAAGACAGCTCGATCCTAGAATGCACTGTTTTGGAGTACAACAAAGGAGGACTTTTAGTTGATTGTATAGGATTAAGAGGATTTGTACCATTATCTCATCTAGATAGAGTTCACTTCACCGAAGACATTGGCAAGTATGCTACAGGTAGTGACGCTGAGCTTAAAGAAGTATTAGGAGTGCTTTCCGGCAAGACTCTTAAGGTAAAAGTTATCGAAGTTCATAGAGGCAAAAACAGACTTGTTTTATCCGAGAAAGATGCTTTAGGAGACTACAGCCCTGAAGCCAGGGAGAAAAAGCTAGAGAAGATAAAAGTGGGGAGTGTTTTAGAGGGCGTAGCTACAGGAATAATGAACTTTGGTGTTTTTGTTGACTTGGATGGTATCGAAGGTTTGGTGCACATTAGTGAAATTGCTTGGGAGAAAGTGAACCACCCCGGGGATTATTATCAGGTTGGTTCTCCCATTCAGGTGAAAGTATTAGGTATCGATGAAGATTCTAAAAAACTGGCTCTTAGTGTTAAACAACTATCTGATAATCCTTGGGAGACAGTTGAAGATAAGTATCCGGTAGGCACTAAGGTTACCGGAAAAGTGAGTAAGATAGTGCCCTTTGGTGCTTTCGTTAACCTGGAGAAGGGACTCGACGGATTAATTCATGTTTCCGAAACTGACGGGCCGCTGGAAGAGAAGCAAAAGGTTACTGCAATAGTCACGCAAGTTGACGGGGCAAAGCAAAAGTTAGCCTTGAGTGTAAGGCAAATTAATGACTCTTGAAAGATTAACCGAAAAAGCTAAGGATGTTATCCTGAAAGCTTCAGACATAGAAAACCTCACTGCTAAAAAAGTGATCAAGCTAGTATCCGAGACAGAGGGTTTGGGTAAGCACTTGGTAGAAGCGGTTCCTCCGGTAACTATAAGAAAAACCAAGGGAGTAAATCTGGATGCTTTAGTAAAAGAAGCCTATTTCCAAGCTATTAGGCTCGAACATACTTACGTAGGTACAGAACACTTTTACCTAGCACTGCTTAAAATGCATCAATCCCGACACATGGATCGGGCCAAGATAGAACTCATTAAGTTAGGAGTTTTTCCACATACCGTCAAGCAAAAAGCAGAAAGTAAAACCAACACACCTTTGCTGGATTCTTTTGGGGATGATCTAAATTACAAAGCTTTAAGGAGCTATCACCATCCTCTCGTTTATCGAAAAGAGTATGAGAAGCTAGCCTCCACTCTGTTGCTAAAAGAAAAATCGAACGCCTTGATTGTTGGTGAGGAGGGTGTGGGTAAAAGTACTTTAGTGAGTTTGCTGGCTAGGAATATTAATTCACTAGATATTCCCCCGGCCTTAGTAGGTTACACTCTGCGCAGCCTTAACTTGCTTTCTTTTATGACCAGTATTTCCAATAGAGGGGGTTTGGACTTTGGTATCAATAGTCTTATAGACGAATTGAAAACCTTTAAAAGAGTGGTTTTAGTTTTAAATAATTTTCAGGATGTCTTTTTTGCCACACCTGCGGGTTTAACCATTCCTATTTTTTATTCTATTTTAAAAGGTCATCTTGAGGACGCCGGTATTAGTGTAATTACTTATTTAACACCCAGTGTGCACGAAAAGATAGTCTCGGAAAACGAGCATATTATAGATAACTTCACCGTTATCGAACTAGATGAGCCGGAGGAAGAAATCACTAAAGAAATTCTTAAGGCAAATACCAAAAGGATGGAGGATTTTCATCAGGTAGTTATTTCTGAAGAGGCGCTTGATTATGTATATAAGAAAGCTCAAAAGGAGATAAAGGAAGCTAAGTTTCCGCAAAAAGCTCTAGATCTGCTTGATTACTCATGTGCGCACATCGTTGCCAAAAGAAGCCGTATTCCCGAAAGTTATAAAAGTATGGTTGATAAGAGCTTTGATCTGGCTGTTGATATGGAGGAAGCCTTGGATACCGGTGAGTATAATAAGGCTTTAAAAATTAAGCGGAAAATAACTAAAATGGAGAGTGTTCTAGATCAGAAGGAAAAACGTATTTTTACCGGCAAAAGAAAACTAACTCTGTCCAAGAAGGATATTGATGACGTTCTAAAATTAATAGATACCTACGAACCTGAAAGCAGAAATTATAAGGATCTAACTAAGTTTGGGAGGATAGCAGGCAAAGTTAAAAAGGAGATAATTGGTCAAGACGAGGCTGTCGACCTTGTGACCAGGGCTTTAGTGAGAGCAAAAATGGGACTTCGAGCGAAAAAGCGTCCTATGGGTAATTTTTTGTTTTTAGGTCCTACAGGAGTAGGTAAAACCGAATTGGCAAAAATATTGGCTAAAGTGGCATTTTCTAAAGATGGTTGGTCAGGTCTTGTTAGGCTAGATATGAGTGACTTTTCAGAAAAGCATACGGTTGCTAGATTAGTAGGTGCACCTCCCGGGTACGTTGGATATGGTGAGGGTGGAGAACTTACTTCCAAGATTGATAATCATCCTGCCAGCGTGGTTTTGTTTGATGAGATCGAAAAAGCCCATCCGGATGTCCTCAACATACTTTTGCAGATCATGGAGGAAGGAGAACTATCCGATGCCAGAGGTAACACTTTTGATTTTTCGAGAGCGGTAGTAATTTTGACCAGTAATATGGGTACAGAATTACTTCATAATAAGGGTATAGGCTTTGAGGAGAAGGACATGCCGGATAAGAATTTAGAGAAAAGGTTGAAAAAAAACCTCAAAAAAATACTTAAACCTGAGTTGCTGAACAGGTTCGATGAGATCGTGGTTTTTAACAGATTGACCAAGAAAGGTCTCATGAGCATTGTCAACCTGCTCCTTAGGGAAGTCACAGAAACCCTCTCTTCCCAGGAGGTATCTTTAAAAGTTAGCTTAGCGGTGAAAAAGTGGCTCATTGATAAGGGGTATTCAAGAGAATACGGTGCACGTGCGTTAAGAAGAACCATAGAGAAAGAATTACTGGATAAAGTAGCACAGGTGCTGTTGGAAAAAGAAGAAAGACCACTAAAATTTGAAGCTGTTACCGAAAAAGACACTATAAAAATTAAGTAATTTGTGTAGAGACACTATCTATCTATGGCCAAAGCTAAATCTATTTACATTTGCCAGTCTTGTGGTTTCGAAACAATGAGGTGGGCAGGCCAGTGTTCAAATTGCAGCGAATGGAATACTCTGGTAGAGACTTTAATAGAGCCAAAAAGTAAGTTCCATGCCAAGAGTTCTTTGCAGGCTCCTAAGCCAATTCATCTTGCCAAGGTCAAAAAATCGGAGACAAAAAGGGTCTCTTCCAATATTAAAGAATTCGATAGAGTCTTAGGCGGGGGTTTTGTTCCGGGGCAGGTAGTTCTATTAGCAGGCACTCCGGGTATAGGAAAAAGCACCTTACTTACACAGATCGCCAAGGAGCTCCCGGAAGAAAAAGTTTTATACATTTGTGGAGAAGAATCTGTTTCGCAGGTAAAAATTAGGACAGATAGGCTGGGTTATAATGCAGACAATCTCTATTTGTTGCCAGAAACAGATGTGGACACCATTGTAGCTTCCATCAATGAATATAGAGGGAAGAAAGAGCTGGGGCTAGTCATTGTTGACTCTGTTCAGACCTTATTCTCCGCCGATCTAACCGGCATGGCAGGCTCTGTGGGACAGGTAAGAGGCAGCACGGCAAAGATATTAGATGTAGCCAAAAGTATGGGAGTTCCCGCCATTTTAGTGGGGCACGTGACTAAGGAAGGAACGGTGGCTGGTCCCAAAGTGTTGGAGCATATGGTAGACACTGTTTTGTATTTGGAAGGGGACGCTAATCATTTGTTTAGGGTTCTTAAGACAACTAAAAATAGGTTCGGGCCGGTTTCTGAAGTAGGCATCTTCGAAATGAAAGAAGAGGGTATGATCGAAGTTGCAAACCCCTCTAAGCTATTTTTGAGTTCGAGAAAGAAAAACCCTTCCGGGACTTGCGTGACAGTGGTCATGGAAGGCTTTCGTCCTATGCTTTTTGAGATACAAGCGCTAACGGTGAGAACCTCTTTTGGTTATCCTAAAAGAACTTCCAGTGGGTACAGTATCAACAGAATGCACATTCTTATAGCTACTTTGGAGAAAAGGTGCGGTTTGGACCTTTCTAATCATGATGTCTATTTAAGTGTTTCCGGCGGGTATAAAGTGTCCGAATATTCCTGTGATCTGGCTGTATGTCTAGCTATTGCCTCTTCAATTAAAGATAGATCATTAAAACCCGGAACGGCGGCTTTTGGTGAGTGTGATCTAGCCGGAGGTGTGAGAAAAGTTCCCTATCAGGGAGCTCGAAAAAAAGAAGCCTTAAAGTTGGGATATGAAAATATAATTACCCCCGGTGAAATATCAAGTATCAATCAGGCTTTAAAAAAAGCCCTATAAGATTTCCTCAAGAGTCAATTTTATCCTTTTTAATTTTGTTGCTAAACTTGTAGTAATGGGTAGAAAGAAAAAGAAAATTAGGCTGTCTTTAGCAAACGAGAACCAAGAAAGACCCAAAGTTGCTGGTATGAGTTTATTCGCCAGGGCAATTATAGGAGCGATGCTGTTTATTGCCGGTTTTAATTTTTCCTACAGCTCCTTTTTCAAGGAAAATCCTCTCTATGGAATTAGCTTTTTGGCTGAAACCCTAATTTCTATTACCTCGGCACTGATAGGTTTTTATATCATCCCCAGGTTATTTATACAGCTAAAGTCGTGGGTTGAAACTTTGATCATTAATACCGTCTCAGATATAGTAAGCAATTTCTGGGAACAGCAGACTCGCAGAATTAACGATAGGAAGAGAGACAAGCAGAAACAAAAATCAGATGAGGAGAGGAAAATATTAAAGGAACAACTGAAAGACAGCGTTTTAGTGGATACCTCTGTCTTGGTAGACGGAAGGTTATTGGAAATAGTAAAGACAGGCTTTTTTGACAAAACTCTGGTTATTTCCGGAGCAGTGCTTAACGAACTACACCTGATCTCTGACAGCTCAGATAAATTAAAAAGAGAAAGAGGTAGAAGAGGTTTGGATATAGTGAAGAAACTAAAAGGAAAAACCAAGGTTATTTCCCCTTCTTTAAAATCAAAGGAAGAGGGAGTGGATAAAAAACTATTGGATTTTGCTAAGAGGAAAAAGATCAAGCTGCTGACACAGGATTTTAACCTTAATAAATTAGCCAGAGCATCCGGTGTGAGTGTACTTAATGTTAACGAATTGGTAGAAGCGGTAAAGGTCAATGTATTACCAGGGGAGTTTTTTAATGTAGAGATAACTCATGAAGGAAAAGAAAAGAAACAAGGAGTGGGTTATATGCCCGACGGGACTATGATAGTAGTGGAGGGTGCCAGGGATGAAGTAGGTAAGGAAGTAAAGGCAAAAGTCCTACGGGTCATTCAGTCTCAAGCGGGAAAAATAATCTTTTGTGAAAAAAAATAAGACAAATGAGCTTACGGTCTAAAGTCCGTAGTCTCTTTGCTCGCTTCGCCCACAAATAAAAACCGCCCCACATGAAGCGACATAAACGCGACGACCACAGAGCGATTTTTTTTCGAAATGTTTCCGCACGAAGCGGAATAATTTCATGCTTCTGGACAGGAGAAGCAGGTATTTTCCAGATTACTACTCATTTTTTTAAAATACCAGCGATGAATATTAGTGTGATATCACGGATATGTTGTTGTGGTAGTATTCTGGAAGGTATTGTGCAAAGACGGTTGTAATGAATGTCAAGAGCATATACCAAGAACCTATAGTGTTGACTAAAAAGAGATTTAGCGGTATAATTGACGAATCTAACCGCAATCGAAAGGAGATTATTTCCAATGTACACAGATGAAGAGTTGAGGAGTTGGTGGGGTGAATTGACACCTGAGCAAAGAGCCGAAACCATCAAGGTTTTTGGAATTTCGGGTACGAATATGCTGAGACAAGTTCTCGCGCAATATAGGCGGGAACAAATGTCACTGCACATTTGGTACATGTCAAAAAAGGACGAATGGCCGAGGGATCCTCGCGAGAACGAGAAGAAGAGCAAGGAGAAATCACCGGGTAAACTCGCGCGCTGGTGGCAAAACTTTCGTTCTGATTCACAGAAGAAACCTGCAAAACAGGCGGAAGCGCAAGTCACCGCTGCTCAGGAAGAACCAGATGATGATCAGAGCAGCACTGAGGAAGGCGCAGCACCGGAAATCAAGAGCGGTAACAGCGGATGGACTGTTGCTATTACTCTGCTTGTTGTTTTCATTGGTTTACCAGCGCTCGTTTGTATGGCCTGCTCGATTATCTATTTCTTCGCGCAATTTGGTCTTCAGAGCTATCCGTAGTCCTACGGATTTTAGCCAGCAGTGAATTGGGGAGTCAACCCATGAACCCGTTCACTTGCTGGCTTTATTTTTGTCCTATAGCCTATTGACAAAACAATAATCCTGTAGTAATATTTGCGCGATTAATTCAAAAATTTCACTTGATCCAATTTAAACTGCTGACGGGTGTGCACGAAATGTTTCCTGCATACGCATGAGCAGTTATGATTAACTGACTTGTACATTTATAAATTAGGTGTGGTCTTCCTTTAACCGTCCATCGCTTTTTGGTGACAAGATTCTTGTGACTAAAAAGTGGTGGGTGGTGGTTTGCTTTTTCAATAAATCGAATCGAAAAAAGGAAGGTGTAAAGATGAGGAATCTCTTGAGTAGGATTTGGGGAAATATGTTGGGAAGGATCGCAGTGATCATCATCGCGGCAGTGAGCCTTGTAGCAGTTGCTTCAACTGTGCTGGGCATTGTTGCGGCGCTCTTGATTAGCAGTACAACGGTTTCGAATTCAAGTGCCGCGTCGCTACCTGAGGTAGTGCAATCTGCACCCTCGATCAAGGAAGCAGAAGAACCCGCAGCGGAAGAGTCTGCACCTGTGCAGGAAAGCAGCTCCGCTGGGATGACCGGCAACAGCTTCAATCTTCAAGAAGGAAAGCTCGATCTGTCAAATCCCTTTGGCTTCCCCACTTTCGTTGGGGATCCGGACGCCTGGATGGCAGACACTCCTGAGAACCGTGAGGCGGCAGTTTCAGCTGCTTTGGGAATCACAGTGAGTGAGATCGCGGATGAAGCAGGCGTAGCCTATGCGTTTAACGCAGATGGTATCGCTCTAAGCGGTATGCCTCTCATCGAAAACCTGCTGTACCATGCACACGTTGATGCCGGTAACGGCCGCATAGTCTACTTTGCCGGAGACGGCAGTACACTTGACGAGCACGATACCCTGACGGGTGATACTACAGTGCGGATCGCGGGTTTCCTGGCAGGTGAAGTCGACGCCAATGGCAATCTCTGCCTGCCGTACTACAATGCAGTTGCTCACGATACCATGTTGGAGCGTGTGCCGATGGCATATGGCTACTTCGCCGACAACTGCATGCCGGTGCCGGAGATCTATATCAGCGAGCCAACGCGTGTGGAAACTTTCCATATGCTGCTACGGGTAACCGGAGCAGATCTCACCCCCATGGGTGAACGCGAAGGTGTCTGGTATTTCCGGACCGATCTCGAAGTACAAAGCGTTACCTGCCCTGAGGGCTGGTACTGTCTTGGTACCACGGACGATGTCGCCAGCGATCCCGTGTTTGTCGAATTTGACGGCACAGCAGTGGATCTGACCGCGGCATACCTCTTTGACACGGACACTGACACTCTCAACGATGTTGTCATGTCTGCGGAAGACGTGACCTCGTTTATCGAGGACTATCGTTTGACCGTCGAGGAGTAAGCAACACCACCACACCTACGCAGGTTTTCGGAATCTGAGGAAACTCAGGATCTGATGTCCTTCGACCCACCCGCCCAATAAGCGGCTAGTCGAAAAACAGTCGTACTCAGGGGAACAATAGATAATAGCAGGGAGGCTCACCACCCACCAGCTATCTAATCTACCCCTGAGTACGGCTCTACCTTAAGGATATAAGCCCTGCCCAATAAGTTAGTGCTTGTGTTCTTACTTAGAGTATTTAAAAAAGGAAAAGAGATATGACTAAAACAATTAGTTTTGTGATACCTGTATATAACGAAGAGAAAAGGCTTATAAAAGCCGTGGCCGCACTTAGAAATGCGGTAATTCCTCAAACCCTAAAATTAGAGAAAGTAATTTTTGTCAATGACGGCAGTACCGATGCCACCTTTGAGTTATTGTATAAATTCAGTCCTTTTATCGAAAAAGACGCCGGCGCGGAAGTAGAAATTGTCTCCTATGCTAGAAATAGAGGCAAAGGCCACGCTATTAAGCAGGGCATGTCTTATTCAGACAGTGACTACACCTTATTTTTTGACGTGGATATGGCCACCCCTTTAAGCGAACTGGAGAAATTTGTTCCTTACATGAAAGCCAATGAAGATGTTATTATTGGTACCAGAAAAAACGGTGAGTCTACCGTGATAAAGCATCAATCCAAGTTCAGGGAGTCTCTGGGCAGGGTGTACACTTTCTTATCTCAAGCCATGTTAAATACTTGGGTGACCGATTTTACTTGTGGGTTTAAAGCTTTTTCCAGAGGAGCTAAGACAGAAATATTTAACAGAGGGATGATAGACGGGTGGGGTTATGATTCGGAAGTGTTGTATTTAGCTAAAGAATTAGGTTATAACATTAACGAAAAAGCCGTTCTTTGGTCTGACGACAGAAATAGTAGAGTTAAGCTTTCCAGCGCTGTACTTACTTCTTTAATAGAGCTATTTAGAATAAGGTTATACAGCTTAACCGGAAGATATAACCTCGGTTATGTGAGAAGGTTTGCCGTTAGATTTGGAATACTTGGAAGTTAAGAGTACTAGTTCGAAGCCCCGCCTAGGCGGGGCTTCCTTTTCCAGCTAAAATAAGTATATGAACCTTTTAGTAATTTCCAGCTATCCGGAAAAAGCAGCTTTACACGGCAAGAAAACCGTGGGTGTTGGAAATTATACAAAAGCTACTTTACTGGCTCTTGCCAAAAGCAGTCTTGAGGCTAAAATAAGGGTTTTTGCAGAGGTGCATGAGGGTAAAGAAAGCTACCTGGAGAATAAAATCCAAGTGGAGAGGTTTTGGAAGAGGGGCAATATTTTGAGTCAGATAGCCCTGTTCACAAAAGCATTTAGAGCGCCTGAAAAGAAGATATTATTTCCTTTTGAAATGTTCATGCTGGGCGGTTTTCTTAATGCCATCATCATGCTGCCTTTGATGTTACTGCTTAAAATTGGTGGTAAGAAGATCTTTTTAGTTTTGCATCAGGTAGTAGGCGACGATATTTCCAAGTTTGAAAAAAATAAAGTAAAGGCATATGTTTTTAGTGCTTTTCGAAGGGCATTTTACGCATATTTAGTCTTTATTTCTTACAAAGTGGTTGTTTTCGAAGAAGAACTGAAATACAGAATAGGTGCCGGTAAGAAAGTTGTGGTAATTCCCCATGCTGTAATTCAAGAAAAAGTTTTGGATAAGGAGGCTTCCAGGGAAAAGTTAGGCTTGGACAGGGAAGCAAAATACGCTTTTTACTTTGGTTTTTTGTCGCCATACAAGGGTGTTGATAAGCTGCTGGAGATCTGGGAAGACATGGAAGGTATAAAGCTGATCATCGGAGGTGGTGGCAATCCTAACCATATGCGCAAATCTTCCTACAAAAAATACGTAGACTCTATAATTGGGCTTGCCAAGGAGAAGGATGCCCTAGCCACAGGTTTTATTCCAGAAGAAGAGATGCCTCTATATTTCTCAGCCGTTGATCTGGTTATTTTACCCTATACGGTGTTTGTTTCTTCTTCAGGCCCTTTATCTCATGCGTTTTCCTGGGGAAATGGAGTTTTACTCTCTGAGCCATTAAGAAGTTATTTTGACTCTCACGACATGAAGCAAGCTTTAGATGAAAGCGATATTTCCGTAGAAGAGATATGTTTTGCCTTAGATAGACCTATCAGAAGCAAGATTTTATGGGCTATGCATAATATTGATAAATTAAGAGACTTTTCTGTGAGAATGCGCCAAGTTAGAAGCTGGGATAGTGTTGGCAAGATGTACCGGCAGGTTTTGGAGGAGTAGGTGAATGAAAATTTTTTTATTGATTTTACTTTTAGCTTTATTATTTAGTAATGTGTTTTTTATAAACACCAATGTTGACTTCATAGGCGACGGAGGAGATAACTATGAATACTTTGGGTTTATGAATATCGCTAAAAACAACATCCTTGATCTGAAGCACCCGTTTTCTGAGACAAATATATTGAGGTATCCCGGGGGATTTGATTTTAGGTATGGATTTGATGGTGTTTTCGCCATCATAAGCGGAGCCTTATTTAGTATAGTCGCCAACCCTGTGCTGGCTTATAACTTAACTATTGTGCTCATACTCTTTGTAAATATATTTGTTTCATATCACGCCTTTAAAAAGCTGGCCTTGATCTTTGCAGCTAAGGAGAATTTAAAGGTAAAATCGATGATCTCCGCATTAATATTTGCTGCTTCACCCTTTGTTTTTGCCAGATTAAATGGTCATTTGAATCTTTCCTTTGTGGCTGGGTTTCCTTTACTGTTAGTATATATTCTGATATTGAATAAGAAAATAACTCAAAATACTTCCGAAATCGAACAAAAAGATATAAATTTAATTGCCTTGGGAGTCTTGCTGGTGGCCTTTGGTTCTTTGCAGTACATTATTCTTTTGGTCTTTGTTTTACCGTTTTTACTTTTGTATTTTTTTAGAAGAGGTGATTTAGATAACTACATTTTATTTCTAAAGGATCATTATAAGAAGCTTTTCATATCGTTACTTTATTTTACTCTGATATTTATCTTTGTCTTTGGAGGGTATGTAGGGTCTATACTTACTGGGAACATTGTTTATGTAGAAGCTGTAGAAAAGTTTTTTAAACCCCACTTCTTGGATCTGATCATGCCCAACAAGTACTTAGGAGAACTTTGGGCTTTCATAAATCCCTCCGGAAAGTCAATCGAACGTGTTATCACTGTGGGTACCCTAGAGCTAAGCCTTTTCGTTTATCTCTTAGTTACCATGAAAGATAAAAAGCTTAAGCTCTTTAGTCTTTTGTTTTTTGCTCTCTACCTTTTTTTAAGCTTCGGATGGTTGAGGATCCCCTTTTATCCCGAAGGGGGCAGGATCACTGTTTTATTCTCATTATTTATAGCCGTTTTGGTGGTTATTCATAAAAAACTGACTAAAGATCCGGTGCTCTCCTCCTTGTTTTTGACTATTATCATTGTGGAAAGATTGTTTTTTAATCTGCAGGTGACGTATCCTTTAGCTTCGGATGTTCTAAAGGCAAAGGTAAGCAAACTGCCGGGTGAGGCGGTGCTGAATGTTCCACTGTCTAAGTACAACACTTACAGAAGTGCTTTGCCTGTATATTATGAAAAAAAGGTGTTGGACGGTTATTTTCACTATACAGCCGCTAACCCTCGTTCAGAGGTAGTCCTCGCTGATGAACTCTTCTCACGCTTTATTTGCTTGTCGGAAAGAACGGACAAACCAAAGTATACTTATCAAGAAGATGACAGGGAAAGGTTAGTAGAAAGGTTGCAGCTGATGGATGTGCAGGTGGCGGTAGTTTTTAAAGATGAGGTAGTGGGGCAGTTTTTTAACCCCGGCTGTAAAAATGTCAGGGATTGGTGGTACTGGCTAGTTCCCGAAACATTGATACTCTCTAAGGATACTCAGGGTATAATCAAAAACAATTTCCATCTAGTTAGCCACAACCCTCATTCACTGGCACAGGTGTATTTTGCCAGAAGCGGGAGGTTTATTTTAAACGGTATATTTATTACTCCGGAAGAGTTTAAAGAGTTGCAGGTAGTACTACCTGGCGGAGATGTCATTTCTCCGGAATGGAAACAAATGGAGGGAGGTTATTCTGCTGAGTTTGATCCTCCTATAGACTTACAGGTACAGGCAGGCACTTATGTGAAATTTGCCGGCCAAGAGAAGGTAGATCTTGATAGATACATAAACATATACTATTTATTCGATGAAGAAAGATCCACGCTGGAAAAGACTAAGCCGCCTTTCGAAAATATTTACACTGATGTAAATGTAGATATTTACAAGGTAAACTTTAGTAAATGAAATTGAAAAAAGCCTTAAAATTTGCTGTTTTTCCTTTATTGTTACTACTTTTAGTACTTATTCTCTTTATTACTAATTACCAACCTGGCACCTATTTTATTGGTTGGGATAGCTTGCAAACGGAATTAAACCCCCTTCTAGCTATTAAAAGAGCGACCCATGCCAGCTGGCAGGAGTATCAGAGCTTTGGTTTAACCAGCGGAATGGCGCACGCTTCGGATCTTATTAGGGCCGTCTTATTATTTATGGTCTCCTTGGTATTACCACAATCTATTATCAGGTACGCATTCCACTTTTTTATGCTTTATGCGGGTGGGCTCGGTCTATTTTTCTTATTAAGGTATTTGGGTTTTAGAAAAGATAAGCAAGTCCTAGCCTTTATTGGTGCCTGCTTTTATATATTGAACCTTGGCACTGTACAGATATTCAGTTTACCTTTTGAGCCGTTCTCAGTTTTTTTTGGACTCCTTCCTTGGGAGATCTATGTCTTCTTGAAATTCGTCTATGCTAAAAAACTGACGCCGAGGCATATCCTTGCTTTAGTAGTAGTAAATATCTTAGCCACGCCCCAAGCCTACTTGCAAACCCTATTTCTAGTATATTTTATGTGCTTGGGTTTCTTGTCCTTCGGTGTGTTCCTAGAAAGCAGCAATAAGAAACTTATAAAGAGGTTTATGGCTGCCTACGGGTTGATCATTATTGTAAATCTCTTTTGGATCCTTCCCCAACTCTACTTTTTGCGTACCTCATTATCTGTTGTCAGGGCTTCGAAAATAAATCAACTGGCCACTGATATTATTAGCAACCAAAACTTGGAAAAGGGTACGTTGAAAAACTTCGCCAGATTGGAAGGTTTCTACTACGATCTTTACGACACCAGCGATAACCTTATTTTTGGGCCTTGGCACGCCCATTTTAAGAACTTCTTTGTCAGGATCTTGTCTTATACACCCTTTGCCTTTATCATTTTAGGATTATTTAGACGGAAGAGATCCCATTACGGTTTAGTAAGTATTTTTATCTTAGTGAGTTTGATGCTCTTGAGCAATACAGCCACTTTGTCTTATTTTAATTCCCTGATATTTAGTCACTCCTTTATCAATCAGGTTTTTAGATCCCCATTTACGAAGTTTGTCGTACCGTTTTCCCTAGTTTATTCATACCTTTTTGTAGTCGGATTGGAAATAATCTACAACTTGCTAGTGAAGAGTTCTCAGGGAAAGAGAAAACTGGAAATTATTATTTTTACCTCAGTAACCGTACTGCTTATGGTGGTCTATTCCTTACCCGCATTTTTGGGGAATTATGTTGCCGATATTATGAGGGTGAAGATTCCCGGCGCATATTTTGAAACCATTGAGTATTTTAAGGAGCAAGATAAGAATAAACGGATCGCTTTACTGCCTGATTACACCTTTTGGGGGTGGTTTAGTCACAAATGGAGCTATGACGGCTCGGGTTTTATCTGGTACGGAATAGAGCAGCCAATTGTTTCTAGGACTTTTGATGTCTGGAGTTTGCACAGTGAAAGTTATTTTTGGGAAATTAAATACGCTATAGAATCTATCAATACCGGATTATTCGAAGACGTTTTGGAAAAGTACAACATTGACTATCTGATCTTGGATCATAGTCTAAAGCCGGTAGCCTCAGTAGAGGAAGGTCTGCAGTATGACCAGCTGGCCAGAATTCTTGAAGAGAGCAGCAAAGTTGTTAGTGTGAAGAAATTTGAGGGTATAGAGATATTAAAGGTCAATCACGGAAAGAACATAGATAATTTCATCAGTGTGGCTGAGAAACTCCCAACCGTCAGCCCCCACATAGGAATTACTAACCTGGATAAGGCGTATATTGACTTAGGCGATTATAAAACTTCGGAGAACCCTGCGTATGTCTACCCTTTTCTCAATTTGATGACGCAGACAGAGCTTATTGACCAACCCTGGGAGATTTCTGAGGGAGGCGATTATTTTATTGTTTCCGGGGTTCTAGAGGGTATTGATGTTAATAAGTATCACTTGGATGAGAACACCGTTCCTTTGGAAGCCAAAGTCTTTTTAGGCAAGGAAATTTTTGATTACCAATATGAGGTGAACACTAGTTTGGAAGAAAATAGATTGGTAGTGAAGATAAAGAAAGAGATCATAGAAGGGTTTGACCCTACTTATGTTGAGGTTAATAATTGCCGTGATCTAGGTGATTTTGGAGTACTCAAGCGAGGTTCTACTCTAACCATAGAGTCGGGTGAGCGAGGCATGGCCTGTTTTGGCTACTCGTCCAGCTTGCTGGATCACTGGAATGGATATTTGGTGAAGGTGGACAGCAATAACGTGCGAGGCAAGGAACTCTTTTTCTATATTTTTGGTAATCGTACCAGGAAGCAGTCAAAAGTGGAGGTAAATCTAAAGGGAGATGAGGAGTATTTCATACTAAATCCCGGGTATTTCTATGATGACGGGTATTTCTTTTCATTTCAAAACCCCTCTTACGAGACCGTCGAATCAGAGAACAAGCTGAACTTACTGGAAGTATACCTGCTGCCTTTTGACTATTTAAAGAATATTAGGCTGGTGAGAAACGATCTTTTGGAAGATTTACCAGAAACCAAGTATGTAAATTTCTTTGCATCGGAAAAGACAAAGTACTATGCTTATAAGTTTTCAGGAACCGGCGTATCGGGTAAGGAGTTGATCCTACACCAAGCTTATGACCCCGGGTGGAGAGCGTATAAAATGCAGGATGAGGGAGAGTTTATTGAATCGTTACCATTTTTATTTGGTGAAGAAATTGAAGATCACTTTGTGGTTAATAACTGGGCAAATGGCTGGAAAATACCGCAACTGCAGAGGGGGGAGTACATCATCCTCTTTTTCTGGCCTCAAATGCTTGAGTATGCCGGTATAATATTTTTGATCGTCATTTGGAATGTAGCCATTGTAGGAACTTTTATTAGGTTGAGAGTTCACGGAAAAACAGAAGAAAATATGTAAGCCCATAGCATTGACTAATTTGTTGTTATAGGGTATACTTGCGACTGAGTTTTGACGATCTATCCTATGTTCTAATTAAGACCTCCCAATGAGAGGAAAGGAGAACCCAAGTGAAAAAGACCTTTGTTGTACTACTTTTGGCTGTCATGCTCGCGGCCTGCCAAGGTGCGCAAGCTCAGACAGCTGATGAGAAAGTAGATGGAAAGTTTGTGGGAAGTGTTGAGTCTGTGGCAGCTGAAAACTCTGGTGCGGATTATTCCGTTGAGGAAGCTGCGGAAACCGAGGCACTGGATCCGAAGGTTGAGGTCATCACACGCGAATACATCGATGACCGGTGCCCGGATGTTCAAGAGCTGCTTGGAAATATGAACGCCATCTGGCGTCGTGTTGACACCATTTTCAATGATGTCATCAGCAGTTCTGAAGATGGATGTGGTTGGAGGCTTTTCAATTTTACTGAGACGAGCGTTGAACTCCATATCCCTGAGGGAGTGGTCCTCAACAAGCCGCCAAAAACAATTGGTCCGGCATCCATACACTCCAACTACGAACCTGTGACTCTCTGGTACCCGGGCTATTCCGAGGATGGCTGCCCTGCAGCTACGGATTTAGCTTTTGGTACTGAGGAGTCCGACTGGACAAGGCTCGACGCCAATAACGACGGACAAATCAACGTCGAGGACGACTGGTGTGGTTATCTGCTTACTTCTTGGGAGACCAAGAACATCACCTTCAGAATACCAGAAGGTGTGGAAGCAGATCAAAGCCTAGTTGTTACCGGACCTGCCGATTACGAGACAAACCGTCTTGAGGCATCCGTCTGGATCGTCGATCTGGAGGCCTACCTCGTCGAGGAATAACCGGGTTGTCAAAACTTAGGCAAAACCACCTGCCCGAAAGGGAACTTGTTTGCACTCACGTGCCCTCAAGTTCCCTCTTCACCTAAGTCAATAAGTTTCTTGGAAAAATTGTCAATTGAGGAATTTGTTGTCTTAACGAGGAAAAAGCTCTGCCCGAGCACTTGCCCTATAGTCTTGACAAACTGATGACTACAGGGTATAATCTTCGAAGTTATTTAATTTCCCTGCCTAAAACTAAAGATGACTAAAAATATGCCTAAAAATTTAATATTAGGAATCCTTGTAGGTACTTTATTGCTAGTTGTTAATATTGGCTATGTTAGCGCCGAATGTGAATCAACTTATGGTGGTGGTGAGACCTGTTTAATTAACAAAAGGTTCGAAATAGATAAAAAGGTAAGGGTTGAGGACGAAGATGATAGCTGGGAAGACAAAGTAATGGACGTGGCCGAAGATGATGTAGTTGAGTTTAGGATAAAGGTTAAGAACAAAAGTGATGAGGAGGCTGATGACTTTGATGACATGAAGATCGAAGACTTTTTGCCTGATGAGATGTACAGAGTTGGAGGTTCCGGATTGACTGAATATTGGGATGACTTTGAACCCGGCGAATCTAAGACCTTTAAAATCAAGGCCAAGGTTGAAAAGGATGAGTACGATAGGGATAAAGATTTTGAGAAGTGTGTAGTGAATAAGGTTGAACTTACTTGGGACGATGAGTTTGAAGGCTCTGACACTGCTACCGTTTGTTACGGTGACGAAGATATCAAAGAGCTTCCCGACACAGGCTCAAACGAAATAGTAGCTTTGTTAGGAGCTGGTATGATCTTAGCAGGAATCTTGATAAAAAAGAGCATTAACTTTATCTCATAAAGATAAATAACCACCAAGGCCCGTTAGTAGCTAACGGGCTTTAGGTACTATTTGGGTTAGTTATAGAATAGTTGGGTTCGGGCAACCCCCTACGCGACTATTCTGTAGCTAACCTAATTATTGACTATAAAATGGAAAACAATCCTCAAGAAAAGAAAAAGAATAAAAAACTCGGTTTGATCGTTGCCTTTCTTGTTCCTATTTTTGCTATTATTGCCTCCATCCTACTTGTACAAAGAGACATATCCCTAAACACAATACTAAAAGAAAATAGCACTGAAAAAACTGACTTAGAGGAGCAAGAGGAACCTTCTGTTTTTGCTAGGAATTTAGAACCTATCTATACGCGTGCATCCCGGCTGGTTATTAGTTCGGTAAATATTAATATTAACCTGGAGTCAGTGGGTGTTGATAGCGAAGGAACCATGGAAACTCCTGAAAATTGGCTTGCCGGGGGTTGGTATGTGGATGGCGGGATGCCGGGAGAATCCAGAAATATGATCATAAATGGACACTATGATACTAATTACGGCTCACCTGGGGCATTTTATCATCTACGAAACGTCAAGGAAGGCGATACTATTGAAATCGTTGATAGATATGGTAGAATCTTTATCTACAAAGTGCTAGAATTGTTTTACCTTGATATTGAAGATCCCACCAGACTTGACATTTTAGATGATGAAGAGGGTAAATCCACTCTAACCCTGATTACGTGTGGGGGAGTTTGGCTGTCGGGTTCCGGTTACAATAAGAGACTTGTAGTGAAGGGCGAGTTTTTAAAGATCTGACTTTTGTCAGGTTTTAGAGCCGGGAGGCAGCAGGGGGCAGTGGCTGTCTCCCGACTTTAGAACAACTTTAGAAAAGTTTTCTATCCAATGATTATCAAATTAATATCTCTTAATTAAAAATTATTATGCCAATAAATACAAAAGAAGGAACTACTTATGGTAGGTCCAAGAAGGCGTATAACAGGCCTTCCTCTGACAGAAAAGTTAATCATAGGGGTAACCCTAATCATAGGAATCATAGAAAAAGCAATACCAGTGCCGGATCCTCCTATTACAGTGGGGAAATGATTCCCATAAGCGGTATTTTAGAGATCATGCCCGATTTTGGGATTATTCGACAGGACGAAAAAGTTTCCAACGAATTACCAAAAGACGTTTATACCAGCCCCTCTCAGATTAGGCGTTGCAGCTTAAGGATGGGTGATTTCGTGACCGGTTTTGCCAGACCTCCTAACGAAGGAGAAAGATACCTCTCTCTACTAAAAGTAGAAAAAGTGGATGGTATGGATCCTGCTAGTGCCAAAAAAAGACCCTTATTTAAAAAATTGACCCCGATATTTCCTGATGAGTGGCTAAGATTGGAAACCAAGGCAGATATTGTTTCCACTAGACTGATCGATCTGCTAGTCCCTATAGGTAAAGGTCAAAGAGCTATGATTGTTTCCCCGCCCAAAGCCGGAAAGACCTGGTTGCTAAAAGATATAGCTCACGGCTTAACTGAAAACCACCCTGACGTCATCTTAATGGTTGCTCTCATAGGAGAGAGACCTGAGGAAGTTACCGATTTTGAAAGAAGCGTAAAAGGTGAGGTTTTTGCTAGCAATTTCGATGAAAAACCGGACGCACAGTCCAAAACTGCAGAGATTTGTCTGGAGCGAGCCAAAAGATTGGCTGAAAAAGGCAAAGATGTGGTGATCTTAATGGATTCGGTGACAAGGTTGGCTAGAGCCTACAATATGGTGGTTCCTCCCAGTGGTAGAACCCTTTCAGGAGGGTTTGACCCTTCGGCCTTATATCCTGCAAAGCACTTTTTTGGTGCGGCAAGGAATATTGAGGGTAAAGGTAGCTTAACGATTATTGCTACAGCACTAGTAGAAACCGGCAGCCGTATGGACGAGGTAATATTCGAAGAGTTTAAAGGCACAGGAAACATGGAGTTAAAACTAGACCGTAGTTTGGCAAACCGTAAAATCTATCCTGCCATAGATATAGTAAACAGTTCTACGAGAAGAGAAGATCTCTTGTTTGACAAAGAAACCCAAGAGCTGGTAATTAAATTGAGGAGGATGATCGATCTTCTTAATGAAAAGGAAGCCACAGAATTGGTAATACAGAGAATTAAAAAGACTAAAAGCAACAAGGAGTTCCTACAAAGCCTGCATAAACCTGAATAGCAGAGCCATGCTGTTTACACTAAAACACCCCAAGTCTAAGAGATTTTATCAACTGAAATTTAAAGGTTTCAGTCCCCGTAAAGGTGTTTTTAAAGCTTTTTTCCTGGCAATTGTTAAATATTTTTTCAAAAAGATACAAGGTATGATTAAGCTTGTTGCCAATCTCACCTTTTTTCTAAAAGTACTCCCTGAATATGTTAAATCTTATCTGGTAAAGAAACTAATTTGGTCTAGGGGCAAGCTAGGCAGACCAATTGCTAATCTGGCGGTCATGGTAATTGCTTTTGTGGTCTTTACTTTTGGGGAAATACTAAATAGTACAAAATTTGTTAGCGGCGGTGAGATAAATCCTGATTATCTAACTTATACCAGCGATATTATTCCCAATATTAATACGGCAACCACTTTAGTACCGGAAAGCAGAAAAAGAACAGAGCCTTTTGAGCATGTTATATCCCCCGGAGACACCCTCTCCACTATTGGTGAAAGATATAAAATTTCCACAGACGCGCTAAAATACATCAATAATCTCACTGATTATTCGATATTAAGTATCGGTCAAAAAATAGTTATACCCCCGGTTTCAGGATTGATCCACGAAGTAGAAGAAGGAGACACGCTGGATTCTATTGCCGAAAAGTACGATGTGGCTACACAAGCGATCGCTGACTTTAACTATATATTAGATACGTCTGTCTTGGCCGTAGGTGCAGAGTTAGTCATTCCCGGGGCTAAAATTCCCCAGCAGATAATTATTACTCCCACTGCACCCGCATTTGCACCCGGACCGGGTATTCCACAAGCTGCACCTAGTGCAGGGTATTGTGTTTGGCCTACCACCAGCCGCATTATTACCCAGTATTTTACTTGGTATCACACCGGTCTTGACGTTTCTACGCCCATTGGTAGGGGGCTGCCGCCAATCTTCTCTTGTAGAAGCGGTACTGTCGTGAGAGCAGGCTGGGATCCATTTGGTTTGGGACTGCACGTACGTATAGATCATGGTGGAGGCTACGAGACGGTGTATGGGCACATGAGCAGTTTGTATGTCAGTTATGGACAGCAGGTTTCCCGGGGGGAGGCCGTTGGTGTTATGGGTAGCACCGGTCGCTCAACAGGTTCACATGTGCACTTTATGATTAAGTATTATGGTACTCCTCAAAATCCTCTTAACTACGCAAATTAAAGGTATAATACATAATACACACATGATTGATCTAGCTGTTATACAAGTTAAAGCTGGGGACGGTGGTAGCGGCATTGTCTCTTTTCGAAGAGAGAAATTTATTGCTAAAGGAGGTCCCGACGGGGGGGATGGAGGCGATGGAGGTGACGTTTATGTTAAAGCAGACCATAATCTTGCCACCCTCATGGATTTTCGATCAAAGAGAGTTTTCAAAGCCGAAAGTGGAAAACCGGGCCAGGGGAAGAATAAAAAGGGTCGTGATGGAAACGATATTACTATAAAGGTTCCTTTGGGAACGCTGGTTTATCAAACAATAGGAAACGAGGAAGTGCTTATTGCCGATATGGCAGTAGAAAAAAATCCTGTTTTGTTGTCTAAAGGAGGAAGAGGTGGGGTAGGCAATTTTAGATTTAAAAGTTCTACAAACCAGACCCCCAAGCAATTTACTAAAGGTAAATCCGGCCGCGAAAAGGAGATAAGGTTGGAAATCAAGCTAATCGCAGATGTAGGGTTAGTTGGTGCGCCAAACGCCGGTAAAAGCACGCTAATTAATAAAATGACGTCTTCTCATGCCAAGGTAGCCAGCTACCCTTTTACCACTATTAGTCCCAATTTAGGTGTCTTAAAGCTTAGGGGAGGTCAGAAAGTTATCATTTCAGATATACCGGGATTGATCGAGGGTGCGTCTGAGGGAAAAGGTCTGGGAGATGATTTTTTGAGACATGTGGAGAGGACTAGATTGCTCATCCACATAATAGATCCTTTCGTAGAGGAAAATGATTTGGTGGAAAATGCCCTCAATAAATATCATATGATACAAAAGGAGTTGAAAAATTATAAAGTGGATCTTACAAATAAAAAACAGATAGTAGTTATTAACAAGCTTGATCTTACGGAGGTAAAGGAAAATCTTGCCGAGTTTAAAAAGGTATTTAAGAAAAAATATGGCATTGATATTTTTGGTATCTCGGCCATAACAGGAGACGGATTGGAAGAGTTGACTATAGAAGTTACCAAGAGCCTAACAGAAATTCCCAAAAAGCCGTTTACAAAAAAGGTAGTCCCGGTGAAGATCTATACTATCGATAACCTTCCAAACAAGCGTCTTGTGTATGGTGAAAGTGAGGTATTTGAGTTAGAATAATACAGTTTTCACTCAAGCTGTTTGCGGGCCGTTAGCTCAGTCGGAAGAGCGCTTCCATGGCATGGAAGAGGTCAGGGGTTCGAGCCCCCTACGGTCCACCAGGTGACTTAACGAACAAAGTGAGTTTAATGTGAGCTTTAGCGTGGAATAGTGAAAGTTACTTGCCACCAATAAGAAAATAAACAATAGAAAAACCCCGCTTAAGCGGGGTTTTTCCTGACTTACTGTTCAGTGGTTTCTGTTGGTGTTTCCTCGGCCGCTGGTGTTTCTTTTTCCTTAGTGGGAAGAACTTGTTCATCCAAGTTTTCAGCCTCGACTATTTCCTCCTCGCCAATCGTTGTTAAAGGTTCTTGATTTTGAGTGGGTTGCTCTTGGTCCTGAGCTGCACCCTCAATCTCCTCAACAGTGGGAAGGTTGGACTCCTGGGCAGTTTCGGGAAGATTAGCCAGCTGCTCCTCGATCAGCTGATAGTCATTAGATTCCTTATCCACCAAAGTTCTGGTGATTTCCAGAGCTCTTCTAGCGTTTGTATAATCTTCAAGCTTGATCAGCGCCTGTGCAAAATTGAAGTGTGCGTTAGCGTAATCTTGCTTTAAGAGTATTGCTTGCCTGTAGAAGTTTGCTGCAGTAAGGTAATCTCCGTTTGCGTAGTAAATACCTCCCAGATCAAGTCTGAGTCTGGGATCAGTGGGACTTAACTGCACCGCCGTATTATAGGAGGCAATTGACCACTGTGAGGCATTCTGCGCTATAGGAGAGATGGCCCGATAGATACTGGCTCTGGTGATCCAGTTATCAACGTTTAGCGGGTTAAGAACCTCAGTTGATAATCTGGCATTTCTTATTGATTGTGCAATAAGTTGCTGAATAGTTTGTCTGTCAGCATCTGTGAGCTCCTCCTTGGAAGCAATACTATTTGCCAAAGCAAGATTTGTCTGTGCGTAGACGTTGTGATACGAATCTCTTCTTGGGTTGGTGTTAATAGCTTTGCTTTGATACTCAAAAGTTTTTGCACCCTCATTGTTGGTAGCAGCCACTATGGAGGACCTAAGGTAGGTTTCTCCAGTATAAACCCTGGCCCAAACATAACCGGCATAGATCACTAAAGCTACCAGTGGAATAGCGAAAATAAAGTGTAGGAATTCTTTCTTTATTACCCCCTCCTCGCCAATAGTAGTTACCGGAGCGATGGAAGAAAGCCCGATAGCTACGTTTTCCGCCAGTTCGGACTTGTTCATGGCTAAATTGGCTACTATGAACGCAAACAGCAGTGTAAAGACAAATGAATTGCCTACTGTTGCGTAGGTGAAGAAGTACACCGCCATGAGAGAAACAGCTCCGATACCCAGTATTTTAGCTAAGCCGTCATCATCGTGGGTTTTAAGAGATGCCAGGATGAGTTTTAAGGCTTTTGAGCCGAAGTAAACAGCCGTTAGCAACCCTACAATACCCACGGTAGCCAGAATATTGAATAGTTCGTTGTAGGGTTTATCAAACCGTACATTCCAAAGACTACCTGCATTTAGAGACAGGGGTCTGTATCTTGGGAAATTAAGCCCAAAAGTAGAAGGCCCCGTCGCTAAGGTGGGGTAGTCCTGTACTGTTTCTGAGGCGACGATCCACGATTCCCTGGCAGGGAGTGCCAGTTCAACCGGATAGCCGGGGCTGGTTACCAGCTCTCTAGTGGTTGGTAGGAAAACAACCAAGGTCACTGCGGCTAGCGTACCCGCAGCCATAGTCAGGAAAACTGTATTTTCCATGATCTTTTTGTAGGAGATGAAAAATACAATGCCTACCAAACCTACACCTAAAACTACCCATGCCGGTAGAATGCTCACCAAGACAACTAAGAAATAGTTGATGACCATGGAGACTAAAAGTAAGGCTTTTTTCTGCATTACCCCTTCGTACATGAGCATAGATACCGCTAAAACCGTACCTAGAGCAGCTAAAACAACAGTGGTTGTTATTGACCCATTAAGGTTAAAGCTCGCAGCTCTAAAGTAGTTGGCACTACCAATATATATATTGTAGTAGCTTAGGATGGCAATGAAGCTTGATAGTGAAATACCCCCCACCAATGCATAAAGGGAGGTTTTTATTGCCTTTCTATTAGTAAGATTCCCGCTTACGAGATAATAAAAGGCATAAAAGATCAGAATACCAAAAAGGCTTGGAAACCACCTTCCTTGGCTACCAAAGATACTAGTAGTCTTGTTTATGGAAAAGATTGTCGAAAGGACAACCGAGACTATAAAAAGGAATAATGGCAGGTCTACTAACGATTTGGTTACCCCTACTTTTTTGGTTTCTATGATCCTGTACGTCCAAGCCAGGACCAAGAGAATAGTAGCAATAGCTAGTAAGGTCAACTTGTTAAACTCGAAAAACTCTGATGTGGTAGAGAGAAAGAACACCGGCATTAAGAACGCTAAGCCAATGGGAATGAAATTAAATAGGCTATTAACGATAGCACTAAGTCTATTTTCTTCTCGTTCGATCATGATCAACCTTTCAATTAACTTATTACATTCACAAAATAGATGATCTACTTAAAAATTGTCAACATTTTGTAAATTTATTGTAGACCCTAAAGGATTTTAATGTCAATAGGTAGTTTCTCGTGACGGGAAACTAGTTATTTATTCGCTTATCCACCAGCTAAACTCGACATTGTCAAATACGGGTGCATCAAGTTCTACAGAAAATCCCCTCTGAGCTTCAACATTAGAAACCCAAAATCTGCTAGCAGGTGAAAAATTTTGATTAAAAGTAATATATACTTTTGAACCGGAATGTACCCTTGAATTTTTAACAAAGATGGTGATCTTGCCTGCAGGTACAAAGGAAACGCCGCTATCAATTATTTGGTTTGGAGTACTCTCCGTGTAGTTAAGGAGGGCTTGGTTTTTGGATTTTGATATATTTACAAAATCGAGTTCGTTAAGAAGAACCACTATGAGAACCGCAACTGCTATGTAGGTAATGATTTTATTCTTGAATTCTTGCGTAGTTACCTTGGCATATAAATTATGAAGCTTATTACGAGTATTTATTTTGCTCGTTATGTAGTCATTAGTATGACCCTGTTTTTTAAGCCCGTCTATTAGGATGAGTCTATCAAGTACCCACTTAGGGTAATGACCAATAACATCGCCGGAAGGCACTTTTTTCCTTGTCATGTGAGGCAACCAGCCTATTTTAGTGTAATATCGCAGGCGGTTATAAGGATCACCCCTGCCGAAGCCGACACCTTCCTTTTTGGCTATTTTTACCAACCTGTCTATTCTAATTAGAGGACTCATTAATTTGCATTATACCATTATAAGTAAATATATCTATACAATTTATTATTAGTTGAATTGAGCTAACTGATGTTGTATAGTAACTATATGAATCAAGATAAGGTTTCTAAAGCTTTCTCAGATAGAAACAGAATTAAGATCATAAAGTTCTTAAGCGACGGTCCAAAGAATGTAAGTTCTGTTGCGGATAAGCTTAATGTAGAGGAAAATCTAGCCTCTCATCATTTGAGAGTTCTTGCCTCCATAGGTTTCTTAAAAAACCAGAAAAAAGGTAGGGAAGTGTACTACAAGCTAAACGAGACTAAGTTTATTTCTTTGGTGAAGGATCTCAATAAGAACCCTGCCTTTAAAGAGATATTGGTCAAAGCTTTAGAAAGTTAAATCCTCTCTTCCCCTGATATGTTTTTTGATTCAGCCTGCCAGAGGTCTGTCTCTCTTTCTCTCTTAACATAGATAAAAACGGAGTTAAATCTTCCTTTAGCGAGTACTCTTCTAATAGAACGCGGAAAAAATGCGGTAAATATGTAAGATAGCCTAGTGAAAGCTAAACAAAATGCGGTAATAATGCGGGTAATGTAACACGAATGTTCTTCGTAAAATAGAATATTTTACCTATGAAATTAAAGGAATTTATGCCATTCATTATATATGAAAGGTATCTCACTCTCGTATGTAAAAGAGTTGGTGGAAAATAATTTATTTTATGCCCTATTGATCACTTATTTTATTTCCATTGTCACAAGTATTTTTATATTCCTAGCCAAAAATTGGTATTTGGAAGAACCTGAGGAAGGGGAGGATCAGATATTAATAGTTGAAGAAGAAACCCAAGAAGAGAGTAGTGGTTTAATAGTGGAGATAGCGGGTGCCGTTAATGAGCCGGGAGTATACACACTAAGAGAAAGCACCAGAGTAGCGGATTTGGTGAAGAAAGCAGGTGGTTTCAGCAAGCAAGCATTGGAAACATGGATAACGAGGAACTTAAATCTGGCTTCACTTCTTAAGGATGCTCAGAAAATCTACATCCCCTTTAAATGGGACGAGAACACCCTGGTTGAGGAAAAAGAACCCCATGTATTAACCCTTGTTAACGATTCGTTGTTGGAAACGCCGGAAATGAGCAAAGAAACTACGTCTACCAGTACTAGTAACCGAGATGGGGTGGTAAACATTAATACCGCTACCGGTGAGGAACTGGAGTCGTTGCCCGGTGTAGGACCTGTATATGCGGGGAAGATAGTTGCGGGTAGGCCATACGAGGACTTTCAAGATTTGCAGCAGAGAGCGGGTCTTACAGAGAGTGTTTTAGCTAAAATTGATCAACTGATCAACTATTAGGCATGAGAAGAACGAATATTGCTTACGTAATTCTGTTGACCATTACATTATGGAGATTACTTTCTTACTGCGGAACGGATATTTTGGGGTGTGGGGCAGCTGATAGTTACAGCGTACGAAGAAAGAATGAAGAGCTCACTTTTATTAGTAAACTAAAGGGCACTTGGGTGGAAAGAACTCAAAGGCGCCTACCTAGTCCTCACAGTGAACTTTTATTAGGTATGACCATTGGTGCCGATTATTTTTATTTGGTACCGAAATTCAAAAAAATGCTTAGGGATACGGGCACCATACATGTGGTAGTAGTGTCAGGCTACAATGTGAGTTTGGTTTATAACTCATTGATCAGGTTGCTGGGAAGTCCTTATAAGGCAAGAAACTTGGTTATTGGAGTCTTAGCCACCTTATTTTACGCTCTTATATCAGGATTTGAGCCTCCGGTTGTTCGGGCTTGGATCATGGGAAGTGTCATTGCTTTGGGTAAGTACTACGGTAGAAAACTTGATGTTCTACAAGTACTTCTTTTTACTGCGTTGCTAATCATAGCTGTGGGCCCATCATATCTTTTCAGTTTAAGTTTTCAGCTAAGTTTTTTAGCCACTCTTAGCCTGGTACTTTTCGAAAAAAGAATATCAAAAAAAGTTCTTAGTGTGTTTAGAGGAAAGTCAGCTCTAACGGAGGATCTTAGCGCCACTTTAGCTGCTCAGGTTCTCATTTGGCCGTATTTATCTTATAAATTTAGCCAAATAAGTGTCATAAGCCCGCTGGTTAATGCTTTAATTCTCTGGACCGTACCCTTATCTACGATCCTGGGAGGAATCTTCCTTCTCACCAGCGGAATATCTGTTATTTCGCAAGCGATAAGCATCATAGTTTTTGTACCACTAGACCTCTTTGTCGCACTAATTAAGTTATTTTCCCATGTAGAACACTCAGTTATTGACTTTGAATTTGGCCTACCGATGCTATTGATCTACTATGTTTTACTGGTTGTATATTTAAGAAAAACAAGGAATGCTGCTTAAAAATATTTTAATCGTCTTGATCTTTTACTTATTGCTTAAAGGCTCGTATCTATTATTAACCAAGGAGGGGGCGGAGATAAACATTGTCGATGTCGGCCAGGGTGACGCTATTTATATTCGCACAAAAAATGGCCGAAAAATAATTATTGACGGAGGACCTAATTATGAGCTGGATAATTTCTTGCAGGAAAGGAGCATATTAGGAAACTGCACTGTGGATTTAGTGATATTAACGCACCCTCACGCCGATCATGTAAAAGGTTTGAACAGGCTGATCAAAAGGTGTCAAGTGAAGCAGGTGCTTAATAATATTGTTTCACATGATTCCAAGGTATATAAGGCCTGGTTGGAAGGGATCTCTAGTTACAATGCCAAACAGGTAAAAGCCGGGGATACTTTTGTTGTGGATGGGCTGACATTCATCGTTTTGTGGCCGCAGGGCTATTACGGAAGTAGTTCTAAAAAGAAGAATAATTCGTCTATTGTGGTTTTGTTGGATTACGGTCCTTTTGAAGCACTGTTTATGGGAGACTTGGAGGCAGATGCTTCTTCAAAAATAGATCTGGGTCTGATCGAGGGCTACTTAGACGGCAGATTAGAGCTTTATAAAGTGCCGCATCAAGGAGCACGTGATGCTCATAATGTAGGTCTAGTAAAGTACCTAATGCCTGAGGTGTGTGTTATTTCGGTGGGGAACAATAGTTTTGGCCACCCCCATGAAGAAGTGGTCAATTCTTTGCGAGGCATGGGGTGTGATGTTCGAAAAACAAGTGAAGAGGGAACTATTAAAATATCGCTGGACTGAGTAGGTGAGGGAGCCAGAAACTCTATAGTACTCTACTTCCACCCACTTTCATTGTATAATCATCGAAATACGAAATGAGTAAATATCAATAGTAGAGAGTAGAAGGGGTAGAGATGAAAAAAGCAACTGCTAGGCTTGTTGTCTTGGTTTTGGTTTCCATGTTGTTCCTGTCTGCTTGCTCCCCTGGGCCAAATCCCAACGTCAAAACAGCTGATGAACGTGGAAGTGTTGCTGGTTTCTGGAGCGGGTTATGGTATGGCTTTATTTTTTCTACACAAAACTTTCAATTTTAAACTTCGAATAAAGTCCTGAGCGAGAAATCATGAGCAAAGTGAGTTTAGTCCCGCAAGGACGCATCGAACGAAGTGAGATATAATACCTATATGCATCAGGAGCTTAAAAAACACCTTAAAGAAGCAGTAAAAATGGCTTACCGAGTGGAAATAGAGGATGTTCATCTTGAGCACCCGGAAAAGGGTGTTTTTGGAGATTACGCAACTAACTTGCCCTTAGTACTCACAAAGAAACTCAAGCAGCCTCCCATGGAGATTGCCAAAAATCTTGCCTATAAGATGGATGAATTAGACCCCACCTTTGAATATGGTGGGAAAACATACCCGATTTTTGCAAGCATAGAAACTGCGTCACCAGGATTTATAAACCTAAAATTATCCACTGAATGGTTAAAAAGTGTACCCTATGTGATCAATCAGAAGGGTGATAACTATGGGGCGGGTGATTTTTTTAAGGATAAGAAAGTGATGGTGGAGTATACCGACCCAAATCCTTTTAAGATGTTTCACATTGGACATGTGATGACCAATGCTATTGGAGAGTCTCTGGCAAGAATCATTGAGTTTTCTGGTGCAGAGGTCAAGCGAGCAAATTACCAAGGTGATGTAGGAGCGCACGTGGCAAAATCTCTTTGGGGTTTGATGAAAAAAATGGCTCAGGAAAAAGAAACTTTAGAGAGCTTGACGAAACTCAGTT
>CAZEBU010000008.1:0-33839 GCA_964510435.1 uncultured Candidatus Saccharibacteria bacterium | reverse complement strand
GCCAGCCCTTTTAAAGAGTCGGCTATATTAAGTGTTGATGGTGTTGGAGAGTGGACGACGATGACATATGGGATGGGAAGAGGAAATGACATACATTTGATGAAAGAGCTAAAATTCCCTCATTCAGTAGGTTTGCTCTATTCATCCATTACCGCCTATTTAGGTTTTAGCGTTAATAACTCTGAGTACAAAGTGATGGGGCTCGCACCCTACGGCGACATGAATAGAAAATCCAACCCCTACTATAATAAGTTATTAAGAGTGGTAGATATAAAAAACGATGGAAGTTTTAGATTTGATCTGGATTATTTTGTGTTTCAATTTTCCAACAGAATGCCTTCCAAAAAGATGTGTAAATTGCTAGGCGGTCCTGTTGCTCATAGAGATTCGGAAATGACTCAAAGACATAAAGACATTGCTGCCGCTTTGCAGCTGGTTACAGAGGATATTCTTGAAAAAACTCTCAGACACCTTTATCAAGAAACAAAGTGTGAAAACGTTGTTTTAGCCAGAGGGGTTGCTCTAAATAGTGTTTTTAACGGAAAAATACTAAGAAAAACTCCCTTTAATAACATTTGGATACAACCTAATGCCTCAGATGGAGGCACAAGTATGGGTGCCGCTATTTACATACATAACACAATTTTTGGAGAAGAAAGGGAGTACATTTTGAAAGACGCCTTTTTGGGACCTTCGTTTACAACTAAGCAAGTAAGACACTTTCTTGATAAAAACAATATAAAATACTCAGAATTTAAAAATGATGAGGAACTTGTCGAAACAACTGCCGGGCTGGTTTTTGACAATAATGTTGTAGGATGGTTCCAAGGTCGTATGGAGTGGGGGCCAAGAGCGTTAGGTGCAAGAAGTATCTTGGCAAACCCCTGCAATCCGGAGGCACAGGAGCTTCTTAATACAAAAGTAAAACATAGGGAAAAATTCAGACCGTTTGCTCCGGTTGTTTGTGTGGAAAATGCTGAGGATTTTTTTTATTGCGATAACCCGGTTCCGGAACCGACCGACTACATGTTGATGGTTTATCCTGTCTATAAGAAATGGCACAAAATAATCCCATCTGTAACTCATGTGGATGGGAGCGGAAGATTACAAACAATAAGAAGAGAGCAAAACAAACTATACTATAATGTCATAAGGAAGTTTGGTGAAAAAACAGGTATTCCAATACTCATCAATACCTCATTTAATATTAGAGGAGAACCTATTGTTAGCACCCCGAAGGATGCTTATAGGTGCATGATGGGTACAGGTATTGACTATGTGGTAATGGGTAAATTTCTGATTAAGAGAGAGGATAACCCGCAGGATATGTGGGATAGTGAGGAATATGCCAAAGATTAATAACGCTAACAGATTCGAAAAATTGCTGCAAAAATATCATAAACAGCTTAAATATGCAGACGCAGGTGTCAGAGTAGTTGGTGTCGTTGTGATCGGCCTTATAGCATTAGAGTTTTTTTCGTTTTTAGGAACTGCCGCTTATAGGAATTATGTTTCAATTAGAAACGATGGAATCCCTGATCCTCGTTACAACAAAGATGTTTTTAAAGGGGTGGGGTGGGCCAAGGAGTACTTTAAAGAATATAACAAATCCGCTAAAAGTGAATATGCCCCCTTTGTTGGGTATAAAAGAGTACCAAATTTTGAAGGCAGCTACGTGAACATAAACGCTGAATCTCTGAGAAAAACGCACTACCAGTGCCCTTCAAAAGAGAAAAGGACATATAAAATATTTGTTTTCGGAGGTTCCACTGTGTGGGGTATGGGCGCACGTGATAAGGCGACAATACCTTCATTTCTAGCCAAGGAACTATGTGATAAAGGATTTAATGTTGAGGTTACCAATTTTGCGGAAACAGGTTATACAAATTCACAAGAGATGATAAGGTTAATACTCGAATTGAGGGAGAAGAACGAGCCGGATATTGCAGTGTTTTACGATGGTGCTAATGACGTCTGGTCTTCATTCCAAAATAAAAAAGCCGGAGTTCCGCAGAATATCCAAAATCGTGAAAAGGAGTTTAACTCAAGGAAGGAAGCTAACTTGGAAGGTTTGTTCTCAAATTTTTATTTGGTTGTGGGTAAAGTACTAAGAGTTATTAGTAAAGGCCATCTATCTCAAGATTCAAACGAATATTTAATAACAAAAACAGCCGACGTTTACCTTAGCAATCTTGAGGTGATCAATGGGTTGGGAGAAAACTATGGCTATGAAGCATTTTTCTTTTGGCAACCAGTTATCTATTCTAGACAAAACGTTACTGCAAGTGAAAAAAAGGAAGTTGATTTTGTAGAGCAAATGGAAGAAGATTATGTAAAGACAACAGCCAAGGTGCTAGAATCCGAGTCTGTGATTGATATGACTGGGATTTTTGATACTTATAGCGAAACGTTTTATATAGATTGGGCTCATGTATCAGAGGATGGTAATCTAATCGTTGCCAAAGAGATAGCGCAGATTGTAGAAAGTTACTTGCTAGAGGAAACCTCTAATGCCAAAAAATAAGTCATTAATTGGAGAATTTTGGGACTTTTTAAAGGTTCGAAAAGTTTGGTGGTTAGCCCCCACAATTATTTTACTGATTATTGTAGGTGTGCTAATAATGTTAGGTCAAGGTAGTGCCTTGTCCCCATTTATTTACGCCCTATTCTAAAGCATTTTCATTATTAGCTAAAACCTGGAAGGGTTTACAGGATCAATTGATATAATTAACTCAATGAAAATAGCTTACATTATTAACTCAGGACAGTTTGGTGGCATGGAGAAGCATGTCTACTACTTGTGCGAAGGTATGCAGTCCAAAGGACATCAAATTTACGTGTGGTGTAACGAGGGTCCTTTAAACACACTTTTCGCAGAATTAGGTGTGGAAATTGTCACCAGAAAAATTGCTTTTGACATTGATCCTTTTTATATTGTTAAGCTAGCCGGGTATCTACGAAAAAATAAAATCGAGATAGTACATGCTCATGAGGTGAAAGCTGTGGCTAACGCCCTTATTGCCGCGTTTCTGGCCGGTGTACCTATAAGGATCTCTCACACCCACACCCCCATTTCGGAATGGCGCATTAATAAGTTTAAAAAGGCTCTTAACCTGTTTTTTTATCCTTTGATTGTGAACCTACTGGCTACCTATGAAGTGGCACTTACACCTTCGAGAAAGAAGATAAAAATAAAAGAAGGTATCAGGGAAAAAAAGCTTATTGTTTTTGATCACCCAAACTGTATTAAGACGGAGGATTTTAATTTTGATGAAGAAGAAAGAGCAAAATCCCGTGAAGAAATCTTAACCAGGCACAAAATTCCCTTGACGGCAAGTGTCTGGGGTTGTATTGGCAGGATTTCCGAGGAAAAAGGGCATAAAGTACTTTTAGAAGCTTTCGGAAAATTTCTGTCTAGACTTTCTCAAGAGGAAAGAAAAGATCACTACCTTATATTTGTGGGCGGCGGACCTTTAGCATCGGTGATAGGTAAAAGTGTGGGAAATATGGGATTGCACGAACAAGTCATCATCACCGGAAGATTTTTGGAGGAAGACAAGAAGAAGTATTATGCCTCCCTTAATTATTTTGTACATCCTAGCCTGGCGGAAGGTTTTGGTATTGTTCTTTTGGAAGCCATGGTTTCAGGAATTACCGTGCTTGCTTCTGATCTGGAGGTTTTTAAAGAGGTTGGCGGTGATACTATTAATTATTTTCGAACCGGAGATGTAAATGATCTTGCTGCTAATATGCTAAATACGCTTTCGTCAAAAAAAGATCTAGATAAACAACGACAACAAGCCTACCTACGTGTGAAAGATTTCTTTACTTTCGATAAATTTATAAACACCTACCAAGCGTTTTACTTAGAGCTCCTCAATAAATAATTGTATAATTCTTACTATGAAGGTATTAATGCAGGGCCGGTTTGGACTTTTGGAAGCTGCAGGCGGTGATAGGGTACAGATAGAGAATACAGCCAAGGAATTGAGAAAATTAGGTGTAAAAGTGGACATTTCCTCAGAATTAGGAGTTGACCTTGAAAATTATAATCTAGTGCATGTTTTTCAGCTGGATTGGACGCCGGAAACTCACTTTATGGGTAAAAACGCCAAGAATAAGGGAAAACCGGTGGTCATGTCTCCCATCCATCACAAAGTGGAAGAAGTGCAGAAATTTGATGATGAGTACGTCTTTGATTATCGAAGGATTTCCAAGATCCTTTTTAAAGAACAGCATGCTAGGGATACTTTTAAAAATGTTTACCGAAGTTTACTAAATCCTAAGAAGATCTGGCCAACTTTGTATAGCGTGTTTCACGGCTTAAAAAATATGCACAAGGAAACCATTAGCCTCTCTGATGTGGTGCTGGTGCAAACGGAGCTGGAAGCTAAGGATCTTAAAAGGACTTATGAAGTAGATTTTAAATGGGTCAAGGTACCAAATGGTGTCAGCGATAAATTTCTTCAACTGGGTGATCTTAAACAGCCTTTAGAAATTAAAGACTATATTTTTAGTGTAGGACGCATAGAGCCTAGGAAAGATCAACTGAGCATCATCAAAGCGGTAAGTTTATTGCGGGAAGAGACGGGCGAGGATCTAAATTTAGTATTAGTGGGCAAGAAAAACCTTTTTAACCACTTGGAATATACTTATAAATTTAACAAATTGCTGAAAAAGAACCCTTGGATAAGTTACGTTGACGGTGTTCCCTACGAAGAAATGCCGGCCTATTTTTATTATGCCAAAGTGTGCGTTAGTGCCAGTTGGTTTGAAACCACCGGTCTAACTCTTCTGGAAGCTCTCTACTGCGGTGCCAATGCGGTAGCCAGCAGTCCGCGAGCGCGTGAGATCTTAGGGGATTACGTTTCATACTGTGAGCCAGCCAATGTGGAAAGTATTAAAGAAGCTATTAAAAAAGAGTATTATGCCCCCAGGCCTAAAATAAACGAAAAAATGAAAAAAGAATTCACTTGGAAAAACGCCGCTAAAAAAACTAAAAAAGTTTATGAGGAGCTATTAAGTAATGCCTGAGCTGCTTATTTTGTTATTGATCTTTATCTTATCCCTGCTTCTGCTGAGAAAAAACTTTGATCTAGGTATAAAAGTACTTTTGGTGCTTTCCGTGTTTTTGCATAAGGAGGTTTTTAGCATCTTCAAATGGGACTTTCTGCCGGTAAGGTTTTTTATGGTGGCGGTGGGTGTGTACTTTGGCATTAATGTTTTGAAATGGTTAAAAAACAAAGACTTAAAAAGCAAATTAACCGGCATTTTAAAAGAACCGTTTTTGTTCTTGCTCATGAGCATTTGGTTGGTGAGAGGGATATCCATTGTTTTTAGCAAGAATCTCACTGCCAGCATATTTTTGTACAGTTTTTTTACCTTGGTGGTAATTTTAGGCCTGGTTATCTTCGAAAAATATTATCTGCAAAAACAAAAGGTACTGCAGCTAATTAAGTTATACATCTATATTTCACTGGCATTGACTTTTTTTGGATTCTTCCAGCTCTACTTATACTCCACCTATGAATTTATTATTGGCGCACTTTGGAATGTACCCGGGCATGTTCCCAGGATAGGCTCAACCTTTTGGGATGTAAATCATTTTGCGGCACTGTTAGCCTCTTTGTTACCCATGCTGGGCGTGTTTATTTTGCTGGAGAAGAAGTTTAAAACTAAAGCTTGGTATTCAGTGATGTTTGTCCTAATGACAGGCATGCTTTTTCTCACCAGCTCCCGCACTGCCTGGATCATTGCTGCTGTCTCCTTTTTATCTTTTGTCACCATTCTTCTAGTAAGAAAGTTTGGGTCTAGAGGGATTGTTTATATTTTAGCCACATTAATTTTGATAGCAATACCGCTGCTGAGAGAATATAGTATTAAATCAAGCCCTTTTAGAGCTTATGTGAAGCAGAATTTTCACTACCGTCTAGATTCATTTGCCTCCCATTTTATGCTTCTCACCGGTTCGTACCAGATTTTCGAAGAATATCCTATTTTAGGTGGAGGTTACGGGAGTTTTTTTGAACATTTTAGAAAAACCGATATTTCTGCCGAATTTTTTGGTAGGGATCCCGCAGCTTTAAATACCAGAGTGCCGGCACATACTATTTGGGGTGAAGCCATGGCTGAAACAGGTGTGGTTGGTATATCGCTTTTGCTGCTTTTTGTTATGTTGATCTTAGGCGTGTTTTTATTTGGCGCTTTAAAGCTAAAGGAAAAAAGCGAGCATCTGATACTGAATGCGTTGTTTTCTACCATGCTGGGTGTTTTTTTGGCCGGAGTATTTTATTCGTACAATAGCGAGTTTTTTTGGCTCATTATTTTTTTGTATTTCCTTTTGGGAACTTCTTTAGTTTTTAAGCAGTACTCTTACCGGGATATTTATAAATACTATCTGCGTTCTTGGAAATTCTATTTCCTATTTATTGTCTTGATCTCTTTTGCCCTGATCTTCCCCGGATTGGGAAAAACCCATCTAGTTCCCTGGGACGAGGCTATTTATGCACAAGTAGCTAAAAACATGGTTGTTAGGGGCGAGTACCTTGATATGTTTTGGAAGCCTAACTTGATCTGGTTTGAAAAACCCCCTTTATTAATGTGGAATATGAGTATTTTTATGAAGCTTTTGGGGTTTACCAGTTTGGCGGCGAGGATCCCTTCGGCGGTTTTTGGTTTTTTAACAGTGATTGTTACTTTCTTGTTGTCGAAAAAACTGTTTGGTAAAGTTGCTGCCTATTTTTCGTCTTTAGCCCTGGTGACCGGCGTGCACTTTCTTTACTATACGCGTTCTGCCATGCTTGATGTGACAACCACTTTTTTTATCACCCTCAGTATATTCCTTTATGTGATTGCCAAGGAGAAAAATCTCCTAAGATTCTGGTTCTTGGCAGGTTTAGCTGCTGGGTTAGCAGTTATGTCAAAGGGAGTTATTGGTCTCTTTCCCTTGGTGATCATTTTTGTGCAAGAACTTTTTATAAGAATATTTGGTGGAGATGAGTCTACTAGGCCAAATTTCCTGAGCAAGTTTTTAATGTTTGTTAGCGGTATGGTGTTGATCAGTTTTCCCTGGCATTTACTGATGTATGTGAGATATGGTCAGGAATTTCTGCAAAATTATTTTATCTATCATGTATTTAGTAGGGCTGCCACGGCTATTGAAGACAAGGGACAGCCTCTCTTTTGGTACATCACTGTTATGCGGGTTAGTATGAGGTTGTGGTTCATCCTTTTGTTGGGTGCTTTTCCACTGTTTATTTATAAAACTCTAAAAAAGTATGAGAAGTTTAGCCTATTTACTATCTGGGCTGTGTCGGTTTTTGTGGTTTTCTCAGTTTCTTCTTCGAAAATAATTTGGTACATTATTCCTTTATACCCTGCAGTAAGTATCATGGTTGGATATTTAGCCGCACACACTGTAAAATTTTTAGAAAAAAGATTACCGGTCATGCAAAAAGTTCTCGGCCAGTTTTTGGTGATTTATGTAGCTACAGCAGTAGTCTTAATGTATCTGTTTTTCTATAGACACCTAGTTTATACAAATGATCTGACCAAAAGCCAGGCGGAACTTCTTAGATTAAAGGATGAGACTTTTAGTGTAGAGCAGTTAGTATATGTGGATAGGGTTGAGATGCCATTAGTTATGTTTTACACCGAAGGACCTTTTAAGATCATCGATTTTGCTCCTGCTCATGGAAGAGCTCCCATGCAAACTTACGATAACAGAATAGTTTTAGTCACAAAAAAAGGCAGATTTACCGATGATCCTTCTTACTACAACCGCAGTCCTACGGTTATAAAAGAAATGGGTGACTATATATTGTTCTACTACGAATCAGATCTAAGGCTGGATAAAGAAAGACTAAAGGTGGTAAGAAAATTGATCAAGGATTACCGTGCCGCTCCGCAGGGAGATTCTAATATCAATAAGCTTATGGAGGAGGAAATATCTCTCATAAAGAGAATTTCAGTGTTCGAGGAAGTTAGCTAGATCTCTCGTGGGAGAAAACTATACTTCCTACAATTCCCAAAGTGATGAAGGCAGAAATAAAGTGTGCCCAAGCTAGACCTTGTAACGAATATAAGGGAATGAGGGCTAACGAGAAAAGTACTACCATGGCTAGCTTTCCTGCGGAGATATAGGCCAGGTATTTTGTCTTATTTTCCACAAAAAAGTAATTTTCCATAAAAGTATGGATAGCAGTAATTGCCCCTGCGAAAACCAGGATGTTTAACAACTGTAGAGATTCGTTGAATTTATTTTCAAAAAACCAAGGTATAAAAAACTTGGCGATAACAATAGTTACCACTGCCAGTAGTAGTACACCCAAAGATAACAGAATCGTCTCCAAGTAATCATAGCCCTGCTTTTCGCGCTTTCTAAGCGCATTCTTTGGTAGTAAAACCGTAAAGATGGTGAAAGATACCAAGACAAAGACATTGGAAATTTTGTCTGCCAGGGAAAAGATGCCTACGCTAGTAAAATTGGCAAAAATTTTTGCTAAAGAATTGCTGATAGCAGAAAAACTTTCATTAATAAGCTGTGAAATTCCCGGGGAGAGGGCGTTTTTTAGTGTTTCCTTTATATTCGAAAAATCAAGATGTAATTTTTGTAACTCTTTGGGAAGTAAAAAATAAAGCAAGGAACTAAACCCGATGGAGAAGGAAAAGACCATGAATAGTTGATTTTGTGTAAATTCGTAGGCTCCGGTAAAGACCAGAATAGCAAATACCCCTTTGATCACAGCTGGAATGAAGTTGAGTAGGATGAGTAAGGTGAATTTTTCTAATTTCTGAAATAAACCAAATAAAGTGTAGTTGAATCCGTAAAAAAGTAATCCTAAAGAAAATATGACAATGTTTGCTAATGAAGCCATGTTAAAAAAGTAAAGGACGAGTAGTGAAAGGGGTAGCGCGATGATAAAAAGAATTATTTTTATGGAAACAAAGTAGTTGGTGAGTTTTTTATCCCCGGTGGCAATTGCCTTAGTAACATAAAGAGAGTTTGTGCCAAAATCCAATAGTTTGGATAAGGTGACCAGAAAACTTGCTAGGAGTGCATATTTTCCAAACTGATCTATGGGCAGATATTTTGCCACGGAGGTTAAATAGATAAAACCCAAAACCGCGCTAGCTACCGTGCCTATGCCTACAAAAGAAATATTTATAAAAGACTTTTCACGGATTTTCTTAAGCACATATTTATTTTAGCACTCATTTTGAGAATTACGTATTATAGGTTATAATATTAACAAATCCTAAGAGAAATAGTAGAAAAGGAGAGGAAAAATGCCTTACAGACCTAGTTCTGGATTTTCTAAGCTGCTGAGTGGCGCCAAGAAGAACAGACATTTAAGAGCCCGTTTGTTGGCGGAACCCAGGCGGATTATTCGTGATGGGTTTGACGGGAAAAAGTACGCCCTTACCGGCAAGGAGAAGGGGATCATCCTTAGGCACCATGAGCACAGTCTCGAGAAACTTAGCAAGTTTGTCATGAAAGAAATGCTTGGTCTCGATGACCAAGATGTGATCGAGCCCTAGGGCCCAAAAGCCGAAGAAACTATCAAGTCTCTTCGGCTTTTTTTATTGATTAGTCCCAAAGGGACGCATCGAGCGAAGTGGGATATAATCACCTTATGAAAATTGGCATCGACGCAAGGTTTTTCGGAAAAGCAGGCCCCGGAAGATACACCAAAAACATCATCCAACATTTGGCAAAAATCGACCACAAAAACGACTACATAATTTTCCTCAGAAAAGAAGGCTACAAAGAGTATCAACCTAAAAATGAGAAGTTTAAGAAAGTACTGGCGGAGCACCCTTGGTACTCCTTTGATGAGCAGACCAGATTTCTTCTTAAAGTGTTAAGAGAAAAACTAGATGTATATTACGTTCCTCACTTTAATATTCCCGTTTTATACCCTAAAAAACTAGTCACAGCTATACCCGATATGACTATGCATACGTATAGCACAGAAAAAGGTACCACCTTGCCAAAATTTTATTTTAGACTAAAAAAGCTAGTTTATAAGTTGGTTTTTTGGTGGGCAGTATATAGATCATTTAAAGTGATCGTGCCTTCAAAAACCGTTCTGCATGATTTTCTCACCTACCTAAGATCGTTTAATAAAAATAAATATGTTTTGGCCTACGAAGGGGTCGATCCTGATTTTTTAAAAGAGCAGGCAAATCCTCATAAGGTTTTACAAAAATATGGCATTAACAGGAATTTTATTTTAAGCGTAGGTAGCATGTATGAACATAAAAACGTGGACGGACTAATAGAAATGTATAAAGTTCTCAAGGGTAAGTATGGCTATAAAGGCCAGTTGGTTTTAGCTAGCAAAAAGGACAAGTTTTCCGAAAGATATTATCACCGTGTCAAAAAGGAAAGATTGGATACGGATATATTGATCCTCGCCTTTCATGATCCATCTGCAGAGGATGATATGGTGGTGTCGGATGAGGAAATCATCTCTTTACGAATGCAGGCGGATCTTTATGTTATGGCAGCTCTAAAGGAGGGTTTCAGCCTTACTGCCCTGGAAGGCATGGCCTTGGGGCTACCGGCGTGTCTATCCGACATTGACTGCCATCGGGAAGTGTATGGAGAGTCCGTGATATATTTTGATCCTCTTAACCCTGAAGATATGGCGGAGAAAGTTAATGAGTTGATCACTAACCCCGATTTAAAGGAAGAGTATAGGCAAAAAGGCTTTGGGCAGGTGCAAAAGTATGATTGGCAAAAAACAGCTCAGATAACTCTAAAGGTGTTTGAAGAAGCTGTTAAAAATTGAAATTATCTGCTGGGCTCCTTTTTCCCAAGTATATGCTTGAGAAATTTCTTTGGCTCTTTTGATTCGGCGGCTGTTTATAGGTGTTTTTAAGGCGGTGATCATACCGTTTTTAATGCTGTTTATATTTTTGGGATTTAGGTAATAGGGTGTGTCTCTACCCAGCTCTCTAAAAGCCGGGATATCTGAAACTATACCTAATGTTTCGCAAGCCATGGCTTGCAGAAGCGGAAGGCCAAACCCTTCGTCAAAGGAACAGCTGATGAAATATCTAGCACCGGATAATAAAATAGGTAAGTCTTCGTCGGGTGTAAATCCTAGGAACTTTACATTGTCTTCCACGCTATATTTTTTGGGTGCCGCCAGGGATTCTTCATACAACCAGCCCTTTTTACCGGAAATCACCAATGATAGATCACGAAATTCTTCATTTTCTTTAAGAGCTCTGCTAAATGCCTCAACCATGCGAGGTATATTTTTTCTGGGTTGGATGGTAGAGACAAAAAATAAATAAGGATGATCGCCTAATTCGTAGGTTTTTCTTACCTCATTTATTTCAGATCTAGGTCTTTTGTAATATGATTCGTCGACACCTTCGTGGATGATTCTGAGCTTATCACTTTTAATAAAAGGCCAGCGTCTTTTGCTCAGCATCTCTTTAACGGATTTAGAAGGCACAATGACAATTTTAGAAAAAAATAAGACAAACCAGATGATAAAAGGGTGAATAAGTAATTTAAAGGGATTTTTGTAAAATTGTTTGTTTATCTTGTATTCCAAGCCATGGATCATGGAGATGAATTTAGTTTTTTTAGGTCTGAGCAAGGGTAGAGTATGGTTGGCGGCAAAATATACATCTACCGGATTCTTAAATAATTCCCAAGCTAGGCTGACATGAGTCCAGGAGAGTTTTTTTGGTAATACTTTATATTTAAACCTGGAATTATTATTGCTTAGTGATTTCCAAAGCTCGTCCGGGGGTTTCTTTTCAAAGTAAACCAGATAATCATTGCTTTTATCCAACTTGGCAAAAGATCGATAAGTATTAAAAGTATAGACTTCCGGACCGGCTAAATTTTTAACGAGTAATTTTTGACCATTCAAACCTATCTGCATATTCTAATTTTATCAGAATATGTCTCGTCTAACTTCTAATAAGGTGGTTATTTTAGTAGAATGCAAATATGAGGATAGCTTTGGTTTGTGATGATCTGGTGCAACAGGGAGGGCACGAAAAAGTAATCTTAGATGTTTGTCGAATTTTTCCGGAAGCATCTCTTTATACGACTTTAGCCACAAAAAAATGGCAGGAAATTTGTAATAAGGAAGGTATAGAGCTGAAAACTTCATTTTTACAAAAGCTTCCCTTTAAGAGAAAACTCAATAGAGTGTACGCACCTTTGTTGCTCTACATTTTAGCGCTGGAAAATTTTAATTTTGATGAATACGATTTAGTAATTAGTCTGTCTTCCAGATTTGCGCACGGGATTGTCACTAAGCCACAGACGAAACATGTATGTTATATGAGTACTGTTGGCAGGATGTTTTGGGAACCCGATGTTTATTTTGAGCATGAAAAATTTGCCTTGTCGGGATTATTACAACTGCCTCTTTCTTACATACGGCTTTGGGACAGAATTGCCTCTCAAAGAGCCAATTATTTTATAGCAAACTCGGAGATCACCAGAAAAAGGATCAGGAAATATTACGGAAGAGACGCGGTAGTGATAAATCCTGCCATTGAGATCAAGGAATTTTCTATTAGTGATAAACAGGTGGACGAAGATTTTTATTTGATCTTAACGAGATTAGTATCTTGGAAAAAAGTAGACATTGCTATTAGGGCGTGCAAAGAATTAGGATTAAGACTAAAAATAATTGGCACCGGTCTGGACAAGGCAAGATTGGAGAAAATTACTCAAGGAAATAAAAACATCGAGTTCCTAGGTTTTATCTCAGACGAAAGGAAGGTGGAATATCTTCAGAACTGCCGCGCGCTCATAAATACCCAGTTTGAGGATTTTGGCATAGTTCCCTTAGAGGCTATGGCTTGCGGTAAGCCGGTTATTGCTTATAAAAAAGGTGGTGTCTTGGAGACGATCAAAGAAGGTAAAACCGGAGAGTTTTTTTTGGAGCAGACGGCTGAGTCGTTGAGTAGCATATTAAAAGATTTTACTTATCAAAAATATAATAAGGAGAATTGCAGAAAACAAGCAGAAAAATTTACTATTAAAAAGTTTAATGAGAGAATATCAAGCTTAGTGTATACTAATTAGGCAATAAAACTTCTTATGTTTTACGGTATAGGAAAAAGAATAATTGATATTATTGGTGCTCTAGTGGGCATCATTATTTTTTCACCAATTATGTTGTTGATTGCTATTTGGGTGAAACTAGTCTCTTCAGAAGGCCCTATTTTTGCAGATATTCCCAATAGGTCAGGTAAAGACGGCAAAGACTTTCGTATGTATAAATTTAGGTCTATGATACCCGATGGTCAAAAATGGCTGGAAGATCATCCGGAGTGGAAGAAAAAATATATTGAAAGCAACTATAAACTTGATCCTGACCCAAGATTAATTAAGGGCGCCAGGTTTTTAAGAAAGTCCAGTATTGACGAAATGCCGCAATTTTTCAATGTTTTGTTGGGGCAGATGAGCATTGTAGGTCCTAGGGCTTATTTTCCTTTTGAGCTCAAGGAACAGGGAGCAAGATACCCTGAATCAAGAAAATATATAGAAAAAGTTCTTACCATCAAACCAGGTGTGACGGGACCGTGGCAGGTGGGAGGACGTTCTGAAATAGGCTTCAAGGATAGGATCAAAATGGATGCAGAGTATGCAAGCAAGAGGTCAATGATGTATGATTTACTAATAATTTTGAAAACTCCTTTTGCTGTTATAAGTCAAAGGGGTTCCTTGTAAAATTAGGCTTAATGAATAATAATAATAAATTGCATGACCATGAAATAAACGAGAGTGAAAACTCCCAGGTGGTAGAGGGTATGAAAAAAGATAAATTTAATGTGGGCAGTACAAAAAAGAAAAACGATTTGTTAAAAGGCTTTGGAGTAACAGGTGTGATCTTGTTAGCCATTGGAAGTATTTTTGCACTTCTTTTGTATATTTTTGCTATCAACCCAGCCATATCTTTATATTCGAACATGAATTCGCTCAAGAAAGATCTAGACGGTATTTCTGAGAATTTGACTAAGAGGGATTTAGTGGAGCTGGAAAAAGTCATGCAAAAGACGGAAAAGGACCTGGATAATTTACGCAAAGCTAGAGACGATAAGTTTGGTTGGGCCAGGAATTTAAAATTATTTAAGATAAAAGAGTTTTATAGTGATTCCGAAAGATTCATTAACGCTGCCCACCTCTCTATTGCGGCTCTAAGAGAGGTGTCCCGTATTGTGACACCTTTTGCTGATGCCGCAGGTTTGCGTGTGTCTGAAGAGCAGCAGGTGGTGCAGGAGGAAGGATTGATGGAGGCGTTTCAGACGTGGGTTTCACTCATGCCTCAGGTGGCTGATGAGATGGACGGAGTTTTGGAAATTCTCACCCGGATAGGAGAAGAGTTAGCTCCTGTGGACACAGCTAAGTATCCGGAGAAATTTAGAGGAACTCCGGTAAGAGACAATGTAGAGTTTACCAAGAGATCATTAGTTAATGCTAAAGATTACGGTCCGGACATTAAAAAAGCTTTGATGATCATTCCGGGGATCTTAGGGGTAGACAGTCCCGTAGCCAAGAGATATATGGTTATTATGCAAAACGACAAGGAAATAAGACCCACGGGAGGTTTTTGGACCAACTACGCTACTTTTAAGATCAAGGATGGCTTGTTGCAGTCGGATTTTACTTCAAAAGATTTTTATAGCATTGATTACGCGATCGATGTCATTGACGCTTACTATGATTTTCCTGATGCACCCCCTCCATATTCTAAGTATCTTAAAGTAGAGAGGTGGTACGCTAGAGATACCAACAGCTCCCCGGATCTTCCCACCTCCATTGACAATTTTATGTTCTATTACGACTTGGGAAAAAGGTATGCGCCTGCTGAGATCAAGCCTGTTGACGGCATAATTACTATAGACACAAAAGTTATTGAAGAGATCATGGAAATTACCGGGCCGGTAACAGTGAGTGGCCTAACCTACGATTCAAGCAACGTAGTTTTAGAATTAGAGAGGATCGCCTCCCTAAATGTCAGAGAGCAAATAAACAGAAAAGGGGTATTAGGTAATTTAATGGAGGAAATGCTGGTTAATGTTTTCGAATCAGATTCTGCTATGTGGAGCAAGCTCATAGATAAAGCGGTTGATCTGGCAGTGAGAAAACATATCCAGGGTTATACTGTGGACGAAGAAGCCCAAGCACTTATTGAGAAGTATAATTTTGCCGGCAGGATCACTGATCCGGTGGAGGGGGATTATGCCTTTGTGGTGCAGACTAACTTGGGCGGTGATAAAACCAACTGGTTTGTAAATAAAATAGTTGACCACATGTTGGAGCAGGAAGGAGATAGATGGGTACGCACGGTAAAAATAAAGTATACCTATGAGCAGCCGGGAGAAGAGTTTGGACCTTTTATAAAAAGATTTAGAGATTGGGTGCGTGTTTATACACCTTTGGGCACTGAACTAATTAGTATAGAAAACAGCGAAGATGAAAACGGCGGAGGTGAGGAAAGAAACAAGACGTATTATTCGGCGTATGTGGAATTAGGTCCGGATGAAAGCAAGGAGTTGATTTTTAAGTACTACTTACCGGAAGGAATAGTAATGGATGGTCAATACAACCTACTTATCCAGAAACAGTCAGGTATAGACAAGGAAGTGCATATAGTGAATGCTGTAGGTAAAAGTTCTACGGTTGAGCTAAATAAAGACACACAGGTATCCATCAAACTGTAATTACAAAACTATGCGAAGCTTCAACACTCACGCAGTAGTCTTAAAGAATATTAATTATCAAGACGCTGGCAAGATCTACACTTTGCTATCTCAAGAGAAAGGTAAGATCTCGGTGATAGGGAAAGGTGTTCGAAAAGTGACTTCCCGAAGAGGCGGCAACATGGATACTTTAAATCATGTCTTAGTTAAGATCAGTGGGCATAAAAGTGGTTTGCATTATTTGCAGGAAGTTAATACTCTCTCCTCGTATAAAAAAATAAAAAGTAATCAGGAGTTAGGAAACAAGGCGTTTTATGTGGTCGAGTTAATTAACAAAACAATTAGAGAAGATGAGGATGCCCAAGAAATTTATAAGTTACTAGTTAAGACTCTGGAAAAACTGGAAAATGGTAAAGAGGATTCCGGTATCTTGGTTAATAAATTTGAAATTAAATTATTACAACTTTTAGGTTACGAACCTCCCAAAGAGTTACTTGGTAAATGGCGTGAGAAAGCCTTGCATAGATCTTTTAGAGAGGCAGACAAACACATTAAGGACTTTGTTACTGAAATAATTGAAGAGAAAATGAAGAGTTTGGAGTTGGCCTGAAAAATTAGTATACTACAAACAATATGGCACGGGACTTGTTGCAAAAAATATCTAGTTTATGTAAGAGAAGAGGTTTTGTTTTTCCTTCCAGTGATATTTACGGAGGCTGGGAGGCGGCATACGATTTTGGGCCCCTGGGTGCTGAAGTCTTGAGAAACCTGCGTAACTTTTGGTGGGAGGAGTTTGTCATTAGAAAGCCGGATATTGTGGGTTTAGATGGTGCTATTATTTCCCATCCCAAGGTTTGGGAAGCTAGTGGTCATGTAGATTCCTTTGCCGATGCGATGGTGGAAGATTTAGTGAACCACAAAAGGTACAGAGCCGACCACATATTAGATGAAGCACTGGGCATAAGGTCGGACGGATACAGTTTGGAAGAGTTTGACAAGGCCATCAAGGATAACAGCCTTAAGAGTCCTGACGGCAATGAATTTTCCGAAACCAAGTACTTTAATCAGCTAGTAGAGGTGGAAGTTGGGACTACAGAAGCATCTAAAACAACCGCCTATCTTAGGGGTGAGACCTGTCAGCCCATTTTTTATAACTTCAAACTTGTCAAAGATAGCATGCGCCTGAAAATACCGTTTGGTATTGCGCAGATCGGTAAAGCCTTTAGAAACGAGATCAAAGTAGGGCCTTATTTTTACCGCACCCGCGAGTTCGAGCAAATGGAGCTGGAGATGTATGTGCACGAAAGAGACCACGAGAAATATTTCGAGCACTTTAAGACCTGGAGCATGGAATGGCTTAAAAGTTTGGGTTTGCAGGAAAATAATCTCAGGTTGCGGGATCAGGAATACAAGGAGCGGGCACATTATAACAAAGTGGCTACTGATGTGGAGTACAAGTTTCCTTTTGGTTGGAAGGAGTTTCAAGGCATACACTATCGAGGCGATTGGGATCTCTCGCGTCACGGGGAGTTTAGCGGTACGGACTTCAGCGTGGAAGATGAGAAATCTGGAGAGATGTTCGTACCTCATATAGTCGAATACTCTATTGGGTTGAACAGATTGATGTTGGTACTTCTATTCGATGCTTATACAGAAGATGGCGACCGTCTGGTTTTAAGGCTGGATAAAAGGATAGCTCCTTATAGGGCGGCTGTTTTTCCCTTATTAAGAAACAAACCAAAACTTGTTAATAAAGCCCGGGAGATTTTTGAAAATTTAGTGGAAGAGGGTTTATCAGTAGCTTGGGATGATAGAGGAAATATAGGTAAAAGGTATTTATCCCAAGATGAGATAGGCACGCCAAACTGCGTTACAGTTGATTTCCAAACTTTGGAGGATAATACAGTAACAATAAGGGATAGGGATTCCACCGCTCAGGTAAGGGTAGATATAAGTGAAATTTCCTTTTCGTTAAAATAAAAATAAAAAAACACCCAAACAATGTACTAATCATTTTTTCTTAGTGTTTTACTCACATACTTAAATTGAGCGTCAATATTACGGATTATAGTCTCTTCTATTATGATCTCCTTAATTTCGTGTGAATTATGATTATTTTACCATCTTAGAGCAGAAATTTATAAGTTAAAAAGTATGTTGGATAGCGTTGTAACAACATCTTCGGGTTTCTTTTGTCTTGACGAGTGGACACAAAATGGAGCAATATAGATATAGATTGGTGATTAATGGTGAAAACTGCCCCTTCACCATTATAATTTCATGAAAATGTTTCTAGGCGAGTACAACCCAAACATCACCGAGGGCAGCAGGATTGCCCTGCCTAAGAAAATGAGAGAGCAGTTTGTTAGTGGCAAGGTGGTTCTTACTAGAGGCTTTGAAAAGTGTATTTATATTTACGATCTTGAAGATTGGCAAGAACAAGCCGAAAAGTACATTGAGAATTCCAAAGTAGACTCCAAAGAATCCAAGATCAGAGATATAGAAAGATATGTATATTCCACAGCTCAAGAGGCATTCATAGACGCGCAAGGCAGGGTGGTTCTACCGGCGAATCTTCTTGAATACGCCGGTATAAAAAATAATACCGCGGTGGTTGGTGTAGGTAATCGCATTGAGGTGTGGACCACTGATAACTGGATGGATCACATAGGAAAAATTAATACCGAACTTTCACAATGAAATATCACACACCGGTAATGCTGAAAGAAAGCCTGCATTACCTTGACCCACAGGAAGGAAGGAAATACATTGACGGAACATTAGGTGACGCCGGGCATACCCTAGCGCTATTGAAGAAAGGTGGAATCGTCTTAGGGATAGATATCTATGAATCAGCACTGGCTAGAGCCAAAGAACGAATAGAGAAGGAAGGGCTGTTGGAAGATTTTATCGGCAGACAAGGCAATTTTAAGGAAATAGAACGGATTGCCGGTGAGATCAGTTTTAGTGGAGTCCATGGAATAATTTTTGACTTGGGTTATAGCACCCGGCAGTTGGGAAAAGCAGGCATTGGCCTGAGTTTTCAAAAAGATGAGCCACTGGATATGAGAATGGACAAAAACTTGCAAGTGACGGCTGCCGATTTGTTAAACACTTTGCCGGAAAAAGAACTGATCAAATTAATGAGAGATTATGGCGGGGAAATGCTGGCAAGTAGATTTGCCAAGGAAATTGTTAAGTTTCGTGGTTTAAAGAAGTTTCAGACAACAAAGGATCTAGCGGACCTTCTTGTTTCTGTGTCTCCTTCAAACTATGAAAGAGGTAGGATCAATCCTGCCACTAGAACCTTTCAAGCACTACGAATTGTAGTGAATGACGAAATTGAAAATTTGGAAAAAGCACTGCCTAGGGCTGCACGCCTTCTACTGCCTGGTGGTCGAATGGTCATTATTAGTTTCCATTCGCTGGAAGATAAGGTAGCCAAGGAATTTGGCTACGGTGTGCAGCCCAACCTAAAAAGTGTAACTAAAAAACCTCTTATCCCGGGCAAAGAGGAAGTAGAGAAAAATATAAGGTCAAGAAGTGCAAAAATGCGTGTCTATGAAAAACAGAACTAAAACATTAAGAATATGTAAAACTTTGTCTTTTTTCTCTATGATCATTTTTGTAGGCAGTTTATTTTTTCAGATGTATATTGCTAATTCCACAGCTCTAAAAGGCAAGGATTTCATGGAACTTTATGATAAAAAGCAGGTCTTAGAGAAGGAAATTGCCTATCTGGAGTTTGAAGACTCAAACCTGTCTTCTTTAAGTAATATTGAGACCAAAGCCGAAAAATTAGGCTTTGTGGAGATGACGGAACCTCTGCTCCCCATTAAATCACCTGCCTTGGCAGTCCTTAGTACTCAGTGAATATAGTGTAATGTAGATTAAGAAATTATGGTTAGCAAAAAGCGTAAAGATAAAAATACGCGTATTAAAATTTTATATCTAACGTATTTCCTGGTTATATTCATCTTTATCTTTAGATTATTTTCCATACAAGTAGTTAAGTATCAGCACTACACGGCAGCAGCTCAAAGCCAGTACTGGAATTTGTCAGTGATACCTGCTAAAAGGGGGAATATTATTAGTTCGGATGATTTTATCTTAGCCGGAACCCAAACACATTATTTACTTTTCGTCGAGCCTAAAAAAGTGGTTAATTCTTTTCAGGCATCTCACGAATTAGCGAAAGTCTTGACAGAGCTAAGAATGCAAGAATTTATTCCCTTGGAAGAAGAGGAATTAGATGAGAAATTGGTCTTTAAAGAATATTACGATCATGCTTTGGCTAGTCTAAGCACAGACTTATATTGGGTTATTCTTGAGCATAATCTCACACCTTTAGAAAAAGAGTATATAGAAAGCAAGAATATTATCGGAGTTGGTTTTGAGGAAGAACCGGTAAGATATTACCCTGAGGGAAGTCTTTCATCTCATGTGCTTGGTTTTGTAGCTTTTAACGAACAGGGTGAAAAACAGGGTTATTTTGGTATCGAAGGATCCTTAAACGAAGATCTGCAGGGCAAACCCGGGAGAATATTGGAGGAAAGAGATGCTTTGGGCAATCCAATTTTGGTGGGTAGCTTTAAAAAATCAGAGCCCATTAAAGGTAGAGATATAGTTTTAACCATAAATCGTACTGTGCAGTATTTTGTTGAAAAGAAACTTAAGGAGGGCGTAGAAAATTACGATGCCAAATCGGGGTCTGTGATCGTTATGAACCCTTATACGGGTGAAATTATAGCCATGGCTAACTATCCTAGCTACCAACCCGATGTATTTAATTATGAAGAGGAGATAGACCCGGAAGTTCATAGAAAGTCTCTTGAGAAAAAGAATTTAGCTATTGCCGAAACATATGAACCGGGCTCTGTTCTCAAACCTTTGACCATATCCACTGCCCTAGAATTAGGCAAAGTGACTCCGGAAACTACCTTCGAAGATAATGGACCTGTGCAGTACTCTGACTATGTGATCGATAATTGGGATGGAAAACATCACGGCAGACAAACAGTAAGACAATTGCTTGAAAAATCTAACAATATCGGCGCAGCCTGGGTAGGACATCTTATAGGGGCCAAACAGCTGGCCTACTATCTAAAAGAGTTTGGGTTAGGCAGTAAAACGGATATTAACCTGGAAGGAGAAGATACAGGAAACATTAGAGACTATACCACCTGGACGGAAATTGACTTAGCCACCGCTGCTTTTGGGCAAGGTGTTTCGGCGACTCCCCTGCAGGTGTTAAATGCTTTTAATTCCATTGCCAACGGGGGATTTTTACTACAGCCAAAAATAATTTCCCGAATTATTGACCAAGAAGAAGTGATTGATATACCCACGAAGCATGTGAAGAGGGTTTTATCAAAAAGCTCTGCGGAAACTATGGTAGGGTTGCTGGAGAATGCCACAGAAAGTGGAGAAGCTAAATTTTTTGTTCTGAAAAATTACAGAATAGCCGGAAAAACCGGCACTGCCCAAATTCCTTTTGAGGGAGAGTACGATCCGGAAAGAACTAACGCCACCTTTGCCGGATTTCTTTCCAAGGGCAAAGAGTTTTCTATGATCGTTAAACTCGAAGAACCCAGGGCTAGTATCTATGCTTCTGAAACATCAGTGCCCTTGTGGATGGATATTGCCAGCGAATTAGTAAAGTATTACGGCATACCCCCCGACAAAGAATAATCTATTATTATAAGAAACTACCAGCTTAACTTTTCTGCAAGAAAGGTGATACTACACTCATATGAATAACGTACAAAAGGGTAGGCTTGGAGAACGATTGGCTGTTAAATACCTGGAGAAGAAAAATTATAAAGTGTTGCAAAGAAATTGGACTAATCGCTGGGCCGAGATCGATCTAATCTGCAGAAAAGAAGGGAAATTAGTTTTTATAGAAGTGAAGTATAGATCTTCCCTTATGTTTGGTTACGGCGGGGACGCCATCACTTGGAAAAAAAGGAATTCTCTACATAGATCGATCAGCAGCTACCTTATGATAAATAATATTGATCTGCCCTGGAGATTAGATGTGATCAGCATTTTACGGACCGGGCGTGGTTTAAAGCTAAAACACTATAAATCAATTACATCTTGAGTAATGTCTTCAGTGACGCCGTGTAATTTGTTGTAGAGATCAGTTTGAAATCGGTCATAGTTTCCTTCGAGGGGAACAATGGTCCAAGCCCCTCCATATTCTGATAAGGGAGGCGAGTAAAGGTACTCGTAATCCAGATATAAAGAATCTATGGTGTAGTCATCTTTGTCTTTATAAAAATCCCAAAGATATTTTGCATCTGCCAACTGCATGTTTGTCTCCATGCGGTTGGTGGTGATTGTTTTAAAGGCTTCTTCTATCACCATGGGATTAAAGAGGCTCTGAGGTTGCATAACAGCTTCTAACATACCCTTTAGTATTTTATGCTGTCTTCTCATGCGTGCCCAATCGCTGCCCTCACCGTTATTACCCTTTCTGGATCTAGCGTAGACAAGGGCTCTCTCTCCGGTTAATGTCTTGGATCCTTGAGTAAAAGTTACTGTTTGATACCCTTTTGTTTCATCGATGGGATAGCTGGAGTCGGTGAAGGATCTATCTATATCTACAGGTACTCCACCTGTGGCATCTACAACCCAGGAAAAATCCTTGAAATCCGTCAATATATATCTCTCCGGCACATAGCCGGTGATTTGCTCGATCGCTATTTGAAAAGTTTCCCAACCAGAACTGATGTACAGGCCATTAAGTTTTTGGCCGTCATACCATAGATCCCTGGGCAGCGACGTTAGAGTAACATTGTTTGTTTCCGGATTAATGGACAATAGGATCATAATGTCCGTTCGATAGGATAGTTCCAAGCGGCTTCTGCGGTCAATGCCAAGCAGCACGATATTTATGGGGTTTCCCAGGGGGTAACCGGCGTCTGTTAATTCCTCCTCGTTTTCTTTCAGTTCAGAAAAAGGACTTAAAGTAATGCCTGTGTCGATCCCAGCTTGGTTAAGCTTGTTATTAGTTTTGACGACTACAAAACCTAAAGTTCCCAATGAAGTCATGAGTAAGAAAATGATGATGATCTTCCACATAAAAAAAGCATAATGCAAATAAGCTAATTTCTCAACAATTTTATCTTGCTGATACCTGATTCATTGTGTAACATTAAGTCATGCCCAAGAAGATAATGGTCATCGAGGACGACCAGGCTTTTTATAATCTCTGTGCTACTGAACTGGAGCTAAAAGGATACGAAGTGGTTCATGTACCGGATGGCACCATGGCGGTGTCAAGAATTAGAGAGGAACTACCGGATCTAATACTTTTAGATATTATTCTTCCCGGAATAAACGGCTTAGATATCTTAAAAGAACTCAAGGAAGCTGAGGAAACTGCAGAGATAGCCGTCATTATGCTTACAAATTTTGGTACGGATGAAAATATCTCCAAAGCAGTAGAACTTGGTGCCGATGATTACCTCATGAAATACAATCTTGTACCTTCGGAACTCCCCGAAAAACTGGCCCCTTATCTTGGTGAGGAGTCGGATTCGGGTGTGATGTTAACAGGCTAAAGATATCTATGGACCCATCTATATTAATTATATCCCTGATAGGCTTGTTGGCAGTTTTGTTAATTGTTCTGTTTCTGTTTATCTTCAAGAAAGACCGGGATTTTGTGTCTTTGAAAGCTAAGTATGAAAATCTCTTGAAAAACGAGTCCAGGCAATACCAAATGAGTAAGCAAAGAGACGACTATGTCGCCATGATGGTTCATGAGCTAAGGTCTCCGTTGTCCGTAATTAAGGGATCAGCGGATCTTGTTTTAAGAGAAGAAAAATCTTTATCAACTGACCAAAAATATACCTTATTGGCTCAGGTAAAGGATTCTGCCACTGATCTTCTGGACATAGTAAATGACATATTAGATGTTTCCAAAATCGAATCCGGACGGTTTAAGATCAAGAAAGTAGAAGGTGACTTAAACAAAGTGTTGGCGGATGAAACAAAGTATTACATGGCATTAGCACAGGAGAAGGATATTAAGGTAGTAACGCAATTGGATGAGCAGGTTCCTAGATTTAAGTTTGATGAAGATCGCATCAAGCACGTGATGAATAATCTCTTGTCAAATGCATTGAAATTCACCGAGCAGGGAGGGCGCGTAGTCATAACCTCAAAGAAAGTGGACGACTATCTGATAGAAGTGAGTGTTTCGGATACAGGCGATGGTGTTCCAGATGAAGTTAAAGGCAAGCTATTTAATAAATTCGTGCAAATGGAGAATCGCAAAGGTGCTAAAGAAAAAGGCACGGGCTTGGGTTTAGTGATCGCTAAGGGAATTGTAGAGGCTCACGGAGGCAGTATTTGGGTGGAGGACAATCAGCCTAAGGGAGCAGTTTTCTTATTTACCATACCAATTTCCTCCCCTCAATAAATATGGAAGTTCCTAAGAATATATTTAGAGATTATGATATAAGAGGGATCTATCCGCAGGAAATAAATGCGGAGACTTCTTTGCATGTGGGCAAAGCCTTAGGTAGCTTGATCGTTAAAAAGGGAAAGAACAAAGTGGTGGTTAGCCGAGACAACAGAGAAAGCTCCCCGGAGTTATCTGAAAAGTTGATCCAAGGGCTGGTGAGCACGGGTTGTCACGTGACTGATATTGGAGTTTCCATCACACCTATAATTCACTTTCTCACCTGTACCATGGATTTTGATCTAGCTATAAATGTAACGGCAAGCCATAATCCCAAGCAATATAATGGTTTTCGAATTGATTACGTCAACGCTAGGTCTTTTTATGGCGACTTGGTATTAATGCTGAGATTCCTCATCGAAAGGCAGGACTATTTAACCGGTGACGGTAGTGTACTAACCGAAAACCTAAATGAGAGCTATATAGAATTCATGAAAAAGAAGTTTCATTTTTCCGGCAAACCAAAGATAGTGATTAATTGCGGCGGCGGTGCTACAAGTGTAATTGCTCCTAGAATATTTGAGGAAACCGGCTGCCAAGTAATACCGGTCAACTGCAAGCTTGATAGCACATTTCCTAAAGGAGTGCCTAACCCTGAAAATGATGATTTCATGGAGGAATTAAAAACACATGTCTTGAAAAATAAAGCTGAGGTAGGTTTTGCTTATGATTTGGATGGGGATCGTTTTGGATTTGTAGATGAGAAGGGTCAAACCTATGATACGGATAGGACGCTGCTGCTTTTTGCCGAATATGTCTTAAAGAAGAATCCTCAAGGCGTAGTGATCTACGATGTTAAAAGCTCTTCACTACTTGATGATGTTATTACCAAGCTGGGTGGTATACCTAAGTTGTTTAGAACCGGGCATCCTTACTTTGCTGATGAAGTGGAGAAAAATGCGGTTCTAGGGGCCGAGTTTTCCGGACATGTGTATTTTTCCGATGAGTATTTTGGATACGATGACGGTATTTACGCTTCTTTCAGGTTATTAGAAATAATGCAGATGGCAAAAAAAAGTGTATCTTCATTAATGGCCAAGTTTCCGGTGCGGGTAGCCACTAATGAGCTCAAAGTAGACTGTCCTGATAATGTAAAGTTTAAGGTGATCAATATCTTAAAAATATATGTCATAAACCACGTTGATTATATGCAGATGATAGATATTGACGGCATAAGAGTGAAAATCAGCGATACAGGGTGGTTTTTAATTCGTGCTTCAAATACCTCTCCTTATTTAAGTATTAGGGTGGAAGGTAAGGATGAAGAGGAGAAAAATAAGTTGCTGGAAATCGTCAGGGAAGCTCTAAGAAGCATCAGTATTATAAAATTGGATGTCGAGATATAATACTGTAGAATTAATTTATGAATAAAAAAACTGCCCAAATCCTTTGGTTTAATCAAGTCCGCAATAAAGACATTCCCTTGGTGGGGGGAAAAGGTGCCAATCTTGGTGAGATGGTGGCCGCTGGCATACCTGTACCTAATGGTTTTATTGTTGCCGCCAAGGCCTATTACGATTTTATAAAGTTAACCTCACTTAAAAGTAAAATATTAACTGAACTCTCCGGTTTGGATGTTGATGATTCGAAAAAACTGCATCAGGCTTCAAAAAATGTAAAAACGGCTATTCTAACCGCTAAACTTCCCGATGAATTAGCAAAGGAAATTAAAGAAAGTTACCACAAGCTGAGCGGAAAACATGACAAATTGGTGGCGGTGCGCTCATCTGCTACGGCTGAGGATCTTCCGGACGCCTCCTTTGCAGGACAGCAAGAAACTTATTTGAACATCAAAGGTTGGGACGATGTGGTCAAATCAGTACAAAAATGTTGGGCATCATTATTTGAGGCAAGAGCTATTTTTTATAGAGCAGAGAAGGGTTTTGACCACTTTAAAGTAGGTATTGCCGTGCCTGTGCAGCTTATGGTGCAATCCGAGGTTTCAGGTATTATGTTCACCGTTAATCCTTTGACCAACAATAGAGATGAAATTTCTATTGAAGCCGCTTTTGGACTTGGACAGCCAGTGGTTTCCGGAGAACTAACTCCTGATCAATATGTGGTCAATAAAAAGACCGGTAAAATTTCCTCAAAAACCATTAGCAAACAAACCTGGCAGTTTACCATTGATAAAAAAGTGCCCTTGTCCAAAAAGTATCAGAATGTGCAGAAATTAAAAAATAAACATGTTATTGGCTTGGCGAAGATCGGTATGGAAATTGAGGATCATTATAAGCATCCGCAGGATATTGAGTGGGGGATGGAGGATGGAAAACTCTACATTGTTCAGTCCAGGCCGGTGACCACTTTAAAATTTGCAGCGGAAGGAAAAGACGAAGTAGCTAAGATAGATCCTGCCAAAAAAGGCAAGTTGATCTTAGAGGGTTTGGCAGCTTCGCCGGGGGTAGCTTCGGGTAAGGTGATACTGCTTAAAAGTCCTAAGGGAATATCTAAAGTAAAAGACGGTGATATTTTAGTGGCGGTAATGACAAATCCGGATTATGTTCCCGCTATGAGAAGAGCAGCTGCTATTGTCACGGACGAGGGTGGAAGAACCAGCCACGCAGCCATAGTATCTAGGGAATTGGGTGTACCTGCTGTGGTAGGTTCTTTGCATGCCACTAAGATGCTTAGAAAATCAGAGCTAATAACCGTGGACGGTTCAGAGGGCAAAGTTTACGAAGGTGATCTTACTATGATGGTAAAAGCTGAGAAGATAGACACTTCCAAACTAAAAACTGCCACGAAAATTTATATGAATCTGGGTGAACCGCAACTCGCTCGGGAGATGGCGCAAAGAAATGTGGATGGGGTGGGTTTGCTTCGTGCCGAATTTATGATTGCCAACATTGGTAAGCACCCTCGAGCTTTCATTAAAGAAAGAAAACAAAAAGAGTTTATCAATCAACTTGCGGAGGGTTTAGAGACTTTTGCGGAGGCTTTTAACCCCAGACCGGTAGTTTATCGATTTACGGATTTCAGGACTAACGAATTTAAGGGTCTTAAGGGTGGCGCAGAGTTTGAACAGGATGAGTATAATCCTATGATCGGTTATAGGGGAGTAAGCAGGTATTTAGAGGAGGACGATGTTTTTGAGATGGAAATAAAAGCCTTAAAAATTGTACGTAATAAAAAGGGCTATAAAAATCTCCATGTCATGTTTCCTTTTGTACGAACTGTACAGCAACTGGTAAATGTGAAAAGACTAATGGCCTCGTACGGTTTAAGAAGGAGTGGCTCTTTTAAGGTTTGGATGATGGTTGAGATTCCCTCCAATGTTATTTCTCTGGACGAATTCATAGACGTTGGTCTTGATGGAGTGTCGGTGGGTACCAACGATCTAACTATGTTGACTTTGGGTGTAGATAGGGACAACGAACGTGTGGCCAACGTTTACAACGAAATGGACGGTGCCGTCTTGGCCAGCCTGGAGAAGGTTGTTAAAACAGCCAAAAAGAGAGGTGTTACTTCTTCCATCTGTGGTCAAGCACCCTCCGTTTATCCGCAACTAGTAAAAATGCTTGTTGAATGGGGAATTACTTCTGTTTCTCTCAGCCCCGACGTTATAGAAAAAACAAGGGTCACCGTCTACGAAGCAGAGAAAAAACTTTTAAAGGAAAGAGCAAAGAGAAGGAAGAAATAGTATTAGCCATTAAAGCACTTTATGCCAAATATTAGAGAAATCAGAGCGCATAAAATCCTTAATTCCAGAGGCGTATGGACAGTTGATGTCAGAATAACCCTAGAGGATGGAACATATATTGAACAACCGGTTCCTGGTGGCGCTTCCCGTGGCGAAAATGAGGCAGTCTATATCCCCGTAGAAAAATCTGTAGATATTATTAACACAGTGATCAACGATGCTTTGCACTGGGAAGATCCTACCCAACAGGCAAAGATCGACAGCGTGTTATTAGAGATGGATGGCACCAGCAATAAGTCAAATATCGGAGGAAATAGTACTTTATCGGTTTCCTTGGGAGTTGCTCAGGTGAGTGCCAAAGCTTTGGGAGTGGAGTTGTTCGAATATCTTTCCGAGCTCTATGGTAAAAAGATAGTGAGGAATAAAAATCTCAAGTATCCCACCCCTATCTTTAATGTCCTAAATGGAGGCAAGCATGCAAATAACAACCTTTCTTTTCAAGAATTTATGGTAATTCCCGCTCAAAATATTTCCTTTTTGCATCAGATGGAAATGGGTGTGAATATTTATATTAAGCTTAAGGACACTTTGTTAAAGAAGGGTTTTAGTGTGGGAGTTGGTGATGAAGGTGGTTTTGCGCCTAAGAATTTTACTACTGAAAAGGCTCTGGATTTTATTAATGAAGCAGCGAAAAGTATGTATAGGTTGGGTGAGCAAGTTTTTCTGGGAATCGATGTAGCGGCCGAATCTTTTATTGAACATGATCGTTACAAAATTTCAGAAGAAGACTTAGAGATGGACGTTAATGAATTTACTGACTACTACGATGGGATAATTTCAAAATACCCTCTCATATACGTAGAAGATCCCTTTTATGAAAAAGATTATGATGGCTGGAAGATTTTCCATGATAAATTTGCAAAAAGATTGATGGTGGTGGGGGATGATCTGGTAGTTACTAACCCTAGATTGTTGCAAAAGGCCATAGAAAAAAAACTGCTTAACGCGGTAATTGTCAAACCTAACCAAGTGGGTACATTAACAGAGACATTTGAATTTATTAAATTAGCTAGAGAAAATAACATGCAGTTAGTAGTTTCTCATCGCAGTGGTGACACAGCTGAGGACACATTTATTGCCGACCTCGCTTTGGCTGTCGAGGCTGAGTTTTTGAAATCAGGCTCTCCGGTACGCGGAGAAAGGGTAGCTAAATATAATAGATTGCTTGATATTTATGCCGAAATTAACCATCCATAGATCAATTTTTACTAATATAATTATTTAATGATGTATGCAGCGTAGTCCTGCCCCAAAGGGGTTTCTAAACCGGCTGTTTCTTCTTCGCTTAGGTTCTCAAAGTACTTTCTAAAACCTCTAATGGAATTACCGTGACAGGAAACTGCTACATTTACTTGTGATTCTTTAACCAAAGGAATTATCTCCTCGCAGAACTTAGCTACCCTTTTGCAAACCATTTTTAAGCTCTCACCCTCAGGCGGTATAACATCAAAAACCCGTCTGTAAGCGTGTAGAAGTTTTTTATTCCATAAATAAAGTTCCAGTTTGCTATGACCCTCCAATAGACCATAACCCCTTTCTTTAATACGAGAGTCTTTGTTTATCTCTAGATTTTTGGCCCAAGGATTCCCGGACATGACTATTTCCATGGTTTTGATGGCACGAATTTGATCAGAGGAGATGAGCATGCCAAATTCTTTATCAATAAACTTGGGTGTGAGTACTTTTGCTTGTTCCACGCCCGTATCTGTGAGAACGCTATCCCGCCAGCCACTAAAAATAAGGTTAAGGTTGTCTTGGGACTGCCCATGCCTAAAAATATACATCACCGGGTATTTATCTGATTCTTCTTTAGGGAGGGGATCTACCTTTTTGTAGGTTAACAGTTCAATAGCTCTATCCACTTCTTCCTGCGAATACTTTTTGTAGAGGGCAGTTAGATCCATATGTAGATATTAGCACATGTACTATTTTGTGATATCATCTCATTTATGAGTGAAATTGTGCAGGCATTCTTACAGCACGACATTAAAGCATTCGTCGAATTAATAGGCGTTGTTGGAGTTTATATAGTTGTTTTCGCAGAGTCGGGTTTATTGGTAGGATTTTTTTTGCCGGGAGATAGTCTATTATTTACAGCCGGCTTGTTGGCTTCTCCAGCTTTTGGTCTGTTTAATATATGGTATTTGGTAATTGGCACTTGGATCGCTGCAGTAGTAGGTGATAATGTGGGGTATGAATTTGGCAAGAGAGTGGGAAGAAAATTATTTAAACGTGAGGAATCTCTTTTATTTAAACCAGGTAATATTATAAAAGCTCAGAGGTTTTATGAGAAACACGGTGGAAAAGCTATTGTATTGGCTAGATTTATGCCTGTGGTGAGAACCTTCGTACCTATAGTCGCCGGAATAGGCAAAATGGATCATAAGAGATTTACATTTTTCAATTTTTTAGGGGGAACCATCTGGACTTGGGGAATGTCTTGGGGAGGTTACTATTTAGGAAGTGTTATTCCTGGTGTGGATAAGTATTTGCTGCCGATCATAATTTTAATCATTATTCTTTCCATAATACCTCCCATATGGCACATTTATAAGGAAAACAAAAGATCATGGCATGAAAAACTTAAGGAAAAGTTGTTAAACGATCTTAAGTATAAGATCTAACTATATCTTCTAATTATCCCAGAGACTTTACCCTGAATAGTAATTTCTGCTGGGGAGACATATATTGGATCCATTTTTTTATTGGCGGGTTGCAACCTAATTCGCCCGTCTTTTTCTATATAAAATTTTTTCAAGGTAGCAAAGCCATTGTCTAAAAGAGCTACGACAATATCACCGTCGTGAGCTGTTTCCTGATGCTGTACCACTACGTTGTCTCCGTCAAATATTCCTTCTTCGATCATGGAATCTCCACGTACCTGCAGTACGTAACATCTTTTGGATTTTGAGACCAAATCAGAGGCTACCATGATGCTGTCAAGGGGATTTTCTATGGCGTCTATCGGTTCTCCCGCGGCGATAAAGCCTACAATGGGAAGCTCTATGGCGCTCAAGGCAGAGTTAAAAGCGTCATCTACTATCTCGATACCTCTAACAGCTCCTTCAAATCTTTTAATGACACCTTTTCTGGATAGTGCTTGTAAATGTTCATGTACGGTAGCCAGCGAAGAAAGGCCCATGGCGTCGGCGATTTCCTGTAAAGTGGGTGAGGAGCCGTTAAGTTGTATATATTGAGAGATGAAGTCTAATATTTGTCTTTGCTTTTTGTAAAGTGTTACTGGACTCATTTTGATACCTTTCGTGTAAATTTTGTATTTTATTTGGTATTTATATGCTACCGAATTTAATACAAAGGTGTCAATAACTTTTCCAAACAAAACCCAAAGCCTATGTTACAATTTTAAAGTATGTTCGAACTAAAAGCCGATTTTAAACCTACAGGAGATCAACCCCAAGCTGTAGAAAAGCTAACCGGCAATTTAAAAGACGGAACTAAGCACCAAGTATTACTGGGAGTAACCGGGAGTGGGAAAACTTTTACCATTGCTAATGTCATAGAAAAGATACAGAGACCAACCTTGGTTCTCTCGCATAACAAAACCTTAGCTGCTCAATTATTTCAGGAATTCAAGGAATTCTTTCCCAAGAACGCAGTGGAGTATTTTGTTAGTTATTACGATTACTATCAACCCGAAAGCTATCTACCCGCCACAGACACCTACATAGAAAAAGATGCTGATATCAACGAGCAAATAGACCGTTTGCGGTTATCAGCTACTACCTCTTTGATGACACGCAAGGATGTGTTGGTAGTTTCTTCTGTCTCCTGCATTTACAATCTTGGGTCTCCTGCTGAATATAGTAAGTTTGCTGTGGAATTAAGAAAAGGCATGAAACTGAGATTAAGGGATCTTCTAAAAAGGTTAAACCAGATTTACTATGAAAGATCCGAGTTTGATTTTGTGCGGGGTACGTATCGTGTGAGAGGTGATGTAGTAGATATATACCCGGCATATTTGGATTTTGCCCTACGCTTGGAGATCTTTGATAGCACCTTAGTTGAGGCCTCTTATTTCGAACCCCTAACGGGAGAAACTATCCACCCTGAAATGTTGCCTCAAGAAAGGCAGGGGAGTCATACAAAAGCACTGACCCAGAATGAACAAGAATATACTAAAGCCATGATCAAAGATGGAGGTCCTATTAGTATTTTTCCGGCTAAGCACTATGTGGCTGCGGAAGAAAAGCGGGAAAGTGCTTTAGAAGAAATTGAAAGAGATCTCAAAAAACGAGTCAAGGTATTGAAGGATTCCGGAAAAAATTTGCAGGCGTACAGACTCGAGCAAAGGACAAGATATGATCTTGAGTTACTTAGGGAAATTGGTTACTGTAAGGGAATAGAGAATTATTCCCGGTATTTTGACGGTCGGCAGCCGGGGCAAGCTCCCTATACCTTAATGGAATTTTTCCCCGATGATTATTTGTTGGTCATTGATGAGTCTCATATCAGCATTCCGCAGGTGCGTGGGATGTTTTTTGGTGATAAATCCAGAAAGGAAAATTTAATAGACTATGGTTTCAGGCTACCCTCGGCCTTGGATAATCGGCCTTTAAATTTCGAAGAATTTATGCGCAAGATAAATCAGGTAATTTACGTGGGGGCGACACCTGGAGATTGGGAAATTAACATGTCCGAAGGGAAGATAACTGAGCAGCTAATCAGGCCCACCGGTATAGTTGATCCGCATGTTACAGTTTTACCGACAAGAAATCAAATTGATGACTTGCTAAAGAGAATTGAGCAAAAAGTAAAAAATAAGCAGAGAGTCCTAGTAACAACGTTGACCAAAAGGATGGCCGAAGAATTAGCTTCGTTCTTGATAGAAAAAGGCATTAAGGTGACGTACTTGCATTCCGATATTAATACTTTGGAACGAACGGATATTTTAGATGACCTACGCAAGGGTAATTATGATGTTTTGGTGGGTATAAATCTTTTGAGGGAAGGTCTAGACCTACCTGAGGTTTCTTTAGTGGCAATTTTGGATGCCGACAAGGAGGGATTTTTAAGATCAGATACCTCATTGATCCAAACTATGGGCAGAGCAGCCCGTCATGTTCTTGGAGAAGTAGTTATGTATGCCGATGCCGTAACAGGAAGCATGGAAAGAGCCATAAGAGAAGTAGAACGTAGAAGGAAATCCCAATTGATTTATAACGAAAAACACAATATAACTCCTCAACAGATCGTAAAACCACTGAGGGACAAACTGATAGATGAGGAAATAGAGGAAAGGGTCTCCAAGGATAAGGTAAGAGATCTTGATCATGAAGTCGATTATTTTCAGCTGCCCCCCAAAGAGCTAAAAAGGGAAATTAAGAATTTAGAAAAAATTATGAAGTATGAAGCTGAGATACTCAACTTTGAAAAAGCTGCTGACATGAGGGATAAGATCAGGCAAATAAAGAAAAAAACTAATATTGACTAGGTTAATCCATGTTAGTACAATCAATAAAATTGTTAAAGACTTTACAAAAAATTATTACTTTTATCGGCCACGCTATACTTTTTATCTTAGATAGATTATTAGCACTCCTATATGAATCCACTAAAAGCACCGCCTATGCGAAATCATGGGTTCCCCAATATACTCCCACTAAAAAAGTAAAAAAGAAGAGTAGGTTTTTATTTGGTATTAAAATGTTTTTTCTGGGTTCTTTTTTCACACTGATATTTATTTTTATTCCATCTCATATAATTCTCTGGTTGCAGGAGTTGCCTAATCCGGAACTTCTGGTTACTAAAGAAATACCTCTACCGACGAGGATAGTTGATAGGAATGGTAGGCTTCTCTACGAAATTTTTATAGAAAAAAGATATGAGCCTGTGAAGATGGAAGAAATTCCGCAACATATGATAGATGCCACTATAGCTGTGGAAGATGATCAATTCTATGTTCATCCGGGTTTTGATGTAAAAAGTATGCTTAGGGCAGCCAAATCTACATTT
>CAZEBU010000007.1:0-45998 GCA_964510435.1 uncultured Candidatus Saccharibacteria bacterium | reverse complement strand
TTTCCCCATCGCTGCGTGCTACCATCCAAGCAGACAAATTGTCCTTTGCTCGAGGGGTAAAGGGAAGCATGAGAATGAATTCCTCCTCCTCTTCCTCCGGTAGCTTCATGATGACATGCCTGGGTGCCATCACGGATCCCTTGTCGTCCGAACGAATACTTGCCCCTTGGGTAATATCCGGAATTTCCCATTGATCCTCCTTGTTGTAGAAAATCCTGGGACTATCCATGTGATAGATCGTGTAGATAGCCGTCTGTAAAGTGAAGATATCCTCCGGATAGCGCAGATGAGGAATTAGGCTCTCGGGTAGTTCAGAAAGTGGACGAAAGGCCTGAGGGAATATTTTTGCATAGGTATTGATAATTGGATCTTCAGTATCCGCCCGGTAAAAAACAACACTACCGTTATAAGCATCAACCACCACTTTTACCGAGTTTCTGATGTAGTTTACCTTGCTGCCATTTAAAGGCAGCGGTTGGGAATAGGGGTAAAAACTGCTGGTAGTATAGGCATCAGCAATCCAGTAGATCTTGCCGTCGGCAATGACGATATAAGGATCTTCATCAAAGATTAGAAACGGCGCGATCTTAGCTATTCTTTCGGCAATATTGCGATAATAAAGAATACGGCTCTCATTGGTGACATCGTTTGATAAAAACAGTTTAAGGGATTTAAAACGCAAGGCGTAGAAAAGACGTTTGAGCAGAGAGTTTATTTCCACCCCACCCTTACCCTCATAAGTAATGTAGACATTTTCTTCCCCCTTGGGATAATCGAACTCGCGGGATTTAGTTTTGGCAATAACGTAATCATTGGAAAGCTCGCCAAAGTATATCTCAGGGCGGGAAATTTCGAGCTCTTCAATATCTGATTTGGGCGGCAAGTCTTTAACAAACAAAACCGGCATACCTTCCGGGGTTACCTGATTAACCGGTCCGGCCGTCACACCATATCCATGGGTAAACGTCAGTCGTTCATTGATCCAAGCTCTATTCGGCAGGCTTTTCGAGGCTAATTCTCTGGGGGAAAGCATGATTTGGCGTATTTCTCCATCAATAATGTAACGATCGTTATCAACCTCGATAAACTCGTAGTAAGTCCTTATTTCCTGTATTTGGGAAAATGTTGATAAAAGCGGCTGTCTATCCCACAGTCTGACATTTTTAATGGTAATATTGTTGGCTAAGATATCCTCTGCAGTAAGGGTTTCATCTCCTAAAATCTCCCGCTCCTCAATTTCATCTAGGGCAAATGCTTGACGGGTAGCGGCGATATTATTCTCAATAAACGGAGTTTCCTTAACCAGTTCGTTGGGGGCCACCACAAGCTTTTGGACCAGAGCCGGAATAACCCCAGAGGCCAAACTTACCACAAAATACAAAGAAACAGCACCAACAAGTGGGACCAGTCTCCCGCTAAATCCCCAGACGGCGGCCAAGACTGCTGTCAGAGTACCGGTGAAGATTAACCCCCAAAGTATTGGTATTTTAATAGTTGTGTCTGCATAGGCGGCGCCAAATACCAGGCCGTTTTGGGAGGTAAGCAGTTCAAACAGGGAAAGATAGGATCCTGCGGTAATCGCTGCTAAAAAGAGAAAGAGCAGGATACCCAGGTGCAATCTTGCCCCTTTTTCAACCTCTATTTTCTTAATTAGGTTTAGATCAGATTGGCTAAACTTGTTGCTAACAAGACCCGGAAAACTAAAACTTCTGCGCAAAACATACACTAGGACACAGCCAGCGAGAGTAAAGAAAACAAGCATCCTAACTAAACCTAATCCTATTTTTAAAACAGGTAGAGAGAATATATAAAAAGCAACTTCTTTACCAAAAACAGGATCGAAGGTATCAAAAGGTGTGGCTGAGAGAAATTTTAAGACCTCCTGCCAACTTGCTGCTGCCGCCAGACCAAAGAAGAGGGCAATAACAAAACTGACAACAAAAGCTAATTTCCAAACCAGGCGGTTATCTAAACTTACAGACTGACCAAATAAGCTTTCCGGCAGAATTGTCACCCAAGGAATTTTTGAGCGGATAGCTAAGTAGAAATTTGCTAATAAAAATGAGGCTGCAAAAACTGTTACCACCAAGCCTAAGCCTATCTTAGCGACGAGAGATTTTATAAAGATCTGGCTGTAACCAAGCTCAGAAAACCACCACCAGTCGGTGACAAGACTAACAATATTAGAAAGGAAAACAAGAACAACAAAAATCGCGGTTAAAAAAAACCATGAGGAAAATTTGCCAATATTCATTTCAATAATTCCATTATATCAGAGGCCAGCACTAATTCTATTACCACAAATTTAGACTATTTTTCCACTGTCTCGTTTTTGATTAAAAAACATAGGGTCTTTTTTTATAAATACGCCAAAACTCCAAACCGTTGATGTAAATGGAGTCGGCTTGCCTAAAATTAACTCCCGAATTGACCACGCTGGGTGGAAACTTTTTGTTTGGACCTAAAATCAACAGTTTATAGCTATTTGGGTGCTCCGAAGAAATGTTATAAACCATGTCATCGCCTTGAACTGACTTTAGAGGACCGGGATCATTGATGGCTACTTTAGTGTTCTCACCATATTTTTCAAGATAAAAATCACGCAGATCAAAGATGCCTATACCAAAAAGTTTCTGTCCAATAATTTCGTTGCTAGCGTCGGCGTTACCGATGATCGGGTTGGTATAGGTTAGATAATGTGGAAAAACCTTAAAAATAGGGTAGACGATGGAAAACAGAACCAAGACAATAAGCAAAAGTTTCTTCCTAAAATTAAGCGAATAGTAACCCAGCACTGCCACCATACCCAAAAAAGGGAAGAGGGGAATGGTGTAGCGGTCTACCTTTTTAGAAAAATATGTAATGGTAAGAAAGTAAACTAGGTACATGATCCCGGCAAAATATACAAAGGGAATCTCGCTTAATTTGATTTTTAGGCTTTTGGCACGAAGTTTTTTAAATAAGCTCACTAACATAGATCCAACATACAAAACCAACCCAAGCAAAGTGACTAGAGAAAGTTTAAGCACTAAAAGTACAGGATAAAACAAAGATCCCGGATCGCGGGTGATTTCGCCAAAAAATATCTGCTTGTGGCCAAATTCATTTCCTACCTCCAGGCTACCATTAAGTATAGTAGAAAATGTTTCGTAAGGAGCAACCCAAAAAGCAGGAAACAACAATAAATAGACGGCAAGATACGAAACAAAGAAAGTAAGAAAATACTTTAAAGCTGCTTTAAACCCGCTGTGAACAAAAAATAATAACGAACCGGCAAATAAAGCAAAGAGGGCTGCTCCGATAAAAATAGTTTTTGACAAGGTAGCAAATACAAAAAAAAGGGCTATCAAAAAAACTACCAAATAACTAAAATTTTTCGAAAATAAATAAACCAGCGCCAAACCTATGAGAATGTATAAAGAAATTTGCGTATCCAAATGTAATAACCTTGAGTTTCCAATAAAAAAGGGTTCAAGAGAAAAAAGGGAGACTATAAAAAAAGATTTCTTAAAATCAAAGATCCGTGAGAGCAAAACAATAAGTAACAGCGAAAGACTTAACTGCCAAAGAACCAACATGAGCTTGGCAAAAAAATGTATGGTCACAAAATCAGAAAACACCTCAGTAAGAGAAGCCCCGGTAACTCTACTGTAAGCCTCAGCCGTCAAGCCTGTGATCCACATTATTGTCACTCCGGGATGGTACATTTGATAGGTTTCCGCAAAATCTTTAGTTTTTAGAGCATTGATGAATTTTTCAGATCTATCGTGCCAATAAACGGCATCGGTACTAACAATATCGTTATGCAGGCGGGGGACTCTAGTGAGCAAAAATAAACCTATAAAGGCAGCCAAATACCAATACCTTACCGACTTAGCGCTTTTAGAAAAAGTCATATTAAACATTATATCTTAAAGAAATGCTCCGCTGATATAATAGGGAACCTATCTTAATCTTACGCCTCTTTTAAACTGCTAGGGTATTTAAATTAAACAATTGCAGTAACCTAATAGAAATAACATCTACCCTGCCAAAAAATAAAAGGATTCCCATTATAATAATGACCACAGCTGCTACTTTTTGCAGTAAATTACCAAATTTTGCGGCTTTAGATAGTTTGGAAGATATCGTTTCGAAAAGGAGTGCAACCACCAAAAAGGGGAGTCCTAAGCCAATTCCGTAAACCAAAAGTAATCCGACTCCCTGCGCAAAGCTTTGAGCTTGACTAGCCCAAAACAGTATTACCGCAAGAACAGGGCCGATGCAAGGCGTCCAGGCAAACCCAAAGGTCATTCCGACAAGCAGCGAGTTTAGCTTTTTCCAAGCAGTAAGGTTTTTTGGGAGTTCAATTTTCAACTCTTTGTTAAATAAAGTCGGATGAACAATATTTAACATAAACATTCCCATAACGATAAAAAACAAACCACCCAATTTTTGTATTACCGGTCTGTACGCTCCTACTAGTCTCCCAAGTGTATTAGCTGTTGCCCCTAGAATAACAAATACCAGGATGAATCCTATGGTAAAAGCTAGCCCGTTAACAAAAACTTCTCTCTTAAATATTTTTTGGTGCGCATCGTCAATATCTTTTGTGGTGGCAACTCCCGAAATATAGGCAAGATATGTTGGTACCAGAGGCAAAAGGCAGGAGGCGAAGAATGTTACGACGCCTCCTATAAATGCCACAAACAAGTTTACCTGTGAACCGTCTAAACTAATCATAGTAAGATCTAAGACCTTTTTAGTTGGCTAGCATTCCATCTATTGCCTGACTGATTTGATCAAAAGGTAACGCTCCCGGTATGAGTTGCGTCTTTCCTGTTTTTGTGTCTAACAAAATATTTCCGGGTGTGCCGGTTACCCCTGCTTTAAGCCCTGATTGTTGATCAGCTTCCACGTTGCCTGCCATCTCACCGGAACTTAAGCATGTTTCAAAAGCACCTCTATCCAAACCTACCTCAACGGCAAGATCAGGAAGTGTATCGAGGTTTAGCCCGTTGTTACCCGGAGTAACTTCAAATATCTTGTCCGTTAAAGCCCAGAAACCATCATTTCCAGCAAGTTTTCCGGCGCATTCAATAGCTTCTGCCTCCTTGGGTGCTTTGGAATGAATTTGTACTAGGGGAAAATGCCTATAGACCCACATCACTTCACCCGCGTATTCATCAACAACCTGCTGTGCTGTTGGATGGAACCGTTTACAAAAAGGACATTCAAGGTCAGAATACTCTATTAAAGCTATTCTGGCGTTCCTATCGCCCTTTACCCAATCGTCGTTTGTCACGGGATCAACATCACCGGCTTGTTGAGGAGATGGAGGACCTTTAGCACCCTGAGGAACATTAACCCCCTGGTTGTTGCCTGCGCGAGACGGAAGCGCGCCTCTTTCAAGTTGTTTTACCTTAGCGGAAAGACTACCAATAAAAAATGCTCCAAGTATAAGCAGCACAACCAAGCCGATTGTGAGCAAATTACCGGGTGGCAAGGGAATAGTTATAGATTTCTTATTTTTTTCTCCTGGCATAATTTCTACTTTCACAAATTACTACTACTACAAGTGTAGTAGGTGTTATGGAAGCCTGTCAATGGTTGTTTTAGATCAATATACAGTCGTCATGTTTGTGGTTAGTGTTGTTGCGTTTATTGGCGTGCCCTCACAGCTAGGTTGGGAGTACAGTTCATTGTAGTCAGTGCGGGCATATCCCGCAGTTGGAAAAATAAACATAGCCACAATAACGGAAATTATAAAAAAAGAAATAAGTAGCTCTCGCTTTTCAAAAGGAATCTTTGCCTCTTTGTTTAGCAATTTTCCTATTCTTTGCTCTAGTAAACTAGTGGAAAAATTGGGATACAGCTCAAAATAAGGAGTGGGGTTTAACGTTTTTGCAATGGCTAGCCTTAGATACCTATTGGTACCTTGAAATGATGTGGATGCTTTGTCTGCTTTAATTTCAAACCCTAGTCTAACCTTGTTTACAATTGTGTTTACAACAGGAATAAAAAACAACAATGCTTTTGATATTTCCACAAATAAAAATATAGGCACGTGCCATCTTTGTAAATGATAATTTTCGTGCAGAATAACAGCCTCCAATTCCTTTCGAGAAAGGCTTTGTATTAATCCCGATGAAATAATAATCTTTGGCCTCGTCAAGCCAAAGTTAAATGCCAAATATTTTTTTGAATTGACCACAATCACTTGGGACGGTTTTAGCTTGGAATCTTTAACGACTTTTTTTAGATGCTTGTAATGTTTATCTGTTTTCAATTTTAATAATGCGCTTATGCGACAACGGGTCTTTAAATAATTCACCAGCACCTTAAGTGTAAGAAGCGCGCTGCTCAATAAAATCAGCGTTAATATGGTTAGTACAAATGGATAAGTTTTAGATGCTAAAAAATCTGCGAAGGCAATTTTACACAAAGAAACAAGGTGCGAAAAAGTAAGCGTGTAATATTTGCGCAACGAGATCAAGAGAAGGGAATATAACGTTACCACCAAAAAAAGCGATACTATGGCGTATCTGCTCTCGGTATTAAGTTTCACTTGTGAGCTTGGAAATTATTTCTTTTCTTTTTTCTTCAGATAAACCCTTTTTATCTAATTCTTCAACAAAAGATACTATGGCTTCCTCCCCAAAGTTATCAAATACGTAATCCGTCATCTTAGCTAGCGTTCTTTTCAGGGTATTGCTTCTAGTTGTTTTTGGGGTATATATATAAGTTCTCCTTACCATTTTCCTGTTTAGATAATTCTTATCCGCCAGTCTGGTCATGATGGTCATTACCGTTGTATAGGCAATTTTTCTGTTTTTCTTAAGGCAAACGTAAACTTCTCGCACAGTCGCCTGTTTGCTCCTCCAAACACACCGCATAACCTCTTGTTCAAGCGGTCCTAACATTATTTTGTCCCTCATACTACAATTGTAGTACTAAGACTCTATGTTTTCAATTGGGTTAGTACGTCGAGGACTTTTCCAGACCTCTGTCATTATTTATTTCTATGAAGTTTATGAGCTCGTCTTCTTTGATTTCGTCTAGACTAAGTATTTGTCCCCACGACGTCATGATGATAGGTTTTGACATATTGGTTCTTGGCATCATTATCTTCTTACCCCTTAGTTTACTTAGAAATATATCTTTAAGTTGTTCTATCTGTTCTCCGGAGAGTTTTTCCGGGTCATAGTGCAAGACAACAGCACCATGTTCCATGCTGTGCAAGGTTAAACCGTCATCTACAGGTTCGTCATGAATTCCCGGACCTGCAACACCATCGCCATAGTGACTGCCGGATGTAGGGGGATCCTGCTTTTGTGCCAGTGCTCCTCTGGGTATATGAGCAGCTCCTTGGTTAGGTTGCTCTTCTCCTGCAAGCGGCTTAGACAACTCTTCATTCTGATCATTAGCTGAAAGTATTATAATTACAAATACTAGAATCGAAAGTAAGGCCGTTCCTAAAATAAACTTTTTTTCTCCTGACATGTACTACAATTGTAGTACTCTCTCCAAGTTTATTCAACGCCTAAGATATACCTATACGTTATTTAATAGTTTCTTCACTTTTAATATTAGTGACGTACCACCTTTGTCTCTTGCCTTAGTTTCTTGTCTATGTTTTTTCACATTATTTCCTCCGCAACATCCTGACATATTTGCTTCCCTTCTTAAATAATCACTGAAGTTATAGTAGTACCCCCGCCCCGTATTGTCAATAAGTACTTGCACATACCACACACCACTACTTGACTTATACCCCGTATTAGTATTAGCATTGGTTGTATGGAATATAATAAAAAGTCAACAGCACACAGACTCAAAATAATTGCCGGGCAAGTAAACGGTCTTGCAAAAATGCTTGAGGAGGAAAAGTACTGTATAGATGTACTTACTCAGTCTCTGGCAATTCAAAAGGCGTTAAGAGAAATAGACAAATTAGTTTTGGAAGGGCACCTTAATGGGTGTGTAGTGGATCAAATGAAAACCGGGGAAGAGAAAAAGGCGGTTGAAGAATTAATAAAAATTTATTCCCTCTCCGGACGAAACTAAATATGCGAATTAACAAAAAGGCTGCTCTATTATCTATTACAATCGCTCTGGTAATAACTTTGGTAGTGCCCATGGTGTTAAACTGGTTTGTTACAAGAGATGCGCGTGTGGATATGTCTTCTGACCAGCCGGCGTACTACTCTGATATCACACCAAAAAAACTTAAAGAAGAGCTGGAACTTGGGGAGGAAGTATACCTTTTAGATGTACATATTCCCAAGCAAGAACATATTTCAGGAACAGATGATTTTATTCCCTTTAACCAATTAGCTGCAAATAAATCTAAACTTCCCGCTAATAAAGATACGGAGATAGTTGTTTATTGTAGAAGCGGTAATATGAGCGAAACCGCATCCCGGGAGTTAGTAAGTATGGGCTATACAAATGTAAAAAATCTCTTGGGAGGCGTGCAGGCCTGGAAGGCGCAGGGGTACAGCTTATGAATAACAGAAACTCTCTATACATGATCATCACCATCTTGATAGTTATTAATGTTGTGACTATATCCATGTTCTGGGGTAGGCAGTTTTTCAACCCCTTTTCGAAGATTAGTGGAAATTGGTTTGGTGGCATGATGGGGCAGGGTTCTATGATGCATAGTTCGGATGACCTGGATGAACACGATCACAGCACCAGTGAGTTTAGCACTTGGGAGGGAATGCTCAGTCACATGGAGGAAGAACATGGTAAAGGAAGTATGATGCACAAAGAAACTACTTACGATAAACCTGTTGCCGAAACACATAAAAAGACATATGACTTTGGTAAGATCAAAAGATCCGAAGGTGTGATCAGTACAACCTTTGAAATAGAAAACCACGGTAAAGAACCGCTTATCATAGGAGACATATCCACATCATGCGGTTGTACCACTGCACAAGTAGCCAATAATCAGCTAGGTTTTAATGAGGAAACTGAATTAACAACCGTAAATTTTGACCCAAACTTTCACGAAGAACCCTTAGGCAAGATCACACGTTCCGTATTTGTAAAAACCAACGATCCTGATCCACCTAAAATGCAATTTGATGTTTATGTAGAAATAATTGATTAAATTGGAGAAATTTATGACTAAACAAAATGCAATTGTAATAGGTTTAGTGGGGTTATCCTCAGTACTGATCTTTGTTTTGGGGATGGTATTGGTGAATAAAACACAACCTCCCACACTCGACATAAGTGGAAATGCAAAAGTGGCAGTCTTAGGTGATACATCTCATGATTGGGGGCAGATTGATATAAAAGGAGGTCACGTCGAGAAGATATTTCAAATAAAAAATACGGGGGACTCAGACTTAGAGGTTACTAATTTTAAAACTTCTTGTATGTGCACGGAAGCTCAGGTGATCATCGCCGGGAATAATAGCCCCGTGTTTGGCATGCACTCTAGATCAGGATGGCGAGGTGTTCTAAAGCCGGGAGAAACAGCTGATGTGAAAGTTGTGTTTGACCCCATGTTTCACGGCCCTCAAGGTACAGGACCGATTACCAGGATGGTTTCGTTTAATACAAATGATTCTAATAACCAAACTGTTGAGTTTAGGCTCGCGGGAAATGTGGTTCGTCTAGAAAATTAGTTAGGTAATTATGGAGAAAAGAAAAAATAAAAAACCAAAAGTAAATTCAGCTCAAATAAAAAAGGCTCTTAAAAAGTTTATGGCAAAAAGCATCCCGCTTTCTATAGCGCTTCTAATAGCCTTTAATTCAACGCTAGGTGTGGCTGTTATCCAGCACTACTATTATAAGAGGCAAATGAACGAACTAGTTGGTTACAAAGAAAAACTGACGTACGGACCAACCAATACCCCTAGTGAGCAGGTAGAAAGACTGCAGTCAGAGGTACTACCCAAGGAAGGCATAGTATTACCAATTAAATGGGGGGATATTGGAAAAAGATTGGTAGAAATTGGAGTTATTGATCAAGAAAAGTTCGTGAAGCTATTTAAGGGAGGCCCTTTAAGTAGTCAGAGTAGTGCCTATGAAGCTGTTTTAGCCGGAAATTCAGGTGAAAATATCATTTTAACTCAAGAAAACTCAAGATTTGTACTAAACACGCTTTGGGCGTTAGGTCTGGCTCAAAAAAGTAAAGTTTTAGACGACATGCAGACTGAGTATCCTGATACAAATCGATTAGCAGCCACGGGAGGCTGGACCATCGGTAAAGCTAACGCAATGGATTACTATGGCAAATACGAACTTCTTGATCTTTCGCAAGCACAGCAGGAGCTTATTAAGGAAATTGCTTCTAATATATATAGACCATGCTGCAATAACCACACAGCGTTTGCAGACTGCAATCACGGTATGGCTATGCTTGGTTTGATAGAGATGATGGTGGCCGAAGGATATTCAGAGGACGAGATATACGATAGTGCTCTAGCAGTCAACTCTGTCTGGTTTGCCGACACCTATATGACACTTGCTAAATATATGGAAGATGAGCGCCAGCTTGCCTGGGCGAATGTTGACGCAAAAGAGGTTTTAGGTAAAGAATTTTCTAGTGGCTCAGGTTACAGAGGTATTTTAGCACAGGTTAGCCCCGTACAAGGCTCCAAAGGCGGCGGAGGATGTGGGGTTTAAGTAATAATGAATGAGGCCATTCTTTTTCAGACCTCTATAATAGCGGCGTTTCTAGCGGGTATGATCGCACTATTTGCCCCCTGTTGTGTATCATACCTACTGCCTGCTTACTTAGGTTCTGTCTTTAAGGAAAGAAAAAGAGTATTATTCATGACCCTCGTGTATTCTCTGGGGATTTTTGTAGTTATGATCCCCGCTGTTCTTGGTTCGAAACTAATTTCTTTAGCCGTTTTTAGATACCATGAGCAAATATACCTGTTTGGTGGCATTTTCATGATTATTGTAGGTTTAACATCATTGCTTGGTTTAAGACTACCCATGCCTCGTATTAAACAATCGGGCAAGCAGGGAACAGATGTAGCATCTATTTTTACTCTTGGTGTTTTTTCGGGTATTACCAGTGCTTGTTGCGCCCCCGTTTTGATAGGCGTCTTGACTTTGAGCTTTCTTTCACCCAGTTTGTGGCAGGCGCTGCTTATTGGCTTTGTCTACGTTTTAGGTATGGTAACTCCTTTATACATAGGTTCTTATTTTCTTGATTCCAAAAAGGTCCTGGGTATGACATTTTTCAAAAAAAAGCTCAGTGAAATAAAGATCTTTTCAAAAACCTATCCGATAGTAATGGGCAACGTGATCTCCTTTTTGATATTTACTCTAACCGGGATTCTAGTGGTTTATCTGACATTGGCTACTGATTTTTCTATGGCCGAAATGGCGCAGGGTTTTTCGGACCATATTAATAAGGCTACTCTTTGGCTAAATACGATCCCAGGTGCAAACATTATATTTTTAGCTGTAATAGCGGTGTTTTTATTTGCAATAGTCAAGCACGCCATATCTTCGAAAAAAACAGAGGAGAACGAGGATCATGAGTAAAACCATAACTTTACCACTTCAATACTTTCTGTTTGGGGTTGTTTTTTTGCTATCTCTATATCTTCTCCTCATGAGAATAACTACCGGAAGTTTTGACGTTGCTGTGTCTCAATTTAATTTTTTTCGTCCTTGGATACTGGCACTATCCATTGGTTTTGGAATACAGCTGGCACTGTATAAACTAATTAAAATTAAGCATGCGGAAACAATGGGAGCTGATAAGATAGCAAAGGTTACGAGTGCAACCAGTACAACCACTATGGTGGCATGTTGTGCACACCATGCTGTAGATATTTTACCTATAGTGGGAGCTTCGGCATTGGCATCTTTTTTGGGTGCCTATACTAGAGAGTTCTTTGCTGTTGGTATCATATTTAATTTGTTTGGCATAGGTTATATGCTTAAGCAGCTGAGAGTATTTAGCTATGGAAAAATTTGAGAAACTTATGTTACCAATAACTTTTGTTTTGTTACTGGCTTTAGGTTGGGTGTTTCTTTCAAGTTCAAGACCTAAGGCAGCTCCTTTAGAGGATCGTACAGAAACTGCAGAAGACTTACCCAATACCAATATGGCTGCTGACTCCAAAAGAGGGGAGATGGGAGAAGTTTCCGTGGAGGTCACACCATTAAGCTCTACGGAATATGAGGTTGCTTTCAATACTCATTCTGTAGATCTAGACTTTGATTTTATGGAGATAATTAAACTTAAAGATGACTTAGGAAATGTATACGACGCAGAAACCTGGTCAGGTGAACGAGGCGGACACCATTTACAGGGTACTATAGTGTTTCCAAAGATAAAAGATCAGGTAAACAGTGTTATCATCATAATAAGCGGCGTAGAGGGTGCGGTATTAAGTTTTGAGTGGTTATTGTAGGAGGTGTGATACCTGTGCGTAATATATCTCAAATGAATGAAAAGGCCTTGGCAAATAGCTTTGCCGTGGTGGGTTTAGCAGGTTATATACTTTGTGTCCTGGCAACAGCTATATTCCCTGAGTTCTTAATGACGCTGTTTAATTCTTGGTTTCACGGTCTAGACCTTAGTACACTAAGACCTGCTGACGGCAATTGGGTGTTTGGTACTGGCAACTTGGTGCTTGGGTTAATTACTTTCCCTATTTTTAGCTGGGTAATAGGTTACTTTATTGCCAGAATGTACAATAGATTTACTGTATGAAAGGAAAAATAATCTAGTAGGAATAGAAGTATGACTCTATTAATTAATTTATTTGGCATAGCTTTAATAATTTTAGTATATTGGTTCTTTTTTATGAAAAAGGAAAGTAAAGCTATAAGCGTAGAGGACGAGATCACGATTACAGCAGAGGGTGGTTATAACCCGGATGTAATTTTGGTTAAAAAGGGAAAGCCCGTAACCTTAAAGTTTTATAGAAAAGATGAAAGTTCTTGTTTGGAAGAGGTGGTAATACCGGATTTCAATATTAGAGAGCATTTAGCCTTAAATAAAACAACTGAGATCATCATCAATCCTACCGAAGTTGGAGAATACGAAATTTCATGTGGCATGAATATGTTTCACGGAAAGATCAAAGTTGAAGACTAGTTTTCACATCTCAGGAATGCACTGCGCAAGTTGTGCCTTAAATATAGGTAAAAGTTTAGAAAACATGCCCGGTGTTAGATCTGCGCATATAAACTATGCAAGTGAGCAGGCCACAGTAGAGCATGATAGTTCTTGCACAATTGAGAAACTGGCTAAAACTGTGGAAGATGTGGGCTACAGGGCGCTTATCGGAGATGGAAACGGATCTCAAGAAGACTTAATTGAGAAGGAAAAGGCTAGAGAGCTACAAAATACTAAGACAAAGCTTATTTGGAGCAGTTTTTTTACCATTTTATTGCTCATTGGCGTCATGGTACCTTTTGCACCAGCTATTTTAAGAAACTATCTGGTCATGTGGATCTTGGCGACACCGGTACAGTTCTGGGTAGGAGCACAATATTACAAAAGCACCTGGTCAGGACTAAAAAATAGAACTGCCAATATGGACACTTTAATAGCGCTGGGGACCTCCGTGGCCTATTTTTATTCCATAGTAGTGGTACTTTTCGAGGATCTGTTGCTCTCCAAAGGCGTAGAACCGCATGTTTATTTTGAAACTTCGGCCACAATTATTACTTTGATCCTTCTTGGCAAATATTTTGAGATGCGTGCCAAAGGACAGACCTCCGAAGCCATCAAGAAGTTACTTGGATTACAGGCAAAAACAGCCAGGGTTATAAGAAACGGGAAAGAAATGGAGATCCCGGCTGAGCAGATAGTGGTTGGGGATATTCTTGTGGTAAAGCCGGGGGAAAAGATACCTGTAGATGGTGTTATTACCAAAGGTGATTCGTCCATTGACGAAAGTATGGTCACAGGTGAAAGCATGCCTGTAGGCAAATCTGTAGATGATGAAGTCATTGGCGCCACCATAAATAAAAGTGGTTCCTTTGAAATGAAAGCTACTAAAATTGGTAGTGAAACAATGCTTGCGCAAATTATCGAAATGGTGAAAGACGCACAAGGTTCGCGCGCACCTATTCAAAAGCTGGTAGATCTGGTTTCTTCTTACTTTGTCCCCACGGTAATAATTTTGGCTCTGATAACCTTTTTGCTTTGGTTTAATTTTGGTGCTCAACCTGCGTTTATCTTAGCACTGGTCAATCTCATTGCCGTCCTTATTATTGCCTGTCCCTGTGCTTTAGGTTTAGCCACCCCCACTTCTATTATGGTGGGTACGGGCAAAGGTGCTCAAAACGGGATACTGATAAGGAACGCGGAAAGTCTGGAGGTTGCTAATAAGATAAACTATGTAGTTTTCGACAAAACAGGCACCTTAACCAAGGGTGAGCCTGAAGTTCAAACTTTTGCCTTCATGGATGGTATTGACGAAGTTGTGGGCAGCTTGAAATGGGAAATTCCTGAGCAATTGAATGTAAAAAAATATATCTCCGCTTTAGTTTTATCTGTTGAAAAAAAATCACATCACCCGCTTGCCGAAGCAGTGGTTAATCACTTGGACGGCAATAATGATTTTGAAAATAAAGATCTTGAAGTGGAAAAATTCGAAGATAAATCAGGTTTAGGTGTTAAGGCGCAAGTAAATGGCCATGAGGTACTAATCGGTACGCAAAAATTAATGGATGAGGAGGGGGTAATGAGGTGTGCGGATCTAACTAAACTTTCTGAGGGTTTAAAACAAAAGGCTCAAACTGTCTCTTTTGTGGGAATCGACAAGAAAAATGTGGCTCTTATTGGCATCTCCGACACTATAAAGGAAAACTCCAAAGAGACTATAGAACAATTAAAAGATATGAACATAGTGTCTGTCATGATCACGGGGGATAACCAGGTGACAGCGGAGGCAATTGCACGGGAACTTGGTATAGAGGAGGTGTTGGCAGAGGTGCTGCCCGAAGATAAAGCTGCAAAAATAAAGGAATTACAAGCTAGGAACGAAAAAAGCACTGTGGCCATGGTCGGCGACGGGATCAATGATGCCCCCGCACTGGCTACCGCAGACATAGGTATTGCCATGGGCAGCGGCACAGATGTAGCCATAGAATCCGCGGGGATCACCTTACTTAGAGGTGATATTTCCTTGGTGCCAAAGTCTATAAACCTGTCTAAATCCACCATGAGAAATATAAAGCAAAACCTTGCGTGGGCCTTTGGCTACAACATTATCTTGATTCCGGTGGCCATGGGGCTTTTGTATCCCTTCTTTGGTATTTTGCTTAATCCTATTTTGGCCAGCGGTGCCATGGCTTTTTCGAGTATTTCAGTAGTTATGAACGCACTGAGGTTAAAAACCGTCAAGATCTAAATAATTCTCTTGTCCCTCGTTCTTCTATCTTGTTACTGGCTATATCAAGTCCAAGTTTCACTAAACTATCATTTGTAAAGTTAGGCATGACGTCGTTTAGCTCCAGAAAAATCAGCGCGGCGTGCAATCCAGTACGCTTATTGCCATCAATAAAGGTGTGATTGTTGATAAGGGAAAATGCCAAAGCAGCTGCCTTCTCAAAAACATCTGTATACAGATCTTTGCCATCAAAAGTAGCCTGCGGCCTAAGCACTGCCGATTCCAGCATGCGAACATCTCTAATGCCGGAAGATCCTCCAAATGTTTCTATTTGGTAGGCGTGAAGTATCAAGACCTCTTCTATGGTTAAATACTTCATTTTAGGCCAACTCTTTAAAAGCCTCTTTATATTTTTTGCCTATGTTTTCCGCGATCCTTAAGAATTCGGGGGATACTGATGTGGAAGCTTCTTTTTCGACAACTATTTTATCTTGTATTTTTTCCACATAAAGTCCCATACCCGGATGCAGATCTAGTGAATCGAGCAGTTTTTTGGGCAAGATGATACCTAGGGAATTACCGATCTTAGTTAGTTTTTGCTTGTATTTCATAGTGTTAACATGTTATAACTCGTAAATTGTGGTGTCAATATCTTTGATCTCATACAAATACAAGCCAGGCGATATATGAATATTTAAAGGGTAGTTAGGGATGTACGAATCGTACAACTCATAATTTTGCCTTAACTCAGAGTTTACCTCAAAAGTATCGTATGAAAATAAATATTTTACATCGCGAAGTCTTTCATTTTTTTCATTCCAAGCACTGGTGGATAAAATTCTATTAGCCGAAACACCTTTTGCCACTAGCTCATTAGACTTTTTCCAGACATATGATTCGGTTAATATAAAATCCATGGTAAAACTGTAAAAAAGAAACGTAAAAACTAGCAGATACGGTACCAGCAAACTCAACAGAACTTTTTTATTTGATTCCAGGTGTTCTAACAAGCTTACTATAAATAAAAAGAAGATAAGGATAAACGGTGTTAAATACCTGTCAAGAAATTCATAAGCCAAAACTTCAACCATGAGATAGACGCATATAAAGAACAGAAAAAATACCGTGCGCTTCCTAAATAAATATTTAAAATTAAAGACAAGAACTGAAAAAAACCCTGCAAGCAAAAACTTTGAAAACAGGTCAAGGTAATAATAGAAATCGAATATACCCATAAATTGGTATTTAGTGCCGTGTAGATCGCTGGGATAAAAGCCGGTTCGCTGAAAGGTATTTTCAAAGTAGGGGAATTCGCCCCGAGACACTTTTTCCGGCTGGAAAAAATTATTGAAGGATACAAAAATGATCAACGCCACTAAAAAGAAAGTGGTAAGTTTTACATACTTTGATCTGTTTTTATATATAAACTTTAAAATTAGATAAAGCACTAAGGGGAAGGCTATAGCAACAGCGTAGAGCAATGAGCCGTAAATTACGGCAAAAGAATAGTCAAAATTAATCAAATGGTTAAACTCCAATGTCTTGATCTTCATAATATAAGTTTTTGGAAAAATGTATTGGTAAAAAAAGTAAACCGATAAAAACCATAAAAATTGGGTTAGTGCTTTTTTGTATTTAGTTTTTACTAAAAAATAAAGAGTTGATGCGGGGTAAAAAACCATGCCTAGCTGTCGTACAAAAAAGCTAAGCAGAAAAATTAGGTTAGCTTTTAATTGAGAAAGGTCTTTTCTTTCGCTTTCCAAAAATGTATGCACACCAAGTAAAACGAAAAATAAAAAGTAGTTTTCGGTCATAAAACCCCAGATCGAATAACCATGCAAAGGATTTACAAAAAACAATAGGGAGATCAACGCACTTAGCAAAGTGGATTTTAGGTAGTTTCTCTTTAAAATTAGGCTGAGCAGATAAAAATTTAAAACCGAAAAAATTAAAGTTAAAACCGGAAGCATTTTACTAGAAAAGATCGTGGAAAACAAAGCACCTATTATACTTTGCAGGTATAAGGTAGGTGCAACATACTTGTCTAGAGAAAAATCAAAATTCTTTACTCGAGCAACCTGCTTATAGTAATACCAATCGTCATTTTGCAAAAAATCTACCTTTAGTGCAAGTGGTAACAGTGTTAGAAACAACAAGAAGCTTAATATTATTAGGGAATTTTTAAAAATATTAAGTTTATTAACATTCATAAACCAATTTTACTTTATTTTGTGTAGTACCACTGCTATGATTAATGCAGGAGGTGGTTAAATGAGTTCTACATTACTAAACGCGGCCATTGTGCAACAGATCTATGGCTCACTTAATTTATTCTTAACACAAACGGTAGCTTTTGTGGTTAAACTGCTTGTAGCCTATGTTATATGGCTTATAGGTAAATATCTCATTAATTTAGCTGTAAGTTTGCTCGAAAAAGCTGATATCAAGAAGGTGAAGATCGACGATGCCATTAGAAACACGTTGATCAGCATAGGTGTTCCTGCAGCTAAAGTTGTCCTTGTACTAGTCATCTTGGATTTCTTGGGTGTGGGTTCCAGCATTCTTGGCGCTATGGCCCAAGGTGTTACCTTTACCATCGCCATAGCCTTAGGAATATCTTTTGGAGAGGCATTGAAACCGGAGGCTAAAAGAATAGTTGAGCAGGTAAAACAGAAAACGCAATAATTGGGGCAGTAAAATATTATTCGAATAGTTTATGCTAGTTGTAGTAGTGTGGTCATTTTGAAGCTGATCATTTGATGGTTTTTGTGTCAAGTTACCTAATAAAAGGTTTCGTAAATCTCACTTGTGCATAGATTTTAACATAAGTTGCAGAGATTTTGGAATTATGATATAAATATTGCATAGTTTTATGAGTGTTAAAGAATTAACCATAAGTGAGGCAGCGGAATATTTAGGTGTTTCTATCGATACCCTTAGGCGTTGGGATAAAAAAGGCAAACTTCAAGCTAAGAGAAGTTCGGGAGGACACCGATACTACTTGCAACTTGATCTGGATCTCTATAAACAAGACATTTTCGCACTGGCAACAGATTGGATATTAGGTGCTCCCGGAGAGCCTAAAAGCCAATTTTATTGCCCAACTAGTACGGAGTTCAAAGGAAGACTATCTAAGTTGCAGCATGTCTTAGAAAAAGTCGAAGATGTAAAAGATTATTACCCTCTGATAGTAGCTATTGTCGGAGAAATTGGTAACAACTCTTTCGATCATAACCTAGGCAACTGGCCGGATACACCCGGAATATTTTTTTCCTATGATGTTAGCAAGAGACAAGTATCTTTAGCGGACAGAGGAAGAGGCGTTTTAAGAACACTAAAAAGGGTGAGGCCAAGCATTAGAAATGACGAGGAGGCATTAAACACAGCTTTTACTGAAACTATCTCGGGCAGAGCACCGGAAGCGCGGGGAAATGGACTTAATTTTGTGTTAGAAGTAGTCTTAAACAAACCTATCGAACTTGACTTTTACAGTGGGGGTGCCTCTATTAAGGTTGGTAATGACGACAAAAAAATGATAATTAAAAAGACAGAAATTTATTATAGTGGGTGTTTAGCACTAATTAGATTTTAAAAATATGAAAATGAATCCCCGGTTTTTGAAAACCGCGGCTTCTTTTCACAACAAAGTTATGAAAATAGAACTAAAAAAATTCGGAGATCTACTAACCTCCAGACAAGATGGCAGGGAAGCTCTGGCTGCTATAGAACCTGAGCTACACAATATAACTGAGGACGAAACTATCGAGCTTGATTTCCAAGGGGTGACAACTTTAACACCTTCGTGGGCGGACGAGTTTGTGACAAGTTTGATTGATAGATTTGGAAAACGTGTCTCTTTTGTTAATGATACAAATCCTTCCGTGGTAGCTACATTAGAGATTCTAAGGAGGTTAGGTAAAAAGTAGTCAGACGCTTTACATAACAGTCTAATACATTACACTTACTACAATGGCAAATCGTTCTTATATCTACACTATAAACGAGATATCGGGCGCTAAGCCAAAGCAAACTTTAACTTTAACAGATTTCTACGTTGAGGATTTTATAAACTGATAAGCAGAGGTTTCTATATTTGGTTAGGCTTAATTCAAAATAGGATTCTTTTATATTTTGTGAGTGTATAATTTGTTCATGCTAGATGAACTAGCTAAGTTAATAGGCTATATACTACTTACTTTAGTAAATCTTATAGTTCCCGGGGGGATTATGTATTATCTCTATAATAAATATTTTGAGAGATTAGAAGATATAGATTATCCTGATTGGGTTTCTATACCCATCATTTTACTGGTTTGGTTGATATATTCTCTACTCGTTCTATCCGTTTATTATGTGCTTTCTAGGTTGTCTTGGTTAGTGGGAAAACACCCTATTTTATGAAAAATATCAATTTTCAACGTTGAACTTTTCGTCTCTATTGAAAAAACCTTTTAAGTATTCTAAGAAAATCTCTTGACAATCTGGCACTCTCTTTGCTAGAGTGATGGCGTATGCGCGGTGTGCAAAAGCCGCAGGTACAAAGTTTACTTAAAAAGGAAGACAAACATGAAAATAGTAAAAAGAAAAGGCAAGGATCAAAGGGTCATGCCGTACAGACCCATGAGATCAATTTTAGACGAATTCTTTGCCATGCCATCATTTTTCGAAGAAGAATTCGGCAAATCACTTATTTCCCGAGACTTATTTGTAGACGTCTGGGAGGAAGACGATAACTTCTTCATTAAAATGGCTATGCCGGGCGTGAACAAAGATGACGTCAAGATAGATATTTCCAACGACTTGGTGACCATTAAAGGCCAAGGCAAAACGGAAGAAGAGAAAGACGATAAAAAGAGATACTACTATAAGGCCTTGGAGAGTTCTTTTGAACAAACCTTTAATTTGCCGAGTAGAGTTGATGCCGAAAAGGCCGACGCCAAGTACGAGGACGGTGTCTTGACTTTGACTTTGCCTAAGACGGAGGAGGAAAAACCTAAGAGGGTGGAGGTTAAGTAGGGGGTTTGGTTTAGCAGTGTTTGGATTGTGCGGGCGGGGGTGGAATGCCTCCGCCCTGCCCTTTTTTACCTATTTATTTAAAAGGTCTGCAATATGTATTAAACCACCCATACCAAAGGCCAAAAACGTTATAAGTATTAGCACAACATAAAATTACACCTCAGTAAATTGCAGACTTTTGTATAATTAAATAACACAGAATAATTCAAGCTGTCTCAAACAAACTGAAAGCGCAAGAGGCTTGTGTAAAAATATTCTCAAAAAGCACTCCCGAAAAGGAAATTGACATTCTATTGAGTCAGGCAAAGATATGACCATATCAAAAACAGACTACATGCATTTTCTTAAACACCCTGCTTGGCTGTGGTTAAGAAAATATGAAAAAGATAAATTACCTCCTATAGACGAAAACACACAGGTTATATTTTCGGCAGGGCACAAATTTGAAAGTTACGCGGAAAAGTTATTTCCAAAAGCTATCAAATTAGGATTTAAAGACTATGAGCAATACAAAACACTCCCAACTAGGACAAATACAGCTTTGGAGAAAGGTGCGCAAACAATCCTTCAAGGTAGATTTGAAGCAGATGGCATCACCTGCATTATCGACATATTAGCGAGGGTAGAGAACAATACTTTCGATTTAATTGAGATAAAAAGCAGTAATCGAGTTAAACCGGAACACGAATATGATCTAGCTTTCCAGTCAACTGTATTAGAAAAATGCGGACTTAATATTCGAAACACTGCTATTCTTCTTGTGAATAGTGACTATGTTCGTGATGGGGACATTGAACCGGAAAAAATCATTACCAAAACTGACGTCACAGGCGCCATAAAGCAATTAAAAGACACAACCCTAGAACAAATTAATAAGGCTTTTGCTGTTTTAGCTCAAGGCGCAATACCGGATATTTCTGCCAGATATGTTAATCAGGTTGGTGTTCCAAAAACCAGCTGGTTCAAAGAATGGCTGGAGATCTACAAACACCTAAAACCGGAGCTTGACCCTTATAATGTCTATTTTCTTAGTTACCCAAATGCAGAGCAAATAGCCCAACTTGAAGACAATGGAATTGAATTAATAAAGGATGTCCCGGATAAGGCAGCGCTGAGAGCAAAACAACTGGCTCAAATTAAAACCACAAGAGAAAATAAACGAATTATTAAAAAGGGGGAAATTAAGGAATTTATTGATACTTTTACGTACCCATTATATTTTCTTGATTACGAAACTCTTTCCTCGGTGATTCCTGCTTTTGATGGCTATCAACCCTGGAAAGACTACCCCTTTCAGTGCTCACTTCACATATTGGAATCTCCTCATGCTGAGCCAAAACATGAAGAATATCTTCATCGAGACAAATCAGACCCAATACCGGAATTATTAAAAAAGCTAAAGGCAGATATTGGCAGTACGGGAACCATCCTCACATGGAATATGAGCTATGAAAAAAGTTGTAACGATAGAATGGCAAAACTGTACCCGGAGTCAAAGGAATTCCTTGACGATCTTGATCAGCGTATTAACGATCTTATGATGCCTTTTTCGGAAATGTGGTTTGTTGATAAAGATTTTCATGGCAGCGCATCGCTTAAAAATGTTTTGCCTGTGCTCGTCCCGGAATTAAGTCACGAGGAGTTAGAAATTACAGATGGACTAAAAGCTAGAAGAATGTGGACTCAGACTGTTCTAGAAGGCAAAAATCAAGATCAAAAGGAAAAGATCCTAACTGATCTGCGAAAATACTGTACTTTGGATACCTACGCAATGGTGAGAATTTTAGAGGAACTTAGAAAGTTGTGTGGAAAGGAAAGTTAGGTCTTGGATAGGTAGTAGATTGTGATCTCTGTGCTTATTACAATCATCGATTAAAACACGAGAAGCAATGAGCTATAATATATTCGTTAATAAAATATGTGCGACTACTTCAAAAAAACCAATCTTAAAACTATTGAGGAATACTGCCAGAGACTAAAATTTATTATCCAAGAACCACATCTGAAAATACCAAAAGAAAAACTCGAACAGACTGTTGGTATTGGTATTAAATATGCAACTTATATATATAATAACCATGGCAATGTCCCCCTAGAAATGATGCTTAAAACTAAAGAAAAACACACTTCAGAAATCAAGAAGCTTTGTAATGTGGAAGATTCAGGAAATATTAAGTTCTATCTGGGTTATGTGGAATTTGTAGCTAATGATCTATTATTAAACGGCAATACAGACGAAGTTGAAAAAACATTGAAAGGCTTGTATTTTATAAGCCCTGAGGATACAGAATAAAACTAAGATATTACATTTTTTTATACCTAACAGATTAATTGTCGAGGGAAGGCCGGAATTACACGACTTGCCGCTTAACGTCTTGCTAAGCAATTGGCAAAGGTTGGCAAACCTTTTTTATACACGTGGGGTTTCTGGGGTTACTAAAAGATGAGAGGTTTCTTATCGATAAGACATATAATGTTAAAATAGACCTATGAAAGTAGCCATAATGTCAGACAGCCACGATAAGTGGGAAAACCTAGAAAAGGCTATAGAAATAGCAAATTCTCAGGGTTGCCAATATCTTTTATTTGCCGGTGATCTCATTGCGCCGCCCGGAATAGCTATTTTAGAGAAGTTCAAAGGAAAAACTAAGTTTATTTGGGGAAATAACGAGTTTGAAAGAGTGGGTATTACTCGAAAACTTGATTCTATGAATGATATTGAGCTTTGCGGGGATATTTTCGAAGGTGAGATAGACGGTGTTAAGGTGTTTATGAATCACTACCCCCGAATTGCCGAGATCGCAGCTAAATCCGGCGAGTTTGATCTATGTATATATGGCCATACACATGATTACAAAGAAGAAATGATAGGGGATACGCGGCTGTTAAATCCCGGGGAAATTCAGGGTTATGCTACAAATAACCCGTCTTTTGTCATTTTTGATACTCAAACTAAAGAGGTTTCCAGAATTGATTTGTAAACCCGAAAATTTTCATACATTAGCATATTGCAATATATATTAGATAATGCTAGTTTGAATTATGCTTGCTAAAGAGCCTTCCAATAAAATACTATATAGGGAAATAAAAAAGATTAGGGAGGTTGCACTTAAAAATCAGGATGGTATCAAGAGGAACAGAAAAGCAATTGGATCTGTTAAAGATGTGGTTTTAAAGAACAAAAAAGAGATTTCAAGACTAGGTGAAACCGTCGGCAGCCTGTTTGGGTTATACTTTAATATGGAGAAAAGAATGTCCGTAGTAGAGGAAAAAGTCGCTTTCATACCAAAAATGTACGATAACGTTGATAAGATCATGGGAATAGTAGTAGCATTTAGACAAGAAGGAACTTTTATGTCCGCGCGTATTGAAGACCACGAAGACCGCATCACCACCCTTGAAAAACATACCCCATAACATATAATGAAGTCATCAGATGACTCGACGAACCAAACCAAAATCCGAAAACTTCCTGCAAAGAAAACAAAAAGAAATCGTCAATAAACTGGTCGGCTACCGCAACCGGTTAAACGACTACCTTGACAAACTATTCGTACCCACTTATCTCATTCCCGTAAAACTCATCACCTACACGCTCTACTACCTTTTAAAGCTCGTCCTCGCCTTAATAAAAACTATCCTCGAAACACTCTTTTACCCTTTCCTCAGCTTTAAGAACTTCCTTAAAAGTGCTGTTATCATCTTTGTCTCGGGCTATCTCGTACTATCCTATATCGTACTCATCGATTACATCAAAACTCAATACGGCTGGTGGGATAAATTTGTCTGCCGCGCTGGCGTCGAAAAGAAATTAAAAGATTCTGTAGTAAGGGTGGTTGGCGGATTTTCTGAAGGCTCAGGCTTTTTCCTAGACGGACACACTATCTTAACCAACTTTCACGTTATCCTTGGTGAACCTTCGCCAAAAATAATCTTTCCGGACGGCTCATTTACTACCGCCTTTGATATAAAGGGGGACATAGAGGCTGATATTGCCCTGCTTAATATCACCGAAAGACATCCGGAAAAAATACTCAAACTAATGCTTCCTGTTGAACTCTACCAAAACGAACCTCTCATCTCCGTAGGCTACCCCGGAGGCACTACCTTAGCGGGAGAGCCCACTTTGTTAAGGGGAAACTACATAACAATGAGAAGTACAAGAAATTCTCCTGTGGAATATATTCACACCGACATCAACGTGGCCAAAGGTATGAGCGGCGGTCCTCTTGTAGATAATTGCGGCAACGTGGTAGGCATCAACACAGCTACCCTCACCGGCAACTCATTTTTTATCTCCTCGGCTTCCTATTGGGAGGTCAAAGACGGATTTTCCGACAAAGACGTCACCAAATTGTACTTAGATCCGTCAAAATCTCCCGAAGAAGCTGTCAGAGCCTTTTACACCTATCTAAAAGTACGCGACATGGAGTCGGGATTTAACTTGCTAAGCTCGGAATACCTAAAAAACACTAACTTCAAAGAATGGACCGATCGATTTAATGATGTTATTGACGTCACTGTAAGAAAAACTGAGGCAGTGCCGGGATTTCTCAATAGGGTATTCTTAAAATTTTCTACCAAAAACTGGGTGGACGGAGAGGCTGAATTTCATTTTTACGAAGGCACCTGGGACACTGTTTTTGAAGATGATGTTTACAAAATGCTTAGGGCTAATATTACAGAGGTGGAAAAGCCTACTTATAAGTGGTTTTGGACTAGTGAGTAAAATTTGAACAAAAAAAGCTAGAATGTTGGGAGTGACACCCTAGCTTTCAAAATCAAGTACAGCCCACGCGGGATAGTGGTCAGAGCCAAGACACCTATATTCGACACCTTCAGATACCAGTTTCAGATTCTTTGTTAGTATCCAATCCGGCCTGAATGTGATGTCAAAGTCAGCAGCAATTGCTACTCTCTGCAACAATCTCATTCCCGGTACCACGGGGTTTACGACTTCCCTAACGCCCACCGTATGTTCTTTCTGATTTCCCAAGAGACTGTAGTCTGCTCCAAAAAACTTACTCATGAGTACAACGTCTCTTATGTTGAAATCTCCCATTACGATGTCGTGTTCTGAATCGAGCTGATCTAGAGCCTCCTTGATTACCTCAGCCTGCCTTGCTCTGTGCTTATTGCCTCCAAAGGTATCCAGATGCAAAACAGCCACCGAGACCGACCTTCCATCCAATCGGTATCTACTTAACAGAGCACCAAACTGAGCCTCCCAACCCATTACTTTAAGAAAGGCTAACCAGGCTGGATTTCTAAGTTTAGGCAGCTCTAATCTCAGAGTTCTTCGTGGCTTATCCCCGGAAATCAGGGCCAACCCCAAATCGTGGGATGACATTTCTTCACGGAGAAAGTAGTCCACGTGTGCTTGTTTGAACACGGAAGTAATCAGTCGTTTTACGTGGAGATTCCGTTCTGTGTTTCTTACTTCCTGAAGACCGATAAAGTATTGTTCGCCAACGTTTTTGGCTAGCTTTACAATTCGGCCAAGTGACTTACGAACCTCATTTTGGTGTAAACCAAACATGATGTTGTAAGTGGTTATGGTAAACACTCTCCTTTTCCTTTCTGTTGTGCTCGGTTTTCTTACTTATAGGTATTGTTCGAGGTTGATTTTATCATCAAATTTCGTTTGTAACAACCTATAGTACGCATTGGTGTCGGTAACTTTGCAATCTATGAACAAACCGCGTGTTAGAATAAATCGAGAAATATGCCATCAGAAAAAATATCCTCAATAGCACAAGGTCAAGAAAAAATGCCAAGTGAATCCCTTATGGACGTAGAGGTACCAACCCCAAAGCCCATCTCAATAGGTAAGGCAACTGTAGGTACAATAGGTTACGAGAAATTTGTGCGTTTTAGTATCGACCATCTGGAAGCTCCGGAAAGGGAGGGGAGACTACCGGAAAAGTACTCCAGTTTGAAGTTTGATGAATTCCAGGCAATAGTTCATTTACCGGAAAATTATGAGAAGATCAACGAAAAGCTAGCATTAGAACAAGAACTTACAGAAGCTGAGACGGAAACTTTACAACTCTTGGAACAAATACAGTCTTTAAAGAAAAAAGAAGATAGCGGAGAACTCATAAGTGAAATAGAAGCTGAGACATTACGCATTCACGAAGCTGCAGAATCAGTTTTTTCGCACAAAACTAAAACGATTGAGGTACATTCTCGAGAAGATCTTCACAATCCTCTAGGTAAAATGGAAAATGTAACCCTAGTGATCTCCGCAGACTTACACCACGCCCCTAGTAGCCTTAGGACAGGACTTAGGCAAGAAGCATACAAAAGATATGGGTTTCTTCGTACCATAGAGAAGGTAGAAGACAAAATTGCACAAGGAGATACTTTTTCTGACATTGAAGGGGATCTTCTCGAGCACACTAGCGAAAATGACAGCGCAGAAAATGTCTATAAGAGATTTATTATCAGAGAGGCGTCCTTAGCAGAATTTAGAGATTGGACAGGTAGAGTTATAAGAAGTGGAAAGTACGGAGAAAGCCAAGAACCTGATACAGAACCTGTGCTCGTTTTTTTGGGCGACCTGGTGACTGATTCTGCACCTTTGTTGGATGTAGCCGCAGAAAGCACATCTTTTAGAGAAATGGCAGATGAGCATGATGTCAAACTTATTGAACTAAATGGTAACCATGATCAAGACTCGAGAGTTCCAGAATCTGTTGTCATGCACACCGAAATGTATGGTCATAGAGTCTTTACCCAGGAAGTTGCCGGAAACGTACTGATCGCCGGTATAGATACAAATATCGAAAGTCCGATCTGGACAAGTCATTTAGTAGATAAGCTTGGTGATGAGGGAGCAGAGATTATTCGAAAAAGAAAAGAGATGCAAAAAATGGTAATAGAAAAAGTTAAGTCGCATAACGGCCCTGTCGTTTTAATGGGACATAGACCTTCGGCAATAATAAGATCTCTTGCTGTAGATGAGGAGGTTCTACAAAACAGCAACGTACAAAGAATAATCGCCAGCCATACTCATATAGATAAACATGTTGTTTTGCCTTTCACCAATAAAAACGGTGAGCAAATTGTTATGGATACAGTAGAATCATATGTTAAAGGAAAACCAGAACCAGCAAATTTATATACTTTAGATATTAAAGACGGAGAAATTAGCAGTATGAGAATACTTAGAGAGCTAAAGGAATCCTTTAAGAGGGGTGTGGAGGCAAGGATGTAGCCTAACACTCTACAAGTGCCAGAATAAAACCATGAACATAGCCATAATGTCAGACAGCCACGACAAATTTTAAAAAAAGAAAAAACTCCGAGTTAAATCAATGTTAACACCGAAGTTTCTTTCGGACTTATATACAATGTATAAAAAGAGACATTAAAAGCCAACGCTTTACGTGTTATAGATTCTAATGAAATAAGTATCGAACAGTCGCACGAAATATTAAAAAGCAAAATATTAAAGCTAGCTGAATAACAACATCCTTAGCTAAAAATTAGTTTAACACCCAAGCGCGGCTAAACACTGATCCCTAGCATCGCCCGCCGGTACAGAATCACACGCACTGCAGTCAACCCCAAAGCCACCATTAGCATCAGTATCTGAACCGGGCATCGCACCTTCCATCATCGCACCTAAATCAACAAAATCTATATTTGCAGGGAGTTTAAACATAGAGCTTTTTACTATCCAAGGTTTGCAATCATAATTAACGTCATCCTCGTTTGCCAAGCTCATCGAGCTATCGTCGTCGCCGTCTTTAGATTCGAAAAAAGAAGCTCCAACCTCATCTTCAGGGATCTCAGCCTTTAATCCCTGCGTACTATCAGAAGACCAAATATAGTTGTAGGTCCCATCTCTTATCACATAACTTGTAACTTTAGTCCCTTCTATCGTACCGGTAAATTCCCCGTACATTCTGTCACCGGAACTTGCTACATAGACTTTTCCCGAATAAGAATCTGATTCGTCAATATAGTCAAAATCACAGGTATAGTTTTTACCTAGTCTTAAAAGATCTACCAAAGATCCGGTAAAACTTTCACCTGCGTCCGCATTAGCCCCATTCGTGCCCTTGTCCTCTTCCATAAGAGTGTCTGCTTTTTGCACACCATCGGAAACTGCTCCTTTTTTCGAACGTGTAAGGGCAAAGCCTCCGGCGCCTATAACTAGTATAACTAGGATTGAGAGGATTATTATTGTAGTTTTGTTCATGCTTCCAGTCTACAGTAAATGCAAAAATATTTCTATCGATCTCATAAAAATGAACCCACTTTGGGTGGTTGATGCCACTCTTCCTAGGCACGCTATTTAGGTATAGATTGTAAATGTCATCTCAAAAAGGTTTGGTGTGCTAAAATAGCCTAATGCAAGACAAAAGCCCTAAAAAGAAAACTGCAGAACTGTGTAGTTGCGGTTGCTCAAAAGACGAAAACGGTAACTGCAGCTGCAATCACGAACATACCATGGCGTGTGTTTGCGGCCACGGTGGCTGTGGTTGTTAACACTCTAGTGACGAGTTTGTAAATTCCCGTTTAATATCTTAATGAAGGTGTGTCTGGACTCCAGATTGATAAAACCTGGGGAATATTTTGTTCCCGTAACGGGAGAGGTTGATGACGGGCATAAATATGTTGAACAGGCCGTGAATAATGGTGCGAAAGGTACTATCGAAAAAGATGAGTTGTACGAAAGGGTAAAGAGCAAATTAGCTAAATCTAAGATAAAAATAGTAGGAATTACCGGTTCTAACGGGAAAACCACCGCTGCTTATTTAGCTCATCAGCTCCTTTCGCAAAAATATAATGCTGTACTAGGTAAACACAACACCAAACTTGGCCTAGCGACGGATTTCATTAACAAGGTTGGCAAAGATACAGAAATTTTTGTAGCCGAAATAGGCATGGACCATTTAGGTGAAATTAGAGAAACAGTAGAGTTATTTCCTTTGGATGTGGCGGTGATTTTGACTATCAACGGTACGCATTTAGAAAAGCTTAGATCTATAGAGAATATTGTAAAAGCTAAATTTGAAATCGTCGAAGGTCTTAAGGATAAGGATTCCGTTTTGATCTTGAACAAAGACAATAAACTTACCACCGATTTTGTAAAAAACAACGTAAGAATGTTCGGAGATATTAAAGTTATTTTATTTAGCGAATCATCTCCCGCGAACTTATCAAATCTCAAGCTTCCGGGAAAACACAACAAATTAAATACGCTTTCAGTTATTGCCGTGGCTAAGATACTAGGAATGACTTCGGAAGAGATTGATGAAGGATTATCTAGGTTGAACCTTCCGATCGGTAGGTTAAACGTCATTGAAGGGATCAACAAGAGCACACTCATCGATGACACCTACAACGCCAATCCGGAATCTTCCGCCTATGCTTTGGAGGTACTTTCTGATTATTATCGAGAATACAGCGGCAACCGAAAAATCGCTATTTTAGGCGACATGCTCGAACTAGGTGAAAACGAAATTCCGGCACACATTGCGGTGGCTAAAAAAGTAGATGAAATGGGCGTTGATATTTTGGTTACGGTAGGGGAGTTAGCTAATATCATTTTCGAACGAGCCCATACAAAAGAAAAATATAAAATAAAAAAGCCCGAAGATTTTCCTCAACTATTGGACGAACTTAAAATTTACCACGACATCATTTTAATAAAAGGTTCCCAAGGCATTCGCACAGAAAAAATCACCAAAACGCTCATGGCTGGCAAAAGCAAAGCCAGCGAGTTATTGGTTAGACAGGACGGGAGGTGGAAGTAATTTAGTTATCTTAATAACCTATCAACAAGTTTGTAAATATCCCTTCGATGACCAATTAGTATAATTCTTATCTTTTTCTTATATTTTTTATAAACTATCCTCAAATCTCCTACTCTTACTCTGTAAACATTTTTGTGTTTTTTTATCTTTTGTATACTTTTTGTACCTTCTCTCTTTGATAATAACCTAATTTTTTTTGCTACAACAATCTGCTCTAACTTAGTAAGCTTTTTTAACTGCTTTTTTGCTTTTGGGGAAATTTCTACTTTCATATGCCAAGCTCTTTGGCTACTTTTTCAAAATCATATGCTTTAGATGTATCATCTTCTTCTACAGCTTTTTCATCTATATAATCCTCAATAAATTCAACGAACTTTTCATATAAGTCTTTACCGACTAGGTAGGCCCTTACTTTACTTCTGTTTTCTACGGCAATTGGTTGCTCTGAAGCCATTGTGATAGCCTTAGAGGGATTTTCCTTTAGTTTTGATATTGATATACTATTCATGTATGAAAATTAACACCATAGTAGGTCTCCTGTCAAGACCTACTAACCGGTCATATGTCTTTGATCCAGATTTCTGGACAATACAATTCAAACGCGTATATACTAAGTGGACATGAAAGAAATCCATAGGATACAAAGAAAAATACTATTTGACCTACTTTTTTCACCTTCGCTTAAATTTTCCCAACTAAAACCAACACACATGGAAAGTACTCAGTTTATGTTTCACATGAACAAGTTAATTGAAAATGGCTACGTAGATAAAAAAGGTTCTATATACAAGCTTACGGATGCGGGAAAGGAATATGCCAATAAGTTGGACGTTTCTTCTGTCGAAACCGCCCACCAAGCAAAAGTGACCACGGTTATTTGCTGCGTTAGAGATGGCGAAGATAAGGACAATCCTGAGTTGTTAATTTATAAACGACTAAAAAATCCTTTTTACGGATGTTTTGGATTCCCCACCAGAAAAGTATTGTTCGGGGACTCTCTTGAAAAAACTGTAGTAGCGGGTTTAAAAAGCGAAACGGGACTTGAGCCTACTGAGACACCGCAACTGTTTGCTATAAAGCATTATTTAATTTATTCGAACCAAGAAGAGCTGTTGGAAGACAAACTTATGCATGCCTACATGTTTATTAATCCTAAAGGAGAGCTGGATACAGGAATCGAAGGGAAATTTTTCTGGATTCCAGAAAAAGATCTAAAAGAAAGAGTTATCAAACCACAAGAAGAGTTTTGGGAAATACACAAAGCTCTGAAAAAATTCGACGGAAAAGTCACCTTTGAAGAACTCAAGACCACTACAGAAAACTTTTAATAAAACGCTATATTATCCCCACATTACAATAAATACTCATCTTTCAGGTAAACAAAACTTCACTATTAATATTTTTCATCTCATTTTACTGTGTAGCTGACGGACGCACCTTAAAAAAAGAAGGAGATAAGAGAATGAAAATTGTAAAGAAAAATGAGCCTTGGGAACTGGAAATAACTTGTAAGAACTGTGAAACTACCTTGGTCATCGAAAACAATGATATACGATACGGGGATTTTTACAGCGGTCTAGACGCTTTGCAGTCTTGGGACTACTATGTGCGATGTCCTGTGTGTGACAACTTCCTGTTTATAAACAAGGGAAAGATCCCCAATTTTGTGAAGTTCCAAGCTCGAACACTCTACGACAAGGAGGGGAAGAATGAAAGTAATAAAAAGTGGTTTGGACCAAGGGAAGTGGGTTAGAAAATTCATCTGCAAAGAGTGCACTGCCGTTCTCGAAGTAGAAAAATCTGATCTCTACGTTGTGAACCCTACCTCTATGTGGGAATAGGAAACGTGGAATCCAAGGATGTGGTTCTGCTGTGGTTATTGCGGTCACGGAAATGACGTAACCGGCAAAGTACCTAGGAAAATAAGCGATCCAATATACCGTAAGTTCCTTGAGGCTTATTTCCGCTGCGTTAGCTTAGACTAGCACCCAAAACAAAGCTGGTTGTTGCCCACCGCAACCAGCTTTTTTCTTATTTAAATTATACTTTGGAATACCTAAAACAACTCACCTCATGATCGTTTACCATACCTACCGCCTGCATATGAGCATAAATAATTGTAGGTCCTACAAACTTGAAGCCTCTTTCTTTAAGGTCTTTGCTTAGTTTTTCTGCTTCCTTGCTTATGGCCGGGATCTCACTATCCTTTTTCCACCTGTTTTTTATGGTTTTCCCACCTACAAAGCTCCAAATATATTTATCGAAGCCGCTAAATTCCTTTTGCACCTCTAAAAACCGTTTAGCATTATTCACTGCAGATTCTACTTTTAAGCGGTTTCTGATAATTCCTTTATCTTTAAGCAGCCTATTTATGTCTTTTTTGGTAAACTTGGACACTTTTTTAGAATCAAAATTAGCAAAAGCCTTTTTATAACCAGCTCGTCTTTTTAAGATGGTAGCCCAGCTTAGACCGGCCTGCGCGCCTTCGAGCACTAAAAACTCAAAATGCTTCTTATCCGAATGCGTAGGCACGCCCCACTCTTTGTCATGGTACTCGCGCATATTTTCATTTTCGGCCCATTGGCATCTGTTTTTACTTGCCATAATGATAAATACTGTATTCCCTATATTAATTAAGGTCCATATCGTCCAGATTCAGATCCACACCCTGGCTTAACTGTTCAAACTGCTGACGGTTTTTTTCAAAAATACCCCTGGCTCTAGGTGTAAGATTTATACTTTCCAGTTCCTCGACACCAAAAAATCTTATTTCCTGGCCCTCATTACCAAGTTTTAGACTTTTCATTTCATCTTTATCCAATCGTACAAGGTAAACCGCTAATTCAAAATCAGGGTGCACCATTTTTCCCAGGTACTTAATTTTTGAAGGCTGCAAATTAGTTTCTTCATAGATCTCCCGTTTCACGCCTTCCTCAAACGATTCGCCTTCCTCAACCTTACCTCCAATGGATTGCCACATATTTGGGTTTCTAAGGCTTGGTATATTATCTCTCAATAAAAGAAGTATCTTTTCTTTATAAAAAATCAGGGAGGTAGCATGTTTTTGCATTCAAAATAGAATAATAGTTTATGACCTAAAAATCAACCCCCGCGTACTCACCTAAGACACCCAGCTCTCTTTTGCTAAATTGTAACTTTCTATTCCCGGTAAACTCTTCTTTCATATTTCTAATAGCTTGTTTGCTCATTTCCTGCAATTCTTCAAAGGTATAAGGAAGCTTTTGTACCGCTACATTTTCATACCCCAAGTCAAGACACAGTTCTCTAAACTTCTTGATGTTTTCATTAGCTACGTCGGAAGGCACTCTGAGTACCACCGGAACTGAACCCTCCAATGGGGCTGCTTGCGTAGTGGCATCGCGCAAAATATCCAACATTCTTTGTTCACCTTCAATATCAAAACCAAGATGAAGACCGCCGCCGTAATGCTCTTCATCAACGCCTAAAGCCTTATTATATTCTTCTGTCTCAATAAATACTTGTAAAGATTGGTTTTCTTTTGCCTTGGCAACATATAATGCGAATTCTTGTGGAGAATAAGCCTTTACCTCTACCACACCAGCCAAAACTCCATCTTTATGTGTAATAAAAGCATCCGGCATGGTTGTTTCCTTGTAGTATAAACCAGCTTGAGCGCCTTCTGATTCTTCGCTTTTAGTTTTTGGCTTGGCTCCACCGTACCCCTCTACAACTTCCGAGACATATGCACTCTTTTCTTTTTCAGGAATTTCTTTAGGTACATCTACTGTCGAGTATACTGCACCTTGTAATAATCCCGATTTTTTACCTTTTTGCCATCTAGCGGTAAATCGTGGATTTTTCCACGGGTCTGATTTCCAATTTCTTTTTACTCCTATTGTAGGTAGGGTAAGATCTTGCGGTGTTACCATTTCCAGCTCAGACAAAAGGTGAGCTAAAGATCCTTCTCTAGGGTCTATTGTTCCTGCTTGGTTTAATGGCGTAAGGTGGCTAATTCTTTCCGTCATGATACCTCTTACTACGCCATTTAATAGGGTTTGCGTGGCCTTTTTCGAATAATGCTCTTTGCCTTTATTAAAATTGAAAGTCCACTTTAAGATTTCCGGAATTTCCTCGTGTGTGCTTCCGTCAACCTCCAGGTTTTTATCTAAAGCTTCAGCAGTAATTTCATCCTTGCTAACCTCATCTTCACTACTGATACTTTCTTCTAGTGAGAAACCTTCTGTTTCAGTCGAATGCTTTTGCATAGATTAATATTAATAATAATATAAAAAGCACCGTGCAGGTAATTACAAATACCTATACGGTGCTTAAGGTCAATTCTCTGAGATGTGTAGAGTACCAAAACGCGCGATTCACAAATCTTGCACAGCCTCAAAGAAACTCCCGTAGTCTTCATGGAGTACATAAACGTCAATGCATCCCTCAGGACGTTGTTCGTTACTTCTCCACTTGCCAGGGGACATCTGAGTAAAGAGAATTTCTGCGTCTGCGGATTCTGCTGAGGAGACAAATCTCTCAACTCTGTACCGTGCGCCCGCGAAATCAGGGCAAACCCACTGCTTCCAATACCTGATATAGGTACTGTCTCCACGCTCGATAACGAATATCTGATATTCGCGATCAAATAGCCTGGGAGTCTCATCCGTCCAATATTGGGAGATAGTCGCCCAAATATCCTCCGGGAATTCTGTCTGTACAACCACGGCGTTGCCGGAAGTCGGCTCGAACGGTTGTTCTGCCTCCTGAGAACAAGCAGAAACTAACAGCCACAGTAAAACGATCAACAAACCACGAATGCTCTTCATTTTGTCCTCTCCTTAGGATAGTTTTTGTATTGCTGATGTGTTTAATTAATACTTTAGCCTATAGCTGGTTGATTGTCAATTTACACAGCACCTTAATATGGTTATTATGATGACATGAAAGACCCGCTGGACTTCCTAAGAAAAGGCAGAGTTGACCTAAAAAACGTTAATCATTATGTGGAATCTCTAGGATATAAACCATACAACCTGGTACAAAATTATAGACATATTACGGGTCTGGTTACAAAAGATGGTGTGGATTATTTCTTTAAGATGGCTTCGCGACAGGGTCTGTCAGTATTTATCGAAAATGAATTTGCCTGGTGTCATGCGGTAAAAGATAGAAAAATAAGTGAAGATTGGCCGTTTTTAATACCAACCATGTTCGGAGAAGGAAAGATGGATGGATTATCGTGGTTTTTGTGTACTTATATTCCCGGAAAAGATGCCAAAGATGACCCATCAATTTTGAATGAAGTAGCCAAACCTACCGCTCATCTAATTCGCACCATACTAACAACGCCACTAAAAGAGGGGTTGCCGTTGGATAAAGAAAGGGGAAATTTAAGTGAGAAAAGTAAGTTATTAGCAAAGATAATATCTTATGAAGAAAAGGCCTCCAAAAATATTCCCGATTTATTTAAATTCTTAAGAGATAATATTTCCTGGTTACAAGCAGCACCTGCTAGGGGAGACCTGGGCGCGGGAAGTTTTCGAAAAGACAACGATAATAGGATTTGGCTGATAGATTCGGAATACGCCATGCAAAGAAATATTAAATTTTACGACTTGGTTTACTTTTATTATAGATTGTATGTGAATGCTGAAAGGCCGGATTTAGCAGAGAGTTTTATGAGCGAGTTCAGAAAAATATACGAAATTAGTAAAAACGATGAAAAAATTATTAAATGGATGCTTGTTTATCGAATTATAGGTGGTTACAACGAAGCTAAATCTGATCCTCAACTCTTACCGCGAATAAAAAAGTTTCATAAAAAAACGGCCAGACTGTTGTAAAAACCAATCTGACCGTTAGGCCACTCATGCTGTCATAAGGCTCTCTCGAAGATTTTCGAAGACAGACACGTTAAAATCGAGCTCACGCTTGGCTTCCACCATGAGCCTCATTCTCTCATAGTCCCTGCGTCCTGCAGCAAGAAGCGTCATCAGTACCAAGAATTCACGAAGGTACTTGACTCGAGTGTCCCAGAAGAGGGTGTTGATGTATCTCTGGAGATCCATCATGGCCTCGACAAAATCAACTGAGCCAAAGAGATGGCGTCTGATCCGTTTCCTGATCACTTGGACGTCGTTCTCGTCAGGGCAACATTCGATGAACATGTTCAAGACAACTCTCCGACGTGCCAAATCCAGCTCAGGTGCGATAAGCTCCTGGTACTCATGACGAGCGATTCCTGTGATTCTTCCTACCTCACTGTTGTACTCAGTCTCGGAAACCGAGATCAAGTCAACGTACAGTCCGTAGCGGGAGTCCTCAAACTCAAAATCGCCGCCCGGAACAAGCAGGTGAGCCCTTTCCGCTTGAGTTAAATCACGTGCTCGAGTGAGAAGCATGGTATCTGCCTCTGCAGCGACCGTATTTAGACGTTTCCGCCAATATTCCGATAGCTCAATGTATTTAGGCGAAATTGTCCGGGTGGGACCCTGAAACGGGGATAGATGGTAAACCGCATCCTCAGCAACCATATTAGACGCTGATTCCAGCAGCACCTCGAGATCTTCAGAGCTAATGGGAAAAGCCAAGTCCGTATAACCCAAACCCCACAGCACCTTCTGATACAACTCCGATCCATCTGATTCAGCTCGTAACAAGAGCTTCATCAACTTCTGCCGCAACACCTTCTTTGCCATCGTCCTCTCCTTTTTCTACTACTTCTTATATTGGATTTTTATATTATATAACCTATAGCTGTTCTAGTCAACCGAGTTGTGCTTTTTTGGTTATAATGACTTTATGGAAGAAAAACATAAAAAATATATTGCAAAAATTAAAATTATCGAACAGCGTTGGCATGGTTGGGGTCCGGAGGGAGCCAATATTGCTCCTAAAGAGAATGTCTTTGAAAAAGAATCCGGCTCACTTTTAGTTATCTCTGACTCCACACGTGAAATGGTTGGTATATGGAGTGAAAAAAACCAAAACGTAGAAAATATGGAAAAAGTAGATTTTAGACAAATTGAGGGCTTCAGATTATTCATATCTTGGAAAAATCCGGAATCAGTTGATTTCAATCCCGAAGTAAAACTTAATCCAATCAAAGGCGAGTTCTTCCCCGTCTACAGCAAGCTACCGCTTAAAAAAGAGGTGTTAAAGAAAGGTGAAAGTTTCATCATCAAACCTTTTACTATGGACGCGGGTGTGAAGTACGAAGTAACCGTACTCGACATTTTCGAAAAGAAAAAGTGATCCATTTAAAAACGTAGTGTTTTTCGCATATAGCAAGCGCCTATGCTTATTCAGAAAAGTATAAATAAGAAATATATACTATTAATTGCAGGTTTATTGTTCCTAACCTCGGGTATCGGCATCTATACTATTGTTAAACCCAAGCCCCCTTTAGAAGAAAAATTTGTCACTGAAGAAAAAGTTATTCGAAATTTAGAATCACCATTTAATGAGTTAACTAAAACCCCAAAAATATTCAACGCACCCAATTCATACGAAATACCTTCCAAAAAACACACTTATCAAACTTTTAATAACTGCGGCCCCGCTACTCTCTCAATGTATCTTTCCTATTATGGCATTTCAACAGATCAAGAAACTTTGGGAAATCAAATGAGGCCATACCAACATCCTAAAGGAGATAACGATGACAAAACTATTTTCCCGGTGGAATTTACTGAGTGGGCTGGCATATACGGTGAGGATATAGGTCTAAAGGTAATGTATCTTCCCAATGGCAGCTTGAAATTACTGAAATTATTTGTTTCCAACGATATTCCCGTAGTGGTAAAAACCCGATTGAACTTAAAAGAGGATATTGGTCATTTCATACTGGTGAGAGGATACAACATAGACAAAGAATATGTACTAGTGGATGATTCCTATTACGGCCCAAACAAAAAAGTAAGTTTTTATAACTTTTTATCGTTATGGCAATCGTTTAATTACAGTTATATTATAGCTTACGCTAATTCTCAGACCGATACTGTCGAGACTATGCTTGGAAAAGAAATGGATCCATTGGTTGCTTGGCAAAATGCAGTAGAAAGAGCACATAAAGAAAATGAACTTACCCCGGACAGCATCTACCCTTTATTTAATCTTTCTGTTGGTTATTACCATCTTGGAGAATATGAAAAATCCATTGAATACTTTGAAAAAGTGGAGGAAAAATTACCGAGAAGAATGCTGTGGTACCAAATTGAGCCTATAAAAGCATACTTTAAGATGCGAAATTACTCCAGAGTATTGGAAATCATCGAAAACATACTAAACGATGGTAACAAGGCTTTTTCAGAGCTATACCAAATGAGGGGAGAGATATATCTTGCACAAAACAAGCCGGCACAGGCTAGAGATGCTTTTGACTCAGCACTTTATTATAACTCACCTCGTTCGTTCTAATATATCTCGCTTCGCTCTATATATTATAATAGTAACTTTGAACCGGCTAAAGAAGCTCTTAATAACCTTTAGCCTTAAACCCTCTAATTTTCAGAGATTCGCCTTAAAAAATTCCACGGTGCGTTGCATGGCAGTCTCAAAATAGGGTGATTCTATATTATGACCGCCACCTTGATATTCATAAGATTCGTAGTCCTTTTCATTTTCGAATAGAACCTCTTCTAGATCCCTAGAGTAGCCAACGTTTACAACGGGATCATTGACAGCGTGGTGCAACTGAATAGGGGAGTTTAAATAGTTTATATTTTTAGTCAGGGAAATATTGGACCAAAACTCATTGTCAAAATCTATTTCCTGCGGATTTTCCCTTAATTTACTGACTTCTTCCATGACCTCATTACTAATGCGATAGCGACGGCGTTGCTCTTCTTCGCTAACTTCTCTTCTCACATAACTACCATCGTGCAACCTGTATTTACTATAATCTTCATAACTGTAGACAGCCCCGGACCAAATCACACTAGCTCTAACTTCACTGCTAACCAACATGGCTCTTAAAACCAGGTTCCCTGCCATACTGTGCCCCCACATACCTATTCTGCCGGGATTTACATAGTCTAGTTTTTGCAGGCTTTTTAAGGCATTAAGGGCATCTACTGTGTACCCGTTCGAAAAATAAGAGCCGTTGGGAACACCTTCTGAGTCTCCGTGACCTCTTAAATCTATCTTAAAAACCACAAAACCGTTTTTGGCTAAATTATCTACGTATGCTACGTATCTTTCAGCGGTGGCATACTGGTGCGGAGGAATATACCCGTGATTAAAGACAACCGCCGGAAATCCTCCCTCAGGTGGTTCTTGATCAGGTATAGTTAGTAGTCCAAAGATCAGGTTGCCTTCACTGTCATAATTGGTTAAGTACCTTTTGTAATTTGAGCCGTTTGGTAGTTCCTGCTGAATTGTCGGGGCTTCGGAATCAAATTCTAGCATTCGTAGATATTCAATATCTATGGAGGTAACCAGTTTTTTTTCGGGTAATGTTTCAGCAACTCTTTGGGGAATAACCAAACTTTCCGTGTAACTTTCGCCGTAAGTGTTTTTGTATTTAGTGAAGTATAAAACTGCAGTTATAAAAACAGGTATGCTTAGAAGAAACACAAGCGTTTTCATAGATTACTATATTAGCATACATACCTAGGGTTTCTCCTAGATTAATCTGGTTGCTCCTAGATCGACCTTACTATTAGCCTGTAGTACCACATGCTATAATTCACACTATCCGAAACAAAGAAACCAAGAAGCAATAGGTTAGAAGGTTTCTTTTTCCTTGGGGCAAAATCCCCAGATCCCATGAGGAGGGAAAAATGAAAGTTATTTCCAGTTCAGTGTCAAAGACGGTAGCTAGTTCTCAAGTCTTGGCGTGGAGGATGATTTCCGAACTCACCGGTGAGGATGTGCTTGAGGTTGGAACTAGGTTGAGAGGTATATACTGCAGCATTGTCTTTGGAGTCAATGCCTCTCCTCTCATTGTTTGGATTGACAAACCCGGCTCTGCGTTGCAGGAACGCATAAGCAGCCTCGCAAATGAAGAATATGCTCAATATAAAGTGCCAGGGCAACCTGGAATCAACAAGGGGCCACGCTCAGAATACTGGATTCGTGCTGTTCCCAGAGCCTTTCAATTTGAGTACAGTAAAGGCCACACTCTGGAAGTGGTTACTTTGCTTGAGTACATACCTGATTGGGTTATCTACTCCGGCGAAGAGGCGGGTGTTAGAAGTCCCATGCTCTTTGGAGTAGTAAGTATCCTTTCCGAAGGCCACACTTCGCACCACTACCGCAACAGATACCACGAGCAAGTGGTTCAAGATAAGCCATTAGGACCCGGAGGGTTGCATATTGCACAGACGCTTCCACTTTTCCACGCTCCAAGATTAGGTACGGCTTGGGAAAATGAGAGCCTTGAATTAACAGTTCGAGGAGCCGATATGATCAGTTTCAGCGACCAAGATAGGCCGTCTATCGAGCGTGAACCTCTTGAGTTCTCAGAAGCTGTGGAAATGCTTTTGAAGTAGACCCGAGACAAAGAGCAATCCTTGTTCATTTAACAGAATGGGGGTTGCTTTCCTTTTTTTTAAATACCATTATCTCTTGTTCTTCAGGAGCAAGCTGACTCGTAATTATGTAAATATTTATCCGAAAGTAAAAGCATAAACCTCCGTATTATCATCCAAAAACTCTATTCTCAACAAATGTCTGCCCGGTTGTTCCAGCTTGATTAGTTTATAAAGGCTGTCCGAATCTATAGTTACGACACCCTCTGAATCCACATCATTACCTAAATATTGCACCTCTCCGTCCACAAAAACCCTTATCCGCGACTCTTCACCTTTAGGATTCATGACCAAAAACACTTCTTTAGACTCAAAATTTAAGTGCAAACTCACACCCTGCTTAGGATTCGTATACTCTTCAGAGATCAGACCTTCCCCGTCCCAAGCAAAAAAGTTATCAGGAACTTTCTCCGGCTTGGTGTAACTACCAAGTTCATTAGCCAAGATATCTTCCGGGGAAGCAAAGTTTTTCATGCGGGAAAAACCTAAATAAAGCTCCGGTGTTCTTGCGTAAGTAGTATATTTCGGATTATCCACTTTTTGACGCTCTGCAGTCAATCCGGCTTCCATGAGCAAGGTCTGAATAACCAATTCGGTTTCGTCGTATTTACCCTCACCAAAATGTGTGTATCTCACGTACCCTTCATGGTCGATGATATATTTTGCTGGCCAATATCTATTGTTGTAGGCTCTCCAGGTTCTAAAATCGTTATCTTGCACAACAGGATACTTGAGACCAAAATCATCAATGGCCTTAGCCACATTTTTAACATCTTTTTCGAACTCAAACTCAGGAGAATGTACGCCGATGATTACCAATCCTTTTTCATTGTATTTTTCCCACCAGCTTCTCAGGTAGGGAAAAGTTCTTTGGCAGTTAATGCAGGAATAGGTCCAAAAATCAAGTAATACCACTTTCCCTCTTAGTTCGCTTAGTTTTAGCGGTTTGGAATTAAACCATTCGCCGCCGGGAATTAGCTCCGGGGCTTGACCTAATTTGGGTAGAACCTCTTTCCCTTCCCCATCAACTATTGTCTCCTCTCCGGTATTTTGGACTTGCTTCGAAAAGCCTTCTCCCACATTGACCAATTGTCTTTGTACCAGCTTATTATCCTCTAATTTGGTCAGGCCGGTCCCATAATTAGGAAATTTTACTAAAATAAACGTCTGAAACTTCCTATCGTAATCTAGAGCAATAGCTAGAGCAGTAAGGATCATCAAAACACCAAACAACCTTTGTATGTTGGCTAAATTTCTAGTCAACCAGGGAACTTTCTGCAAAGCATTTCTACCACCCACAATAATAAAAAACATGGGAATGGCTGTACCCATAGAATAGGCCAAGGTGATAAAAACCGCATTCAAAGTAACCTCACCAATAATAGCTAAAGAGATCACAGATGCTAAAATCGGTCCCACACAGGGTGTCCATAAAATTCCTATAGATAAACCAAGAAGTAACCCCGCCGAAAAACCTGATTTACCTGTTGTGGCGGGCATAAATCTGGCCAATCTGGTAAATATCTTTTCAAACACTTTTTGCAAACTGGGAATGATCAAAATAAAACCAAAAATAGTTATCAATCCAATAGCGGTAATTCTTAAAATATCAGTGGGAATTCCAAAGTATTTAACCAGAGTAGAAAAAAAGAGAGTAAAAAAAGTAAAACTCAAAACAAAACCGATGACGACACCATACGGCTTTAGTTTACTCTCCTGGTTAAAACCCACAGAACCGGAAAGAACCACCGGAAGTACAGGTAGTATGCACGGAGAGAGTATAGTAGCAATTCCTGCTAAAAAGGCAAATAAAATGAGTATGATCATAAATTACAATGGTAACACTTTATTTTTCTTTGTCTCTACTTAGAAAGTTGTCTATTAATTCAATGTCTCTGAGATCTTTTTCTCTACCCAGTATACTCTTAAATTTACTCACGGTTTCTAATTTAACATATCTTTTTCCGTCAATAATGTCTGCGTTGGCAATTTGTTTTTCTGCCGGCTCTAAATCGGCTCGTATAAAGTGAGAGCCTAAACCCAAAACCTGAATATTACCAATTTGTATACTGGCGAATTTTTCTTTTCGAACAATATATTTCTGAGACAACTCTTCCCATAGATCCGGCGTTACTACAAGATCCAAATCATTTGCCGTTCTCAGCTCGCGCACAGCCAGTGGTCCCGAGGAAGTAATTGCATACTTATCTTCAGGTAAATTTAACGAATCCAATTCATTTAACAACAATGAAAGTTCCATAGCCTAGTAATAAACAATTATGAATAAGGCCAGACCGTAATTATTAAAAAGGTATTTTTCCCATCATCACTGGTTCCGTCAACCTCAACATTGATCAAAACAGAACCCAAACCATATGGATTTTCTATAGTCATCACGTAACCTTTATATTCAAAGTTACTCACGTCGGAAACTTTCCAACCCAAGTCCTCAAAGTATTTAATTGCTGCACAAGCCGCCGCGTAAGGTGTTCCCTGAAATCTATGCTTTGATCTATAGGTAAAGGTTTCTTGCACCTCGGCCGATAGCCTACCTGATTTTGCTTGCATCAATTTAAAGTAGGAAGGGTAACTGTAATCTTCCGGCCATCCAATGGGGTAGCTTACTACAACGGTAGGGAAGTCTTGAATAAGAGGTTTGTACTCCAGAGTCAGATCAGGCTGCGACATATATTTGTTCAAAACACACTTAAAAAGTTTGGCGGCTCTACTTTTTTCTAAGTCGTCAGTGCTATTTTCACCAACATATTTATCAAAAGGGGAACCATCCTCATCGCCCGGTGCAACTGCTTCATGACTTTGAATAACCGCTTCATTGTATATCAGCGTTCTCATGGAATTAACGAAATTATCTGTGTTTTTAAATGTTAAAAGCACAATGGTAAAAAAACCGGCTGCAATGACCAAGACAATAGCTAATTGGGCAATACCTTTACCACTTCTCACTATTTAAGTATGACACACCAATATATGTCCGAACAAGCTCATTTTAACTTACATTTTTCCGGCGATTTTCTTAAAGATTATTTTAAAATGCTGAAACCGGACGATGATGTGAAAAACCGCCACAACTACAAAAACACTACCGGCATTCCTGTGTATAACCTTTACCGGCAGGTTAGGTACAAATATTTGCAGTAAACCTGTAATACCCACAGTAGAAAAAGTAAAAAGCATAACAACCAGCCAAAAGGATCTAAAAGTCTGACGAGTAAAAAAACCGTATTTTTTACCTAATTCAGTCCTTTCGACCAACAACCAGTAACCGGTAAAAACAATAAAAGGGATGAAAAAGGCTAGCATATATTTTTTATATTAACACAATTACTTATTGTTGATTTCCTAAATAATAGTGTTATAATCTCAGCTAGTATCTGGTTTACTTTAATGACTGACTCTTTTTGTGCTCCTTCATTAAAGACTGATGAAGGAGGTGTTCTCCCTAAGTGAAAAAATTATATGTAGGTAATTTACCTTACAGCGTTAATGACGCCAGTTTAGCCGAAATGTTCGCCGAATACGGTGAAGTATCGTCCGCCAGTGTTATTTTCGATAGACAAAGCGGACGAAGCAAAGGCTTCGGTTTTGTTGAGTTAGAAGATGACGCAGCAGAAAAAGCTGTGTCCGAAATGGACGGAAAAGACATGGAAGGTAGAAATATCAAGGTCAGCGAAGCTAGACCAATGAAAGAAAGAAGAGATCGCTTTTAATGAATTTTTAATGAATAGGAATTACATTTTCCGTATATTCATTATTTTCTTCGTTTGATTCTTCAACCTCATCATCGGCGTCGACTACAGCTTTTGTTTTGTAAGTCGACCAGCCGTTGTAGGTGTATTCACATGTGGCGACTTTTGTACTATTGGGAGCTAGTTCAGAAATTTTCTCCCGACAAGCTGAGGAATAGGTAGTGGCCCACCACTCCCAGTAGAAATCTTCCGCAACCACATTGCCTTCGTTGGTAACACCTATTCTTACTTCAAAAGGTACCCCCTTCTCAGGTACCGGGTCGAAAGAGTATTCGGTGACGATCAGATCTGCAATTAGTTCCGGTTCCGGAGTGATTTCTTCTACTATCTCGTTGTTTTCTTCATCTTCCTCCTCAACTTCATTTAAGGAGTCTACAATAACTTTTGTTTCGTAGGTTTCTTCATCTTCATAGGTATACTCACATTCCACAGTTTTGGTGTCTCCGGCATCTAGACTATCCACATCCTCTTCACACTCTTCACCATCTTCCGAAGCCCACCATTCCCAATGAAAATTCCCGGCGTCACCATCACCCTTGTTGCCGATTTCTATAGTAAGAGTAACTTCTTCATTAACTCTGGGCTCAGGATCAAATGAATATTCTCGAATATATAGATCCGGTAGATCAGGTATTGGAGTTGGGGGCTCAAGTTCAGTGAGCACCTCCTCCGTACCATCTGTTATTTCTTCAGGCGGTTTTTTCTCAGCACCCTCTGGTATTGTTAGTTCATCTTGTGAGCTAACTGCAACATCTTGTTCTTGAGCTTTGTTGGCTCTCTGATCTTTGGTAAACCAAAGAAATGCCAGTAGCGGAACCACTATAATAAGGAATAAGGCTACCGCACTGAGATATGATTTTTCTTGGCTGGTAACATCATTTTGTCCCATTGATATTATTATAACTCACGTTGTTCGTTACGTCACGTCGTGACTAAAATTGTATTGTTTCTTCATACAACAATAGATTATTTTTGCAGATGTATCTTGTTTCCTGCACCTAAGACTTTTCCGCTATCAACCTTCTTATATTCATAATTTTCCACCACAAACAGCCCGAGTAAAATAGTTAGACCGGCAACGACGAGAAGGAGTATTTGAAATTTAGACATCGGTTAATTATATCTCACTTTATTAAAACGTTCTCGGATCTTTCATTGACGGGATACGGAGACTAATGTATATCTATATAATTGAGCTTTCAAAAAGATAGACTAATTATAACCACTAAAAAAATCTTTCAAGACTGCTTAATGCCTAATGGGGCAGTAGTTGCTGCGCCTGTGCACCAAACATATTATCCCCAAAAATCAATTAGCTACATGTATATCTGGCCCGGTAGGGATCTTGGTTTTGTTTTAGCAGCCCTGTCATTGATAGAAGAAGATTATTATCGGCAGGTTCTAACCTGGATCTGGGAGAGAGCGGAGGATTTCCAAAAATCGCCGGATCCTACACATGAGGGGCTTCTTTTTCGAAACTACCACGTCAACGGCCGAATTTACTTACACTATCTTCAACCTGACCAAAATGGCACTTTATTGTGGAGTATTTGGTTTAAACAACAGCAAAAAAATAACCCTCTCAGTGATCTAGAAACAAATGTAGTGCACAAAGCC
>CAZEBU010000006.1:0-50787 GCA_964510435.1 uncultured Candidatus Saccharibacteria bacterium | reverse complement strand
GTCAACGAAATCAGCAAAATTCTGGAATTTTCTAAAAAGCTTTCCCCTTTTTCTTACGGGTTTATTTTCTTGATCCATCGTGATAATGTTATCTCTTAAAAAGCCTTGGTGTCAAATAAAAACATGTCAAAACATAAAATGTATGATAGAATATAGGTTATCCGACTAGCGCGGGAGGATAATGATGGAAGGCATGGAAACAGATACTGTAGATACGAAGGCATTGTGGATCCCTGTCATGTTACATGACATAGAAGCAATACAACCCGCTGGGGCTGATTGCCAAGCGTGCGAATCTGTGCACGGGAATCCTATGCCATGCCTATACGGAAGTTGCCCTGAAAGGGAGACCGAAGAGTCGTAATTTCGGACACTTTTCTAGGACATCATCCTTAATTCCTCGACCAGCGCAAAAAAATGGAGAGGACAATGGAGTTATTTGTAAGGGTCACCTGAGACCGGCCGGTGAGATAATTCTGCAACATATTCACGCAGAACTCACCGGCTCCACCTTTTTTAGACTTGTAAAATCACCCCATACATGATTTAATCCAATTTGTTATGTCTAGAGTATGTGAAGTATGCGGAAAAGGATATTTAAAAGGAAATCTCGTTCCCAGAGGTGTGGGTAGACGTGTAACCAACAGAGCCATAAAAAAACAACAGCCTAATCTTAGAAAAAAGAAGATTGAGATAGACGGTCAAACTATGAGAGTTAGTATTTGTACCTCCTGCCTTAAGCGGATGAAGTATAACCGTTTACAAAATTCTGCCAATCAATAATATTCTTTCCTTCCACCTGTAGTTTATTTATCCTTAGCTTTTTATCCAATATATCTGTTTGATGAAGTTTCACTCTCAGATTTCTATTTACCGGCCTTTTTAAAGTTACATTTTCGACTATTTTGTGGTTTTTTTCCAGCTCGCCTAGTGTAGTCCAGGCAATTGGCCAAGGTACAAATGCTCTTGTGCTCCTCTCTACATTAAGTATATCCTGCCGCCAATCTATTCTGGCGTCGTCTTTTTGAATAGTAGTCAGTTTAGGTTTGGTTTTGGAATAGCAGTAGGTTGCTTGTTTATTATCCTGTTTGTTAGGTTCGGTCTTCCCTGCAGCATAATTATTAACAACCTCCGGAAAATTCTCTGTTGCCAAACTAAATAATGTTTTATAAAGTTCCTCTGAAGTTTCCTTACCCCGCATTTTGTATTCGATTTGTTTGAGAATATCCCCGGTGTCCATTCCCTCGTCCATTACAAAGTAGGTAATGCCCGTTACATCCAACCCCTGCAGGATAGCTTGTTGCACCGGACTTGCCCCTCTTAGCTTTGGAAGTAGTGAAAAATGCAAATTTATCAGGCCTAATTTAGGTGTCTGCAGTATTTTCTTAGGTATGATAAAGCTGAAATCAGCCACGATCCCCAGATCAATTTTTTGTGCTACTAGTTTATCGATCACATCTTCTTCCTCAACCTTAATATCAGAAATTTCCATAAACTCCACATGGTTTTTCTTAGCCCATTTTTTGACGGCAGTTTCCCTGATTAATTGTTTTCTGCCTACTTTTGTATCTCTTTTAGTAACGCAGAGCTGTAAATTAAAATTATTATTGATTGATTCTATGATAGGAACTGATTTGTCGGAGGTGCCGAAAAAAGCTATTCTCATAGGCTGTTTGCCTTTTCAAGCAAATTTTGAAAATGATTTTCGGAGATTATATCACCAACGTTTTTATTAGTGATTAGTATGCCATCCAAGTGATCCATTTCGTGCTGTATGACCCTAGCCAGAAAATCCGAGGCGTTAAGGTGGAATTTTTCTCCCTCAACGTTGTATGCCTCAATGGTTATTTTTTTTGCTCGTTCTACCTGTGCATATAGATCGGGCAGGCTTAGGCAACCTTCCCACTCAAGCCCCTTTTCTTTTGAGGCTCTTTTCAAGACCGGATTAATTAGCACATAATCAATTATACTGCCAGTGTCGTATTTGCTGCTTTCATCAGGAAATTGTCTGGCTATGCATACTCTTTTTAGCATACCTACTTGAGGAGCTGCTAATCCCGCACCAATTGGCTTTTTAGCATCCCTGACTGAATCGAGTAAATTTTGGACTAGTTTTTTAGTGTCCTCATTAAAGGCTATGACGTCACGACATTTTTTATGCAGCAATTTGTTTGGTTCTGTAAGTATTGGTACGACCGACATGCGGCCATTATAACACTATAATTATCTGCCAATTACATAGAACGCAGCGAGTTATAATCACTCTTTAATTAGAACGAGTGAAACGAGTTTAGTCCCTCAAGGACGCAACGAGTGAAACGAGTTTAGTCCCTCAAGGACGCAACGAGTGAAACGAGTTATAATTTTTGGTAAACTCACCATGCGATGCTAAACAAGTTGTTAGGTTACTTCTCACACGATATCGGCATAGATTTAGGGACAGCAAATACTTTGGTTTTTGTGAAAGGTAAAGGCATAACTATTAGAGAACCAAGTGTAGTAGCTATTCATAAAAAAACCAAAGAAGTTTTGGCGGTAGGGAAAGAAGCCAAACTTATGCTTGGAAAAACCCCCGCAACCATTCAGGCTATAAGACCTCTAAGGGATGGAGTTATTTCGGATTTCTATGTTACAGAAAAGATGATCGCTTATTTTATAAAGGCAGTCCACGAATCCCCCTCACAGTTTCCCAAAATCCCAAGGCCCAGAGCGGTTATGGGAGTTCCTTCGGGAGTTACTTCTGTGGAACGTAAGGCGGTAATAGATGCCGCTAAAAATGCCGGATCGAGAGAAGTTTATTTGATCGAAGAACCCATGGCCGCCGCTATCGGCTCTGATCTGGATGTCAATCAACCAAAAGGCACCATGATAGTGGATATGGGCGGTGGTACTAGTGAAATTGCTGTCATCTCACTTGGTGGTTTAGTAGTAAATAAGTCGTTAAGGATCGCAGGTGACGAAATGGATGAGGCAATAGTAAATTATGCACGCGATGTACATAATCTTTTACTAGGTGAAAGGACAGCAGAAGATGTTAAGTGTCAAATTGGCAACGCCATAGAGTTCGATAAAGAAAGCGAATTTAAGGCTGTTTTAAGAGGCAGGGATTTAAAAACCGGCTTACCAAGGTCGGTAGAAGTATATCCGGGGGAAATTAGAGAGGCGTTGAGTCACCCCATAAATGAAATTATTAACGGTGTTAAGGATGCCATAGAAGACACGCCAGCTGAGTTGATGGCCGACATAGTAACGGATGGCATGATCTTAGCAGGAGGAACGTCGCTTCTTAAGGGATTAGACAAACTAATGTCTTTTGAACTAAAAGTTCCGGTGAAGTTATCCAAGGATCCTATGACCTGTGTGGTGCGTGGTTGCGGTAAATTGCTGGATGATATGGATCTTCTTGAGAGGGTGCGCATTAAGTGAAGATATTAATAATAACTTTTTTCTTACTCATTCTTGGATTATTAGATCTCATCAATCCTGTAAGAAACGTATTTCAAAAATTTAGTACTCCGGTTCAGTTTGGACTCAGACGGGGAGCTATAAGCCTTAAGGATTCCCTGCAATTATTTTATAATCTCAATCAAATCAGAAAAGAGAACTTAGATCTTCTTAGAGAGAATCAGGAACTAAAAAGCATTGTCGTTGATCTGAAAAAAGCCGAGGAGGAAAACTTTGTTTTGAAAGAACAACTAGAACTAAAGGGTAAAGAAAGGTTTGATAAAGAGCTCATTTTAGCTTCAGTCATGGGAAATTCCAAAGATCTAACCGGAACAAGTTTAGTCATAGATAAAGGAAACAGACAGGGTATAAAAATTGGAGATAATGCTATCTTGGGCAACTATCTTATCGGTAGGATTAAGGAAGTGTCGGGTGAAAGAAGTGTTTTGGAACTTACCACTTCGTCACAAGTATCTATGACGGTAGTTAATAATGAGTTAAATTCTCATGCGGAAGGTTTAGCTAGAGGAGAATTAGGTACAAGTATTAGGGTTTCTAAATTACTGCCTGGTGATCAGGTGGCCGAGGGCGATGTTTTCATAACTTCAGGGAAAGATGGAAATTTTTTGCCTGGTTTTATTGTGGGTCAAGTTACAGAAATTAATTTTGGCGCTTCCGACCCTTTAAAAAGTGCCTTACTTTCGAGTATGGTGGATTTTTCCAGATTGGAAAAAGCCTTCGTGATATTAGGACAATGAGAAAATATTTAATTATCATATTTATTAATTTACTTTTAGTATTTGTACAGGAATCATTTTTCCTGGAATTTTTTGGAACTGTTTTTAATCCCCACTTGGTGACCAGTTTAGGGTTTTCATTTATCCTACTGGAGGATGATCATAACGGGTTAGCGAGTATGTTTATAGGCGGCCTATTGCTTGATCTACTTGGCACAGGTGTTATTGGCCTTTCCTCTCTGGTATTAATAGTTATGTTACTTATTTCTATGCTGGTGAGAAAAACTTTTTTTAGAGGTCTAATAACACAGATATTTTTTATTATCTTAACTACGGTGGTTTTTAAAATATTAATGAATTATCCTCATATCATTTTTGATAAAAATCTAATTCTCTCAGGATTAATAACCTCTTTTATAGCCTTACTATTCTCTTTTGTCATTCGTAGACTCAAGCAGAGATACCTAAGTTTGGAGTTTAGGATCAGAGCATGATAGAAGCTCTTTTTGACGAAATAAGTAAATTCACACCAAGAAGAAGAAGGAGTCACATTAAAAAACATGAGACGAGCAAACACGAGCCGCTTTTTGATAAGAAGGTCAAATACGATCAATGGCAACTTATTGTCTACCTGTTCCTCGTCTTGCTGGTTTATTTTGTATTTGTTAGCAGGGCGATAAGTATTCAAATTACAAACAGGAATACTTATTTAGGTCTGGCAGAGAAAAACAGGATCAGGGAGTTTTTCATATTGCCTAGCAGAGGGGTAATTTACGACAGCAGCGGTAAGGTAATTGTGAGAAACAAGCCAAGTTTTAGTTTGGAGTTAAATACTTTGATCTGTCATAAGGAAGGAGAAGATAATTTGTGTTACACGGCAGCGGAGGAGGTGAAAAAGCGCCTAGATCTTGACGACGAAGAACGTATTTTAAGAGAGGTGGACGAGAAAAGAACTAACATACTCTTAGCCACCGGTTTATCAAAGGAAAGCATCCTCCCCTTAGAAGCAAATATAAATAACATGCCGGGTGTCTCTATCGAAACAGCTCCGGCGAGAGACTATCTGTATCAAGATGCCTTCGCTCATTTAATTGGTTATGTAGGGTTGGGAGATGAGTTGAGGCCTACTATTATTGGTAAGACAGGGGTAGAGGCAGCCTATGACAAATATTTATCTGGTGTTTCCGGCAACAAAGTTGTGCAAGTTAACTCGGTAGGCACCAGCTACAGACTTATTGCCTATAAAGATCCTTTACCTGGAAAAGACATCAGTCTATTTATTGATTCAGGACTGCAAAATAAAGCCTACGAATCATTAATGATAGCTGTTGAGGATGTGGAGAGCGAAGCTACCGGAGGAGCAATAGTAGCGCAGAACCCTCTTGACGGCTCAGTTTTAGCTTTGGTGAGTTATCCTTCCTTTGATCCAAATTTGATCTCTTTCGGAATTACTAAGAAAGAGCTTAACAGGCTAAATAACGATCCCAGATTCCCGTTTTATAATCGTGCCATATCTGCCACTTATCCGCCTGGTTCAACTTTTAAAGTAGTCACAGCTTCCGCAGTCTTAATGGAGAGGATAGTTGATGAGTTTACCACCATCTTTGATGCTGGTTTTATACAAGTGGGCTCTTTTATTTTTCGAAACTGGTATGCGTCGGGGCATGGAAGCGTAAATATAATAAAAGCCTTACAAAAGAGTAATGACACATATTTTTATACTGTCACCGGAGGGTATGGAGGAGTATCGGGAATTGGTATAGAAAAACTTAGTTACTGGGCGGAAAAGTTTGGCATGGGTCGTAAAACCGGCATTGATATAGAGGGAGAGGTTGCAGGTTTTATGCCGGACGGGACTCATAGAGAATGGTATCTGGGGGATGATTATATTAGTGGTATCGGGCAGGGAGATATTTTATCTACACCCTTGCAAATTAATAACATGATGACCTATTTTGCTAACGGAGGTTTTTTATTTACTCCAAGAATAGTAAAGAGTATAGATGGGGTAGGGGAAACAAGATCGGAAATTGTTAAGCAAAATATGTTAGATGAAAAATCTTATCAATTGGTAAGAAAAGGCTTAAATCTGGCAGTTGAGCCAGGAGGCACGGCTTATCCATTATTTGATTTTGCAGCAAGACATGGAGGAATCAAACTAGCGGGGAAAACAGGAACTTCTGAATTTATTTCTCCGGAGGGTGAGGAGAAAACCCACGCCTGGTTTACTGTTTTCGGACCTTATTACAGTAGTAGTACAGTACAAGCTAATCAAACACCAGGGAGTAAACCTATTGTTTTGACGGTGTTTTTGGAGGGTGGCGGTGGTGGTTCTGATGCTGCTGCCCCGGTGGCTAAAGAACTGCTTGACTATTGGTTTTCAAACTAATATTGCTTAAATACTAAATAGTGATCAAGAAAAAATCCCCCGACCGTGACAAATGCTAATACTTAGCAATCATCTATACGATCAGGGGAGACTTCTATGAAAACCTTCCATATACTGGAGGTAGGGGCAGGGTATGCCACACCTTTTTCCACAAAGACATCCTTTTTGCTAACAATACGGATCCTTCTGGGGTAAAGAGTTGGCAAGCGCCCAAAGTATAGAGTGCAGTCTTCGGTCACGACTTTCTTAGGGATCGGAAGCCGCAGCCTACCTCTCTCCCTGCCTCCCTTATATAAGGGTGGCAAGCTGAAACGGATGACATAGTTCAACTCGTTTTCTGTGATGGTTGAGGTTACTTTAACCAACATTGAACCACCTCTTTCCTAAGGATTGTTGTTGATGCTTCTAATTATATTAGAACAATGGCCATTAACTAATTTGGTTGAATATGCCACGATGACAACGTGTTCAATGATATCAAAAGACTTCCTAATCCGCCAGAGACTTTAAACATTCTTGGCAAGCTAACTAAAGGTGATGAAAAAAGTCTGGTTGTGATTGGTTCGAGGAGAATGACAAGTTATGGAAAAAACGTCATAGATAGTTTAATTCCGGAATTGGTAAAAAAAGGATTTACTATAGTATCGGGGTTAGCTCCCGGATGTGATTCATATGCCCAGCAAACAGCTTTAGCAAGCGGGGGAAGGACGATTGGTGTTTTGGGGTACGGGCTGGGAAACGTAAAAAATGACAGTAATCAAGTTTTTATAAAAAAGGTTTTAAATGACAAGTCCGGGGTGGTTATCTCTCCGTTTAAGAGGAATCAACGACCGACTAGGGAGTCATTTATTTTTCGGAATAGCGTGATGTCCGCAATAGGACAGGGGGTTTTGATTATCGAAGCAGCCAGGAGAAGCGGAGTTTTTCATACGGTTAATTTTGGGTTGGAGTTAGGTAAGGATATTATGGTGGTTCCCGGAGATATTTTTCGTCTTCATAGCGCGGGTGTTCACGCACTTATAAAAGAGGGGGCGCATCTAGTGGACGGTGTGAAAGACATTTTGCGTATATGCGATGAGTAGTGGTTTAGGCTTGTTTAACAACAAATACTTGACATAAAATAGAACCCATAGTATAATAGTGGGAACCCATATGAGTAGTAAGAAAAAAAGGAGAGGAGTAACATGTTCAGCGTAAATGTAGGTAAAGGCCTAGCTTGGGCCACCCGGGCACTTCTTTTGGGAGTCATTTATTTGACTTACAAAATGATAGGGATCCCGGAGTCTGTACGAAGTGTTGTTGTGCGTGCCGCTGACAATGGAGCTAAGGCTATCGAAAATGCCTATGCATCCGCGGATGCTTTCTTCAGTGTGCCAGCGAACGTAGCGATCACCTTGATCTTGCTGTTGATTCTTGTCTTGGGCTTCGCGTACGCGTTCTATCCTGAACCAAGTAAGGAAACGCGCTAAGCAAAGGGCCCCCACAGGGGAATGGATGAAAATCTGTTCCCCTTTTTTCATGGGTAAATTTTGACAAAAAATTAATCTTGTGTGTATCCTTTCCTTTGTGAAACTTGTTATTGTCGAATCACCGACTAAGGCAAAGACGTTGGGTTCCTTGCTTGGCAATAAGTACCAGATCAAGGCTTCCATGGGACATATCAGAGATCTGCCCAAGAGTGGTTTAGGTGTAGATGTGGATAATAACTTTGCCCCTGAATATGTGGTTTCGGATAAAGCTAAGAAAGCTCTTAGGGAGTTAAAGAAAAGTGCTAAGGAGGCTGAAAAAATTGTTTTAGCCACGGATCCTGATAGAGAAGGGGAGGCTATTGCTTGGCATCTCAAGGAACTTTTAACCACTAAAAAAGCTGATGAGGATAAGTTCGAGAGAGTAGTTTTTCACGAATTAACAAAAACTGCCGTAAAAAATGCATTTACGGAGCCCGTAAAAATTGACATGCATCTTGTTGATGCTCAGCAAGCTCGGAGGATTTTAGATAGGTTGGTAGGTTATAAATTATCCCCTTTATTATGGAAAAAAGTTAGGTATGGTCTTTCTGCAGGAAGAGTGCAAAGCGTGGCGGTAAGGCTAGTTGTGGAAAGAGAAAGGGAAAGAGATGCTTTTAATTCTGAAGAATATTGGGATGTTAATGGTTTTTTTGAAACTGAAAAGAGTGAGATTTTTAGTGCTAGCTTAAATAAAAAAGCTAATCAGAAACTCAAAGTAACTAATGAAAAACAAGCTAAAGGGGTAGAAGAGGATTTACTAAGTGATCAGTTTAGGGTGGCGGAAGTAGTTAGATCTCAAAGGAAAAGAAATCCCAATCCGCCTTACAAAACTTCAACTTTACAGCAGGCGGCGTCCAATGCGTACGGCATGTCTGCTAGGAATACTATGTCGGCTGCACAGAAGCTTTTTGAAAAAGGCTTTATTACTTATCATAGAACAGACTCATTTAAGATATCGGCTACATTTCTTAAAAGGCTTAGATCATTTATAAAAGGTGAGTTTGGAGCAAATTATTTACCCAAAGATACTAAGGTCTATAAAACTAAATCCAAGTCTGCTCAGGAAGCACACGAAGCTGTTAGACCTACCGGTTTAAAAAGGAAGCCTCAGGAAATACAAAGCCATGATGAGAGAAAGATCTACACATTAATTTACAAAAGAACACTAGAATCTCAGATGGAGCCTGCCGTTTACGACCAAACCGCAGTGATAATTAAGTCGGAAAAAGATTATGAATTCAGAGCTAGCGGGTCAGTAATAAAATTTGACGGGTATCTGAAGGTAGCTGATTATCTGGAATTTAAAGAAGATGGTAACGGTTTAAATGTACTACCTGAAGTGAGGGAGGGCGGCTCGTTAGATCTACAAGATCTTAAGATGGAACAGAAATTCACGCAACCTCCTACAAGATATTCCGATGCCTCTTTAATTAAAAAGCTGGAAGAGTTGGGCATTGGTAGGCCTTCTACCTACGCACCTACCATCTCCACTATTTTAGCTAGAAAATACGTTAAAAGAGAAAGGAGAGCTTTTGTTCCCGAGGATGTAGCTTACGTAGTAACGGATCTTTTGGTGGAACATTTTCCTGACATTATCGACTATGAATTCACTGCGGGGATGGAGGAGGATCTTGACCAGATTGCAACGGAAAGGACGGATTGGGTACCGGTTGTAAGGGATTTTTATGAACCCTTTTCCAAGACGTTGGAGATAAAGGAACAAGAACTGCATAAGAGGGATATTACTAACCTTGGAGAAAGCGACGAGGTCTGCCCCGATTGTGGTAAAAAGTTGGTTTTTAAGTTGGGCAAGTACGGCAAGTTCTTAAGCTGTTCCAATTACCCCGAGTGTGAGTTTGCCAAGCCGGTTGAGGAAGAAAAAGTGTTGGATGAAAAAGGTGAGGAGATCACTGATTTTGGGAAATGTCCAAACTGTGAGGACGGTACTTTTATTTTAAAAAGTGGGCGGTTTGGTAAATTTCTAGCCTGCAATAATTATCCTAAATGCAAAACCACTAAACCCTTTTTGGAAAAAATAGGTGTTAAATGTCTTGAATGTGGCGAGGGCGATGTTATTGTGAAGAAAGCCAAAGGTAGGACATTTTACGGCTGTAGCAGATACCCGGATTGCAAGTGGTCCTCGTGGACCAAACCCCAAGCAGAAGAATAAACCTATAGTGTTGTTAATTCCGATCTACTAATGTATAATCCAAAATAACCTTATCAATAAATAAAAAGGAGAGGAACAAGACATGAAAAGGGGTAGAATTACGTTGATTGCTGCTTGTGCTGTGGCAATTTTAAGTGGTGTTGTTGTGATCATATACGGCAATGCCGGTCACGATCAAGATGTGGTTATGACCCCCACCATTGAGCTCGGAGAACTTGCTAGAGAGGAACAACCTGGATTTTTTGAGGATGTGCCAACGACTGATCCTAAGGGGCACCCAGGAATAGATTTTGTCCCAACACCGGAACCACCAGGACTCGTTTACCTAGAGACTCTCCAAGGTGGAACGATCGTTCTCGACGGGGAGTGGGAATACGAGTGCAACGAGGACAACTGGAATGTTTTTACGTGGCAGTCTTACGTTTACATAAAAGATGAAAGATTCGTCATCTTAGCGAAGTTCTTCGATTGGAACCTTACCTCGATATTTCGTGAAGATCTTAGTATAGCCTTTTTGCTCTATGAGGAAAGCGTTTCACACGAATCTTTTGAGGCACTACGCATATTGTCCAATGGAGAGCTTGCCCCTGATATGACAGATTTTCGCAATTCGAACACTATGCGTGACTACCCGGGCGGGTATGACGTCTTCGAGAAGGATCTGAAAGATTCCGGTATCAATTGGAAAGTTCTCTGGGAGCAGTTGTGGCTCATTTTTGCCCTCATGTACACAGTTGAGGACACAGATGATTGTTTGCCACCGCTGAGATTGGATGAGGTGACAGCATAGCTAAAGTACATAAAGCGGGTTTGTACCCAAGATACTAGGGTCACCCGCTTTCTTTTTTGTTTAAAATCTTGCCTTTTCTAATTTTCCATGCTAGTTTATCATCTGCCTGTAACTCTCTTCTGCGTAAGCGGTAGCAGGTGAGAAAATCCTAGTGATGGTTTTTCGAAAATAAAAAGAGAGGATACATAAATAAGCTTTTTCTACAAGTACTTTGCTTTTATCCTCTCGCAAAAAAATGGCTAAAAAATATAAAATACCGACAATTAAAAAACTTATTGATGCGGGAGTGCATTTTGGGCATCAAGTGAAAAGATGGCATCCTGATATGGAGCAATACATCTACACAGTGAAGAGGAACATACATATCATAGATTTGGAAGTAACCGAGAAATTGCTCCAAGAAGCCGTTGATTTTCTGTATGAAACTGCAAAAAAGGGTGGAAAAATAGTTTTTGTTGGTACTAAAAAGCAAGCTCGAGAGATCATAGAAATTGAAGCTAAGAGATCAGGAGCTATGTACGTCACAGAAAGGTGGCTAGGGGGAACAATAACCAATTTTGAAGTCATTAAGAAAAATAATATCGACAAGATGCTTGACCTAAAAAGCAAGATGGAAAAGGGTGAGTTTGAGAAGTATACAAAAAAAGAGAGACTTCTTATTGACCGTGAAATTGAGAGACTGGAAAGATTTGTGGGAGGATTGGCGAATATGAATACAATTCCCGATGCTCTAATTGTTGTAGATTCACGAAGAGAGCACACAGCCGTACGGGAGGCTATCAGAGCCAACGTGCCCATAGTAGCCCTTATTGATACTAATTCGGATCCTAAAGGCATTGACTACCGTGTTCCCGGAAACGATGACGCTATTAAATCAATTGCTTGTATCATTAAAACTTTAAGTGATGCCATTGAGGTGGGTTATGAGGATTATGCCAAAGGGATCAAGGAAGAAAAAGAGTTAGCAGTGGAGGAGAAGAAAGCAGAGGAGAAGAAAGAGGATAAAAAGGTGGGTGAGGCTAAAAAGAAAAAATCGGCAAAGAAGACTACAAAAAAGACCACTACCAAGAAAGCAGTGAAAAAACCCAAGAAGAAACCCAAAGAAAAGAAAAAAAGAGGCAGGCCTAAAAAATCATAAAGTTATAAGGAGAATAAAATGAAAGCTATAGAAATGGTCAAAAAATTAAGAGAAGAAACCGGAGCCGGTGTTATGGAAGTGAAGCAGGCTTTGGAAAGTTCCGGTGGTGATTTGGATAAAGCTAAGAAAAAACTCATGAAAAAAGTCTCATCGAAAGCAGCTAAAAAAGCTGACCGGATAGCCACAGACGGGCTCGTTTACTCTTATATTCATAACAACGGTAAAATGGGTAGTCTCATCTTGATGGCTTGTGAAACCGATTTTGTTGCTAAAACAGATGATTTTCAGAAATTGTGCAAAGAGATAGCCATGCAGGTCTGTACAGATGATTACTTGGGTGTTGAAGAATTGTTAAAAGCAGAGTATATGAGGGACGCCGCTAGGACCTTAGGAGATCTTATCGAGGAGGCCACAGCCAAACTAGGAGAGAAAATAGAATTAAAGAAATTCGTTAAATATACCATCAACGATTAAAAATTTAGTGTGCTAAAATCTTAGAGCATGACCACATCTGAACTAAAAGACAGACTTGCAAAATCAGTAGATTTCTTGCAGACGGAACTAACCCAAATACGTACGGGGAGAGCTAACCCCTCACTGCTGGAAGATATACAAGTAGAGGTCTATGAGACTAAAATGAATCTTAAAGAATTAGGTTCCATTACCTTGTCTGATGCCCAGACCATTACGATCTCTGTTTGGGATAAAAGTCTCTTACCGGCAATTATCAACGCCATAAGAGATAGTGAGCATAAATTAAATCCGCTGGAAGTCGGAACCAGCCTAAAAGTACCTATGCCGGCTCTTACGGAAGATAGAAGGAAAGAGTTGGCAAAGTTGGTTAATACCAAAGTAGAGGAGTGCAAGCAGTCTCTGCGCAACATAAGGCAGGACGCTATGAAAGATATTGACAAGGAGTATGAGGAAAAGACCATTAGTGAGGATGAAAAATTTACTCAGCGTGAAGAAGTCGAAGATCTAGTTAAAGAATTTGTAAAGGACGCTGAGGAAATGGGGGAGTTGAAAAGTAGTGAGCTACTGACAGTATGATCACCCTAATAGCATTTATTTTAATATTGTCTCTGCTAATATTTATTCACGAACTGGGACACTTTGTGGCTGCTAAAAAGAGTGGTGTTATGGTGGAGGAATTCGGTTTGGGAATACCACCGAGAATCTGGGGTAAGAGGTTTGGAGAAACAATTTATTCCATCAACGCTCTACCATTTGGGGGATTTGTGAAATTGTTTGGAGAAGATGTGGGGGATTCTTCGGAAGAAATTAAGATCCATCCCAAAAGCTTCTTATCGAAAAGTCCCTGGCAAAGAGCGATAATCCTGACCGCGGGTGTTCTGATGAATTTTCTTTTAACTATCTTCCTATATTTTTTACTTTTCTCCATCACGGGTTATAAAACTCTAAATATTCCGGTATTTTTTGATTATCAATTTAGGTTTGGGGAAGTTGCCATAATAAACACAGTGGTAACTTCATTTTCCGAAGACTCCCCTGCAAAAAAAGCTGGTTTACTAGCAGGTGAAGCCATTTTAGAAATAGATGGTGTGCCTGTTAAGGACATTGAGGGTATTAGATCTGCGGTAGGTGACAGACCTAACCAGGAGGTTACTGTATCAGTAAGAGATTTGCGCAACCAGACGGAAAATATGATAAGAAGTATAAGCTTTACCACCACGCAAAATGAGGAAGGGAAAGGTGTGTTAGGAGTTTACATTTCGGATTCGGCCAAGATCCATTATAGAGACAAACTCCTCGCTCCACTGCAGCATTCTTATAATATGTTGGCCTACACCGGACATACTTTTAAGCAATTTGTAAAAATTGCTTTTGAGGAAAAGAGTGTGCAGCCGGTATCCAGTGGTGTGGCCGGACCGGTGGGTATATATTCAGTGGTGGAGAGCATTCTTTCCTACGGAGGCATAGATGCACTGCTAGGTTTGTTAGACTTTGTGGCTTTGTTATCATTAAGCTTAGCTATACTTAATATACTGCCGCTGCCGGCACTCGATGGGGGAAGATTGCTATTTGTAGCTTACGAAGTGGTTATTGGCAAGCCAATGAATCAAAAGTATGAAACAGCAGTGCATAAGTGGGGCATGATCTTCTTTTTCGGGTTACTGTTTTTAGTGACTATTAAAGACATTAAACAATTTTTCCCTTTTTGACATACCTTATTTGTTGACACCACGCTAATAAAATGAACATACTTTTTACCTGTCAGCTAAAATTATTAGGCAATTGTCATATTTGCTAAATGGGTAAGATGCCTTTATACTCAATTCGTTTGAGATTTAAAAAAATTTAAATTCTAAAATTGGAGGTGTGGTCCTTAACTTTTTGGTAGTCAATATATTAGCATGACAAAAATAAAGGTGAGAAAAGGAGAATCTTTGGAGCAGGCTTTAAGGCGATTTAACAGGGAAGTGCATCGGGCAAGAATATTGCAGGAAGCGAAAGAACGGGAAAGGTATAGCAAGCCCAGTGAGCAAAGGAGAATGAAAAAGAAAGAATTAGCCAGAAAATTATATTTCGAAAAAGGAAATAGAAAATAATTTGATAGAGGATGTTTTAAAGTCAAAATTAATCGAATACGTCAAGACCCGCGATCTGGAAAGGGTTGGTGTTTTGCGTTATCTCCTAGCCAAGATACAGGAAAAGGAAATAGACATGCGTACACAGGATGCTGAATTTGGCGATGAGCATGTCATTGGTGTTGTGGAAAAGCAAATCAAGCAAAGAAAAGACTCTATAGAGGCGTATAGATTGGGTGGAAGGCAAGATCTGGTGGATAAGGAAGAGAAAGAACTGAAAATACTGCAAGAAATTTTAGCCATGTTTACGGATGAGCAAAAATAAACCTCTAGACCATGCAGGTGAGATCCGCATTTCTATAGTTATCTCCAACGACCGGGAAATCCAAAAGCTAAATAAGGATTACCTTGATAAAGATGCTCCTACGGACGTTTTATCCTTTAGTATGAACGAGGAAATGGAGGATGGGTCATTGTATTTAGGAGACGTAATTGTTAATCTCGAACAGGCTAAAAAGCAAGCTAGCGAATACGGTAATACCGTGGAGGAAGAGGTTGCGCAGCTTGTTGAACATGGAATACTACATTTATTAGATGTCCATCACGAGGGAGATGACGAAAAATGAAAAAATTGCTGGTTGGTTTAGGAAATCCCGGAAAAAAATATGAAAATAGCAGGCACAATGTAGGCTTTATGATCATTGACCACTTAGTGCAAGAGCGAGGTTTGGTGTGGGAAAAAAATAAAAAAATAAAGGGTGAGCTGGTAAAAGGTAAGGATTATTTCTTTTTGAAACCCGGAACCTACATGAATTTATCCGGAGAGGCTGTGAGAGGAGTGCGGTCATATTTTAAATTTACTGCGAAGGATCTTTACTTGATCCATGACGACGTTGATATTGAGCCCTTTACTTTTAAACTGCAGTTTGGGAAAGAGGCAGCCGGGCACCACGGAGTAGAAGATATTATTAAACATCTGAAAACTAATCAATTTTGGCGTATTAGGGTAGGAATTGGACGTCCTGAGAGTAATTCTTATGATATTGAAGACTGGGTACTGACTAATTTTTCCTATGACGAACACGAAAAGATTCTGAAACTCGCTGAAGATATTGACCAGAAGCTTAACCAGCATTAAAAGTAGCTGAATATTAGAACTCGCTGTGTTCCTATTAATACTTTGTATTATAATAATTTCCTTTGTATTATCGAATATAAATTAGTGGATAGTAAAAGTGAGAAACCCTATACTAGCTAAGTATGTATTACACAAGATACAGACCTCAAAAGTTCAATGAAATTTCCAAGCCCAATGATGTAGCCACAGCCTTATCAAACCAAGTTAAATCAGGCAAAACAGTACATGCCTATTTGTTTGTGGGGCCAAGAGGAACCGGAAAAACCACAACGGCTAGAGTTTTAGCTAAGGCGTTAAATTGCGAGCACGTCTCCAAAGACGGCGACCCTTGCGACGAGTGTCCGGTTTGCATAGGCATAAAAAACGGTTCATTTCTGGACCTAATTGAGATAGACGCAGCCAGTAATAGAGGAATAGATGATATTAGAGAACTGAGGGAGAAGATAAAGTTGGCGCCCAGTGCCGGTAAGAGCAAAGTTTATATTATTGACGAAGTACATATGCTCACCCCCGAAGCTTTTAATGCTCTGCTAAAAACTCTTGAGGAGCCGCCAAAAAATGTAATTTTTATTCTTTGTACCACCGAACTTCACAAGGTTCCGGAAACCATCAAATCCAGATGCCAGGTATTTAAGTTTAAGAGAGCCACCTTTAAACAGCTTACGGAGAAGCTTCTTTTTATTACCAAGCAGGAGAACGTTAGTGTTTCGGAGAAAGATCTAAGGCAGATAGCTAGCGCAGCTCAGGGTGGTTTTAGAGACGCGGAGAATCTTTTACAGCAAGTGGTAGAAGGCGAGTTAGATGTTAGTTCTTTGGTGAGCTTGGGGTCCAAAGATTCCTACGCCGATTTTACGGAAATGTTGATAAATAAGGAAACAAAAGAAGCTCTGCATTATATTAAAAAACTTTTCGAAGATGGCATTGATCTATATGTATGGACAGGGGAGTTGCTAAGGTATTTAAGAGAACTATTGTTTGTACAGGTGGAAGCATACGAAGACCTGGTAGATGTTTCTGATGAGATGCTGGAACGCATGAAAGAGCAGGCAAAACTACTAAATACTTTGGATACAGCATATGTAATTAACACCCTAATAGAAGCACAAAACGATATAAAGAGTTCTTTTATTATTCAATTACCGTTAGAAGTGGCCATTGTTAATTTGTGTATTATTAAGGGAAATCCTGCACAAGTTGCTGAAGTACAAAAGAATACACCTCCCTCTAGCAGTGAACCACAGATCAAAACTCAGGTAGTGGTTTCAGGAGAAAAAGAGAAGAGTGCTAAAGAAAAAGCCAAGAAAAAAGTGCAAAGTGTAACCAATATAGTTAATATTGAGATAGTTCATAATAGCTGGAGTACAGTAGTAAATGCGGTAGGTAACGTAAATAACAGTGTCTCCGCACTACTAAAAGCTTCGAAAATAGTAGACATTGTAGATGGCGTTTTAGTTTTGGAAGTGCCTTTTGATTTTCATAAGGAAAGGTTGGAGTCAAGTAAAAATCGTAAAATAGTCGAAGAAACACTGCATAATATTTTAGAGAGCAATTTAGTTATCAGCTGCACCGTTAAAAGACGGGAAATTAAGAAAGCTAAGCCGTCGGAAACAGGTAAATTAACTGATTACAATGTCATGTCGCCCAGCACTGTAGTGCCTGAGGAATTAAGCGAAGACATCATAGACGTTTTCGATGGAGGACTGCCCTTTGATTAGATTTTAGAGATAATGAAAATCCCAAGAGCCATTAACAAACTAATAGAATCATTTCAAAGCCTACCTGGTATTGGACCAAAATCGGCTCAGAGGCTAACCTTTCATTTACTGCACTTTCCTCAAGAGCATTTGGAACAGTTTGCTCAGTCGTTAATCCAATTGAAATCCAATACTCTTATATGTAAGCAATGCAAAAATGTTGGGGAGCAGGAGTTATGTGCTATTTGTGTCGATGGAAATAGGGAGAAAGACAAGATCATAGTAGTGGCTAGCCCTATGGATGCCTTTGCCATAGAGAAAACCGGATATAAAGGTTTATATCATGTGCTGCATGGAGTCATAGACCCTTTAAACAGTATTGGCCCTGAAGAGCTGTATATAAACGATCTCATCAGTAGATTACACAGAAGCGGTGATCTCACTGACGGTCCTGTGGAAGTTATTCTGGCCACAAATTCCAGTATGGAGGGGGAGTCAACCGCTCTGTACATCAATAAAATGATCAGAAGCAGCGGATTTAGTCCAAGTCGTGTAAGACTCTCCCGAATTGCCCTAGGTCTGCCGGTAGGTGGAGATATTGAATATGCAGATGATATTACTTTGACCCGTGCCATCGAGGGGCGTATTGACCTATAGTTTAGTCTAGTGCTATAATCTCTTGGAAAACAAATCTAATACGAACAAGAAAAGGAGAGGATTATGATTGTGGAGTTGCTTACGTTGCTTTTTTGGTTTTCTTTTGCCGTTTTGCTAGAGATTTTTGGTATGCTCGTTTCATACATCTCTGGGGTAAGTTACGCAATAACTCGAGAGGAAGAAAGCCGGAAAGATAGAAATAGTTGGGTTAAGACAGCTGTGCTTGGAGTTTTAATTACAACAGGAGCCATGGTCGTATCTTTGCAAACAAACGTGGATGTCACTGTGTCCGAATATGCAATCTATTGGCGGACTCTGCTGGTATTTGGATTACTCAGCAGTGTTTTTGTGAACTTGCTGGGTAGAGTTTTAGGTCCGCGCAGTATGGAAAAGAACCCTGACCTCGAAAGGGAGGTGGGATCATGATCGTGAAGTACACGATAAGGATTGTGGTTTTTGGGGGCTTGTTAGCTCCTGGAGTGGTTGTTGCCTATTTTGGTAAACACACGGCGTTTTTTGTTGGAGTGGCCTACACGTTGGCAATCGCCGGCCTCGCTGGCTTATTTGTTGGTGTTTACACCAGAGAAGGAAGTTACTCCTCAGTTTGGAAGTTCAATTTTGTGGGCTCTATCGTGAATGTTGTGCTCGGACTGATTTTGTTTCTGGCGTATCTGGAAATTTCTGCAAATACGTTAAGAGAGTTCAGCATTTTTACAGGAGTGCTCTACGGACTTCTTCTGTATGTGATCTACACTGGAGTACGTGTGTGGGCCTGGTGGGGCTACCGTCTTAATCACGAAGACACGATCTAATGTGAAGCAACCCAAAACCCGAAGTTGGAAAACAAACTGACTTCGGGTCTTTTTTTTGCATGAACGCTTAGTTTTAAACCAAGCTTATAGTATGTTATAATTCCAACCAACCCTAAGAAACTAAGAAAAGGAAAAGGAGAGGAACAAGACATGATAATTGCAATAGTGGCTATGGTTGCTGTGGGCGTATTCGTTTTGGCTGTGGTAGGATCTGCCATCTCTGGTGATCGATTGGCGGAATCTTGGTATAGAAATGAAACGGAGAAGGTGCGACGTTGGATAGGAGGCGGCATATTTTTTGCCCTTTTCTTTTCAATTGCTGCGTGGATTTTCGTTGAGATACTGAAAACAGTTGCAAATCCAGCGACAAAGGCAATGCTCGCACCCATGCCAACATATGCATTTTTTATTGGTTTGGTAGTATTCTTGGTGAGTGCGCTAACTCAGTGGGGTTATATCACTGAGGAAAACCAAGAGTCAAACTGAATTTGCAAGAGGTAAGAACAAAGCTACACAAACCCGAAGTTGGAAGACAAACTGACTTCGGGTCTTTTTTTTGCATAAACGCTTAGTTTTAAACCAAACTTATAGTATGCTATAATTTCCGGAATAATAAACTCAAACACTAGGGAATAGGAGATCAGTCATGGAAATATCTTTGTGGATGGTGCGGTTGTCGTTTTTTGCAGCATACGTATCAGCTTTTTTGCTGGGGTATATAAGGGTGGTATGGAAGTACGATGCTGGTGACCATGAGAAGGAATGTCTACCTCTCGATTTTTTCGATTTATTGGTTGTATTGGCTTTTTCAGCAATTGCCGCACTTACGCTTGATGCGCTGACGATAATTAATGGGGAGATTGACATTGAGGATCACACTTTTTATGTGGTGATAGCAGCGATTGTTTACCTGGCTATCAGTTTGTTTGGTTATCTTGTGGGTCTCACAATCCGTGAACTACTTGCTAGCCGAGAGAAACGTTCGTAAGTAATAAACCCCAAGTGATTAGAAATAATGACTTGGGGTTTCTTTACATAAAAGCCTAAAAACCTTAAAATACTAATATGTCTTTGAATATTTATAACTCGATTTCCAAAAAGGTGGAAGAATTTACTCCCATAATACCCGATGAGGCTATGTTATATACTTGTGGACCAACCGTATGGAACTACCAACACGTCGGGAATTTTAGAACATTTTTTACTAGCGATATTTTACATAGAACACTGGAATTTAACGGTTACAAAGTAAAATTTATTATGAATCTCACTGATCTCGGACATTTAACGGATGATGCTGATGCCGGAGAGGACAAATTAGAATTAGCTGCGGAAGAAGAAGGTAAAAGTGCTAAAGAGGTGGCTGATTTTTATATCAAAGGATTCATGCGGGATTTTGAGGCCATGAACTTCAGAAAACCTGCTAAGTTTCCTCGGGCTTCTGAATATATAAAACAGCAAATAGAGCTTATTCAAACTCTAGAACGTAAAGGTTTTACTTATGAAACGGCAGATGGTGTTTATTTTGATACCTCTAAGTTTTCCAATTATGGCAAGATGTCCGGATTACCTTCAGAGGGTAGTGTAGAGGGTGCCCGAATAGTGCCTAACGCACAAAAAAGACATCCCAGTGATTTTGCGTTATGGAAATTTTCCCCGATTGGTAAAAAAAGATGGCAGGAATATGACTCTCCGTGGGGGGTAGGTTTTCCAGGTTGGCATATTGAATGTAGCGCCATGGCACTTAACGAATTAGGGGATACTATTGATATCCACATAGGAGGAGAGGACCATAAAATGATCCACCATCCCAATGAAAGAGCTCAAAGCGAGTCAGCTACAGGCAAGATCTTTGTTAATTATTGGATGCACATTACTCATTTGCAGATCGATGGTGGCAAGATGGCTAAAAGCTTGAATAATTTTTATACAATCTCGGACATAGAAGCTAAGGGGTTTACGCCTATGGATCTAAGATTTTTTTACATGACATCCCAGTACAGATCTTCGCTTAATTTTACCTGGGAGGCTCTGCAAAATTCCAGGAATGCCTTGAAAAAGCTGTATGATCTGGTATCTACCTACAAGGAAACGGAAGAGGCAGAAGCTGATCAAGGTTCTATAAGCAAATTTAACAAAGCAATTAACTCTGATCTAAACATGCCACAGGCGGTAGCCCAGGTTTGGGAGGTTTTAAAAAGTGGTTTGGCAGAGTCGGTGAAGGTGTTAACGATCTTAAAGATGGATGAGGTTCTGGGTTTGAGGATAGAGGATCATGTAGGTTTTGAGGTACCACAAAAAGTTTTAGATATGGCTAAAATGAGATGGGCCTACCGCAATCAAGGCATCTTTGATAAGGCCGATCTACTAAGAAGGGAAGTAAGTGGTATGGGTTATATCATTGAAGATGGAAAAACTGATTATAAGATCAAGAGAAAGCTTTAGCTTTTATTCCGTTTTTTTTATTCCACGGATGACCAGTCTATCACTCGGTTTTTGTAAAAATCCCGTTGCTGCACAAGATATTTTGCTTCGAAAATGAAGTCCTCAGATGGTAAATCAGAGTTTGATGTGCCCACCAAAGTTCTCTGGAAAACAAATTTATTGGCCGAAAAAACCCCCCGCAGGACTAATATTTCCGTAGAGTCACCCTCTGCAATATCGTAAGATGTGAAAAAGTCTCCGTCAGCAAATATCCCCACGTCTACCAGTTCAACTGTTTTGGAGATTTCCACATCTCCCTTGACGATAAATAGTGCAGTGGAGTTGTCATGTACCTCAAGATCATTCTCTATTCTAAGATTGCCGTTAATAAAAACGATTTGATCGAAGGTAGCATCATCATAATCTCCCGGAGTGTTACCCGAATTAACTGTAAAGTCCGAATCTACAAAGTAAATATTTGTCTCTGATCTTAAATTTCCGTCCGTTATTTCTTCTTTGACACTGCTCATATCATCCCAAGATCTTTGGTAATTATAATCAATAGGTGGTGGAGAATCCCTCACCTCCCAGTCTGTAGAGGAAGAAAAGAAATCTATGGTGTTTCCTCCCACCTCAATAAGGCCGTCTGTGTTATCACCATCCGCCTCTGCCAGCATATCTATGTGTGAGTTTGCTCTTACCATACCCTCACCGCTTAAGCGTATCCAAGGCCCGTTAACACAAAAGTCTTTAGTAGCTACATTTCCTGCCATGTCTTCGGAATAGAATTTTACTAATTTGCAAATGTTCCAGTTATCGTTACAGAAGCTGGTTTTTGGTGCTAGTAAGAATGCTTCTTTTACCCCTGGAATAAAGGGAGGTGAAATAAGCAGGAACCAGGAGTCGGGAAGCCAGGTGCTGCTGCAGCTTAAGATAAATGAGTATATGCCAAACTCAGGATTAAGCTCTGTTTTTATCTGAAATTTATCGGTGAAGACCGACAAGCCTGAGGTTTCGTCTTTAACATTAGTGTAGGTCCATAACATATAACTTGGGCCGAAAAAACCCCTAAAGGCTCCTGAATCGTACCAACCGCCAGGTGGTGTTTGATCCAGTTTAAAGGTCACACAGTTGGTTGCTGGACAGCCGTATGCTTCTGCATTAGTAGCCACGTCAACTGCATAATATTCAAAGGTGTGGCTTTCACTGTCGCTGCCAATAGTTACTTCCGTGGTGGCATTGGTTAAAGAATCGGAAATAATGACTGCATCGGCCCAGACTGTTCCAGCGCTGTCTAGCCCCAAATCCATATAGACACCAATAGTATTAGGATTACTGGCGATGAAGTTTAAATTTAGAAGCGTCCAGTCGTTCGTGCCGGCTAGTGTGTTACTTTGCCCGAGTTCAACATAAGTGGGTGCTGCTGTACCATCTTGCGAGACAGCATACATTTTGAAGAATGCTGTTCCGGTGACGTTTTCAGTTTTTACCCAGACGGAGGCTGCCATGTTGCCAAAAGGTACAGCGGCTGAGAACTGGCTTTGGTTGTTAATACCATGCCAGGTACCATCAGTAACTATTATTCTTGCGCTGGAAGTATCAAAACCGGGATAATACTCTCCGGTATCTCTGGCGTAGACTCCCGATCCGTCTACCACAGTGGCCTCCCAGTCCTCCAGATTTGAGGGAGCAGGACCTGCCAGTTCAAAAGAAGGGTTGGGTGCTAAATTTAAAGAATCGGTGAACTCCACTTTTTGCCAAGTACCGCCGTCTATGCGGTAGTTTATTTCCTTAACCCCACTTTCTAAGTCAGTAGAGTTGAGTTCAAAACGTACAGGGCTAACATACCAGCCGTTATCTCCGTCAGGAGCCGCAGGGGTTTGAATGTAGGTAGTTATAGGTGGTGTAGAGTCAGCGAAGACCTTGCCAACTGAGGCAAAAAAGAGTATCTGGGTTATGAATAAGGCAGCTAAGATTGTTTTCTTGGGCATTAAGAATATGATATCACTTTTAAACACCGTATTTACGAGGTAATTTGGCAGAATAATGTGCAACTTTCATAAAATTAGGATTGGAAGAAAGGATGTGAGACGTGAAGCAGTATCTGGATTTGATGAGGTTTGATCTTAGCGAGGGTTTTCCTGCCGTGACGACAAAAAAGTTGTTTTACAGGTCCGTCATCTACGAACTTCTTTGGATGTTGGCAGGAGACACTAACGTCAGGTATTTAAACGAAAACAAGGTTCGCATTTGGGATGAATGGGCAGATGAAGAGGGTGATCTAGGACTGGTTTACGGCTATCAATGGAGAAGTTGGCCCGATTATGATGAGAGGCATATGGATCAAATCTCTTAAGTGGTTGAGCAGATTCGTACGAACCCGGATTCTCGCAGACTAGTTGTTAGCGCCTGGAATGTTGCGGACATTTTCATTGGTCTGCCGTTTAACATTGCTTCTTATGCCCTGCTCACTATGATAATGGCCCAAGTTACGGGCTACATTCCAGGGGACTTTGTGCATACCTTTGGCGACGCCCATTTTGTACCTGAATCATCTGGGTCTGGCTGAGTTACAGCTTAGTAGAGAGCCTTATATAAAGGCGCAGATTTCTATTTAGTGAGAAATCAAGAGGGTGACGGTGATGTACGAGTGAAAAAGCATCAGCGCTTTCGAGGCGTTAAGTTTAGGGAAATTTCCCGGACTTAGCGTCTTTTTTTCTTCTTCCATTATTTCCAGTCGCTGATAAAATACATTTGTGTCAAAGAATACGTTGTCAATAGGTATTGTAGGTCTACCAAATGTAGGAAAATCCACTTTGTTCAACGCTCTACTTAAGCGTCAAGCTGCATTAGCCGCCAGCTACCCCTTTGCTACAGTGGAACCTAATATTGGCATAGTCGATATTCCGGATGATCGCTTGGAGGAATTATTGGTCATTGCCAATAACGAGTACAGGAGTTCGAAAGAAACGCAAAAGAATTTATCAGGGCAGACCTCTAAAGAAATTACCGTTATGCCTGCTACCATCAAATTCATTGATATAGCCGGTCTAGTTGAGGGTGCACATCAAGGTGAAGGTTTAGGAAATCAGTTTCTGGCCCATATTCGAGAAGTTGATGCTGTTTTACATCTTCTACGAGGTTTTGATGATGAAAATGTATCCAGGGCAGGGTCTGTTTCGCCCCAAAAAGATGTGGAAATTATAAGCACCGAGTTGTTGTTGGCCGATCTACAGACGGTGCAGAAAAGATTAGATTCAAAGAAGTTTAGGCAGGATCAGCAAATACTTAATTTTTTAAAAGATAATCTGGAACGAGGAAACCTGATTAGTAAATTGGAAATCTCGGAAGAGGAACAGGTGTATGTGGACGAAATGCAGCTTATAACTAGCAAGCCGATATTATACGCTTTGAATGTTTCAGAGGATAAAATAACCGAAGATCATGAAGAAAAATATATTGTTATCTGTGCCAAGCTCGAAGAAGATCTGATTGATTTTAGTGGCAAGGATAGGGGAGAGTACCTTGGCGAGATGGGGATAGAAGAGTCAGGATTAAATAAAATCATCAAGGAGTGTTACGAACTGTTGGGTTTGGAGACATTTTTTTCCTATGGTCCCAAAGAAGTACGAGCTTGGACCTTTAAAAAGGGGACTGTAGCAGAGAAGGCAGCAGGGATCATACATTCTGATTTTGAGAGAGGTTTCATTAAGGCGGAAGTGATCTCTTTTAGTGAACTTGCCAAGTTTAGCAGTTGGAAAGAAGCCAAGGAGAAAGGTCAGATCCGGCTGGAAGGTAAGCAATATGTTATGCAGGAAGGTGATGTAGTGCAGTTTAGATTTAATGTTTGATAATCTCGATCGTATTGCAAATTCCCGGTTGTTATTGTACTATCCCTTATGCTCTAGTCTCTAGTTTTAATAGAGTTAATAGTATAGACTCGATATGAGACCATGGATATAATTATGAGGACATTTGCGATATGAAAAAATACGAATTGATGACTTTGACTAAAGGTAGTCAGGGCGAGGAGAAAGCGAAAAGTATCTCCAAGGAAGTTGGCGATCTGGTTAGCTCTTTAGGAGGAAAAGTTTTGGAAATTGATCATTGGGGCAAGAGAAAACTGGCCTACAAGATACGGCACGAAACTGAGGGTTACTACGAAGTGATTGCTCTTGAGTTCCCGGGAGAAAAAATGGACGATTTCAAGAAAAAAATGAACCTGTTAGATAATTTGGTTAGGTATTTAGTTACAGCTAAAAGCTGAAATGGAGGTAAAAAAATGTCAGCAAGAAGTGTAAATAAGGTAATCCTTATCGGAAATCTCACCAGGGATCCTGAGTTAAGATACACTCCTCAGGGTACCCCAGTAGCAAGTTTTGGTCTCGCCACAAATAGAGAATGGACCGTTGAAGGTGTAAAAAAGGAAGCAGCCGATTTTCATAATATAGTGGCTTGGAATAAGTTGGGTGAATTGTGCGATCAGTTACTTTCCAAAGGTGCAAAAACCTATGTAGAAGGAAGATTGCAAACCAGGGATTGGGTAGATGGTGACGGTAACAAAAGGTATAAGACCGAAGTTGTTATCAACGAGATGATCGTTCTGGTAAACAAAAGATCCAGCGCAGAAGGATCCGACTACGAATCCACTCCACAGTATCCTGAGAAAAAAGTAACTGAGTTGGATGATGATGATATCGACTTGGATGAGGTGCTCTCGGAAGATTTTGGGATAAAGGTGGAGGAATCAGAAGACAAAGTAGAAGAAAAAGAAGAAGCAAAAGAGGAAGCTGAGAAAGAGGTTGAAGAAGAAGTAGAACCAGAGGAGGAGGAAAGTAAAAAAGCTAAGAAAAAAAAGAAATAGGCTTAAAAAATGATTAAAAAGGTAGGTAGAGCGAGACAAAGGAACAAAGCCTGTTATTTTACAGAAACAGGCAAAGAGCCGGATTACAAAGATATTCTGGTTTTAAAAAGATTTCTCACTGACAGACAGAAAGTTATGCGTCATAGCTATTCCGGAGTTACGGAAAAAAATCAGCGAAAACTAGCAAGAGAGATCAAAAAAGCCCGATATATGGCGCTGGTTCCGTACAACGACAAGCATGCATTGTAAGCTTATGTGTTAATATATTGTTATGCCTATACTGTCCATAAATTTTGGCATATCCACTGTTAGAGGAGTATATCTCAGTGATGAGGGTAATGTTTCCGACTACTCGATAGACTATTCTTATCAAGAAAATCTCTACTCCTACTTTTATTCCCAGAAAGAATTTTATTCAGATTTTGTAGAGCATTTTATTAAGAAATTAAAGGTTCCAAAGAGGGAGTTGCAGATAATAGCTATAGGGTTTCCGGAGATACCTACTATAAGCTACGAGTACGCAAATACTATAACCACGGACAAACTCTTTAGTCAGGTTGAAGACTATGATCTGGTTAGTCTCTCAAATAATGCAGTATTTACCCAAAATAGTTATCTTTCTTTAGATGATACAAATAAGGCTGTATACGGAAGCACGGAGAGTAATTACCTAAGGAATTTATCTATTTATAAAAATGTTTTCCCCTCCAAACCCTCAGACTACAACTTGATGTTTTCTAACGTCTGGAATGTTGTTAATAGCCACAGACAGAATACTCGTGAGGTGATCTTGTCTGATAAGCCAACCTTATTCTTAGGAGATATCTTTACTATCGAACAAGTCGATAACGAGCATTTTGAAAAGATTGCTTATTTACACATCTTAAGCCTGATCATCAATCCTGGAGCTTTCAACATAATGGTAGACAAGAAGAATATATTTCCTAACCTGCTTCACATAAAAAATTACCGCAGTGATCTAAGTTATATATATGATAATTTCAAACCGGAATTTTTGGGTAACTTAATTAATAGTCCTGGAGAAACCACCTGCCTGATCGAAACCGATCTAGGCACCTCGCAGCTACTAGATGTTGGCCCCGGCAAGATTGTGTTTATACCCTTGGATACTAATAATCAGGCAAGGATTGTGGTAAAAAGTACTCACCTAGGAAGTATCGAGAGGAAGGTGCAAGGGGGAGTATTAGGTTTGATAATTGATACTAGAGCTAAGAATGATTTAAAAACATATGATCACAATCAATTGCAGATAGATATTAATGTTAATTTGAAAAGTATTGGACAAGTTTTGGCAAAAATATAGTTTATGTATCTACCGGTAGTTAAGAAATTACATTATAAAGACAACGTTTTTCTGGAGCGCACTTTGCCTAACGAGGGCTCTGTTCACGTATCGGTTGGCGATAAGGTTGGACCGTCCGATAGGTTAGGTACCTGCAAAGTTGTCTACGAAATTGTTGAGTTAGGGAAAAAATTCAAGCCGGTTGATGGTAAATGGAATGAAGCAACTCCCTATAGTAGTGGGAGTCTGGTGGGTTCTGTGGGCAAAAATGAGTTTATGGCCCCGTTTGGTGGTTTTTTGGAAAAATCAGAGGAGGGATACTTTTTTAAAGCCGAAGAAAGGGATCATTGGCTGTTGCCCGGTGTTTGGGGGGTAGTAACCGACGTATCGTACAATCGCTCGGTACTGCTTAAAACTCAGACTGTGGATATTCACGTACCTGTCTCGGTGGGGGATAAAACTTCGGGTGAAATGGTTGTTTTTCCCAACCCTTCCGATATTTTAACTGTGAACTATTTCTCAAATTACATCAAATCTCCGGAAGGAAAGATCGTTTATACAGGTAATACTATTAATCTGGAGATTATCAAAAAAGCTCAGGAGATGGGAATTAATGCCATACTGGCAGGCAGTGCAGACGCAGAAGTATACGAATATGCAAAAGATAATAATGTGCCCTTAGGGTTGTTCTCAGGTTTTGGAGACATGCCTACACCACATTTTATTTATGATTTTATCAACGAAATTTCCAGCAGATACGTCTTTTTACACAGTAATAAACATTTTCTGCAAATTCCTGTTCCCGAAGATGATACAAGGTTCAAATCTAAAAAACTAAAGTCCATCCTTAGATTCGTAAAAAAAGGCCTCAAGGTGCAAGTACTCACCTCAGAATATTTCGGATACATTGGTACGGTTGACAGAGTCACCAAATCTAGTATATTTGTAAAGTTGCACGAGAACGATGAGGTAGTTAAAGTTAACCCCCCAAATCTTCTTGCTGTAGAATAGTTGCACAATGTCTACAAAAGCAAAGTTTCAAAGATTTCTAATAGTTGTCCTTGTTGCCACCAGCTTTTTTTATGGGGGGTACTATTATGGTAAAAGAGGCTACGAATTTGAGATAAAAAGAAATCCCCCGGAAATTAATATTATTAATAAAAATCCCGGAGATCAGGAAATAGATTTCTCTCTCTTCTGGAGAGTTTGGGATTTGGTTAGCTCTGATTATCTAGACAGGCCTGTAGATGGAGAGAAAATGCTTTACGGTGCTATTTCCGGCATGGTTTCCTCACTGGGAGATCCCTATACTACATATCTACCGCCGGAGTTAAATGAGGCCGTTAACAACAGCCTAAACAATACTTATCAGGGTATAGGAGCCGAACTTGGTTTGAAGGAAGGACAGCTGATGATCGTAGCCCCTTTGGATGGTTCTCCCGCCAAGGCCGCCGGTATAAAGTCCGGGGATAAAATATTAGCTATAGACGGTGATAATACGATAGGGATAGCCATCTCCGAAGCAGTGGCCATTATTAGAGGTGACGCCGGGACCACGGTGGTTTTGACTGTTGGTAGAGATAATCAAGAGCCCCAGGAGATAAGTATACAAAGAGGAGTAATTAAAATAGACAGTGTTTCCTGGGAAGATAAAGGAGATGGTACAGCATACATAAGAGTGGGTCGTTTTGGGCAGAATACCAACAACGAATGGGACAAAGTAGTCAGGGAGATCAATTCCAACATGTCTCAATTGGATGCTATTGTGCTTGATCTAAGAGGAAATCCAGGAGGTTATATGTTAAGTTCCGTTTATATAGCTAGTGATTTTTTTAACGGAGATACTGTGTTGATCCAGCAATCAGCCACCGGTGAGCAGGAAAGTATACCGGCGTTGAAAAAGATAGGTGATTTTGTAAAGGTGCCGGGGATCTTTGTCTTGATCGACCAAGGAAGTGCTTCTGCCTCGGAGATTTTAGCAGCAGCACTCAAAGAAAATCTGGATGCGGTATTGGTTGGGCAAACCACTTTCGGTAAAGGAACCATACAGGACGCTAAGGATTTCCCGGATGGATCCGGTGTGCATATTACTACTGCCAAATGGTTGACCCCGGCAAAAGAGTGGGTGCACGAAACCGGTTTAGAACCTGACATAGCAGTAGAGATCACGGATGAAGATATTGAGAACGAGTTTGACGCTCAGCTCGAAAAAGCCTTGGAGCTAGCCAAAGAGATCTAAGATGAAAAATAAGATCAATTTAAAAGTTATTATCATCATTGTGTGGGTTGCTACTTTGCTCGTATCCTTCTATTTTTTTGCAAAACTGTTTGACACGGTGCCGTTTAGTGAGATCACTGCTCCCTTTACAAAATTATTCGAAAAAGATAAATATAGAGGTGTCTCAAGAGTAGTCAGCCGGGAATTGATAGAAGAGGAATCAGCCACAGTTAGCGTAGTTGAAAATGTCTCTCCTGCGGTAGTTTCTATTGTGGTTAAAACACTCGATTTTGATCTATTTACCGGCCCCTCTTTGAATGAATCAGGTATAGGTACAGGTTTTATTGTGGATGCTAACGGACTTATAGTGACCAATAGCCACGTGGTGGATAATAGGCGAGGGGAGTACTCGGTAGTTCTTAAGGATGGAATTACTTATGAGGTTGACATGGTCCATCTCGACTCCATTTCAGATCTGGCTATTTTGGAAATTACCGCCAGGGACCTACCCACAGTAATGCTGGGTGATTCGGATAATCTTAAGGTAGGACAGAAGGCTATCGCTATTGGCAACGCTTTAGGAAGATACCAAAATACTGTTACCGTGGGTGTGATTTCCGGTATTGGCCGTGAGGTTGTCGCTTCCGGAGCTTTTGGAGAAAAGTCGACTTTGCAGGAAAATGCCATTCAAACGGATGCCGCTCTTAATCCCGGTAATTCCGGAGGGCCGCTATTAAATCTAGCCGGCCAGGTCGTCGGTATTAATGTGGCCACCACCATAGGGGCCGATAATATAAGTTTTGCCATTCCGGTTAACACTTTAAAGCCTCTGCTAGAGACATTTGCTGAAGAAGGAAAGATAGTCAGACCCTATATAGGAATTTCTTATACCATTATCACAAAAGAAATAGCTGTCCTAAAGAATCTCCCCGTAGGAGCCTATATTTCCAGAGTCTTCGAAGATTCCCCGGCTTCAAAGGTAGGCTTGGAAAGGGGAGATATCATCATAAAAATCAATGGCATGGAAATCGACGGATTGAATGCTATTTCTAAAATTATTACTCAAAGCAAGGTAGGGGATACCATAGCCATGGAAGTTGATAGGGATGGTCAGGTTGCTGCTATTGACCTTGTTCTAGAAGAGGCTACTCAGGATTTTCGCTGAATTTGCTGGATTTATTTTTATTTATACTGTTGTTAACTTCATCAAGTACCTGATCAATGTTTCCGTTAAGTATTTCTTCTAAATTATGCCAAGATTTTTTTATTCGATGGTCAGTAAGTCGATCCTGTGGGAAGTTATATGTGCGAATTTTCTCAGCTCTTTCACCGGTCCCCACCTGAGAAGACCTTAGATCCGTGATACTTTTTACCTGCTGTTCCTTCATGGCCGAATACAGTCTTGAATGCAGCATTTGCAGAGCCTTTTCCCTGTTTTTGAATTGAGATCTTTCTTCTTGGCATTCTATGGCTATTTGGGTTGGCAAGTGGGTAAGCCTGACAGCGGTAGATACTTTATTCACGTTCTGCCCTCCTTTACCCCCGCTGCGGAAGAAATCCCATTTAAGATCTTCCGGTTTAAGCTCTAAGTCTATTTTCTTCACTTCGGGAAGTACGGCTACCGTAGCCGTTGAGGTATGAATGCGCCCGCTGGATTCTGTCACTGGCACTCTCTGTACTCGATGAACTCCCGATTCATTTTTTAACAAGGAAAAGATATTTCTGCCTTTAATACCCATCGTTGTGGTTTTAATGCCTCCGGAAGGATTTTCCGAGATAAAATATTCTTTAGTCTGGTAACCTTTGTTTTCAGAGAATCTCTGGTACATGCGATAAAGGTCAGCAGCAAAAATTCCTGCCTCATCACCTCCGGTTCCTGCACGGATCTCTAGAATAATAGAGTTTGGATCAATGGTCACCCCTGTACCAGGTTCTTCTTCTACACTATTATTAAAGTCGTTATTAAGTGCTTGTAGAGATTTTTCCAGTTCAGTTACTTGGGATTCAATACTTTTTACCTCTTCCCGAGCCAGTTTTTTTAAGTCCTCATCTTGAGAAGTTTTCAGCAAGTTTATACTCTCCGCAATGTTTTTCTGAAGTTTCTCGACCTCTTCTTTTAAGTTTTCTTTAACTTGGTTCATAGGGTGATAGTAGTTAAGAAGCTTGTTTTCTAGCTTTTTCGAGCATTTCTTTAAGTGTTGGTGCTTTTTCTTTTTTGCCTCTCTTCTTTGCCTTGGTTTTTTTTGTCGCACTCGCTTTCTTTTTCTTATCTTCGGATATCTTCTGTTTTTTAATAAATTTATCTATTCTACCTTCTGTATCCACAAATTTTTGTTGGCCGGTATAAAAAGGGTGGCAGGAGCTGCATATATCTGCAGTGATATTTTCCCTGGTGGAAATTGTTTCAAAGGAATTACCACAGACACAGGTGACTAGGCAGTTTTTATGGATTTTTGGGTGAATTCCTTCTTTCATGGCAGCCAAGAGTATATCAGCTTTTCTTGCTTTCAGCAATTGCCACGCCTACGGCTATGATAAATACACCTAGTAACATATATTGGTTAGGCATCTCTCTTAATAGCAAGTAGGCAAAGGGTAAAGCAAAGACAGGCTGTAAATAGCTAAAAATTGCCGTATCTTTAACTTCAACTTTGCTTAGTCCCCATTCGAAGGCAAAATAAGCTACCAGGGAAGACAACAGGGCCATATAGAGTATACCCATAGCGGGAACGAGTGTTATGTCGGTAATGCTGAATTTAGACGCGCCTAAATATCCTAGATTTTCCAACAAAGCCAGGGGAATAAACGTAATAAAGCCAACATAAAAGGAGATGGACATGAGCAAGATAGGGGAGTATTTTTTCTTCATTGGCCTCATGTGTATAAGTTTTAAAGATCTTTTGATCTTTGCGGAATTTATACCCATACTCATCTTTGACCAGACTATGTAGAGCAAAAAAGACAGACTGTAAGCAACGATGAAAAGGTTACCCATGACTTTTAGTTCAACAGCATGGCTGGCGGTTTTTGCCTGTAGGAGAGGCTCAAGGGCGATAAATAAAGTACCGATAACGGCTATTAGCAGACCAAGTTTTATGTGCCAATCGATTTTTTCTTTGTAAAAATAATGACCCGCGTATACGGAAAGGATAGTACCTAAAATACCTATTAAGACCCCCTCTAAAGCTGAAGTGTACTGCAGACCTATAAAGATCAAGATCAAACTGGTTTGAGAAAAAAATCCTAGCAAAAACACCTTGAAATAGTCCCTTCTGTCAATAGAATTTGCTTTGAGCAAGAGGATAGTGTGGGGTAGAATGGCCAAGCAGACAATTAAAAACCTGAAGAACAAAAACGTAAAAGGAGGGATATATTGCAGAGTGAGTTTAATGACAGGAGCAGCTCCTCCCCAAATTAAGTAGGTAAGCAAAATTGCCAAATAATAAGGTGTTAACGAGTCTTTAGGCAGCTTTCTAAACATAACTCTAATATTATATATTATATCGAGCAAAGCTAGATATTATCATATATTACTCCTACCCCAAATGAAATAACTTTGCTAATATATGCCTATGGAAATTACTTACATAGGACATTCTTGCTTCAAGATAAGGGGTAGGGAGACCACTTTGGTTATTGACCCGTATGATCCCAAGATGACAGGTTATAAATTACCTAAACTAGCTGCCGATGTCGTGTTGCTGTCACATGAACATGGAGATCATGGTTTTGTAGAGGGGGTTAGCGATTACAAATTAGTTATAAATACTCCAGGAGAGTACGAGATCTCTAACACTTTCATACTGGGAATACCAACCTTTCATGATAAAAAATCAGGAGCAGAGAGAGGGAAAAATACTATTTACCAAGTAGAGATCGACGGTTTTAATATACTGCATTTGGGTGATTTAGGGCATGAATTATCTCAAGAAACTATTGAGAAATTATCGAGTGTTGATATCTTGATGATCCCGGTGGGTGGTGTTTTTACCATTGATGCAGAAATAGCTGTGAAAGTAATCTCTTCTTTGGAGCCTGGTATAGTTATACCAATGCACTACCAAACTGGAGATCTAACTGGTTTAGGTAAGGAATTGGCTGATATAAAGGAGTTTTTGGAAGAGGTTGGTGTGGAGGATAATGGTGTCAAGAAGGTAGAGAAGCTAAAGGTAAGTTCTAAGAGCGACATCCCTGATGAGAGTGAAGTTTATGTGTTAAGCCCCCAACATTAGATCTTTTATGGCAAGAAAAAATAATCAGGCTAAAAAATCTCGTGTACCCCCGCATGATATGGAAGCAGAGAAGTCGGTACTAGGTGCTCTGCTTATAGATAAGGATGCTATCGTTAAAGTAGTTGAGTTTTTGCGTCCTAAGCATTTTTATAAAGACGCGCATGCGGACATACTAGAGGCGATCATAAACTTGTACGAAAAAAGGGAGCCGGCAGATCTGATCACCCTGCCCGGTGAATTGAGGGGAATGAAGAAACTGACCGCCGTTGGTGGTGTTGCTTACCTTACCGAACTAGTAAATAGTGTGCCTACGGCGGCAAATGTGGAATACTATGCAGAGATCATTAGAGATGCAGCGGTGAAAAGATCATTGCTTACGGCAGCTTCGGAAATAGGAGAGTTAACTTTTGTGGAACCTGATACTGATAAGCTTGTGGATAGGGCCGAACAAATATTGTACTCTATTTATAAAGACAAAACTTATCAAGATTTTGTACCCATAAAGGAGACACTTGAGGTTACTTTTGAAAGATTGGATGAGTTAAGCAAACAAAAGGGAGCTTTAAGGGGTGTGCCTACCGGGCTGAAAACATTGGATAGGATGTTATCGGGCTTGCAATCCGAGGATCTAATCATTTTGGCTGCCAGACCCTCCGTTGGCAAGTCGTCCCTAGCTGTAAATATAGCTCAGCATGCGGCAGTTGAACACGGTATAGGGGTAGCCATGTTTTCTTTGGAAATGGGACGTGAGTCCCTGGTTGACAGAATGATCTCCGCGCAAGGGGATATTGATAATTGGCGCATAACTACAGGAAATTTAGAGGCAGAGGATTTCGAAAAATACGGTATCGCAGCAGGGGAGTTATCAGAAGCACCTATATCGGTGGACGATACACCGGGGCAGAGTGTGCTGGAAATGAGAACAAAAGCCCGAAGGCTTATTCTAGAGAAAAATATTGGTTTGATCATTGTTGATTACTTGCAGTTAGTAAGAGGTAGACGTCAAGAGAGCAGGGTACAGGAGGTCTCGGAAATTTCTCAAGCTCTAAAGAATCTCGCTAGAGAATTGAAAATTCCCGTCTTGGCTGTCTCGCAGTTATCCAGAGCTGTTGAACAAAGAGGCGGAGAGAAAAGACCTCAACTATCAGATTTGAGAGATTCAGGATCAATTGAGCAGGATGCTGATGTGGTGCTGTTTTTATACCGACCCGACGATGAGGATAGAGAGAATGCCAAATTAATTATTGCCAAGCATCGAAACGGACCTACGGGTGAGTTGGATCTATACTTTAAATCAGACCGCACCAAGTTTTTTGAGGTTTCCAAAGAAGAGACAAATGAATAAAAAACCCCGAGTTGGGAAGTAACTCAGGGTTGATTTTTTAAGACGTGCTGCTCAAGTGTTTTTTCAAGCTGCCGCCTCGATTTTTGTTGCTCTACCGTTGACAAGGGTCACTTTGATGCGGTGTCCTTTTGGGAGATACTTATCGTACGGACGAACTATACTCTCATCGGCTACCCGCGTGTTACCTTCCACACGGTAGTGGAGAAACCCTTCTTGCTTTTCGTGAAAAGTTACTTCACCGATCACTTCTTCGACTCTATCCTTGACACCCATCGTCTATTCTCCTTATCAGTCATGAGGTGGTTGAGTTGATTCTATCATAAATTTTCCTTGTTATGATAAAATCCAGTTGTAATTTAAGCCGTGGTGGCGGAATGGTATACGCGGTGGTCTCAAAAACCACTGGGCCTTAAAGCCCGTGTGGGTTCGACTCCCACCCACGGCACCATTTGTTGACTCAGCACTAACCCTATAGTATAATCTGAGTTAAATATCATTAGGAACACTAGAAAAAGGAGAGGATTACAATGAATGTGGTCAAATTGTTCATCAAGAGGTTATTTTGGAACCTCGTGCACCGGAGGAAAACTTATGACGAATTGTTCGAAATGCTTAAGGCCCCGGACATCGATGTGGCCGATTTGCTCTGGGTGGCATATCTTCGCAAGGTGAAGGACATTTGCCATCTCATGGTAATTGTCTATGATGACGACCATGAGTTCCATCAAGCGACACGTGAGGTAGCAGGAGAGACTGTTCTTGAGGTGCTCAAGCATGACGTTGGCTTCATGTTTTTGCCGGGTGTGCTCTGGACGAATCCTGAGAACGGACGTCTAGCGTACCTCGTAGGTGTAGGTTGCTACCTTCCGAAACTTCGATGTAAGGCCAGCTCTGTCGTCAGAAACTATTTCTATATTCACGAACGCCGAGCGTTCACTGGTGTGTGGTAGTGTGACAATTACTATCCAAGCCCCTACCGGAAAATAATTCCGCATGGGGCTTCTTTTTTGGTAAAAAAAGAGCGACCGGTTTTTTTACAAAAAAAAACGATCGCTCGTAAGCACTCCATTTGTTACTCCGTATTGCTCAGGCACGGGCGTTTTGTAGTTCCTCTCCTTCCAGAAGATTCATGCAAAGCCCATGACCCGAGATACTGAACCACACCCATGTACCGGGACGAATATCCCTGTAGCCCAGGTTCACTAGTTCTTGGGTTTTGATACCCACAGTGTTTAGTACGCTTGGGTGTGTATGCGTGAAGTATGCATACGCAACACCGTTTACGTCTGTGACCGCTTCTACAGGAAACTTTCTTAGTCCATCAATGTCCCTGGTGATCATTTCCTCCAAATCAAAAGCGGTTTTTCTTGCCTGCTCTGTGTAAGTTTCTGGCACAGCTTTTCTCCTTTACATTTAGCCGGATCCAGTACATTGCATTTCCCCCAAAAGTACAAGGAATTAGCGAGGGAGGATAGCAATATTGTTGGCATTCACGGTAAAACGCGCCTTGATCTTAATACTGTGAGCTCTGAGTCGATTGACAATGAGCGGCACATCGTAACCGAGAACTTTGTGAAGGTAGTCTCGGTTCCATTCAAAGGGATGGGTGATAGCTTGGTTGGTTGGATGGTAGAATCTTACTGACTTAACCAACACAGCATCTCCTTCCCTAGGTTCAACTACCAATGAACCACTTATCTCCCGTGACCCTTCCGTAAGCATTTCTTTCCCCTTCCCGATATTTTTATATAGGTTATCTGCTATAATACCATAGTGCAGGCTTCTAGTCTAAAGACAGGAACAATATTTAAAGAAAATGATCAACCTTTTGTAGTGGAAAAGTATACGCATACCAAGACCGCGCGTGGAGGTGCCACTGTTAAAATTAGAGCCAAAAACCTATTAACCGGCCAAGTGTTGGAAAAACGGTACCAAGCGACCTCTAGAGTCGAAGAGGCTGATGTGTTAAGAAAAAACATTCAATATTTGTATCGTGATAAAGATCATTTTTTCATGGACCCCGAGACTTTTGAGCAGTTTACCTTATCAACAAAGCAAATAGGCGAGGGTGTCAAGTTTTTGCAAGAAGGTGAAAACGTACAGGTCATGTTTTTTGAAAGCAAACCCGTGCTGGTAGATCTTCCCAAGACGATAATTTGTGAAATTTCCAAAACCACGCCTGGGTACAAAGGAAACACGGTAAGTAATGTTTTAAAAGATGCAGAATTAACTAATGGCACGGTAGTGAAAGTTCCCACATTTATTAAAAAAGGCGATAAAATAAAGATAAATACTACATCAGGTGAGTATGTCTCTAAAGCATAGATCTCTAAGTTATGAATATTCCGGAAGTAATAAATATTAGTGTAGTTAGTTTTCCAACATATTATCTAGGTATTTTTTTTGCTTTTCTTGTAACACTTTTTTTTATATGGTTCGAATCAATCAGGGACGGTTTTGATATTGATAAAGTACTGGATCTTTTCTTTTTGTCCCTTGTTATCTTAGGTGTTTCCTATTATGTAGTTAACTATTATTCTCTAGCAAACCGTTTCCTTATAGATAACAAGTATCTAGTTGTTATATACCTCGGTTTCTTTGGGACCTTACTGGTAATTAAATACTTCACGAAAAGATGGAAATGGTCGCTTTACAGAGTGCTGGACATTTTCTCCATTTATTTTTTTGCAATGGCGCTTTTAGTTTTTGGCCGGAAAATTATGGCTGAAAATGACTACAAGCTATTATTTTATCTCGCGGTCTTTTTTCTAAGTTATCTGCTCACTTATTTTAATAGAAATAGGCTTTTTTCCGGCCTTTTATTTTCCGTTTTATTGCTTTTAGTATCAATTTTTGGGCAGGTTTTTTATTCGAGCAAAAGTTATTTGATATTTTACTTTATATTGATTACAATCAGTATGGTCAATTTGGTTTTTAGAACAAGAAAGAAGAAGGTTAGCATGAAAATTAACTTTGATTTTATTTCGAAAATAAAAGACAAGCTGCTTCTAAAGGATAGAAGACTTAAAGCAGAGCAGAAGAAATTAGTGGAAGAAGATCCGTATTTGCAAGAGGGTAGGGATGTAGGCAACGCGGAAGTGATAGATGAGGCAATATTGGAAGATAGAGCTAAGGTAGAGCTTGACATAAAAAAGGAGAATATCTCTGCAATGCAAAAGCAAGTTGGCAAGGCACTGGGTAAAATTGAAAAAGGCGAGTACGGAGTTTGTGATAATTGCGGAAACCCGATAGATAAGGCAAGAATAGAAGCTTATCCCGAAGCCACAACCTGTATGAATTGTGCTAAAAATGCTACCTAATGCAAATTGCTCATATTTTCTAAGTGGTTACCTCCCTATTAAGGTTTATGTTTTGTTGGCGATACTCTTGTTGCTACTTACCGCTTATGTTTTCCTTAAGAAATACAAAAATATTTTTTCTGTTGTGGGACTGGTAGCTCTGTACGTTGGGGGTTTACATAATCTTTACCAGAGGGTAAGGTATAGTTGTGTGATTGATGACTACGAATTTTTTGGTTTGTTTAGTTTTAATCTCTCAGACCTGCTGATAACTTTAGGTCTGGCACTTTTAATAATTTCGGTAATTTTTTATGGCCAAGAGAATACTAATAGTAGAAGATGAAAAAAACATTAGGGTAATGTACGCTGATATTCTTCGCGAGGAAGGATACGAAGTCATGGAAGAAGGAGACGGCAAAGAAGGTCTCAATCAAGTGCTCAATGGGGAGTGGGATTTGCTGCTTCTTGACATCATGCTCCCAAAACTAGATGGTATTGAGTTGTTGAAAAGAATGAAGATCGATCCCAAAACCAAGGATAAACCAATTGTAGTTTTAACCAACCTTGAGGATAATCGTATTAAGGAAACTTGCTTCACACTTGGTGTAAAAGAGTTTATAGTCAAATCAAACATTATACCTAGTGACATAGTTCTCTCAGTAAAGAAATATATCTTTAATGAATAAGATCGAAGTAATCTTCGAAGATGAATCCCTCATCGTTGTGAATAAACCTACCGGATTGGTGGTTAATATTTCCAAAACCTCACCAGATAGCACACTGCAAAATTATTTAATGGAAAAGCAGGCCTTTGAGAGTGGAGATGATTCGGAATTTGCACAACGTTCGGGATTGGTACACCGTTTAGATAAAAATACCTCTGGAATTGTATTAGCGGCCAAGGACGAAAAAACTTTTAGGCAGTTAAAAAAACAGTTTAAAGATCGCAGAGTAAAGAAGGTGTATCTGGCGGTGGTGCTTGATCATTTGCAAGACCCTTTAATAACAATAGACGCTCCCATAAAAAGGGATCCCAACCGTAGGTTAAGGATGGCCGTAGTCGGTGGGGGTAGAAAGGCGGTAACAAAAATAATGCTGGTAAAAAATTTTAGTCTGGGAGATCTAAAAGCATCCTTAATAGAGATCAATTTGCAGACCGGTAGGACACACCAGATAAGAGTGCACATGGCGGCTTTTAATCATCCTGTTATGAACGATGAGACCTACATGACTAAAAAGCAACTAGTTGATTCCCGGGAAGAATTTTCCAGAATGATGCTGCATGCCTGGAAATTAGGTATTTATCACCCAAAACTCAATAAAGAGTTAAATTTTGATGCACCCCTGCCAGAAGAGTTTGATAAAATTTATTCAAACACGAGTAAAAATTGATACAATCCTAGTAGATGCCTGTCCCAAAATCCACAAAAAAAGCCAAGCAAAGAAAGAGACTAGGTAAAGCTCTGCTAGCCATGTCTTTGTTTTTAGTCTCCGGCTTGTTTTTGTCGGGTTATATGTTTTATAACAAGCTAACCAGTGAGTATGCCTCGGCGTTTTCTTCCTCCAGTTATAGCATTCTCAACGAAGAAATATATTCCTCGTCACTAATAGTAGTGGAGAGTTTTATTCAGGACCCGATCAAGGTGAAAAAAATCCATCTTTACATTTTCGATAAAAGCACCCTTAAGCTGATAAAATATAACATTCCTTTGGAAGTGGAAATTGACGTACCGGGGAGGTTTGGTACAGAGCCCTTTGCCAATATTTTTGCCTTGGGTAATTTAGAAGAAAACGATCTCTCCGAAAGCGCTAACCTAGTTTCGAAAGCAATTTTTAAATTGTTGGCCTTCCCCGTTGACCGCTACATGGTGGTAGATAGTGGGGGAGAAGAGCTCTTGGTGGACCTTTTCAACGGTAAATTAAATGTAAATATCCAAGGAGGTTTCGACCCTATATTGTTAAAAGAATCAGTGAAAACTAATTTAACACTGAGAGAACTTTTTGATGTCTACTCTTTTACTCGGTCGCTTCCTAAAGACCGCATGTTAGAGAAAGATATTAGTGCAACCTATCTTGAAAACCCCCACTTGCTGGATGAAGAGTTTCTGGATCTAACTTTTGCTTCACCCCTATCTAATGAGAAAAAAAGTATTGCCGTTCTAAATGGTACCAATATGACCGGTATAGCCGGATTTGCCTCCAGGGTAATTAAAAACGCTGGAGGTAGGATAGTGGCCATCGGTAATACCAAGGAAATATATGAAGATAGTTTAATTATTGTTGATGATGTGACAACCGAGAGCACGAGAATAATTAGTAATCTTTTTGGGATCGAAAATGTTATTCTCAAATCGGAAGCCGGAAATTTCAGCGAAAACGAGATCAGCAGATCGGAGATCACAATCATCTTTGGACTTGACTTTGCAAGTTCATTGTAAGATAATATTGGCACATGTCTCTCTCCTTTCCAGCACCCGCTCCGAATTTAGGGCGGGTGTTGACTTTCGGAAAGACAACAAAGTAGAGACTGACCTATAGGAGACATAAGATGAATATTATATTTATCATACTAGGCGCACTATTGATTGTTTTTATAGTCTTTGCCGCCTTTAGAAGGTTATTAGGAAATACGCAAGCAGACCAGATTTATAGTGGTGATTTTGAAGTATTAGAAATACAGATACTAAAAGTGGCTGATGAGAAAAATGCGGATCACCAAGCGGCAGCTTTAGCTGCGGAGAATCTTTTTGCCTCTTTACACGGGCTTTTACGCGAAGAGGGTCATTTGCAGGAATATTTCTCTTTTGAAATGCTGGCCAGCAAACAAACAGGTTTAAGGTTTTATGTTGCTGTTCCCCATACCATATTAAAATACGTTGAAGGGCAAATTTATGCCCAATATCCTGAGGCCCAAATAAAGGTAGTCGAAGATTACACACAACACATTGATTTCCAAGGGCTTTCCTATGAGGTGGCAACTTTGAGATTAGTTGAAGATGATTTTTTCCCTATTAAATCATTTAGGGACTTGGAAGCAGATCCCCTTTCTTCAATAACTTCCGTACTCTCCCAAGTTCAAGAAGGAGAAACTATGATGATCCAGTACCTGGCTAAACCAATAGGGGACACCTGGCAGGAGCCAGGGCATACTCACGTTACTAACATTAGGGAAGGAAATGTAGCGGGTAATGCCACTTTGTTAGGAACGGCCATTAAAACTACTATTTCCGAGGCAGCTACGATAGGTGCGGGGGTGTTAACAGGATGGTATAAATACGACGATGGTAGTATGGATGTGGGTGCGGGCAGAGATAAGGATATTAGAAAACTTACTTCTACAGAAGAATTACAAATTCAGGCCATTGATAATAAACTAAGCAGGATGGGTTTTGAAACAGAAATTAGGATAGTCTCAGCGGCGGGTAATGTGGAGAGAGCGGAGACCAGATTAAGGCTAATTTTAGCTTCTTTCCAGCAATTTGCCTTTACCAACCTGAACTCTTTTGAATCGAGTATCTCGGTTAATAAAACTTCATATTTGAACAGATACAAACAAAGATTGTTCGAAAAAGAAAATACCTCCCTCTTAAACGCCGAAGAACTGGCAACGGTTTTTCATTTACCTTCAGGAGGTTTAGTTACACCAAATATTTCCTGGGTGTATTCCAGGAAAACAGAACCCCCCGCCAACCTTCCCGTTAAGGATTGCGTGTACACAGGTGAAACTGTTTTTAGGGACAATAATACTCGGTTTGGTATAACAGAAGGGGAAGATAGATTAAGGCATATGTACGTTATTGGTAAAACGGGTACAGGAAAATCTACTTTATTTGAGAGTATGTTTTCCCAAGATATGCAAAACGGGCATGGTGTAGGGATTTTGGATCCGCATGGAGAGACGATAGAAAAGATACTAGAGAGGATACCTGATCATAGGGTAGATGACGTGATCTATTTTGATCCTTCGGATACAGAACGTCCGGTTGGACTAAACTTGTTGCAAATTGATGACCCTTCGCAAAAGAATCTTTTGGCCTCAGGCCTTGTCTCCGCTATAAAACAGCATTTTGATTTTTCCTGGGGGCCTCGTCTTGAATATCTTCTAAACTATTCGGTTTTAACCTTATTGGATGTTCCCGGTACGACTATGCTGGGAATTACCAGGCTGCTGGAAGATACCAACTATCAGAAGTTTATTCTACATTTTGTAACGGATCCGGTGGTGAAAAGATTTTGGGATACAGAGTATAAGGAAATGAAGGGTAACCAAAGATTAGCCACGGAGGCAATCGCGCCGATCCAAAATAAGGTAAATAGGTTTTTAGCTTCCAGCACCATTAGAAATATTTTAGGGCAGAAAAGATCCACCATTGATATTTGGGATGCCATGAACAATGGTAAAATACTACTCATTAATTTATCTAAAGGTAAGATCGGCGCAGACAACGCTAACTTATTAGGTGCCTTGCTGGTTTCCAGAATTCAGTTTTACGCACTACAAAGAGCAAAGATCCCTTATGAAGACAGAAGACCTTTTTATCTCTATGTGGATGAATTCCAGAACTTCGCTACCGGAAGTTTCGAAGAGATCCTTTCAGAGTCCAGAAAATATAAACTTGGCCTGTATCTTACGCACCAATTTACTGCTCAACTGCCTGAAGAGATGCTTAAAGGAGTTTATGGTAATGTAGGTACGATCGCTGCCTTTTCTCTTGGAGCTCCGGATGCAGCGACCTTGGCCAGTGAGTTTGCTCCTTATTATACTGCCGAAGACATCATTTCTTTAGAAAGGTTTCAAATGTATGTCAAACTTATGATCGATGGCATGACCTCCGTGCCGTTTTCTGGTAGGATATTACTGCCGTGGTTGGAAGAGGAAGCAATGGCGCCCAAGACTAACAATAAGGAGAAAGTCCTTGCTCTTAGCAGACAGAAGTATGGGGTTGATAGAAAGTATATAGAGGAGAAAACAGGTAAATGGGTGGAGACCCAATTTGACAAAGGTATGGCTATTGCCTTAGAAAATAAACGCAGGAAAGCAGGAGAATCAAATTTTGTAGAAGGAGAATAATATGGACGAACAAACAAAAAACCAGTTCGAAGATATTAAGAGAAAATTAGACCAATTAGACTCTAATATAGGTTCTGTAAGGAGGGCACTCAATAAATTTGAGAGTGACTATCTGAAGACAGACTACACCCAAATTGAAGGTGTCACTGGTAAATTTGACGGATACTCCATGGTTTCAGAAAATGGAGAAAGATTTGCGGTTCCGGAAAACTATGCAGCAAAATCAAAGCTGGTCTATGGAGATACTCTTAAAATGATCGAAGAAAATGGTAAGCAGTTATTTAAGCAGGTACAGAGGGTTAATCGAAAAAGAGTGGATGGGATCTTAACTAAGAAAGAAGGGGAGTGGTTCCTCTTGACTGATAGGGGATCCTACAAAACCTCAGATGTAGCCGCTGAATTTCAAAATGCTCAGCTAAATATTCAAACTACTGCCTTGCTGCCGGTAGATAACTTGGATGCTCCTTTTGCCACTATAGATGTGGTGGAGGGGTTCCGTACTAAAAGAAGGGAAAGTAAAGAAGAGGGTGTGGAAGAGAAAAGGGAAATGAGAGCAGAACCTAAAGCTACCGCGAATCCCAAGCCTCTAAAAGCGGCTGCTCCTAAAAAGGCTAAGCCCAGGGAACAAACCAAAAAGCTGGAAAAAAAGGAGGAGCCAGTACAAAAAAAACCGGAAAAAAAGATCGCCTCGGCAAAGGAAAAGCCTCCAGTTAAAAACTATCGGAAGACTTCAGGCACCCCGCCGGCTCCTAAAAAGAAAAGTATAGGGAGAGAGAAAGAGGAGAAAGAAACAAAGACTACAAAAGTAAATATTGAGGAAGATGATTTGATTTAATTTATTATTCTCTTTCGTTTTCCAGTTCGGGTATTTTGGTCTCCGGTTCTTTGATAAGACCTTTTCTCATGAAGGGTTTTTCTTGCTGTTTTTCAGATTTAAATATTGGCTTTCTGCACTTTAGGAGTATGGTTACATGATACTCGTTGGTTTTAATGACATTCGCCTCAATAAAAAGTTCATTTTTTTTGGCTTTGTAACACGCCTTTGCTGTTTGATCTTGTATGAATCCAATTTCGGCTTTACCTTCTTTTATTAAAAAAGCCAGTTTCATTTTGGAAAATTTTAGCTCAAGGGCCTGTCCCGGTTCCAGCTTTGATAGAATATTTTTAGTTGTATTGATTTCAATCTGCTTGGTGGTACCAGGCTCTTTAAGGAAAGCCTTAGTACTGCTGGTAATCTCAGTATTGCTTTGTCCACCGGTATTTTTATTGGAAGCCAGTTCATAGTTTTTTAAGACGACTTGATTAATAGGGTCGTCTTTTAATATTTCCTTAAAAATCTTTTTAGCCTTGGAAAAATTCTTTGTTTTGATGTAAGCAAGTCCTAACCTAGTTTTTGCATCTTTATTATCCGGAAATATTTCTAGGATTAGCTCATTATATTCGACGGCAGTCCCCCAGTCTTTATTCAGAGCCGATTCAATTGCTTTCTTGCTTAGACTTTGCACATTAGCTTGCATAGGTACGAAAATACCAAAAAATAAACATTTGTCAATGTGGTAAGATAGCGAATATGAGCGGGCACTCAAAGTGGCATAATATTAAAAGGCAGAAAAGTATTAACGACGCCAAAAGGAGCCAGGCATTTTCCAAAATTAGTAGATTAGTCATTGTCGCTGCCAGAGAGGGTGGGGGAGACCCTGATGCAAATTCCTCTTTGCGTTTAGCCATCCAAAAAGCTAAAGGGGCAAGAATGCCCAAAGATAATATTGAAAGGGCAATAAAAAAGGGGACCGGGGAATTAGAAGGCGAAAAATATACGGAGGCAATTTACGAAGGTTTCGGCCCGGAAGGCGGCGCCATGATGGTCTCGTGTCTGACAGACAATGCCAATAGATCGGTTTCTGAAATTCGTAATATTTTTGTGAAATCTGGTGGTAACTTAGGTGCAAAGGGCAGCACTTTCTATATCTTCGATACTGAAAACAAAAGACCCACTTTTTTTATAGAGCTTGATGAGGAGGAAAATGCTAAAAAGGTTGACGTGCTTATTGAAACTCTTGAAGACCGGGATGACGTACAAGATGTTTATCATAATTACAAATTTACTGAAGAAAACTGAAACGAGATGATCGTTTTAGGTATTGATCCGGGAACGGCCAGCATGGGTTATGGTGTTCTTAAACTAACCAAGAAGAGAGCGATACTTAAAGATCACGGTGTTATTAGAACACACCCTGACTTGGAAATGCAGAAACGTTTGAATGTTTTATATACCAATCTAAACGACGTTGCTAAGGAATTTAGTCCTGAACTTATTGTTATCGAAAAATTGTTTTTTAACACTAATGTAAAAACAGCTATGAGTGTGGGGCAGGCGAGAGGGATTTCTATGCTGGTGGCAGCCCGTAACAACGTCCCTATAGTTGAATATACTGCCCTACAAGCCAAAAAAGTTTTGTCTGGTTACGGCCGTTCTGATAAAAAGGAAATGCAGGAAGCGGTGAAGAAAGAATTGGGTATCAGGACAATTATTAAGCCTGATGATGCAAATGATGGTGTAGCAATGGCTCTCTGCTACTTTAAATTGGTTATGAGTGAGGAATGAAAGTAAGTTTAGAAAAAAGGCACAAATATTTAATTCAGTCCCTCATGTTTTTGGCTCTGTTCTATTATTTTTTTATCCTAAGTGGTGAGCGGGGACTGAGTACCGTGCTGTTTATGCTGGCACTGGTTTATATCTCTTCCTATATTGCCCATCGCCCAAATAGTAATTTGCTAAATATGCTCATCACCGGCATTCTCCCGGCTTTTTTAGTTGTGGGAGTTTATTTGTCCCTAATATTCTTTCCCAACTTAAGCCAAACTTTCAGGATACTTTCTTTGTTGATGTTCACAATAATCTTTTATTTGATCTCTTTGGTGAATAATGTTTTTTTAGTTGTCGAGAGTAGGGAAGAGGTTATTCCCCTACACAGGGTTGCCATTACTTGGAGTAAGATACTAATGGTGGTTATCGCCATACCGTTGTTGGCAGGAATATTTAAAATGTCTCTCAACCCTTTATTAGAAACGGCTTTGGCAGGGTTGGTGACTTTATTATTTTTCATTTATTTGACTTGGTCATTAAAATATAACCAGGATGTGAAAAAGTATAACAAGGGGGAAATAGTTTCTATCTTGGGTTTAGGTATCTTTGTTGTTTCCTTAGCTGGCATTTCGGTTTCCTTTTTTCCCACGGAAACTTTTTTAAGAGCTATTTTTATTTCTTCTGTTTTGATGTTCGGAGTAAGTTACGTTGAAGCTCATTTAAAAAACGTAGTTAATAAAAGATTGATTACGGAACATTTAATAATTTCTGTTTTATTTTTAATTTTATTATTTTTTTTCAATCCATAGGTAACTTATTCTTTTAGTAACAATACGAAAAAGGGGAGAGGGGAGCTAAGGAAACCCGAAGTTCAGCAACCTATAGTGCTGAGTGACAACACTATAGGGCTTATTAATATATTTTGGTAGGATTGTCACGTTATGCTAATCATGGTTGCAGTAACATTGACATATGTTTGCTTAATTACACTAATATGTATTGGGGATTATTAGTGTTCAATATCATAAGAGCTTTGATGAAAAGAAAATGTAGATATGTCACACATTGGGTGGAGGAGTGTGGATAAACAATCTGTAGCTTGTCCCGGAAAAAGAAAAGTTATTATTTTTAAACTAAGAGTACAATGTCAGAAATTTATATTAATTAGTAATTAAAAAGGGAATAATCACAACTTATTTAGACATCTCCAACCATCCCTCTCTCCTTTACCTCTTTCCTACTGTAATAGATACGGAAAGTGGATGACAAACAAAAAACCATTTGCGATGTCGTTAAATATACATTATACGACATCGCATATACCGGCGGGTCAAGCACCCTACCTCACAAATTATAGAGGAAAAAAATGAATTTAAATCGTGCAGCAAAGTTAAGATTAATTCACATGTATTACCTATTAAATTTGCCTAGATGATTTTATACAAGCCTATTCCGTCGCATTTTATTTAAAAATGGATCTGTGACACCTCCCTCCTAGAAGATAGACTTACTTTTTATCACCATGTCTTTGAGAGACATACTACTCCCCGACTTCTTATGGTGAATATATAAAAATTGCGGCCATTAAGGTAAAAAATTATGTATAATTAACTCAGATCAAGAGTCTAAGTGGTATATTTTGCTGTTATTAGAGTCAAAAGTACTTGTAAGGCTCTAGAGACGCTTCTAAGAAGTTTTTATTAGACATATGAGTAAAGTAACCTTAAATTCTAGTATGGACGAGATCTTGATAAAATATTTGGAGTATTGTGAGATTGACAGAAATCTTTCTCAGAATACTATCAGGATGTATGATTTTTATCTGCACGATTTTCTTGTTTGGGCCAAATCATATTTGCAGAAGGAAGAAATAAAGCTAAAAGAGATAGACTCAGAGCTAGTGAAAAAATATCGTGTGAATCTTAATCGAAGAATCAGTACTAAATCCCAAAAAGAATTTAAAAGGTCCACGCAGAACACTTTCTTAGTTGCTCTTAGAGCTTTTCTCAAGTATTTGGTAGTTGATGAGGAAATAGAGGTCCTGCCGCCGGAACAAATTGTTTTAGGTAAGACCGAAGAGACACTGCCGAAAGTACTCAATGAGGAGCAACTTGCCAGACTGTTTGAGGTGCAGGATCTTAACAAGCGAACGGGCATGAGAGACCGGGCAATTTTGGAAACTTTATTTAGTACAGGTTTGCGAGTTTCGGAACTAGTCTCTTTAAATGTAGATGATGTTAATTTAAAAACAGGTGAGTTTACTGTTCTGGGTAAAGGAAGAAAAGTACGAACAGTATATTTAAGCCCCGGCGCTGTGGATTGGATTAACAGGTATCTGGCTACCAGAAATGATAATTTCCTGCCGCTTTTTATAAGATACTCAGGTAAAAAAATGGATCAGGATGATTTTGAAGGTGAATCATTAAGGCTAACACCGCGCAGTATTCAGAGATTAGTAAAAAAGTATACCACTAGAGCTGGAGTGTCCGTAGACGTTACACCTCATACACTCAGACACACTTTTGCTACCGGTTTGCTTAAAGAAGGAGCCGATTTGAGGAGTGTCCAGGAACTTTTAGGACATTCGAACGTGGCAACAACGCAAATATACACACATGTCACAAATAGACAGCTTAAAGAGACACATAAGAAATACCATAAGGATATCAAGGCTGTAGCTAAGAGTAAAACTGAAGAAGAAAGGGTCACTTCCCTCTTGTAATACCAAATACTATTATTTATTACTTAACCCGGAAGGTTTTTCTGTGAATATCCGAACGACCGTGTTTTTTTATCATTTTCCTGTGAAATTCAGTTCCGTATCCCTTATGTCTATGAAAGCCATAGACTTTGTACTTCTCAAACTTCTCGTGCAGTTCTACCATAAGACGGTCTCTATACACCTTGGCCACTATTGATGCAGCTGCAATGGTGATACTCTTATTATCTCCCCTTCTAATGTTTGTCTGCGATTGTACAGCTAAGTTCTCTATTTCAAATGTGTCGGTGAAAACATGATCGGGTCTGATAGGTAATTTTTTTATAGCTTTGGAAAATGCTATTTGCGTGCAGGGCATTATGCCTAACCGGTCGATTTGCTCATGACTAATTTCGTATATTGAGTAAGATATTAGCTCATTTAGTAAAAATTCACTAAGATACTCCCTTTTCTTTGCTGATAGTAATTTTGAATCTTTTACTTCTAGGTAAGGATGCAGTTCCAGGGATAATCCCTGTAAATTAGAAAGGTGTTCTTTGTTGATGATGACAGCGGAAACAACCATAGGACCAGCTAATGCTCCCCTACCCACTTCATCAACTCCTGCTATCAAATTAATTCCATTATCCCAAAAGGCCGTTTCTATTTTTATTAGATCATCAACGCTCATTAATAAATTGGGTAAATAGTGGCTTATTCATCATCTGCGACCAAGGCTACGGAAGTGACACTGTCGTTGGCTTTGATCTTAATGAGTTTGACACCTAAGGTGGCACGACCAAGCTTGGTAATTTGCTTAGTATCAACCCTGATAACCATACCGCTCTGTGTAGCGATCAAGGCATCTGTTTTAATATTTTCATTGATTTCACGGGCAGAAACTAGCCTACCGGTTTTATCACTGGGTTTATAAGTTAGTATTCCGGAACCACCTCTATTTTGCAACTTGTATTCTTCCAAGGATGTCTTTTTACCAAAACCTTTTTCTGAAACTACCACCAAGTACAATCCCTTACCGTTTTTAGGGATGGTTATGGCACCGACAACGTGGTCCTTATCATCTTTAAGCTTAATCCCTGTCACACCGCTGGCAGTTCTTCCCATTGATCTGACGTTTTTTTCTTTAAACTTGATCGACTGTCCCGCTGAAGTAGTGAGTAAGATATTATCCATCCCCGTTGTTAAACCTGCAAAAACCAAAGAATCTCCTTTGCTTAGATTAATGGCAATAATTCCGGAAGACCTGATGTTTTCATACTGCTCCATTTCAGTTTTTTTGACCTTACCTTTTTTAGTGGCAAAGAAAACATAACCTTTTTTTGATTCCATACCATCGTTAGTTACAGTTAAAAAGGCTTCTATTTTTTCCTTTTGAGGAATGCTTAAAAAGTTCACAATAGGAGTTCCCTTAGCTTTTCTTGAATATTCAGGAATTTCCCAAACTCTCATTTTGTATACCTTACCGGTGTTAGTAAAGAGCAAAGCCCAATCATGTGTGGAACAAGACCGTATCAATTTTACTTGGTCCTCTTCTTTAAGCGTGGAGCCTGAAATACCGGTTCCTCCTCTCCCTTGCGTGCGGTAGACATTTTCCTTCATGCGTTTGATATAGCCGCTTTTAGAAATAGTAACTATACATTCTTGTTCAACCACTAAGTCTTCTTCGCTGATCTCACCTGCCCTGCCCTTGACTACTTTG
>CAZEBU010000005.1:0-59069 GCA_964510435.1 uncultured Candidatus Saccharibacteria bacterium | reverse complement strand
ACAAAAGAGACTACGAATTTGCCGATAAATTTGGTTTAGAGGTGATAAGGGTAGTTAAAGAGCCAAGAAAAACGGGTTTGGAGATAAATAGTTTGCAAGATGTTTACGAAGGTGCTGGTGAAAACATTAACTCAGACTTTTTAGATGGATTAAAGACAGAAGAAGCTATTAAAAATATCACCAGGTTTCTTTTAGATAGAGGTTGTGGTGAAACTGCCACTACTTACAAATTAAGAGATCAAATATGGTCCAGACAAAGATATTGGGGTGACCCCATCCCTTTGATCTATAAAGAGGACGGTACCATTGAAGCTGACTACAATATTCCCATAATCCTACCTGATCTGAAAAATTTTCTACCTGAGAAAGGCATCTCCCCATTAGAAAAAGTACCCAAGTGGCATAACACCATTGCCAGAGACGGAACCCCGGCAAAGAGAGAAACAGACACCATGCCTACTTGGGCGGGATCTAATTGGTATTACATGAGGTACATTGACCCGCATAATGATGAGATATTTGCCGATTATAAGAAACTTAAATACTGGATGCCCGTAGACAAGTATTTTGGCGATGCCGGTCATACTACAGCACATCTTTTGTATACCAGATTTTGGTACAGATTTTTATTTGATCAAAAATTTGTTCCTACCCCGGAGCCTTTCGAGTGGCGGATGAGCGGTGGTATTTTATTAGGAGCGGATAGAAAAAAAATGTCCAAATCGAGACCGGAATATGTTGTAGATCCAAAGGATGTTTTAGATAACTACGGTGCGGATGCCACAAGAATATACCTTTCATTTATAGGTCCCTACGAAGAAACTTATCCTTGGAACGAAAACGGCATAAAAGCTTGCTATAGATTTGTGAAAAATGCCTACGAACTTAGAGATAAAATATCCGACCAAGAGGACGATAGAGAATTTCTTCATCACTACCACAAAATGCTGAAAAAGATCACTAGCATGATGGAAAATTTAAAGATGAACACAGCTGTCTCGGAAATGATGATTTTTATCAACGAGGCTAAGAAACAAGAGTTGATCAATAAAGATACCTACCTGGGTTTTGTAAAGGTTTTGGCGCCTTTCGCGCCGTTTACAGCTGAAGATATCTGGCAGAAGATCAACAACTATGAAAATTGGAAAAAGGAGAATAGCGTACATTTGCAGGATTGGCCCAAATTCGATGAAAAAATAGCTCAAAGAGACACTATGACAATACCTGTGCAAATAAACGGAAAACTAAGAGACGAGATCGTTGTAGACAGAAATACTTCTAAAGAAGAAATTAAAAAGGCAGTCTTGGAATCACAGAAAGTTAGGAGATATCTGGACGGAAGAGAGCCAAAGAAATTCATTTACGTAGAGCAAAGAATCGTCAACCTGGTTATCTAAGCTCAAACCAGCAAACCCACAAACCACATATTCGTCTTTTATTCGGTATATGCTACTATATGTTTTGTGGGGCAGAAAATCAATGAGCCGGTTTCGGTAATTATCATTTTTGACCATAAGAACAGGAAAAATACGGTGTATCGGGTTTTGTGGAAGAGAAGACTTTACAAAATAATAAAACAGGGACTTCATCATACCTATAAAAGGGGCAGCATTATTTTTCACGTCTTTTCCGTTTCCAGCCGGACCATAAGTTTTAGGCTGGTTTTGGATAGTAGTTCTCTGATTTGGCTGTTGGAGGAGGTATATGACCCAAATATTAGCTAACTTGGAATTTTCCAACAAACCCGCTTATTGCATGCACATAGATCTAAATTCCTGTTTTGCTACCGTAGAACAACAAGCCAATCCCCTACTAAGAAATCGTCCTCTAGGAGTGGCTGCTTATGATTCTTCTCGAGGCGTTATCATTGCGCCTTCCGTCGAAGCTAAAAGATTAGGTATCAAGGTAGGTTATCGCGTGTCGGAAGCCAAAAAGATCTGCCCGGAGATAGTTATTCTGCCTCCCGACGCAGATAAGTACAGATACATCCATCACAAATTAAAAGATCTTCTCTATAGCTACACCAACGAGGTCGTTCCCAAATCAATTGATGAGTTCATCCTAAACTTTAAAGGCAGCCCTCATTGTAAAAAAGGCTTGATAGCAACCGGCGCCGAAATAAAGAAACGCATAAAAGATGAGGTTGGTGATTATATTACCGTTTCCATAGGTATTTCCAAAAACCGGTTCTTGGCCAAAACCGCCTCTAATCTAAAAAAGCCGGACGGATTAGAAGAAATTGATAAAAACAACTTTTTGGAAGTGTACTCTAAACTACAGCTTATGGACTTGTGTGGAGTAGGTAGTAAGTTTATGGCCAGACTAACGGCTCACGGTATACACACCGTCTTACAGTTTTACGGGGCCTCCCCCTACAGACTGAAAAGCATTTTTAAGTCGGTGGCGGGTTATTATTGGTACCTCAAGCTTAGAGGCTACGAAGTAGAAAACTACAATAGCCCCAGGAGGACTTTTGGGCAACAATATGCCCTTCCCAAGCCTGTGAAAAACCTTACAGAATTAACCCCTATTATGGTCAAGCTGGTAGAGAAAATGGGTCGCAGGCTAAGAAATGAAGGCTACAAGACACAAGGAGTCCATTTATCCCTTGTTTATGCGGATAATACCTTTTGGCATATGGGCAGAAAAACTAAAAAGATAATTTACGATTCCCGGGATATTTACCGGGAAATGGTTAGGTTGTTTTTCAAAGCGCCTTCTAAAAAAATAAAGGTAGTGGGCGTTTCTTGTTTTAACCTAAAAAAGGCTAAAAACACGCAGTTGGGGCTTTTCGAAAATACACAGAAAAGAGAAAATCTCACCAAAATGCTAGATAAGATCAACAACAGGTGGGGCAAGTTTGTTATTGTGCCCGCCAGCCTGGTCGGTGGAGAAAAATACGTTCCTGACAGAATAGGGTTTGGCAACGTATAACAATAAAATAAGCTATAATGTACGGGTTTATTTCTATGGTTTACCAAATACCAATTAAAACTGAAGAGGAAATTAAGATCATGCGCGAAGGTGGAAAGTTTTTGGGTAAGATACTTCATACACTAAAGGATATGTCTAAGGAAGGATTGGATATCTGGGATCTGGAAGAAAGGTTTTTGGAGTATTGCCAAGAGCATGAGGTTGTTCCTGCCTGCAAAAATTATCAACATCATGGATTTCCACCTTTTCCTGCCGGTTTATGCATTAGTGTCAACGAACAGGCCGTTCATTGCTATCCGGAAAGGGATGTTAAATTAAAGGAAGGTGATTTGGTGACTATTGATACGGTAATAAAGCATAATGGATTATATTTAGACAGCGCTGTATCCTTTGGTATCGGTGATCTGGATGAAAATAAGGCAAGACTGCTAAGAGTGACAAAAAACGCCTTAGACGAGTCTATAAAAGTAGTAAAACCTGGCATAAGGGTGGGACTTATATCTAACACCATGCAAAAAATAGTTGAGGGTGGGGGTTTCTCTGTCTTGGTAGAATACGCAGGGCATGGTATAGGTAAAAATATGCACGAACCACCGGAAATACCTTGTTTTGGAGAACCAACGCAGGGTGCAAAACTAAAAAAAGGTATGACCTTGGCTATTGAACCGCTGGTCTGTGAAAAAAGCAACATTTTAGAGCACAAAAACCACTGGAAGACTAAAACTGTTGATAAAGGTAATTTTGCTCAATTTGAACATACCGTTTTAGTAACGGATAATGGGTATGAGATCTTAACAGAATAAAATGAACACCTACACGCCACCAAAACTAAATAAAAAAGTATTTTTATATCTGGCTATCCTAGTGGGAATAGGGGGATTTCTAACTTACTTATCTATATTTTTCCCTACGCTTTTTAATACCATCGTAAATTTTATGTGGATTATGATGCTAATAGTTGTGGCCATCTTTCTTGTTTTGGGGTTTTTGGTCATCATCGGTTTAAAAGAGGAAGTAAGCTCCTTTTTAGATGTGTTACTGGAAGGTTCCCTTACTATTCTTGATGCAGTGGAGTTTTTAAAGAAACTCTACGTTAGGTTCTTGGAGGTCTTAAAAGATTTCATTTACTTCATTACGCCGGTTTTGGCCATTTTGGTTTCTATAGTTGTTTATTTGTTTGTGCTGGTACTTTATAAAGGCATAGGAAGGGAAAATGACGTTACTATATTAACTACCGTCATTACCGTAGCCATGGTAGTGGCTGTGGGGGTATTAAACAGACCTGTACCCGAGGTACCGTTTGACACCTGGTTTCAAATTGTTCGCAACAGATTTAAGAATTATTTTTCAGATGCCTTTGAGGTGATAATTTTTGTTTTCTTCCTCACCATGGATTCGGTAAATTTATTTTTCTTACCCGCATATTTAAATGTTCCTTTAGAAGCCAACGTGGGTAATTTTGATCTAATGGTGAGGGCAGCAGACGTAAGAACACAACTGCCCGTAACTATATACCTGGTAACTATTGGTATAAGTATAGAAATTATTAGAAATATAGTCAGGATCATAGTGGTAGCTATCAGTCATTACCATACTCTACCTAAAGCTGATGATCGTAATGAAAACATAAAAGAATCTATTAGATCGAGTTTTCATGACACAAAAGACGATCTTTTGAAGTTTATTACTTTTACTACGGCATTGATCTTGGTCTTCTTAATCTTCCCGCGTCTAAAACTTTTTGCCATGGTCATAGCCAGTTTGACGGGTTTATTGATGGATTTCTTTATCAGAAATAGATTACAAATGAGACAGTCAAATGACCTTCTTTCTAGAATACTCAACAAAGCCTTTAATCTATAAGTAGAAGATATTCAAACTCCTTTAGTTTCTTCCTGTGTAATTTATAGTCCTTATTATATTTTTCTAAAAAAGACCAAAACATTTTTGAGTGATTTAAGTATTTTACATGTGCTAGCTCGTGAAGGATCACATAATCTATGACTTCTTTGGGTGTAAATACAAGTCTCCAGTTAAGACTTACTACACCCTTTTTGTTGCATGACCCCCACCTCTTTTTAGCATTGGAAAGTCTGAAGTCTTTATAACTTAGTCCGGTCATATCTGAGATAAGATTGAGGCGCTTCCTAAAATCTTTTTTTATAAATATCATGTGTTCGTTCTTTTTTAAGGAGTTGAAATTTAATTTTTTTAATTTCTCATGATTATCAAGTGCCCTCTTTTTTTTTCTAATGATCCAAGGCCTATTTTTATATACAAAATTATCTATACTTTTTATTTTTGTATTTTTAGGTGCTCTTACATATATCTCTCCTTTTTGGTTAACTTCCAAGGAGAGGGTTTTTCTTTTTGAATAAGTTATTTTGTATTTCATCTATTTCTAAAATCCTAACAAATACCTTATTATATAAAAGTGCCAAAAGTTAATCTTCATCAAATTGCCGCAAAATTAGTACAGCACCCTAAAGGTATTTTAGCCTCAGATGAAAGACCTAGTTCGGCCAATAAAAACCTAAAAAAAGCTGGTATAGAACCCTCTGATGAGATGAGGCATATGCTGAGAGAATTGTTTATCAACACGCCTGGCATAGAAAATTATATCAATGGCATTATTATTCACGACGAAACATTCTGGCAAAAAGACTCCCAAGGAAAACTTTTCAGAGAGACGCTACTGGAAAAAGGTATCACTGTAATTATCAAGGTTGACGAAGGTACCATAGATATGCCCGGTTTTCCCGGTGAAAAGATAACGCTTGGCCTAGACGGTTTAAGTACACGCTTAGAAAGGTACTTTCATTACGGAGCTAGGGCTGCTAAATGGAGAGCGGTGATAAAAATAGGCAAAAGTCTACCAACAGATGAATGTATACAGGCAAACTCCGTTGGCCTTGCAGAATACGCCTTATTTTGTCAAAATGCGCATATAGTCCCCATAGTTGAACCGGAAGTTCTTTTAGACGGAGATCACAATATTCATAAAGCTGAGCAGATCAATACAAGAGTTCTTCAGGAAGTATTTTCCAAGTTGAAAAGCTATAAGGTTGATTTACAGGGATTAATTTTAAAAACCAGTATGGTTTTACCGGGGAGGGATAGTCAAACAAAAGTAGCTGCCACAGATATAGCAGAGGCTACAGTAAGAGTGCTATCCAAAACCGTTCCCAAAGAAGTTCCCGGTATTGTCTTTTTGTCAGGCGGTCAGGAAGCTGACGAAGCAACAGAAAATCTTAACGAAATTGCCAAGAAAGAACCACTGCCTTGGGAGATAACCTTTTCTTATCTAAGAGCCTTAGAAGGACCACCTACAAAGATATGGGCCGGAAAAGAGGAAAATGTTGAATCTGCCCGCGTTGAATTTATTAGACTACTAGAACTTAACACTCTCGCAGACAAGGGAGAGTATAAAAAGAACCTTTAAAAACTAGTAAGCCGCAGGTCTGTCATCATAAATAACATAAGTCCAAAAATAGGAGAGTAGAATGAAACGACCAATTAGCAAGAGCAGACTGGAAACGTACTTCTTGTGTGCCGCTCTGTATTGGTACCTGTATATGTCAGGACTGCCTAAGTCCACGGATTTTCCCAGAATGATGGGGATCGCAGTGCACAGGTTTGTGGGTAAGATGCATGCTTATCACGGAAATGATAGGCCTTTCTACTACAAATCCCGTAAATCTGCCAGCAGTGCCTGGTTTGGATTTTACTGGAAGAGGATCATTTCCGAATTTGAAGGGTCGATCAAGGATTTCAGTGAAGACAAAGTTGAGAAATATGGAAAGCTGGGTTGGTTTTGCATTAACAACTATTGGGAGCTTATGGAAGACCGTCCTAAACCTCTAGAAGTTGAAAAGCGCTATTCCCATACTTTGTCGCCTGGAGTCAGTCTTCTTGGCATTATCGATCAGGTAAGATCGATAACACTTGCACAGGTGGAAAAACTTAGACCTGAGCTGATCGTCAATGGAGCTCTTAAGGAGGGGTATTCACCCCATATTCTGGTGGATATCAAAACCGGTATGTACGATTATGATCCTGCCAGAGTTAATCATGGTAATCACATGGAAAACGGTAGGGATCTGATTGCACAGAAGGTTGCCGACAGCTTGTCGGTCACGGTTGACGAAGTTGCCTCTGTCATAGAGGAACTGGTTGATTCTAGAAGGTTGTACATACGTGAAAACAACCGCGAATTACCGGATCTGGAAGATCCTGACGTACTGCGTGACGTCGTCAGACTGCAAGCACAACTACACCTTGATATTCAAATCACTATGTACACCTACCTCTATGAGCAAGTAAAGGGGTTTAAGCCCGTTGGCTTTTATTGGTACAACATCAATACAGGGGGTTCCTTCTTTACTTTTCGTGAAGACGAGGACTATGAAGATCTTATGGTACAGGTGGCATACTTTACGGACAATGTGCAAACCGAGTCCTTTCCTAAAAGACCGGGAAAACATTGCCGCGGATGTGATTATCTGAAAGCATGCAGAGGAAATAGACCTCTTCTGATTTCGCTACCTACCGCTGTACCTGTTGGTAGTCCTCTGATAAGTGTCCAAAACTATGAGGAGACACCTGCTGCGGATAAGCAACTCAAAATGGATCTGAAAATTCCTAGGGAAAAGAGAGAGGCGCCCAAGCTAGACGTGAAATCTCCGCCTATTGAAAAAGGCGTGAGAATTCTTGAGGAATCTGGTTAACGCACGAGAGACACATAATTAGCCGTAGCTACTTTAAGTTTGCTACGGCTTTTCTTTTTTTATAGTTTATTTAGAGCATCAAGAGCAGGAGAATAATCTGCTTTTATGGATAAGGCTTTTTCAAAATATTTCTTTGAAAGGTCAAAATCACCTTCTATCTGGGCGATCTGGCCCAATCTAAAATAACCTTCATGGAGAAGCGGATCCTGACTAATTGATTTCTCAAAGTAAGCTTTGGCATTTTGTATCTGATTTGCCTTTAGGAAAGTGAGGCCTGTATTATGATAGACAATAGGATAAACCGGCCTGATCTCCATAGCCTTCTGGTAATTTTTTAGGGCTTCTCTAAGATTATCTTCACGGTAAAATACATTTCCAAGTTCGTTATAAATTCTATAGTTATTTGCCGTGGTTTCCCGTGCGGATGACCAAAGTGTCTTATCGTTTCTCCAGTCAAACGTTCTTATAAAAGTTCTTGAGCTGTATGTAAAAAGTAGTATTGCCGTAATGAGGAAAATAGTATTCTTTTCTTTAGTTTTTTCACTTAACCTAAATATCAGCAGGCTTAAAAGGATGACAAAAAAAGCACCGCTAAGATAGTAGTATCTTTCGGCTAAATTAACAGCAATGTTAAAGGGTGTTAGTAAAGGCAGCAAAGCCACATAAATTACAAGGATCAGTCCAAAAATAAGCTTATTTTTCTTATATGTAATAACTATTAATGATATTAGTAGAAGGTATGATGCAATGATCATTAAATAATTTAGAGTACTAGGTTCGAATATTTCAAATACTGGGCTGAGCTTTAAAGGAAACAAAAACAAGCTATAAGAATGATTAATATTTCTTCCTATTTTAATTAACTTTGGCACATCCGTAGTTCCGATAACCGTTTGACCCAGACTGGCACTTCTTTCTTCAATATCCCCCGGTAACACTAATAAAAGGTAGAACACAAAGGGAATAAAAAATAAAAGTAGTTTCCTAAATGTTTTTTTTGTCTTATGTTTTTGCAAAATAAACAGTTCAAAAACCAGCAAAAGAAACGGTGTAACTATAACCCAGGCCGTTTTCATGGAAAAGACATAAAAAGAATAGGTTAGGATGGAAAATATGAAGAACATATTTTTATCTTCTTTTTTATATTTTGTATAGAAGTAAATGGTTAGTAAATTAAAAAGGGCAGAATATAAATATACGCTTCCTGATAACCAAAGTACTGCCTCTGAATTAGCGGGGTGTATAGCAAATAACAAACCGGAAACAAGGCCTATTTTTTTATTAAAAACGTTTTTCGCTATTAAAAAGACCAAGAAGGCGTTTATTGTATGTAAAAACATAGACACAAAGTGAAAAGCAGCTTTATTGACTCCAAATATTTGTATTGTGATTGATTGAACTATGGCGTCAATTTTTCTGGTACTTAATGATGATCTTAAACTCGTCAAGACCTCATTGTTGACAATGGTACTCATATCATCGTAGTGTAAAAACTCGTTGCCAAAAGAATTTAGATAAACCAGGGTAACCACCAAAGCTAAAATAAAAAATACAAATATATTTTTCATGATAAATCAATGTTATCAGAAACAAAAAAAGTGAGCACAGATCATTAATTAATGACGCCATGCCCACTCAATTTGAGTGTCTATTCTTGCTAGATAACGTTTCTTGTCAATATCTCATTGGTTAAAATAGTCAACAAGCCAATCACCAAGGATATATCTCCTGCTGTCTTTGTTAATTTGCTGCTTTTCCCGGAGAGGGAAAATACAGCTGTGATAATAAACAAAGGGGTAACGATAAAAACGTACGGTGTGATTCGGATGGCAGGCAGAAACGCAGCAAAATAGAGAGCCGCTACCAGGATCCTTGAACTCTTTTCGCCAACTGCCAGAGGCAGTGTCCACTTATATCCGCCATCGATCTTCATATCGTAGATATCTTTGATGACCTCTCTTCCAAAAACCAAGAGAAATGTACCAAAAATAAGTATCCAAACCTCTGATGAGGCTCGAACCATTTGCGCAAAGGCTAAAGGTCCGGTTGCCATTAAGGCTACAAGTAAACCAGGCAGAAGAGGATACCTGTACACAGCTTTGTAGTTTAACCCCACAAACAGCAATGCCACAGAGAGCAAACCAAAATTAATGTTTACTGCAAACTGGGCAATTACACTCAGTATTGCAAATCCCCAAAGAACCCTATTAAACTTGCCAAAGGCTCTGTTGTTTTTAAGTGCGAAGACCTTGCCTTTTTTAGCATCATGAAATCTGTCCTCCCAGTCATTGTTAACCATTGTTGCCGTTCCTGCAGCTAATACAAACAGGATGGTGGTTAAAAATGGCAGTTCAAACTTGATTCCGGACACCACAAATCCCACTGTAGCTAGCAAAGCACCCATAAGCACGGATGTAAATCTTAGTGGTTTTATCCAACCCGACATATCTCCCCTCCTTTTTATTTTTGTCTCGATTATTTGCAAGGATAGCACAAAAGTTAGTCTTTATTTTGTGACATGTACCAAATTTGTCCGTTAAAACAGTAAAGTGAATGATACCTTAAAAATAGCCGGTGGAAATCCACTCATCGGTAAAGTGGTGCCTATCGCCAATAAAAACAGTATCATGGCAGCCCTGCCTGCCAGTATATTAACTGACTCTACAGTTATCTACCTAAACGTTCCCGGTACAACAGATGTAAAAATACACTTACAAATATTAAAACTGCTTGGTGCCGAGGTGGATGCCAGTGATCTTTCAAAAGTCACCATTAATTGTGAAGGCATAAAGAGCTATAAGATAGATTCCCCTTTAGCAAGAAGATTTAGATCTTCGATCATGTACGTGGGACCTTTGTTAGCCCGTTTCGGTAAAGCTAAAGTACCTTTGCCGGGAGGCTGTTTACTAGGGATGCGTTCGATCAATGCTCACGTTGAGGTTTTTAAAAAAATTGGTGCTGCCGTAGATTTCTCAGGTGATTTCGTTGAGTTTAACCTCCCAAAAAGGATAAATAAAAATCACAAAATATGGCAAATGGAAACTTCTGTCTCTGCCACTGAAAATATTGTCATGTTCTCTGCTCTAAGTGACTGTAAGACGCAAATAATAAATAGTGCTTGCGAGCCCCATGTTACTGATTTACTTAACATGTTAGTGGGCATGGGAGCTAAAGTTTCTGGTGTAGGTTCCAATAAACTTAATGTAGTAGGTGTAAAAAGCTTAAAAGGTACTAAATTTAGTCCGGGACCTGATCCCATTGATATCGCCGGTTTAATAGTAGCTGCAGCCATCACCAATGGTGAAATTATTATTAAAAACTCAAATATTCCGGATATTGTTGACGGCTTAATTACACATCTATCCCCTTTTAACATTAAAATCTCTCCAGTAGGTAAAGATCTTGTAGTTAAACCTAATGGTGAATTAAATGTAGATGCAAAAACGACAATTTTACCCCTAGCTGAAAAAAACCTACCAAAATTTAAACCGGCACCTTGGCCCGGATTTCCTGTAGACGCCCTACCTGCAGCTGTTGTTTTAGCCACTAAAACAAAAGGTAGATTATTGATGCAAAATTGGATGTACGAAGCCGGATTCCATTTTACCCATATCCTTAACGAATTAGGAGCCAACATATTCATGTGCGATCCGCAAAAAATTATTGTGCAAGGCCCATCTAATTACAAAGGCGGTGAGGTAACCTCTCCCGGAATCATCCAGGCCTGCAAAGCCATATTTTTGGCAGCTTTATGTGATCCCGTAGAAACAATCATACATGGGGCTAATGTCTTAGAAAGGCGTTATCCAAATATAGTGGAAGTTTATCAGTCTTTAGGTGCTGATATTTACTGATATATAAAACTCTAATTATTCCAGAGATCAATAAACATGACTACTTTTAAGGACTCTTGTGATAGAGATTCGTAGTCATACACAGCGTTTGGAGGGACCGTTATAACATCCCCCGCACTTACATCAGTTACAACACCCCCTATAGTAAACTTTCCGCTCCCTTCAATAATATAGTAAACCCATTCGGAATCTTTTGCACTAACCTCACCGTGTTCTCCAACAACCTCTGCATAAACAACTGACATCTTAGGGGCTAAGTGCGGTAATTTGTAGTTCCAACTCTTTACACTGTCCCAATCTTCTCTCTTAGCTTCTTCTTTTGAAATATACATAAAGCTATTTTATCAAATTGATAGTAAAGAGGGACTGGACTTGTCTTGGGGTCACGTAGTGCAGGAAGTTAGAACAGCTGTTCTAGCCAGCAAAAAGACCCTGCTTAATACAGGGTCTTAAAGCTTTATTTACAGAATAAACTATTTAGTAAGCTTAACGTTTTCTGCTCTTGGTCCTTTGTCACTATCAACGACATCAAAAGTAACTTCATCTCCAACTTTTAATTCATCAAATGTTACTTCGACTAAATTATTTGAATGAAAGAAAAGTTCTTTTTCTTCGCCTTCACGTGAAATGAAACCAAATCCTTTATCTGTTAATGTTTTAATTGTTCCGGTCATATTATTTTTTATAGGTTTACTAATTAAACCTAGTTGTACCCCCTTTCCATTCTGATATTATACCTTTTTTTTCGAAACTAAGATGCTTTTCATAGATATGCTATTAATATTTACAGTTCCATTGGGATAAAGTTCACAGAATATTCTGTTTGAAATACCGTATAGTAACGTTGTTAAAGGGTAATATGTTTGGGGTGGCTGATGGGAGCTAATTTAAACCAAATACTTAAAGAAATAAAATTGTTTTCAAGAGTAATGATTTGATAAAAATCGGTTTCCCATAGTGTACTTTTTGTGTAGGAGCAACGAAGCCAAAGAAGCCTCTAAGAAGCACATCGGAGAGAGTCGATTTTACTCGTTATTAACTTTCTAGTGTGATAGTATAGGGCAACGTATGGGAAATTTTAATCGGGGCGAAAAATCAGGATCCGGAGGGGGCTTTGGTAGAAGAAATTCCGGAAGACATGGTTCCAGTAGGCGTGGAGGTGGCGAAAGAGAGATGCACGACGCTATTTGCGGCAACTGTGGTAACGAATGTAAGATTCCTTTTAAGCCATCAGATGGAAGACCTGTTTTCTGTAACGACTGCTTCGACAAAAAAGATGGTGGGGCATCGTCTTCAAGAAGAAGACCCAAAAATGAAAGAAGAAACGAGTCAAGACCTCAAAACAACCAGCAGCTTAGAGAAGTTAATCGTAAATTAGATGAAATATTGGAAAAGCTTATAGCCCTTTCTCTAAAGGAAGAGAAAGAAACAGCAACTAAACCATTAGAAGTAATAATCATTGATCAAAAGAGTACAAAAACTACAAAAAAGAAGCCTGCAGTCAAAAAGAAATCCTCTGTCAAAAAAATAAGGCGCTAACAACAAGGAATAACTGATGTTGGGTCGCCATAGTGTCCTTTATCCGAACACTGACTGTAAAGATTTTGGAGTAGAATAGAAAAAAAGAGCCAAGCTATGTGCGTGGCTCTAATTTTTTCAGGATTTGTTAACTGCAGCTCTCTATTTCATTAAGCGTATTCCTGAGGTCGCGAGAAAAAGTATTCCGAGGAACCCTAAAATAACGGGAACACTACTTATACCTCCATACTTACCACTACAATTACGAGGTGTATGAGAAGGAAAATTCTGATATGGGGTCACGTAGTAAATAAGGTTAGAAACGAAATAATGGTTTGTATTTTCAATTAACGTAGACCTGTTACTTTTTGCGTTTAGCGTTAAATTCCTTAGAAAACGATGTAAATTTTTCTCTCATACTCGCCAAATCTTTTATCCCAATATCCCATGAATCTAATCCTCTCGCATATATTATATAACCTGGGTATTTTGTATTAAATTTGAGGTGTCCGCCCATTGGATCCACACCATACCAATCGTCTTTAATGAAACATTCTGCAAAAACATGCCCGCGCACTTTACTAGGGTCTGTATCGTCAAAATAATCTTTAGAAATAACCTCAACATATTTTGTTGGTATACCTTTTGCTCTTGCCAGTGCAATAAAAACTAATGTGAAGTCTGTACAACCTGTGGCGAAACCGTCCTCGATTATTTTGCTTGCTGTTCTTTTTCTAAAAATATCGTTTTTCTCAACACCCTCTGGTTCTGGGTATTTTAAATTTCTATTTAACCACCTCAGCAATCTTATGACGTATTCAAAATCATCTCCCTCTATCGAATTAGCAATGCCACTTATACTTTCTGTTATTTCGCATTGTTTACTAGACATTAAGAAGTTTTCCATATGTTGCAGTATAGCTTCTAAGTAGGGTAAATACAACCTTACACTTATGCTATAATGCGAGCATCGATACGGAAAGGAGGTTAAGACTATGAGTGGCGATGCTATCGTTGCTAGCGTTGCAAAAGAGCTGGAAACACGCGCTCAGGCGGGATATGACAATTATCAGTATCCCGATCAGGGTGATTCGTACTCTGATGATGACACGGACGACAGCCCTACTGAAAAGCAGTGACGATCCACCCTAGGAGGGTAAAGCCTGTAAGTAACGCTTTACCCTCTCATTCTATCCATAAAAGAAAGGGGACTGAGATGGCTAGGCTAACACTAATCGTCACACCTAGAGGAATTGATTGCCCACTGGTGTGTGACTACTGTTACAACTCGGATCCGTTTTTGCAACAACGTCTTGGGTCCGGAAGAATGGACAACACACTGTCAGAGGTAGTTCTAAGAAAATTTCTTAGCTTCGAGCAAAGAAGATATGAAATTATCTGGCACGGAGGAGAACCACTATTAGCAGGAATCTCCTTTTATAAGAAGGTAGTTGAACAACAAGAAACTATAGCTAACGAGCTTGAGATTAAAGCACCCATAGTTAACCATCTCCAAACAAGCGGTGTTTTAATCAATCAAGCATGGGTGGACTTTTTCAAACGAGAAGGTTTCAAAGTAGGTGTAAGTATCGACGGACCTCCAACTACCCATGATGCGCACAGGTTCTACCCAAACGGTCGAGGGTCGCAATCTGATGCATTACGTGGTGCAAAGCTTCTTAAGGAGAACGGTGTTAGTGTTGGTGTTGGAGCTGTGATTACCAAGAAAAGCATGAAAGATCCAATAGGACTTTTTGAATACATGAGAGAAAATTTCTCTGTTTTCGATTTTTCTCCATGTTTTACTGCTATCACTAGTGAGGGTAAGTGGGTTCAGGAAATTGCTCCAATGGAGTACGCACAATTTGTAAAAATTGTGTTTGATCACTGGTTTGAGGTTGACGATCCGAAAATCCGCATAAGGACCTTCCGTCACTATGTCCAAGCTGTGTTGGGACACACACCTAGAACTTGTTCTATGGACTCGGGGTGTCACAAGTTTATGAGTGTAGACGGTGATGGAAATGTTTATCCTTGTGGTAGGTTGCACGGATTGCCTGAGCTGCAGTTTGGGTCTATCAAAACGCAAGGGTTTGTGGATGTGCAATCGAGAGTAGATTACCTCTCTTACATTGAGCAGGCAAACTCTCAATCTGATGATTGCCTCATTTGTAAATGGCAGTATGTATGTAATAACGGTTGTACTGCAGCGCGTTACACGGAAACTGGAGAAATACTGGCTAAAACTCCGTTTTGTGAAGCAACGAAGGAAATTCTTGAGCATGTAAGCTCCAGAGTTAACACGGTGAAGGAATAATCTCGATGCTAAACAAAAAGAAAAATGCCAAAAGGCTTATTTGTGTTCATGTGAACATAATTAGGCCTTTATTTTTTTTCAGTTTGGGGTCGCGTAGTGCAGAAAGTTAGAAATGAGACATACACCCGTATATAAAACTCTAATTATCCCAGAGATCAATAAACATAACCACCTTTAAGGGCACTGTACTACGTGATTTATAGTTATATTTAGTGTTTGGGGGAACAGTTATAACATCGCCCAAACTCACTTTAGTTACAATACCATCTATATTGAACTCCCCTTTACCGTCGATAACGTAATAAACCCATTCGGAATCTTTTGTACTAACCTCACCGTGCTCTCCAACAACCTCTGCATAAACAACTGACATTTTGGGATTCAAATAAGGCAATTTGTAATTCCAGCTCTTTACCCCACTCCAGTCTTCTCTTTTCGCTTCTCCTTTTGGAATATACATAAAACTATTCTACCAAATTGTAAGATACTGGATGACCTCTCAAATTCGAATGTGCTAGACTAAACCGATGGCTAATCACTTTCATACCATTCCGCAGGATGAAGCTCCGGAAAAAATAAATTTATTAGTAGAAATCCAGCAGGGAGACGTCAACAAGTACGAATACAATCATGAATACGGAATTTTAGAACTTAATCGTGTGCTTTCAGGGCCAACACACTACCCTGTAAATTATTGCGACGTTCCCGGCACCTGGAATGATGACGATAATGATCCTTTAGACGCAGTAGTTTACGGAACAAAAAATCTCTTACCCGGTATTTTAGTGAAGGGAAGAGTCATAGGTATGATGGAAATGCTCGATAACAATGAACTGGACCCCAAAATCATTTGCGTTGCGGAGTTTGATCCAAGATACGAACACGTGCAAACTTTGGAGGATCTAACACCGTACCAAGTAAAAGACCTAAAAACCTTCATGGAAATCTACAAGTACGCTCAGACCACCGACTCATTGGTTGAAGTGGGTGAGTTTAAAGGCAAGGAGGAGGCGTACGAATTAATTAAGAGGTGTGTTGAGTCTTATAAGAAAAAGTTTAGCGATTAGTTTTTATAGGGCCACGCGGTTCGGAAAGTTCAAACTGAAATCTCTTCATTTAGTCTTAAATTAATTAACCTTTTTTATGAATGGTTCCCCCGGTTAGGTCTCACACGAACTAGTGAAACGTTTGTTTATGCTAGTATTTGTTCATGAAAAATTCCAAAGGCATTTCTGTAATTTTACTTCTTCCTGTTGTTCTTTTAATGATTGCCGGAATCGTTTATTACAAGAGAACAGCTGTGTTGAATATTGCTCAAAAACTACCCCCATTATCTCTTAATTCTGAAAACAACAATGAAAAAATTACTGGCCCTTCGTGGTCTACATTTCACGGCAATCCGCAACGTACGGGTTTAAGTCCTTACGATACAAGTCATGTTGATGGAAGCTTGCTGTGGATTTTTTCCGCAGAAGGTGGAATAGAAGCATCTCCAGCAATCGGCGAAGATGGCACTATATACTTTGGTGCTATGGACGGATATGTTTACGCCGTCAATAAAGATGGAACTTTAAAATGGAAAACTAAAATCGGTACTCCACAGATAAAAGGATATGGAGGCGACAGTAGCTACACCAGTATTACAGCCACTCCGGCAATAGATAAACTTGGAAACGTTTATATTACATCCAGAGACCAATACTTTTTTGCGTTGGATTCGGAAGGAAAAATAAAGTGGAAATTTCAAATAAATATTTTTCCAGATCATTGGGGTTCCCCACTAATTGGTGACGACGGCACAATTTACATCAACGGATCTCCTCCTGACGAAAATTTTTATGAAGTCGATGAAACAATTTATATTAAAGACTCACCTGCAAAAGGAGGGCTGTATGCCATAAATCCTGATGGGACATTAAAGTGGCATTATCACGTTAAATTCAGAATGTTCAACTCCCCTGCTATGGATAAAGATGGAACTATTTATATAGCTGTTCTTACGGGTTATTACGAAACAAAATTAATAGCGTTTAATCAAGACGGAACAGTAAAATGGGAGGTACTGTTGCCTAAGCCTGTCGAGTCTTCACCCTCTATTTCCGATAACGGTGTTATTTATCTTGGTTCGTTTATGCAAAGCGGAGACGGTGCTGGATTATTTGCTGTTACAAAAGAGGGAGTGCTTTGGCATCATACTGTTGGTGGTAAAGAAGTTTTGTCTACTCCTGCAGTTGCTAAGGACGGGACAATTTATATTGGTTCGATGACTGACAAAGTGTATGCCATCAATCCAGATGGCACAGAAAAGTGGTCTTTTGATGCCAAGGGCAGTATAGAATCTTCGTCCGCAATAGGCGCAGACGGCACAATATATTTTGGTGTAAACACTAGTGCTGCGGGACAACCAAACTTTTTTGCACTTAATCCAGACGGAACAGTAAAGTGGAAATATGCCACAAAGCTTCATACCAGTATTATGGCATCTCCGGCGATAGGCAGCGACGGTACTGTTTATGTAACCGCGTGGGATGGTAATCTTTATGCTTTTGGGTCTTCAGAATAAATACCTAATTTCATTACTCGAAAACCTGTATGAGAGCTTTACTACAAAATGTTAAAATTGGGCATGGATCTCACCAAAGCCAACAACATTTTAATCAAACTTGCTGATAAATACCAAAATATTAAACACGAAAAAGTAATCGTACCTGTACCCTATTTTATTAACACAGCAGAGCAGATATATAAACAGGAAATGAGAAACGTAGGTGTTGAAGATGAAATAATCAAAAAGATTATCCAACAAGTCAAAAATGGTGAAACGCCTCTGGGAAGTGGGGGCGGCAAGGGTTCCCCAAAGAAAATAACACAGAGTTTGGGGCGGTTAATGAAGTATCTTGACGAACAGGGTTACCATCCTAAGAAGCCTGTTCATATAAGAAAATGGATGGTCGAAATGCATATTGGTTTAGACTGCTCCGGATACATTTACAATATATTAGATTCGATAGAAAAAGATCAGGGAATTGAATTGCTAAAACATTTAGCGTGGACGGATAACAAAACCATGAAACCCTCTCATGCAGGCTGTTTTATTTTTGATTCCAAAAATTTGGAGGAAATAAATGACTATAGCGACTTGATACCCTTAGATATCTTTATAGGGAGAGATTATAACCATATAGGTATTCTGGTTAAAGTAAATGGGCAATTGTGTCTAACCGAGTGCTCTATGGGAGAAAATGGTATTTCATTTAGTAATCTAAGTTTTGAGGGAGATAAGCTCGTTGTTGAGGGAAATGAATCTTGGACCAAATCACTTAAAAGTGGGGAGATTATCATTAGAAGATTGAATTTCTAGGGTCCTTTTTTCAGTAACCCACACTACACTATACTTTATCCGAAGTGTTTTGCTTAAGGTTCCTGTGTAGAAAAGAGAGAGCCGAGAAGTTGTGGTTGCTCCACAAAAGTCGGCTCGGTGAGAAAGATACGGTTGTTTAGAGATTAGGAGCTGCTGGTTGGATGGTCTCCGATTCCTTGTACTCTCAAAGCCACAGCACGTGGGTTAAAAGTTGAGGGGTTAAAGACCCAGTTTATGCCAAGTTCCCTTGCCCACTTCTTCGTTTCTTGCTGTTCCTCTTTATTCCATGGTCCAATCTCGCCAATCAGTTCCAAACCCCTAAACCGCTTTATTGCTTGTACTTTTTGGAGTAGAGTTACCATCTGGATTTTCTCCTTTCGCTTAGTTTTCCCTATTATACAATATTAGTTATAGCAATAGTATTTATTTGGTTTAGTGATATTTCTGGTTAAGTAGAGATGTTTTTTAGAGCAGTGGCTGGAGGTATGGAATCTAGTTAGAACCTTTGTTTCTAAGTTCGTTAAAGAATGAGTAATCTAACTTTGTATTAAAAACCTCTTTAAAGACAGTTTTTAGTTTCTCCTCTTTTTCTACTCCACTTTGTTTCTTAAGAAAGTCAAAGAGTGTCTCTTTACCAAAATGATCAATAATTAACTTAATAGCATTTCCTGATTCTTGATATAGTTTCTTTCCATCTAAGAATCCATCAAATTTTAGAGACATACTGTATTTTTCCAATCGACCGGCTACATAGACAGAGACGCCTTCATTAATCCAAGAGAACTTACTTTGTCCAAAACTCATCTGAAAAAAAGAGTGACACAATTCATGCTTTATTAAATGTTCAATGTTATATGTAGAACCATTGTGGCAGCTTTCTTTTGAGATATTTTCTGGATTGAGAATAAAAATAGCGTCCCTACCCCAGCTCCAACCAACTATCCAGTCTTCCGTTTCCTGCTCCTTTAATAGATTTATTGTTTTGCGGTCATCTACAACGAATATCTTAGGTGTGTTGTAAACCCACTTTTTATTGAAAAACTCGTTTAGTTCCCTAATAGCTTTTTCTTTGTATTCCTGAAGCTTGGGATTTTACGTTGGAGATACTTTAAAGACAGATTTCATTACAAGATATTACCTTAGAACTATTGACAATACAAAGAAAACAGTGGCTGGGGTGACCGATCGGATTCGAACCGACGACATCCGCCTCCACAGGGCGGCGTTCTACCACTGAACTACGGCCACCATAATTTAAAGAAACACGCCAAACACCAAGATTATATCATTTTAATTTGTCTTAATTTTCTCCCAATTGGTAAAATCCAAAAACCTATCCCCTACTGAAAACGTATACTTCTCGCCAACACCGTCAATATATTTAGACAAATAATATTTGCTAAAAGGATGATATAAAAAGATGGCGGGAACCTCTTCGATAATGACTTTTTGAAATTCATTGTAGTGTAACAACCTGGCGTTGGTATCGGGTTCATTCCTACCTTCTTCTAAGGCCCTATCCGCCCTGACTTGTTCGAAACCGCTAATGTTCAATCCGGGGTGGTCTTTTTGCGTTGAGTGCCAATTAACATACCTGTCAGGATCTCTGCCGATTTCCTGCCCGTAAAATAGTATTTCAAACCTCCTCTCTTGGATAATATCCTCTAAAATAGTCTCGGGGTCTACCTCAATGATCTTTACTTCCATTTCTAATTTGTCTTCCCAAATGTGGGCAATATTTTCTACGGTTTTTTTATGGATTTTTATATCGGGTACGACTATTCTCAAGGTTAGGTCGCCGTAGTCCGCTTCGAAACCCTCATCGTAATAGTCAAATTCTAGTCCTTTGTTAGTATAAGAACTTCTGCTGACAGCGCCTTGCACGGAGATTCCTCTATTAAAATTTAGCTGTTCCAAAGGTAACACCTTGGCTAGATCCTGCCTCAGGGTCAGATCTTGCAATTTCTCATCCCGCAAGTTGAAAAACAAAGCAAAATAGACACCCTGCAAAGGAAATTTTAGTTGCTTAAAGTTTTCTATATCATAATTGGAATCTGAAATAAAACCTTCTATTTCTCCAAGCTTTGCTGCGGTAACCAGTTCGTCTTCGTTAACATAGTATCTAAATGACAGTTTTCGAATGCTTTGCTCTTGATTTTCGTGCACTAAAACCACTCTTTTTATAATTGGTCCGTTTTTTTCTACCCGCACTACATGAAAAGGACCGCTGGTCACCGGTTTGAGAGGATCCATGTTTTCCTCGGCACTTTCTGGCATTATTTCTATAGTAAGAAGATTTAAAAACGGTGAGTATTTATTAGGTAGTGTAAAACGGACGGTCAGTTCGTTAACACGATCTGTGGCCACACCAACGAGGTTCTGTACTTTATAGGAGGTGTAGATTAGATCATTGGCTGTTATTTTAGCGCCGTTAGACCAGTATTGATCATCCTTAAGCTTTAATGTGTAGACTAGACTATCTTCGGAAATACTCCAAGTTTCCGCTAGATCCGGGATGAGAGTCCCAAAATTATCATATTTAAATAAACTTCGATAAATCAATCCGGAAATTGTCTTGTCATTTTGAGTTTCCGTTTGGCTTGGTAAAAAGGATCTAGGTTGGCCGAGCACACCTTCGGTATATTGAGAAATGGTAGGTGATATTCCCAACCAAAAAGAATTTATAAGCAGGGCGAGCTGTAGTAAAAGATTAATCAACGATTGCACGATGATATTTTACCAAAATATTGCTTTTATAACTTGATTATTGTTAAAATGCCGAGGTAATATTGGCTAGTGTCGCAATGCACGCGGCCCCATCGTCTAGTGGTCAGGACATCAGGTTTTCATCCTGAAAACGGGGGTTCAATTCCCCCTGGGGTCACCATACAAAAACCCGTACTCTATATAGACCTATAGATATTCAAACTATTATTTTCGTGATAAAATATCAGCAACCCTAAAACACATAATAACAAAAGGAGAGTGTGATGAAGACATTTGCGATAGATGTAACCACTATCTTCCGTGCTTTTAAGGAATTGGAAGATGAGTTTCTCGGAAGCAACAGAAGCTGGACCCCCAAGAATGAGGAACAGGAGTTTGTCTTCAAACTCTATGACCGCTTTCGAGATGTTTTGGATCTGCTTGAAGGTCTCAAAGCCAAGGCTTCTACCGATTGGGAGACACTGAACAAATTCCTTGTCGATGATTCGTTCAGTCCTATGTTCAACGATCCTTTGGATGGCATTGGTGTTGTCTCCATTCTGGATATGCTGGTGAAATGGCTCATGGAAGCTAGAATATGCCAGATCCAGGGCATGGATAAGCAAGAACATTTGGGTTTCGAGATTCCAAAGGGTGGACGGAATATCAACTTGGTAGGGGGTCTTGCTTCACCTTTGGTACGTTTGTCGACTAAGTCGGGTGATTCACTTTGGTTGACTATGCCAAAGAAGAAACCAACGGGCTCTATGGACTTACTACGTTCTGCTTTTTCTTCCATGAATAAGGTTCATGTTCCTGATGTGTCGTACACCTCTGTACGAGTACCAGAACTAAGTTTCGATCTCAGACCCAATATCAGCTTCCTTCAGGGAGCAGGTACTATTGATGATCGGGAACGAGATTGGTACATAGACAAAGCCAAACAGCAGTTCAAGTTGAAGATCAGTCGGGAAGGAGCTAGAGTCAAGGTTGCTACTGGCCTAGACGTTGTAAGAGCTTATTCAATGGCCACAAGACCTATACCTCTGGTTTTCAATCGACCCTTTATCGGCTGGTTTACACAAACACGTGTTCCAAATCTCCCAATTGCCATCTTCTATGCAGATTACGATTGCTGGCAGGAGGCTGGAGATCTCGAAGACATGTAGAAGCTTTGCTTCGATTAGCACAAAGGGCGTTTCCACCTCAAACAGAGGAGACGTCCTTTTCTTTTTAAGAGTTTTATGTAACGTTAACTTTATAAATTATGAAGTTTGGATAATCCAACGTTGACGGCCACATAATTTCTCCAAATGGTTTTTTATACACCCCATCATCCTTTTTTGTAAGCACAATTTTATTAACCCCTGGTTTTAGTATCGTCTCAATGATCATTTCTTCTTGTTCGTGAGCGGCAAACTTGACATCTATTGCTATGGTTTTTTGAAGATTTCTTTCTGCATTGTTATTAACAATCAGGGGGGCTTTATCTACACACCAATATTTTGTAATAACACGGCTTTTCTTTGAATAATTATGCACACAATTTCCAGAAACATAATATTCAATTTCCGGAATTGACCTCTCAATATGTTTTTCCTTTTTGTATTCATTTAAGTTATAAAAGATGTATTTATCGTCAAGGGAAAGATGGTACTCTCCCAGTATTTCCTTAAGTTGTTTTTTATATATTTCACTTTCTTTTTCCACATCGATTACAAGACCTAAAAACCCCCGCGCAATTATGCTTTTTAAAAAGTCTTTCGGATCTTTTTTCGAAACCTCATACTGCCAATAGTTTGTACTCCTCCATTTACTTGCACCGGTACTCCACTTTATATCATTGCTTATTAAGGCGAGCTTCATCAGGCTTTTTTCACTACCTTCAGGGTACCCGCCAAAAGGCAGAGTATAAACTCTATCATCCTTTTCGAGGCTGTTTTCTATACTGTCAACAAAAGTAACTAAGTCTTGATAATTTTCCGGTGTGTTTCTAAAATTACCCATTGACCCTATAGATACCTGATCAAAAATAGCTAACGGGATAATTCCCCAGATTAAAAATGTTAAATATCTTTTTTTAATTTCAATTTTTTGTACCAGCAACGCAAAGGCTGCTAATGATATGAACGCAATAAAAATACTCACTCTGTTCACAGATCTGAAAATTGGATTTATATATAGTGAAAGAATTGTACTAAATCCACCAACAGTCGCTAAAAGAATTAAACTTAGAGTGAAAATGGAGAATAATTTTAAGTTATCTCCGCGTTTATTCTCGATGATAGCTACATAAAGTAGGTACATAAAGCCAAGTAACGCAATAATTCCTAAACTAGAATACCGGCTCTCATTAAATGACCCTGGAGGAGCATATGTTATATATTTTTTTGTAATTTTATTAAAAATCGGTAAATTGTGATCTTCAATTGGAAGTAACAGCTGAATGATCTTTAACCCGTATGTCTCAGCTTCACTAGGAAATCTTGTGGTTGTGTTGTAATTTCTGCCATATTGTGTTGAATACATAATCGAAGGAAGTAAATTTGCTATAAAAATTACTCCTACTAAACAAACAAAAAACAGGTAGTTAACTAGTACTTTTTTATCGAACTTTTTCACAAAGCTGATTAAAAACCCAACTGTAACAAGAAATATAGAAAAATATGTATAGTAGGCACCTGAGGAAGCTAATATTGCAGCTAAAATTATTAATTCCATTTTCTTAGGGATTACTCCTTTTGCAAAATAGTAAGAAATTAGCACTCCCAAGGGTACTGTGTAATAACTAGCTATAAATAAGTGATCTATACCCCTATATAAGTGGAACGGCATAAAGGCATAAATAATAGATATGGAAATTCCTATGTTTCTCTTAACACCTAATTTATTCAGGACATAATAAGCGATTATTGAAGTTAGGGGAAACGTTAGTATATAAAAAATATTAATACTTTGAAACCAGTTAAACCCTAATGAAATAAGAATTTTAATAATTAGAAGGTGCAAACCGTCTGAAAGAGGAAAATCAAATAGTTCCTGCCCGCCAGGTGCACCATATTGACTGTTATTTGCCCACCAACCAGAGTCTATGATGTTTTTGGCAAAGTTATACTGCACAATAGCATCTCCAGAAAAATTCAAAGGTATTTTCAAATCTATGCCAAATAACCAAAATATTAGTAAAATCAGCAGAACAGAAACAAAACAAACAAATATGTAATCGAATATGTTATCCGGAGTTAGTTTTAGTACTTTCTTTGACTTTTTTGAATTCACATAATCATTATAGTTTGTCTTACTTTCTACTACCAACAATCAATACACCATGATGGGTCTTTACTACTTTCACACCGATGGCATCTATGCTATACTATCGGTTAATCCTAATATAAAAATTGCAGAAACCAAAATAAGGTAATTGCAGCACGTTTACAACGAGGCAATCCACACTAGAGAAAGGATTTTCAGTTGAAAACTCTTCTCAAACTTCTTCTCAGTGACACAAGTTTGAAGGTATTGGCAGGTCTGTTTGCGCTAAGCGCAACTATGTCCGTAACTCTGGTTACGATGGCTGCTTTTGAATGGTTAGATGAAGAAGAAAGTACTCAACCGGTAGTCATACCTTCGAGTACATCAACTCCCTTGGCCATTCCTAGCTTTACACCTTCTCCAACCATCAGCGTAGTAACTCCTACACCGGTTATTGATCCTTTTGACTTTGCTGGGGTTCGATTCGATGGAGTAAGTGAGTTGGAGATATTAGATGGGGTCTTTTTTTCGAAGGAGGACCCAAGAATCGCGACTATCATCATTGAGTTACCGGATGGATCATACGCGACACTCAGCTTCCTACCCATCACCTATTTTCAATGGATGGGCGAAGAGAATTTCGGCATGTACTGTCTTTTCAAATCCGGTAAAGGGTGTGTCTTTAACTCGGGTGGTAACTTAACCATTCTAGTGCACACAGGGTGTAAAAAAGATGACCCTGTTCCTGCGGTGGCAGAATACTTAGGTGCCTATCTTGATGACCGCACTCTATGCGGCTATCCAAAACGCGCTCCTAAACCATCTCACTATGAGACTGTTCTCAGCTCAACAGCAAGAATCCTCCAGGGAGACACCGCTGTTGAAGCTTTGGTTGTTCATGTTGAGTATGTGCCGCCTGAGAGACTCGCAGAATTCAGTCAGAGTATGGAATCTTCCCATATCGCCGATTACATAGGCAGAAAGGAAGTTGAAGAACGTCTAATCTACCTTATAACCAGTTCCAGGTTAAGAGGGTGCGAACCCGAATATTCCTGTGGACGCTGGTTACTTGTTCTGAAGGAAAGTAAGGAGGGATAGTGATGCGCAAAAAGATTTTCCTTCGAGCTACAGTACTTTTTGTACTTGCTGCTTTGGTCGTTGCAGGTTTTGGTTCAATACCCAATATTGTTGTCGAAGCGTTTGTCGATGCAGATTGGTACGTAGTTGCCGTCGAACCCTTTTCATCAAAATGTGGCGGAAACACTTGGGCCAAACTGGAACATAAGCCGGATGGACCTGGAGGCAGGTCTGATAATTCGGCTACGGGTTGTTGTGATCAACCGGGTAAACCTGATCCAACAAAAGGATGGCGGTACCAATACACCGGTACTTTTTTCAAAGCAACCGGAGGTGGCCAAACACCTCAAGATCTAGAGGTTAGAACGCCACCAGAAGCACCACCACCGACGTCTCCACCGGCGACGGCAACGTTTACACCAACGCCATCGGACACGCCAACACCTACCAATACACCTACGAATACCCCCACGCCCACCAACACACCAACGGCTACTCCCACTCCGGGACCCGCTGTATGCCAAGGCGTGATTGTTGAAGCGAACTACGAACAAGGGTTGTTCACGGTTACGGGTACTGGGCCGGTTGCGCCCTGGCGTTTGGTTAAGACCAAGGAAGGTGTTTCTGAAGTTGTACGCGAAGGTGGTGTCGAAGGAGACCCGGCTGTCATTCGTGACGAGCCCATCGACAATGATGCTGTGTACTCTCTGCAGTACCAAAACGAAGCAGGAGTTTGGGGCGAGGGCGAGTTGTCTTGCACTTTCATCATAGACCCGCCAACTCCAACACCTGAACCCCCGCCACCGAAGACTGAACCTTCGGATACACCAATACCACCGGTTGTACCACCGGGTGGTGGCGGACAAGGCGGCGGGCTTGATCATCAGGTTGCGGTTTTTTCTGCGACTGCGGAGGTCTTTTCGGCTCCATTTGTTGGAGAGATCACGGTTGAAAACGTGTCGCTTGGAGTCGTCGTTGTGTTTTTGACCTTACTTTCGGTAGCTATCGGTTTCTTGTTCGCACGTGTTGCCAGAAGTATAACAGGCAGATAGTGTCGTTGCCTCACCAAGGGGATACCTTTTATGTTCTAAAGGTATTCCCTTTTCGTTTTCATGCTAGGTTTTTTATTTTCTCGAAATCTTCCTCGGACAATTTAAAATCAAGCGCACCAATATTTTCGTCAATATGCACCTTAGACACAGCTTTAGGGATAGTTATCACATTATCCTGTACAATAAGCCAATTTAAGGCCACCTGCACCATGCTCCTTTCATATTTTCGAGCAATTTCCTCCAAAACTGAATTATTTTTACCAAAACTAAACAAATCCTCAACAGGAGTATAAGCTACGATCATAATATCCTTTTCTTTACAATACTTAAGCATTTCCTCTGTAACTACACTTCTTCTATAAACACTATATAAAACCTGGTTAGCTATAACTGGGTGTTTGGACATGCTTACAGCTTTCTGCAATTCATCAAAATCAAAATTACTCACCGCTAGCCCCTTTGCCAACCCCGCATCAACTACATCATTAAGACCTTCCAGCGTCTCCTCCCAACCCGACCAAGCAAAATGGATGTATATGAGATCTAAATAATCTATCTTTAATCGTTCCAAAGTACTTTCAACAGCACTTATTGCTGCTTTTCTTTTTTTATGATGGCTCCAAACTTTTGAGGCAATATACAAATCTTTTCGTTTCAAACCTTTAATTGCCTGGGCTACCAACCGTTCGGCTTGCCCGGAACCATATAATTCAGCGGTATCGATATGGTTTTGCCCCAGTTCTACAGAATACTTTATAGCCTTAACCTCCCTGTTAGACTGCTTTTTCGAAAGACTTGGCAGCATATGTCCGCCCATCTTCCAAGTACCTATACCAATTGGATTTACAACAAAACCACCTATTTTTTTATCTCTGATAGCTCTTTCCATCTTGACAATTGTAGCACCACAACAGCTCAACCTGTTACAATTATTACGGAACTGCCCTATGGAAATCCAGGAAATCATTGAAACTCAAAAGAGAATAATTGATACCATTTCATTAGGTGTGAACGATGCAATCATTATTACCGATCCCCAAAGAAAAATAACAAATTTCAATAAGGCCGCCGAAAACATTACAGGTTATAGCGTAGTCGATGTTGTTAATAGACCCTTAAACGAAATTCTCAAAGTTTACGGCAATAAAAATGAGATATCCATAGATCAGATTTGCCCTACCGGAGATCTAGAAATCCAGGGGGTTGTTTTTGAAGATGAAAATCTTAGATTGATCAGAAAAAATCAGGATGAAAGTATTGTTAATCTTAGGTCTGTAAAGGTAAAAGGCGGCACAGAAACAAAACTTGGTTGCATAATTTTTATAGAGAATACTTTTGAACAAAGTGAGTTGGAAAGAATGAAGCTGGATTTTGTCTCCATGGCAGAACATGTTCTTAGAACGCCAATTACTATTATCAGGGGGTATATTTCCAGGCTATTGGAAGAAAAAACCACTAATAAATTAGATGACACCGAAACAAATTATTTAAACAGTGCCTTTTTGGGTACCGGAGATCTTTTAACCTTGGTTGAAGATTTGCTCAATATCACAGGTTTTCGAAAAGGATTAGTAAAAATTACCCCCACAGCCATAAATTTAGAGGGTACGGTAACAAAAGTTGTAAGTGAATTTAAAATTGTTGCCGCGGAGAAGGGTTTGCAAATAGTTTTTATACCGCCTATTTATCAGTTGCCAATGGTCAAGGCAGATATTTCCAAATTAAAAATCGTTTTGCAAAATCTCATCGAAAACGCTATTAAATACACCAAGGAAGGTAAGGTGGAGGTTGTCTTGAACAAAAAAGATGATTTTATTGAGATAGCGGTGAAAGACCAAGGTAGAGGTATACCTGAGGAATACATAGAACAGTTGTTTTCAAAGTTTTATAGGGTTAAAAAGGCTTTGGAGATGGATTATGGTATGGGCTTGGGTTTATACATCAGTAAAAAGATCATCGACGCCCACGGCGGGCGTATCTGGGTTGAGAGTGTGCCTGGTGAGGGCTCAACTTTCTATTTCACTCTGCCCATAGCAGAGTAAAAGTGTCTAACACGGTTTTGATTAGAGCTAATATTTTAGTATAATTCCAAAGTCCTTTTGCTTAATTAATGCTCTTATATTGTAGAATTACAATACATCTGGTAAAGCGAGATTAATTTACTTAGTCCTTGGGGGCGTAGCTCAGTGGCAGAGCACCTGGCTTTTAACCAGGGTGTCGAGGGTTCGATCCCCTCCGCCCTCACCAAGACTAGTAAACATAGGCACAATTCTGGTACGGCGGTATTACGCAGTTGGGAAGGAAGTATTTCCTTCGCAAGAAGAGTCGTTACGCGGCTTTTTTTGTTTTATTTACGGGAAAATGCGAATCCCATATAACATAATAGGGAGTTAATAGAAACATACCCTTTAAAAATGTATTGCTCTAACAACTAACTTATAGTATAATTTGCTCAACCAAGGCGTTAAAATCGCCAAGAATAAGAAAAATAAGGAATGTGTTGTAGTACCCAGTTCTTAGTTCCTGAAATCAAGGAACTTGTCAATCTCAATGTCCGAAAGGAGGACAGAGATGGAACCATTGTTATTGGAGCACTACGAGAAGGATGGTAGGACTTGGTTTGGCAGGGTTAAATCCTGCGAACACTGGGATGAGGATCTCACTATCGAGGCGGGTACTCATCTGGTTGTACACAACCGAAAAGGTGACAACCATATTGTCCTTGAAGGACACAGGGAATTCCATGAGAACCATTTGCTTGAGATTCTGGAGTACTTTGGTGAGATTGTCAGGATCAGGGGTCCCCATCGAATAGCTCGCGACTTCTACTTTCTCTCGGAGGCAGGCGAGCGTCCTTGGGCGTACAACCTCAGACACGACGTTGAGGACTGTCTGGAAAGGGATGTACACTACCATTACTGCAAACATCCATCCCACTGGTTCTTTATGAGTACAAGTTCCAGACAGCTTTTCCTCGGTCAGGGTTACGGTGCTTCAAGATCCCATATCGACGATTTCGGGAAAGAAAAGTGGTACCCACTGCACTTTGACCATTGGTTCTGGGAAGCCTTAGCCAACAAACTCACTGACGAGCAGTTTGCTCTCTTTATGACACAGGAAGAAGGCTACAAAGAACTTTTCAAACTGTGTGCATGCGGCCATTGCTACTACGAGCATGTTCCTGGCAACCTTGAGTGCAAAGTATTTGAACCGCGACGCATTTTTGAACTGGCGTAGGACGTACTAAACCATCGCTGGTTTACCAGCACCCTCAGAGAAACATTTTTGGGGGTGCTTTTTTTAAATGAGCTATAATCAACATACGCGCCAAGACTATGAAAAATCTAACCTATTACATTCGAAAAAACAATAACCCACTATCACAAAATGACTTCGAACAGCTAATATCTACTATAAACGAAATGGAAGGTGTCGGAATACTCCAAGATAATGACCATAAAAATGTATCTACTATCATTTATGAAAAGCTTCCGATGAAACCTCTTTTGACCTTCACACCCGAGGAGACAACCTTAAAAACCCAACTAACTGATAATACCACCGTAATTATGTTAAGAACTGCATCACACTTACAGAAAATCAAGCTATTTAGTGTTGACCTAGAATGCTATTTACCCACAGATCCTTATCTGCTTCTTGTTGCGAACATGCAATTGAACGAAAATGTAGAAAGAGCTTTTAACAAAAAGGGACTTAAGCCAATTTTTGTCCTGCAAAATAGTAATATTTTTTATGCCCAAGACGAGGACAATGCTGTGCACATAGTTAACGAACACCTTATCAATCACTTTATAAACTTCAATACCTATGACTCACTGGACGAGTTCAATTATCAAGTGGCAGATAACATGCAAATGTTTGTCTCAAAATATGACGTGGGGTTAATACCTGATAATTTCTATAAATACTACAAAAAACCACAAAAAATTATCAACTACAGTAATTTTAATCTAGAAAATCCTGGTAGAAAGGTTTTTGTAAAACCATATATTTACGAGCTCGAAAGCCCTGAAAAGGGATTTACTAAGTATTCTTCTGAAGAAGGCACAAGTATTTTTGCAGACAAAATAAGAAAAGGTGAAAATCTGGATAGCACTATTCGAAGGGTTTTAAAAGAACATTTAAGTTTAGCCAACGACTACATAGGAGCTAGGGTACTCTATAAGCTTGAATTTGACAGAGATCGAAACCAAATACTCATACCCAGATTGCTGGTAGAAGTTTACGTAGGGGAAGAGCATTTAACAGAGAGGTTTAAGTCCAAAAAGGATAGGCAGTGGCGTACAAGAGACGAGATTAAATTTAGTTAATATTAATATCCAGAGAAATAAGCTTATCGTGCCCATCGTACTCGGAAATACCCACAAAAATTTTGTCCCTATCCATTTCCAGAACATGCTTCACAATAGGTTTAACATCTTCTAATAGTTTAAAATTTTCAATTTCATCTATTTTTACCCAAATTAGTTCACCCTCATCGTTAGATTTAACACTTTTAGAATCTGCTTTACTTGAGGTTATAAACAGCATAACATCAGCCCCAAAGAAGCCCGTAGAATGAAGAATACCTCTAAGCACGGTATTGTTTACTTCTAAACTTGCTTCCTCCATTATTTCTCTTTCCGCACTTTCGATAACACTTTCACCTTTTTCTACATGCCCACCCAAAGGATTATAATATCCTTCCCACGCCTTTTTAGTGCTAGCTTTCATCAATAGAACCTCATTTTTATAAAACACAAAACATCCAGTTCTCGGGATAACCTTGTATCTTTCAGCCATATTCGAAGTTTAGCACACACAACAGTCCGCTAATAATTGCAATTTGTCCTGGCATAAAATATGGGGTAGAATGTCGACAGCTAAATAGAATATCATCAGATACTAATAGCAAAGGAGAGATCAATGTCGAATAAAAAGCGTTTTGGCGGAGGCTTAATCACAGTAGATGAAGTAGAAACCTATCTAGTGATTAGTGAAAGCGAAAGACCCGAGGACGACGAAAGGTGGATACACGAGTGCGGAAACGATGTGGAATCTAGTACAGTGACATTATCACATCGACTTCCTAAAGACCTAAACATGCCTCTAGCCGGAGATGGTCGCGCGAAGATCATACACGTACCCTTTTGTCCACAATGTGAGTATGAACCAACGCGTGGTGTGTTTTACGATAGTGGTGATTGGCACATCAACAACTGGGACCAGTCAGAAAAGGAGGAGGAATGATCAGACTCAGATATTGGCTGCTGCTGATTCTCATAGTAGCTTTGGTGGTTGGATTTGCCGCAGGATTTGCCGCAAATCGTGTATGGCTATCGTTCTTCTATGAACTACCGAGAGGACACATAGACACGTCATACCTCACGCGCTTTGAAGCTGGTGTGGGTAAGGAAAGCGCACTCACTGGCGTACTCATCAACGGCACAACCATCACAGATGAACCTGGGTATTTGGCAATTCGCGAAGACGTTTTCCAAAATTCGGAATTCGTCATCTTGACCATGAAGTAGCCCAATAGGGCGCAGTCATTTCCACAAACTGCGTCCTTTTCTTTTTTCCTAGCTAACTCTATAAGATTTTGTGCTGATAAAACTTCCCTCTTCTTATTTTAGAAAATCCGTTTTTCTCATAATACTCCCGTGTTCCTATAGAAGAAATAACAGCAAGTCTGTTAAAACCGTTTTTTTTGCAGATGCCCTCTGCCATTTTTATTAAACTTTTCCCTAGACCAATATGCTGGGCTTTACCTGTTTTTTTGGTACCTAGCTCAATACTTTCCCCGTAAATATGTATTTCTCTAATAAGGGCAGAGTCCCCTAGTTCTTTAACAAAACTCTTTATTGTTGGCAAAGAAAGTCTTAGAAATCCCGCAATCTCATCATCTTCTGTCACATATTCGATGAAATACTCATCTGAGATAGTAGTTTTGTAATGGGTTGTTTTGGTTTTCAAATCCTCAAAGCTTACTACTTTACCTCTAATCTCACGTGCTCTAATGTCTACCGAGCTTTTCCCTTCTCTATCCAGCGATTTCTCAACAATCTGTCTAAAATTAGTCTTTTTGTTGCCAACTACAATATCCGTTCCGGGAATATCACGTATCATTCTGGTTATTCTGCAGTATTTTGGTACGTTTAACATTACTTTTTTTAACAACTTCAGCAATTCCTCCTCTGTATAAGGTTTCCACACACCGTTTTTGTAATATTTCATTAATTCTGCACTTTCGATCAAGGAGCAGGGGTATATTTTTAATTCGTCGGGTCTAATGGATTCATCAGAAAATACCTTTTTAAAGTCAGCCAGATCCTTTTTTACGTTCGAACCATACAAGTTAGGCATCCAGTGGGCGTGTATTTTAAAGCCTGCCTGCCTAAGTAAATTAACAGCTTTTCTAGTTTGTCTGGAGTCATGTCCTCGTTTATTTAGTTTTAAAACTTTATCGTCCAAGCTTTGAATACCAATTTGTACTTTGGTGCCTCCAAGTTTTCTGATCCTCATAACCTCGTCCTCTGTAATTTCATCAGGTCTGGTTTCTACAACTAAGCCTATACATCTTGTTTTTACTTTTTCGTTTAGTTTTTGAGATATATAGAGATCGGACCAAGAGGATGTTTCTTCCTGCGTATCAGTGATCTTGGTGATCAGCGCTTTGGCAATAACTTGGTTATAAGTCTTTTTCATAGCCTCTCCTTTAATTTCTTCTAGAAGACTTTTATTTAGTGGTTTTTTGGTTTTTACTTCCAGGATTTCCGGGTTTTTCTTCTTACCAAAGTCGTTCATAGCATCAAAACATCTTTTCACAAACCAAATCTGATAGCTTTCCGGATAATGACTCCAGGTTCCGCCTAAAATGATCAATTCTACTTTATCTGTGGGATGTCCAATGTTTTTTAAAGCTACTAATCTGTTGTATGTCTGGTAATAAGGGTCAAAATGATTTGTCTCCGCTCTCTGGGCGCCAGGTTCGTCCGCTAAATAACTTTTAGGCATTCTTACGTCATTAGGACAAAAAATGCATTTTCCCGGGCAAGGAAAGGGTTTAGTGAGTACGGTTACCGGCGTAACTCCGGATATTGTGCGCGTTGTTTTTTTTCGAACATTTTTGTAGAAATTTTTTTCCTGAGACTTGGAAAGTTTAATCTGATCTTCCTTTTTCAACTTTTGGTATGCGTACAATATTTCGCTTTTCGAAAGGGGATTACCCTGATGATCAGGGTTCTTTTGCATGATTTTTAAGACCTCATCATTGCCGGCGTGGCTTTTTTTCGACAAGCCTGTTATTACAGATTTATAGACACCCGCATTTTCTTTAACAGACTTCTTATAGTCCTTTCTATTTTTCATAGACTATTGGGATTGTAACACTAAGATATTCCTTAAGCAGCGTAAGGTAGTTTAAATTCTTCTTCTAAATTTCCTTCCTCGTGCGACTCCTCTACCTTATCTTCAACTTTTTTACCCTCAGCAAGCCTGTCTACAGTATCTCCAGGACTTTCCGCTTTTCTAACAGCTTCAATATCCGTGCTGGACATTGTTGCTCCTTTGCTAGCTTCTGTATCTAGAACCGGTTTTTCCCCTGATTCTTTAATTTCTTCTCTACTTTTACCAGTTAAAGCTTTACTCATTGCTTCTATATCCTGAGGGTCACCTTCTCTGAATGGATATAACGGCATTTTACTATTCTAATACCATAAGATGCATTTGTCTACTTTAATGAGATAATTTAACAAATGGATGGTGCAAAAATAGATGAGATATTAAAAAATAACAGAATATTTTATAAGAAACACGCAGAGGAATTCTCTAAAACACGTCAAAATCCCTGGCCGGGCTGGAATAAGCTTATTCCCATAATAAATGATAATTTCGAGGGTAAAAGCAAGCTATCTACTCTAGATCTTGGTTGCGGAAACGCCAGATTTTATGCATTTTTAACAAATTTCTTGGAAAAAGAAGTAGATTATCTAGGACTCGACAATAATGATTACTTCCTAGTAGAAGCATTATTAAAATATCCTTTGGCAAAATTTAATAGCCATGATATTTTTTTGGATCTGCAAAATGTTGAGGAAAAATATGATCTAGTAGTATCCTTTGGTATAACACATCATATTCCGGGAAATGATTTCAGGTTAGCTTGGTTTACTAATCTGTGTAAACTGGTTCACAGAAACGGTCTTTTAATCCTAACATTCTGGAATTTAAACGCCGATGAGAGATTTGAAAAAGCTGAAACAGCCAAAGATTTGCAGGAAAACGATTTTTACTATGGGTGGGGCGATTCTACTGATAAAAGATACGTACATATTTATTCAGAAAATGAAACTAAAAAGATCTCGGAAATATTTAAAAAAAATAACCTCAAGCTAGTATCTACGTTTGACTCTGACGGGAAAAATAACCTTTTAAATACTTATATTGTATTGAGAGCTACTTAGCGGTACCTTTTGCTTTTACTCTTTCTTTTACCTTTACGGCAGCACGACCTTTCTTTTTTCGTAAATAGTAAAGTTTAGCTCTTCTCACCTTACCTTTTCTTTTTATCTCCAGCTTGGTAATGTTTGGAGAATGCAACGGAAATATTCTTTCCACGCCAATGCCGTCGGCACCAATTCTCCTTACGGTAAATGTCTTCGAGACATCTTTGCCTTTTTTAGCGATCACTATACCTTCGTACGGTTGGATCCTTGTTTTATCACCTTCAATAATTTTGAAATACACCCTCACTGTATCCCCAGCTCTAAAATCAGGGATTTCTGCTTTTTCTTCTTTTAGAAGATCCTTTTCCTCTTTTTTAGTAATTTGTTCTATCTGCGGATCTGGCTCAGCGGTAATTTCTTCTTTTACATCCTCATCCTCTACTTCCTCAGCAGCATCTTTATCCTCTAATTTCTCCTCTTCTTGAGGATTTTCTTGATCTTTCCGGGACATAACGTTGTAAGAGTAGCAAAATTGTATATTTGATGCAATATTATGATTTTACTGCAGCCTTTAGTTTTACATTGATATCCAAAGTGTTTTTCTTCACTCCCACATCGACTTCCGATCCACTCACTAAATCACCTGAAATTAGTCTCGTCGATAGAACATTTTCCAGTTCTTTTTGGATCAACCGCCTTAACGGCCTAGCGCCGTATTCCGTATCAAATCCTTTTTCTACAAAATATTCAATGGCTTTATCGTTAACATGAAGCTTTACCTCGTGTTCATCCAAACGCTTCTGTACTTGCACCAGCATGTTTTTCACAATTTGTTTAATTTGCGGTTTAGTTAAATTAGTGAAAATGACTATTTCGTCAATTCTATTTAGGAATTCGGGTTTAAATGAATCTTTTAAGATAGATTTGATCCTTTTTTCAAAATCGATCCTGCTGTCTTCTTGAGTTTTTTTCTCAACATTAAAGCCAATCTCTGACCTTCTCAGCAACTCTGAACCTACATTAGAGGTCATGATCAAAATAGTGTTCTTAAAGTCGACAGTACGTCCTTTACTATCGGTGAGCCTGCCGTCTTCCATGATCTGTAACAGCGCGTTGAACGTTTCCGGATGGGCTTTCTCTACTTCGTCCAGCAAAATAACCGAAAAAGGCTTTCTGCGTACAATTTCCGTAAGTTGGCCACCTTGATCATAACCAATATAGCCGGGGGGAGCCCCAATAAGCTTGCTTACTGAGTGTTTTTCCATGTATTCGCTCATATCCAAGCGGACAATAAGATCCTCATCGCCGTATAAAACTTCGGCTAGGACTTTTGATAACTCTGTTTTACCTACTCCGGTGGGTCCTAAGAACAAGAAAGTACCAATCGGTCTGTTTGGGTCCTTTAAGCCGCTTCTGGCCCTTCTAATGGCCTCTGAAACCACTGACACCGCTTCATTTTGGCCAACAATTCTCTTATGAATGTTTTTCTCCATGTTCAACAGTCGTTCTTTTTCTTTAACACTGAGTTTTTCTAAAGGGATACCTGTTGCTCGAGAGACTACTTTAATAACTGCGTCTTCTGTAACTTCCGGTATGTCTTCCAGCTTAGTTTTCGTCCATATTTCATAAAGCTCTGCTTTCACTTTTTCTACATTGGCTTTTTCCTCCTCTAGCTGGGTTTTTCTCTCCTCATCTTTTTCTTTTCTAATTTTTTCGTTTAGTTCAACGAGCTCTTCTTCTACCTCCTTGAGATTTGCAGGCTCTCTAATGGATGAGAGTCTAACCAGCGCAGAAGCCTCGTCGATCAGATCAATGGCTTTGTCCGGAAGAAATCTATCACTAATATATCTGTCACTAAGTTTTACAGCTGTTTTAATGGCCTCATCTGTAATAATCACCTGATGATGTTTTTCATACCGCTCTCTTAATCCTTTAATAATAGCCACGGTATCCTCTGCTGTGGGTTCATTGACCATAATAGGTTGAAATCTTCTTTCCAGCGCAGCATCTTTTTCTACATATTTTCTATATTCATCAATGGTTGTAGCGCCTACCATCTGTAACTCTCCCCTGGCTAAGGCAGGTTTTAAAATATTAGCGGCGTCCATAGCGCCCTCAGCTGAACCTGTACCCACAACTGTATGTAGTTCATCCACGAAAAGAATTATCTGCCCCGAAGCTTCTATGACTTCATCTATGATATCTTTTAGGCGGCTTTCGAACATCCCTCGGTGAGAGGTGCCGGCAATGATGCTGGCCATGTCCAAAGCAAAAACCCTTTTTCCCCTTAGAGGTTCGGGAACTTTGCTATTAATTATTTTTTGGGCTAAACCCTCTACTATAGCGGTTTTCCCTACACCGGGATCACCTATTAAAACGGGGTTATTTTTTGTTCTTCGGGAAAGTATGTGTATTACTCTTTCGATTTCGTCTTTTCTACCGATAACAGGGTCCAGCTTATCTTCTTTTGCCATCTCAGTAAGATCACGACCAAATTTGTCCAATTTTGAGGCTTTGGTAGAGGTTTCTTGCACAACTTCCTTATGGCACACCTCACATAGTGCCATATAAACTTGTCTGCCTTCGATAATTTTATTAAAGGGAATCTTAGCCGGACGTTGCCCGCATCTGTGACATAAAACCATGTGAAAAGTATATCACGGTTTAGCACTCAGTCAATAGGTTTGCTAACAAGTTGTGGGGGAAAAGAAGGGATCATCTCCATTATACAAACTGGAAGACAATCCCTACGTAGTTCACCCTACTCGCATTACACCCGTTACCCAAAATTTATCAGAAGACTTGGCGAGATCATAGATGGTCTCAAAGTACGCATCGTTTTTAGTGGATACATACAGATCCCATCCAGATATTGTTATGGTAAGTGACACCTGAGTTAGTTCATGACCACACGTCCATAACTTGTATTCCTGGAAATTCAAGACAGGGTTGAGGTTTGTACTCCAAAAGCCGTCCTCAAACGAAACCTCAACTAATCTCCAAAACTTCCACGCGGGAGAATGTTCCTTTTTGAACCACCTAATAACCGCTTCTTCAAATAGCAACAAGTTCTCTAACCTTGCTCGCTGAGAAGCTTGTAATGCCAGAAAAGCTTCACGTCTTTCTAACTCATCTTGAAGCATTGAGGCATTTCTAGTTTCAGGTAAAGGTCCTAAGATAGCATGACGTAGGTTTGGTTGGGTGGAATCCGGGTCTGCCTCCCTAGGGTCATAAGTTGCACCTAGCTTAACAGCACTGTCATAATCTTCCACCCACTCACGGAGCCATGGACCAACCCATCTCCCCTTTCGCCATATGCTGGTCTTTAACACCATGCTTAAACCTATAGCTGCGAGCAGCGCAAAAAATACAACTAGTGCTAAGGCAAACCTTGAAATTCCCATCAATAAATCAGGCATCTTCCTCTCCTTCTTTTACTCATATTCTTAGGTTAGGGGAATTTTATCACAACGTGCTCATAGCTACAACCTATAGTGTATCTAGTGCTCCCAAACATCGCCCACAAAAGGCACTGACTCCACTTTCACTTTCTTTAAAAATAACTCACCTGCACGCTCCATCTCGCTCGATAAAACCTTAGCAAAATCGTCAGCTTGATCATCTCTGACTTCGCAAACTATTTCGTCATGCACAGTTGAGACTATGGCACCATCAATATCTTCTTTTTTTATATGGTCAAAAACAAACACCAGAGCGTATTTGATAGCATCCGCATTTGTACCCTGAATTGGGTGATTCTTAGCTTCCCTCTGAATTGCGGATAATTTTCTATTGTAGTCGGGATCTAGTTTATCGGGCAGCCTGTACCATCTTTTTCTTCCCGCTCGTGTAATGCTCCAGCCCTTTCTTATAGCCTCTTTAGCACTTCGTTCCAAAAAATATTTTACTCCCGGGTAACTAGCAAAGTATCTGCGTATTAGATCATCCCCTTCCCGCACGGTTATTTCTCTACCGGTCCAGTTATACACCTGCGAAACCAAACCAACAGCTCCCATACCGTACATTAATCCAAAGCCAATAGGTTTAGCAACTTGCCTAAGTTCAGGGAATTGCTTTTTGAAGTCGTCTGTATACGGCTTATTAAACATCAACGAAGCGGTGTAAGAGTGAATGTCTAATCCTTCGTTAAGTGCATTGATCATTTTTTTATCACCGGATAGATCAGCTAAAATTCTCATTTCAAAAGAAGAATAGTCTGCAACTACCAGCTTATAACCTTCAGCAGGGTTAAAACATTCCCTAAAGGGTGCTTCTTCCGAATTTCTGGGAATGTTCTGCAAATTAGGATTGTTACAAGCAAATCTTCCGGTAGCAGTACGAATTTGCAGAAATTCAGGGTGGATCCTACCTGTTTTCCGATTAATTTTTTTTAGTAACTTTTCACCATAAGTAGAGAGTAGTTTTTCGTAAGTACGGTAATTCCGCAGGATTTTTACAATAGGGTGATGTTCTCTTGATAAAATGCCGTCGCCCGTTGACGGTAGACTCAATTCCAGACGGTTGTTAAATAAGTCCATCAACTGCACGCTGCTGTTAAGATTGATGGCATCGGCCATACCGCCAAATAAACCTATTTGTGAGGTGTTGTAGTAAGGACGTACCGCCTCCTGAAATTCTTTGGCTAACTTATCTCTTCTGATCTGCAGGTCTGCTAAGATTTCACGCCATCTTTTTGTATCTATAAAAACCCCTTTCAGTTCCATTTCTGCCACTACTGGGGCTGTGGCAAACTCCAGTTTGGCTATATTTAATAAGTTTTCTTTGCGAATAACCTTTATCTGCTCCTCCATAATAGGAAATAAGACTAGAGTATCTATAGCTGCGTACTTTAATTGCTCCTCGGAAAATCGGGCATTTCTTGGCAAGCGCTCAAAGGATCTTTGTAACTTTTTCTTATTGGTCATTATGCCTTCTTTAACCCTTCTGCCGGCAATGGCATCCAAGCGCTTGACTTCGTTGAATCCAGCCGTGATAATTCCTTCGGCCAGCATAGTATCGTAAACATTATTGATCACTACACCTGTTTTTATCTTTAAATAAGCGTAGTCAAACTTAGCGTTCTGGAGGATCTTGATCTTTTTAGGATCTTCCATTATTTCTTTGAACAGAGGCAATTCTTTTAGCTTTATTTTTCTAGCATCCAATAAATATGAGATTTCCGAAGTACCCAACTGCATTAAAAATAATGTGCCTGTGTAAGGATCAAGGCTATTGGCTTCTATGTCAACGCCGATAATTTTTTCCTTAGATAAGGATTCTAGAGCTTTCTTTGCCTTTTCTTGTGTGGTGATATATTCGTACTTGGGATTTTCCGGATCGAACTTCAATTCCATACCATCTTATATTAACAGATATAAATTTTTAGAATAATGTCTTTGATGAGGAGTTATTTAAGCTGATTTAACAACATTTCCTTTACTATACCAGCGTCTGCTTTGCCTCTTGTTTCTTTCATGACCATGCCTATTAAAAACTGTAATGCGCTATCCTTCCCACTTTTATAGGAGACAACCGCATCTTTATTTTCTTCCAAGATCTTCTGCACAACTTTTTTAAGTTCACTCTCATCGGATATTTTACCTTTTTCCTGTTTAAGTTTTTTCACAACCTCCTCTAATGTCATTTCTCTATATTCCGGTCTATTTAGAAATAAGTTTGCTATTTTTTTTGCTTTGTAACCTTCTTCGACCAAAGCCAAGATGGTAGAGGTATTTGTATAACTTAGCTCGTTCATGAGACGTCTCTTTAAATCTTCCTCTAAATTTAGATTTTCCAGAACGCTGGTTTTCTTAGCTGTGGGCGTTTCTTCTCTAATCCTTTCATATTCTTCTTGAATGCTCTTGAGATAGCTCTCCGAGAAAACCATAGGCGGTATGTCAGGTTCGGGAAAGTATCTGTAATCATGAGCATGTTCCTTATCTCTCTGGCCAACCGTAGCTTTTTCTTCCTCCACATAACCTCTGTTTTCCTGAATAGGTGTAATTCCTTGATCCAGTAATTCCCTCTGTCTTTTAATCTCAGCCATAACAGCTTTTTCCATAAACTTGAAAGAATTAATATTTTTGATCTCAACTTTATAAGCAGGAAGCTCATTTTTGGCTGCCATCTCTTCGGTTCTTAAAGAAATATTTGGTTCGAGTCTCATCTGCCCTTTTTCCATATCGGCTGTACCAAAGATATGTTCTCTGACAATTAACTGTACTTTTTTGGCAAACTCAACAGCCTCAGATAGATCATTAAAAATTGGTTCCGTGACAATCTCTACCAAAGGCATGGAACTCATATTAAAGTCGACCAAGGTTTTGTCTCCCTCGTGCAGAGATTTGGCGGTATCTTCCTCTAAATGCACACGTTCTATTTTTGCCTTAACACCGTTTTCCAGTTTTAAAAAACCTCCTAAGCACATGGGGTGCTTATATTGACTTATTTGATAACCTTTGGGTAGATCCGGATAAAAATAATGTTTCCTATCAAACCTTGACTCGTTCTGAAGCCGGGAATTAAGTGCCAGACCTAATAACTGTGTTTTTCTTACTGCTTCGGGATTTGGCACAGGCAAGGCACCCGGTAATCCCAAGCAGGTCGGACAAGTATGAGTATTGGGTTTTTCCTCATAAATATCGGCACTGCATCTACAAAACATCTTCCTGTCCGTCTGTAAGTGTAGATGTATTTCCAAACCAAGGACTAATTTGTATTTACCCTGCAAATCCTTACTCATATAGCTTACCCTGTTCTTTGAGCTGTTTAAGTAAATCTTGCCTCTCACACCTAAAAGGAATACCTAAGCAGTATTCGTCACCCACTAGGGAGCCTTTGGTTGTTCTTGGTGCGGCTTTTATTCCTAAACAGCTGCATGATCTCAAAACCCCTTCACGGTAGATCTTAGAGGGTTTGGGAAATAAAAATACCCCTATGATAAAGAACAATATAAGTGCTAATATTGGCCCGGCAATAGGCTTAAGATCCTCTTTTGTCGTAGATTTTAAGAGAGCAAAAACATTTATCATATTCTCACACCTAAACTTAATAAGGCTCTTTTTAGATCACCGATACCCTTTAGTATCATGTGGTGTGGAGGTTCATAGCCGCTTTCGTGAACTAAGGCATTTCTCATTTTATGGGCTTTCCAGATTTTGTCATAAAGATCCCTGTCAAACTTGGTTCTGGCATTTTTTAACCTTTCGCCCATATTTTCACCCACAACAACATCTCTAAGGGCATTGTCCAGCGTCTTATCTGCAGAGATCAAGGCTTGCCTCAACTGACTGGGCTGTTTCCCGGTAACTAGCACATTTATATTACGCCACTCTGCCTCTATGGTACTTTTCGTGCCCACTCTCACCGTTCCTAAAGTGGGTTGTCCCTTATATCGCGGTTGTCCGAATATGTTAAACAAATTAAACATAATACCTTATTTCCTAAAAAGCTTCATCACCACATAGCCTACAAATACGGCTCCTATTGAGTGGACGACAAATTTTAAGAATGGGGGCAAGCTCTCTACGTCAATGCCTAATATCTTCGAAAAAAATAAGTTGCCAATAATGATGGAAGCCACCACTAGCAGCAGTACGGCGACAACAAAAGCTATATTTCCATATTTCATAAAACCTCCTATATGATAATCGGAGAATCCGTTAAATTAATACTGTAAATATCTTTATGATAATCGGTTTCTCTTTGAAAAGCATGTGCAGCACCTAAAACCTTTTCCTCTTCGAACATTTTGGCCATCAACATGACACCAACCGGCAGTCCTTGAGTTAACCCGCAGGGTATAGAAACGCCACAAATACCTGCAATAGAGCTCTGTTCGTTTAAAACATCCATTAACTCACCAAACATAGGAGACTTTTCAGATTCTCCTAACTTCATAGCTACGGACGGCATCGTTGGACCAACAATCAGATCTACCTCAGAAAAGGCTTTCTTTAAGTCTTCGATAAGCAGTGTACGCACTCTTTGGGCATTTGCGTAGTAAGCGTCGTAGTACCCTGCACTTAAAGCGTAAGCTCCCAACATCATCCTTTTTTTAGCTTCAAAACCAAATTCCGTGCGTGGATTTCCATATCTTATACCGTCCAACCTGGCTAAATTTGAAGATACTTCCGATCTTTGCAAAATAGTGTAAACGGCTATAGAGTATTTTGGAGCAATCAGATCCATGTCAACAATCTCTGCACCTAGCTTTTCAAATACTTTCAGGGAGTCTTCAACCTTTTGCTTCACTTTCGGCTCCAGATCAATCTCAAAATAAGATCTTGGCTTGCCTATCTTTAATCCCGCCAGGTTGTAATCTTCTACCTGTAGAAAATAGTCGGAAACTTCCTCCTGCGAGGTTGTGGCATCGTTTTGATCCTTTCCGGCAATGACCCGCAAAACCAGGGCTGCACCCTTTGCTGTTTTGGTTAGAGGACCGGGTGAGTCCGTTGAAGATGCCATGGCCACTATTCCGTATCTACTAACTCTTCCATATGTCGGTTTTAATCCCGTAACACCACACCAGGCGGCAGGACCCCTAATACTGCCGGCAGTTTCGCTACCCACCGCAAAAATACACATGTTTGCCGCCACTGCCGCTGCGGAACCTCCGGAAGAACCACCGGGTGTTCTACTAAGATCAAAGGGATTTTTAGTATCAAAAAAATCTGAGGTTTCCGTACTGGAACCATGCGCAAAGGCATCCATATTGGTCTTACCAAGTAACACTGCGCCTGCCTCATTCAGCCTTTTTACTACTGTAGAGTCAAAAGGTGGTACATAGCCTTTTAAGACATTGGATGAGGCTGTTGTCTGTACTCCTTTTGTGGAATAGTTGTCCTTACAAGCATAGGGTAAACCCAAAAGAGGTTTTTTATCCCAGGCCCCTTCTCCATGCTTGGTAATCATCTCATCGGCTTCTTGAGCTTTTTTTAGGGCTAGCTCTTTGGTAGTTACCACAAATGCCTTTATTTTGGGATCAACTTGCTCAATTTTTTGCAAGCATGCCTGAGTTATTTCTGTGGAAGTAATTTTCCCGGTTTTTAATCCTTCAATGGCTTCCGGAATATTATATTCATTGAATTTTTTCATGTTATCTCTCAAAAACGGCCTTTGTAGCAAACATTTCCTTTATAACTTCCCGGGCGTTAGACAAGGCTTCTTCTTGGGTTAGTGTGGTAGAAGTTTCCTCTTCTTCCTGGAAAATATTTGTCATGCCCGTAACCTGATAGGTTTCCTTGACATCTTTTGTATCCAGTTCTTTGAGAATTTCAATGTAACCCAAAGTATCGGTTAACATAACGGCTAACTTTTCGATTTCTTTTTCGCTTAATTCCAAGTTACATAGATCGGCAACATGCAAGACCTCTTCCCTTGTCATCTTTTTCTTTGTCATCTTAATCATTATATCCCAACCCTACATACTTTCTAAGCGTTGAATTCGTTCCTCTATGGGTGGGTGCGTATTAAATAAACTAGAAAATTTCTTACTTTTTAGGGGGCTGGAAATATAGAGATGCGCGGTGGCTCCGTTGGCTACTTCCAATATTTCCTGATCCTTGGACAGCTTTTTGAGGGCGTTTGCCAATCCTTGCGGATATCTGGTCATCATGGCAGCACTAGAATCAGCCAAATATTCCCTATTTCTGCTCACAGCAAGCTTGATCAAAGTAGCAATTATGGGGCTGAGAATGATGAGAATAATACCAATAAGCATAATTATCCCCGAACCTTGAGAACTACGCCTTCTTCTTCCACCATAAAACATACCCCTAGTGAAAAAGTCCGCCATCAAAGTGACCGTACCCACCAGAACAGAGACGATCGACATAAACCTTACATCATAATTTTGTATGTGGGAAAGTTCATGCGCTATCACACCTTCCAGCTCTCTCTTTTCCAAACCGTCAATAATACCGGAAGTAAAGCACAAAACTGCGTGTTTGGGATCTCTACCCGTAGCAAAAGCATTCATAGCAGTATCATTTATTAAATATATCTTGGGTTTTGGCAAGCCCGAAGCAATACACATGTTATCAACGAGGTTGTGTACATAGGGATTTTGCTCATAAGACAGCCCTTTTGCTTTGGAGATGGCTAAGACAAGCTTATCCGAATTATAGTAGGAAATATAGGTCATAATACCTGAGAAGATCAAGGCAAAACCTACGTAGCTAAGACCAAATCCGGGATCAAAAAGTTCACCAAAAAAATAACCCATTAGGGAAACAAGCAATATAAAAACTACCATAACAATGATGGAATTCCGCTTGTTAACCTGTATATGATCGTATATGTTAGGCAATTACTTTTTGAAATCTACTTTGACAGCTTCTCTTTCGCTCTCCTCTGCTTCAAAAAACTCTTCCTGCTTGAAACCAAGGAAAGACGCGATTATGTTAGCTGGAAAGACAACGATCTTTTGATTATAATCACGCACAACACTGTTATAAAACTGTCTTGAGTAGGCTACCTTGTCCTCGGTGTCAGATAATTCCTTTTGCAGATTCATGAATCCTTCTTGAGCTTTTAGCTCAGGATATGCTTCTGCTACAGCAAACAGACTCTTTAAAGCTCCGGTAAGCATGTTATCAGCTTCCCCGGCTTCTTTGGCGTTTGTTGCCCCCATCAGCGCCGTTCTGGCCTTTGTTACTTTCTCAAATACCTCTTTTTCGTGAGAAGCATAGCCTTTCACGGTCTCTACAAGATTGGGGATCAGATCAACCCTTCTTTTTAGCTGCACGTCGATCTGACTCCAAGCCTCTTTAATTCGCACCTTCAATCGTTGAAGAGAGTTATAGAGTGCTATGACAAAAGCAACCATCACCCCAAGGGCGATCAATAAAATTAAAAGTACATTCATTAACTATCCTTTCAAAAATAAATAGATTTACGGAACCCTTCTGTAAATATTTTACCCTTTTTTAAAAAAAAGTATAGATTACATTAACGAGCGTTGTTTTTGGCTAGTAGTTCCGTAAAATCTTCAAAGTTAAGCGTATTAGCTATATTCCCGGTTTCGCACCACCCTCTACGAGCCACATCCAATCCGTATCTCATAAAATGCAGTTGATCAACTACGTGCGCATCCGTACCGATAATAAGATCGATGCCGCGGTTGATAGCTTCGTTGACTAGATCTTCCGCTAAATCCAGTCTATCAGGTTGAGCGTTGATCTCTATAATTTTGTCATTTCCCTTTATGGCAGCAAAAAACTTAGGCCAGTCTATATCGCACGGCTCACGCTCATTAATTAATCTGCCGCTCGGGTGCCCGATAATATTTATATAAGGATTTTCAATAGCAGCTATCATCCTCTTGGTAATGGTCTCTCTATCTTGTTTGAAGGCTCCGTGGATACTACCAATGGCATAATCCAGTTTTTTTAAAAGGTTATCCGGCAGTGATAGGCTGGAATCAGCAAAAATATTTACTTCGTAACCATATAATACTTTTATTTTATCCTGAGACTCATTTAATTTATCAATGGTTTCTCTGGTACTTTCTATGATCTTTTCTACCTCTTCCAGGCCGCGACTTTGTATACTGGGGGTATGGTCAGAGATACCAATGTATTGGTAACCAAGTTTTACAGCTTCTTGTACCATTTCGTTGAGGGTGCTTACACCATCGGAGGCTATCGTATGGGTATGCAAATCACCTTGGATTTCGTCTATTGCCACCAATTTAGGTAATTTGTTTTTTACGGCCAACTCCACCTCATGCTTCCCCTGCCTTATTTCCGCAGGTATATGAGGTAAACCCAGGAATTTATAAAAATCTTCTTCATGGGAAAATTCGTGCAGTTTTCCAGCTTTTTTAATACCGTATTCGGATAACGAACAGCCTTTAGCCAAGGCATACGTTCTCAAGACTATGTTGTGTGCCTTCGATCCTGTAAAATATTGGATCATTGAGCCAAAGTTTTTAAGCGAACAAACCCTGATATCAACCTGCATATTGTTGGCCAAGACCACTGAAGCTCTTTTATCACCACTGACTAATACTTCCTCTATTTCCGAGTATTTTAAGAAATAGTTGATAGCTGCCTCCGCATTTGTTGTTTTTATGGCTATATCAAGGTCTCCAATGGTAGGATTCCTTCTTCTTAAGGAACCTAAAGCAATGGCATCCTTAATTTCCGGATGCTTTTTCAAATAAGAAATTATACGAACCGAGATATCTTCGGCTTTTATGAGCTGAGTGCGCTTTTTCTCTTGTTTTGTTTTCTTTAACTCCGAGACTGATGCAAGTATCTGCTGCTCTGATTTCTCCGCAAAACCTTCCAGTTCACGGATTTCTTGCTTCTCTGCTGCCTCTACCACCCTGTCTAAAGCGCCCTTTCTTTTAAGCAAACTAAATGCCGTAGCTAATTTAAAGGCTTTCTTAGCTCCAATCCCTCTTAAACCAAGCAGGGCAAACATTCCTTCCGGTAAATCGTGTCTAATGGCTTCATGCTCAACTACCTTGCCGGTTTTAAACAACTCGTCTAGGTGAGCCTTTATCGTCTCGCCTACACCGGGAATCTCATCCAGCCTTTTGTTCTCCCAAAGATTATAAACGCTCATGGTCAGTCCTTCGATAACAGTGATGACGTTTTGATAGGCACGAATTCTAAAGTAGTTATAACTTTTTACCTCCATCGCCGCTAATATTTCCTTAAACATAATAACGATTTCTTTATTGCTGAATTTGTAAGTTTTTGGCACGTTATTTAAAATTCGACAGTTTCAGATTGATTTTCTAGCTCTCTTTGGGTGTTATCAATCTTAAGTTGGAAAGTATTAAGAGCAACTAATGTGACTGAGACGATGAGTATTGAGATGACCCACATTTTGTTCTTTTTCTGAGGAATAAACAGAGTGATGCCCATAAAGATATTTATAATTGCCAAGAATAATAATGGTAAAACATAGGCAAATAAATCAACTGTCATGATGGCCTCTAGGGGATTTTTTTCCAGAACCGCACTTAACCTAAAAATAGAGATCAATGTCCACAACACTACTAAAAAGTTAGCTCCTCCAAATATTTTTCGTTCTACATTTCTATCAGTTTTTGCCATATGAAGTAAGTATATACGCTATTCTTATGAGTTAGCAAATTACCGGTAATTGTTGTAGAATTGTAGCTCATTGACGATGTAAAGTCTTATCTGATAACATAAGCTCGCATAAATAAGGGGTAGTAGCTCAGTCGGCTAGAGCGCCTGCCTGTCACGCAGGAGGTCGCGGGTTCGAGTCCCGTCTATCCCGCCAGTTCGGTTACTTCATTGTAAATAAATGATGACTGGTAGAAAATAAAAATTGCGCTATAATAAATATAGATTTTCTTTACCTGCCCTTCAACTTTGAAAATCATCCAACACTGCCCAAAAAAGAGAGTATTTGTTTATGGGTTACAGCCCTGATAAGATAGAATTGGAGGTGTATATGGCAGACGCAAAAATTAACAAGAGCAGCCCTGGATCAAACGACGGATTGGCTCTTATCATTGGTGGTTTATTTGTACTAGCTTTAGTATTTGCAACTTACTCCTATTTCAATCGAAGTAATACAGTAGATCAGGATGTCAAAAGCAGCGCCACTGAACGTGACGTTGAGGATGGCGCCAAGCAAGCAACATCTTTAGGTGAAAGAATAAGAGAACTATTTAACGCAAGTGACGACGAGAAAGAAGAGCTTAGCGGACAAGGAACCGGAGGAGAACTAGCAGAACCTACCATAGAGGAGGGAATGGAAGGAGAATCATTTTCTGTCTTTGCACAGTGGGTAGCCACAGACTACACTGAGGGGGATATTTCCGGTAGCTCCTACACGGTCAAAACAGGAGACACTCTATGGGAAATAGCAGAAGCAAGGTACGGAAACGGTTCGCAGTGGACCAAAATACTTGATGCAAATAGCTCTGATATTGGATTTTTGGCGAACGGTCAACAAGCGCTAATTGTTTCGGGACAAACATTGGTGCTTCCGTAATTAACCGCCTCTTAAAATTGAATTGTAAATTATAAAGATCCTTACTGGGTGTAGGGGTCTTTTTGGTTATTATATAAACCTGATTAAGGTATAATTAGTACGCTAATGCGGGTGTGGCTTAGTGGTAAAGCGTCTCCTTCCCAAGGAGAAGATCACGGGTTCGAGTCCCGTCACCCGCTCCAAAATGTAACAACACCGGGGTTTCAAGCCAGCGTAGCTCAGTGGTAGAGCAATCCCTTCGTAAGGGATAGGTCGTCGGTTCAACCCCGACCGCTGGCTCCAGTTTTTAGGTATAATAAAGCTTGTCATAAACGAGGTCTTTTTAAATGAGTAGAAAATATAAAGCAAAAACCAGACGGCAAAAAGAGCATGAGGAAGAGTTAATGAAAAGACTGAAGTTTAGTATTATGGGTATTTTTGCTTTTATTATAGGCGTGTTACTGCTGTTTAACTTTTTCGGTCCAAAAATAGGTGCTCTATTTGGTTTCATTTCCATACACAGGAACGAAACGGGGCCGACGGTACAAGTGACTTTGAGTCCCCCCATATTTAATAATTTACCCAAAGCGACTAATCAAAAAACAATTACTATAGAAGGCTTCGCCAAGTCAGGTACTACGGTTATTTTATATCTAAATGGCCCGGAAAAAGGCGAGACATTAACGGATGGGGAAGGTAAATTTGTTTTCGAAAACATCCAGCTCATGGATGGACGTAATACTTTATTTGCTAAGTTGGTTGACGGGAATGGTAACAAAAGTGAAAATTCGGAAACAGAGGTTATAACAGTGGATGACAAAAAGCCCGATATCACCATTAATGAACCTAAAGACGGGGAGACCATTAAAAACCTTAATAAAAGAATTCTCATTAAGGGAAGTGTTAGCGAAAAATCAAAAATCACTATAAATAATAGACTAGTTGTCTTAAAACCTGATCTTACTTTTGAATTTTTATTAGGAGTTGACGAAGGTGACGTACAAGTAAAAGTCAAAGCTACAGACGAAGCGGGAAATTCGAAAACAGAAATAGTAAATGTTAAATATAAAAAGGATTCAGATTAGCTCTTGATCCTTAATCTGTCTGCAGTTGAAACCAGCGACAGCCATACAAACATTATTTGGGGATAGAATAAGGAATTTACAAATTGTGTATGTAGAAAAAGTCCTAAAAGCATGGAAACTATCATTATATTTCCACTGCTAAAAACGGGGTAAAAATACGCCATAACAAAAAACAGCATACCAACTACTCCTGTTGTCGCTAAAACCAGTAAGAAACTAGAATCTGTACCTGTTGCGCTGTGTTCTTTGACTGTATCCGGAGTAACAAAGCCATAATCGATCTGTGACTTCTTAAAGGCATTAAAACCCACACCAGTCCAAATATTATCTTTAGATATTGTCAAAGCGTTAGACCAGGAAATCATTCTGAAATGAGCGGAATCAGCCGGATCGGTGATTCCAGAGATCCTTGTTTGTATTCTTGGAATGGCAAAGTAGGTCAAAAATACAATGATTAAAAAAAGAGGTATCAATTTTTTGGATTTTCTTAAACCGTAGATGAGAACAATAACACTAAGCATACCCCAGGAACTTCTGGAATAAGTTAGAAATAACGCTAGAACAACTACCAATAAAATCTTTAGGCGGTTTTTCTCTATAAACTTGCTACTCCCTGAAAAATTCTTTACATACAATAAGATGGTGAAAACAATAACCAAGTAGCCTCCCAGGAAATTAGGATCGAAAAAAGTAGAGGCTAACCTGTTTTTATGAGGATCCCAACCTAAAGAGGGATCCAAAACAGTAAAATCGGGCAATACCCATAGCTGTAAAAAACCTAATAAAGAGACGAGCAAACCTGATAATACAATACTCGTGTAAATTTCTTGGCGCCCTATTAACTTATTTTTTACTAAGTTATAAGTGATATTTGCTGCTTGCAGATAAATCACCCATCTTAGCAAGTAAAACAGTGTAAGTAAAAATTCTTGGCTAGACAGTCGGCTAAAATTTGCTAAAAGTGATAAACCTGCTACAAAGGTGAAAAAGTAGAATAATATCAGATATCGGGAAATGAAAAATTTGTACTTGGAAATTAAAAAATAAAAACTACCCGCCAGCACATATAAACCTACTATGACGTCAAAAAGATATATTTTTACGTCGCCTATCAAACCTATTTTCGAAAATTGCCCCAAAATTAGTGTTAAAAGGCTTAAATAGTATAGTTTTTTAAGCATAATGGCGTTTCCAAGCTTTCTTAGCAGCAAAGATCAACATCACTAGTATAAATGCTTCGGATAAATGAGTTATGACGGCAGCCCCATAAAAGGAGTATCTAGGAATAAAGTATAAGTTTGCAGCCAGATTGAATACTGCCGCTATCAAATAAATGTAGGGCAAATAAATTTGCTTATTTAAAGTTACTAGCAACCAAGAAAGGGGTTGTGATAGATAATAAAAGATAAGTCCTCCCAGAAGTATGCGTAAAACTAATACGGACTGACCAAACTGGTTCCCACCTAAGAAGCTGATGGCTAACGGTGAAAATACATAACCAACCAAAGCAGCTAGTATAGCAGCGGCTACCAGCGCTCCTAAGACTCTACTAAGCGTACTTTTTAACTTTTTTTCACCCTCCAGCATTTGTCTTACCATAAAGGGGTACACAGCGTTCATAAAAAAGGTAGGGACCACAAGTGCAACTTCGAATATTTTATAAGGCAAGGCATAAACAGCCACCGATTCATTATTGTTCAAACCATATTTCACCGGTAATTTTAAAACCGAAAGCAACAACTCATCTTCCTTAAAATTCAGTTGGCTAAAGACAAACATTATACCCAGAGGCACTGTTTGCCAAAATAGGTATTTAATGAGGTTTTTATCATAGTTAATACTAAAGGAGACACCTATTTTTCTTAAAAATTTCAAGGCCACCATGAAGGTGATGGATCCCCCTACTACGTAGCTAAAACTCAACCAGACAACACTCACTCTAAAATAAGAGAACAATAATATTTGCGCTAAAATGAAGACATAGCCCGAAATTAGCGAGAGGGTGGAGAGATCATATCTTAATCTTGTCTGAAAAATTATATTAGTTGTCGTAAATAGTGACTGGGTTAGTATTAAAAAGAGACTAATCCTCACTCCAAACTTTAAGCCAGCGCTATAGGGAAAGAGAGATAACAGGATCCACATGAGCACGATAAAGATCATGGAAAAGGCAAATCTCATGATCAAAATATTTCCCAGGTAGTGGCTTGCTTTCGAAAAATCTTTTGCTAACTCCCTGGTAGCAATAGCGTTTAACCCAAAATCAACAATAATGTATACCAGCGCCGGCCAGCTCTGCATAATACTAAACTCTCCATAAGCTTCCCTCCCGTATAAGCGAGTAATGAGTATAGTAGCTAATATGGTTATGGACATGGTGGCCGCTTTGCCTACCATTTGATAGATAGTATTGCTGGCGATTTTTGTGGAAGTACTCTCTTTATTCATCACACCCGGAAATTTTCACACTGGCAGCGTCGTAATAAGGCGGGTTGCCGGCGGGCTTCTGCATAGCTCTAATAGCTTCATAGTGTAAATATGGTACGTTATCATCGTTGACCCAGGAAAAGTGGTCAAAAGGGGCTTCATATTTAATGGTAAAGGGAGTAACGGCTCTTACCTTATCATCAGGCAGCCAGACTTCTTGGTAAGCTATTTTCATGTATTCTGCGACTGATTCTACCCCATAATAACTAGGATCGTAATTCTTACCCTCTGCGTGTGCCCAACCTGTTTCTGTAATAAACACGGGCAAATTTTTTTCAATCCCTAGGGTATTTTTTAAGAAAGCTAGTTCATCTTCATATGCTCGTACACTCCACCTACCAACCGCTAAAGGGTGGCCGCTAAAATTTGGCTGGGGGTAGGGATGAGAAGCCCAACCGTCCAATTTGTTAAAAATTCCGGGAATTTCCTCTTCCATTCTGCGCATATATGCAAAAGCGTCTAAATAATGATCACTAGTTGAAGCGCTTATGTTAAAGGCTCCGTTGAGCAAAAAAAACTCTGAATTTGTGCCCTTAAAGACGTCTATTGTGTAATTTAAGACTTGTGCATACTGCTTAGGGTTAACAGAACCGGACCAAAATCTGGCGTCATTTACTTCGTTATAAACACTTATATACCTTTCCTTGATGGGCCAAACGAACCTATTTAAGAATTCTGCCGCTTCCTTAGTAGTCACCTCATATTTATTTGGATCTACATCCCAAAGCTGAATAATGGGAATTAAATGCTTGTTTCTTAATTGTGAAAAGACCCTATGCCATTTATCAAAATTACGGTCCTTAATATTATAGGGAATGAGCACGTATCCCCAGTCACCGCCTTGGGAATTCACCAGATTTTGTGCTAGTTCAAAATAATCGCGATTCTCAGAATAAATGTAAAGTCCAAATTTATTATTTTTGTCCCAAGCAGAGTCCTTGTAATATAAATAATCAATGGTTTCGCTGTAATTACATTCCTCTGCAGTACCCAACCTTTGCTGGACAAAACTCAGTATATCCTTCGAATAAGGCAGCTGTTCTTCTTTTAAAAAAATGAGTGCCGCAAGAAACAAAAGTAATAGAGTTAGTAAAAACGAAATGATAAATTTTGCAATAAACCTCTTATCCACAAGCATATTTTAACACTTACCTCCGTCTATGGAGATTAATCCTCTTTAAGAATTTATGAAAATAGTCTTAGATGCAGTAGAATATTTTGTGTGCAGAAAAAAACTATATTTAGAGTATCACTGGTTGTGCTCGTAGTTATGATTCTCATTGTAGTACTTAACTACCTCATCAAACTCAGAGATCCTAATCTAAGTATCCTATCGCCAATTAGCAAATCCTTTAGTATCCTATCGTTCACCAGCAAAAGGGAAAAACCAAAAAAGATCATCTACGGATATCTACCTTACTGGTCGATCAATGAAGCTAAGCACATACAATTAGACAAACTTACTGATCTAGCCTATTTTGGCCTGCAAATCACCGAAAGGGGTGATTTTATTAAAGTCGAAAACGGCGAAACCGACCCCGGATACAATAATTGGGTCAACAATAAGGACTTGGATAAATTAATTAATAAAGCCAAGAAGAAAAACGTTAATGTAGCCTTAACTATCATTTCGCATGTTGACGAGGTTTCAGACAAATTCCTTGCTTGCAGAGAATGCTGGGATAATTTGGCAAACAATATCATCAGCGAGCTCATTAAAAAAGATATTAAAGATGTCAACTTAAACTTTGAATATGTGGAATTAACCCCTGTAGAAAAAGCCAACCAGTACACCAAGTTTGCTGAATTCCTAAACCGCAGACTAGATGAAACCTTTGGAGAATCCAATTTAGTTGTGGCCACTTTTGCCGACTCCACCATAAAAAATAGAGTGACCATAATTAATGACCTTGGGAAAGTAGCCGATGGGATTTTTATCATGGCTTATGATTTCCACAGACCCACCTCTGACAACGCCGGCCCTGTTGCTCCCATAGGCGGGAAGGGGGTACACGCAGAATATGATATTAACACTATGCTTAAAGATTATCTTTCTTATATCCCACCAAATAAACTTATTTTAGGAGTACCCTATTACGGCTACAACTGGGTGGTAGAAAACGATGAAGAGTACGCTAAAAGAATAAACGGGGAGGATAATATTGGTTTTTCACAGTCTCAAACATATAAAAGTATCATGGAAACAATTCTTACCGTCAAGCCGGAAGTTAAATGGGACGAACTAGCCAAATCGCCTTACTTTACTTACATCAGTCCGGAAACCCGATCTATCAGGGAGGTATATTTTGACAGTGTAGAATCCTTAAGGATCAAATACGATCTGGTGCACGAACATAACTTGGCAGGAGTTGGTATTTGGGCACTAGGTTATGATGGCGGCTACAGCGAACTTTGGAACCTTTTAGAAGAGAGCTTCATTGAGTAAGTTCAGCGAAAACTTCGTCCGCTTTGGTGGACTCACCAGGATTCGAACCTGGGGCCTTTCGGATGTGACCCGAACGCTCTAACCAACTGAGCTATGAGTCCATAAAATTATAGTGTTATTTTACAACATTTGGTCTAGAATATTATTTATGAGAAAATTCAAGCTTGGCAGCGTCACGGAAATAATCTTAGACCTTATAGAGATCACTGTCATCGGCACTACGATCTTTATACTCATCTATCTTTTTGTCGGTCAGCTGCTGGAGGTAACCGGAGATTCCATGTTGCCTAATCTATACGATTCCGAACAAATAATCGCTGAAAAAATATCCGTAAAATTTAAACCATTGCAAAGGGGTGAGATAGTTATTTTCCGGCATCCCGACGAGAATGATAGACTATTGATCAAAAGACTGATAGGACGCCCGGGAGAAATAATTAAAGTTGAAAACGGTCTAGTTTATATTGACGGCGAAGTCATTGAGGAACCATACTTGTTAAAGCCGGGTGTCACCTTTGGAAACAAAAATATTATCGAAGGTGTAGAGTACGCAATCCCAAGCAATAGCTACATTTTTATGGGCGACAATCGCAAAGAAAGCTCTGATTCCAGATCATTTGGGACAGTAAGAGAGGAGTTAGTTGTTGGTAGGGCTTTATTAGTATACTTTCCGCTAAAAAATGCTAGGTTGATACAACATTGATCTTTTTCTTTTTCCTATTTTTATAGACAAATTCTACAAAACCATCAATTTTTGAAAAAATAGTGAAGTCTTTGCCCATAGCTACATTATCCCCAGGAATAAACCTTCTGCCTCTCTGTCTGATTATGATTTGACCGGGTTTAACTAATTGACCGCCAAACACTTTGACACCTAGCCTTTTTCCGGCTACGTTACCACCTTGTCTTGCTTGCGAACCTCCAGCTTTTTTATGCGCCATATATCATTTATCCTTTTTACTTTTTTGAACTTTTACTTTTTGGTCTATCACTTTTCGTGGTAGTTTTTGGAGTCTCTTTTTTCATTTTATCTGATTTTTTACCCATTTTCCCGACTTCAAAAACGCTTAACGGTTGCCTATGTCCCTTAATCTTGCGATATCTGGATTTAGATTTAAATCGTCCGACTCTAACCTTTTTTCCCCTTTTTTGCTCCACCTCTTTTAGCAATACCTCATAGTCACTAAGAATAGGTTTTCCTAAGTACACGTTGTCACCATCACTAAAAAGCAAAACCTCCGCCTTGGCGTTTTCTTGCCTTTCCAGCTCTATCTTCTCGCCTTCTTGCACTTTAAATTGTTTGCCGCCTAAACGGATCACTGCATAAGTCATAAGAAACAGAATGAATACTACTAGAAATAGTCTATGATTTCAAGCTTATCCACTTGTTCGAAGCTGTCATCGCCGGCAATTCTATTCTTTCTTACTTGTCCGCAACTAAGACATTTATGAACAAGCACCTCTTCTCCATCCTTCTTATACATTTTCGACACAGGCTCCATCAAACCTAAGCATTTAGATCTTCTATCACCTATTCTGCTGTCCAAATGTAGAGAGTACAAACAATGCGGGCAATGATTGCGGTTTCTGGTCCCGGGAGCTTTAATGGGGATTGATCTGTGACAATTATTGCAATTAAAATGCTTAGATTTTCGCATCGGTACCAATAATTACCAATACGTCGTATGGTTCTTCACTGCCAAGATCTTCTTCAACAGTGGTGGAAAAGAAATCTTGCATATCCTCAGTGAGTAGCTTATTATACTTGGCTTTTTCCGGTTTGATTTTCAAGAGTGTATCCTGTCTGCCTATCTCATCAGCATTGTCAACACCTTCTACTTTGTAACCAAGTCCTTCCATGAACTTCTGTGTTCGTCCCGCCACCCCTTGAATTCCCGCACCGTTCAAAATTCTTACAGAAATATCTTCCCTCAATAACACTTCTTCAACTACCTCCTCGGTCTCTTTAGGAACCTCTGCAGCTTGATTTTCCTCACTACCTGCAACATCACTTAATACCCGGTCATTCTGCGCTATATTCTCTAGAATTACCCTGGATTTTGATCTATTCAGCAAAAACAAACCTCCACCAATACCAGCTAAGATAACTAATGTCAAAGCGGCTACTGTAACGAGTGCTCTGTTTTTGTTCTCTACAACTACCGGGACGGGCAGAAGATTAAGTAGATTAACCTGGGAAGCCAAAATAGACTTATCCTTCTTAATCATATAATTTATTAGCAGGTGCATTTCATAACCCTTAGCCTCTTCCAAATCGCTATTAGGGATTTCTAACTGTAAAATATTAAAATCAGGATTTAAGCTGAAACTATCATAATTATAAAGGTAAACCTTACTGATTGGATTTGTTCTTTTAAAAACCGATAATTCTTCGACTGTTTTCTGCAATTCTTCCGTAGATTTATCTGTCTCATATACATCAGAAAAGAAAACGCCCCCAAACTCTGAAAGGACTACGAATTGCCTGTCCGCAATCTTGGAGATAAAAATTGCCGGATCGTTGATCTCCACAAATTTCGGCAGAAATAATACCCAAGGTGTAACGCTCTTTAAACCTATACCCACAAGGTTGGATATCTCTATGTATCTATCCAGTAATTCCTTTTCTATGCCTATGAATTGGTAAACGAAAGGGGCAATCTTTAAATATGAAAAGTACATCTCGTCTAAACTGGCGTCTTTAACCTTGGTACTAATTTCTTTAAGGATCTGCTCTTCAACATCTCCGTCGTTTTTATTTACGGCAATAAAATTAAGAAATACATCCCCAGGCTCTGCTATGAAGTTTAGGAGTAAATTCCTCTCACTTTTTTGTGTAACCTGACCAACTAGATCTTTAAGCGCGACGGCAAAATCTTCAAGATTGAGAATTTTATCTCCATCAATTACTTCCTTAGCAATTTCTGCAGATACACCTTGGAATTCACCTTTGTCAACGGTACTTATTTTAAGGATATTTCCACTAAGAGAGACCATCAATTCCTGCATGCTATTAATATATCATATCTTTCTTCCAGACATTTTGAATGATGCCCAGCAATATAAAAGAAAACAATAGTGAGCTACCGCCATATGAAACCAAGGGCAAGGTAACTCCCGTAACGGGCATGATGCCTAAATTCATACCCACATTGATAGTAAACTGCAAAAAGAAGATAAAAAACACACCAATACTAATTAATTTTCCAAAGAAATTTTTTATTTTATATGCCACATATAGCAAAGAAGAGACGAGCATTAAATAGAGGGTAACAAGCAAAAACACTCCTAAAAATCCCCATTCTTCTGCAAAGGAGGCAAAAATAAAATCAGTCCAGTAGGCAGGAAGGAACTGCAAATTTGCCTGCGTACCTCTTCCAAAACCTTTACCCAGTAAGCCACCAGAGCCAACGGCAATGATAGACTGAATAACATTATATCCTGAGCCGAGAATATCCAAAGTAGGATTTAAAAATACCAATATTCTACGTTGTTGATAATCCTCAAGAATGTTCCATATGGGAGTAGACAAAATCCCCATGACAAGGACTGCTACCAGCATATAGTATTTACTTAATCCGGCATAAAAAACAACACCCACACCTAATAAGGCTATTACTACACTAGTGCCAAAATCAGGCTGAGCGAAAATCAATAATACTATCGGTGCTATCAATAGAAAAAGGTAAATAATATTTTTTAAATCGTTTAAAACCTCTTTTCTTTCGGAAATAAAAACAGACAAAGAAATTATTAATGCGGCCTTGACATATTCAGATGTTTGAAAACTTATGGGACCGATTTGTAACCACCTAGCAGCTCCTAACTTAAATTCGGCGAAGAT
>CAZEBU010000004.1:0-59676 GCA_964510435.1 uncultured Candidatus Saccharibacteria bacterium | reverse complement strand
TTCAACCACTAAGTCTTCTTCGCTGATCTCACCTGCCCTGCCCTTGACTACTTTGGTTCTTCTCTTGTCACCGTATTTTTCTTTTATTTCAGCTAACTCGTCTCTAACAATTTTCATGATCTTACCGGGGGAAATAAGGATACCCTCGTACTTCTTGATCGTTTTGATGATATCTTTAAGTTCGTCTTCGATCTTTTGTCGTTCTAGGGCTGCCAATCGGCGCAGTTGCATATCCAAAATGGCCTGTGCCTGAATTTCAGTAAGTTTGAATTTTTCTATTAGTCCCTCTTTAGCTACGTCAACATCTCTAGAACCTCGAATAAGCTTAATGACCGCATCCAAATTATCTAAGGCTATTTTTAAACCCTGCAAGATGTGCTCTCTGGATTTGACTTTTTTTAAGAGATAAATGGTTCTGCGTACAACCACCTGCTGTCTGTGTTTAACAAATTCCTCCAGCACCATTTTTAGAGTCATCAGTTTAGGTTCATTGTTGATCAAAGCCACCATGTTGGTATTAAAGGTGTTTTGCAGAGGCGTATATTTATATAATCTGTTTTGCACCTTTTTGGGTATGGCGCCCTTTTTCAGTTCGATAACGATCCTTATCTCATTTCTGCTTGATTCATCTCTTAAGTCAGTGATTTCTTCGATCTTTTTATTTTTAACTAAGCTGGCAATTTTGGTTAGGAGAGTAGATTTTTGCACTTGATAAGGTATTTCCGAAACTAAAATACGCGTTTTTCCACCTTTCATTTCTTCTATTTCCATTTTAGCTCTAGTGACTACCCTTCCCTTCCCGGTAGCGTACATGTGAATTATTTCCTTTTGGTCAAAGATAATTCCTCCCGTGGGGAAATCGGGACCCGTGATAAATTTAATTAGTTCGTTAGCGGTAGCTTTAGAGGAAAAATCAGTTTCCACAACTTTGAGTTTTTGTGTTTGGTTTGCCACCTCGATCTCTATTTCCTGTACTTTCCCACCCTTTTTCTCAGTTTGTTCGATTAAATAGTCAATGCCATCAATGATCTCGTTTAGATTATGAGGAGGTATGTTTGTAGCCATACCTACGGCAATTCCCGACGACCCATTAAGTAGAAGATTAGGGAGTGCTGCGGGTAAATATTCCGGTTCTAAGTTTTGCAGATCGTTTAGTTCAAAATCGACAGTTTCTCTGCCAATGTCTAGATAAAGTTCCTCGGTAATTTTGTTCATCTTGCATTCGGTATAACGCATTGCCGCCGGAGGGTCGCCATCAATGCTTCCAAAGTTACCCTGCGGTATGATCAAAGGATATCTTAGTGAAAAGTCCTGCCCCATTCTAACCAAGGAATCATAGACAGCTACGTCACCGTGGGGATGGTATTTTTTTAACACCTCACCCACAACTGCCGCACACTTATGGAATTTATTGGCGTAAGTCATGCTTTGATCCTGCATGGCATAGATGATCCGTCTATGCACAGGTTTGAGGCCGTCTCTTACGTCCGGCAAGGCGCGAGAAACAATAACGCTCATAGCGTAGTCCAAGTACGCTTTTTGCATCTGCTCGGTTATATCAGCTTCTACAATGGAAGTCTTATTATCTTTTTCATCCTTAGACATGACCTAATAATAGTAACATTATTTACGTCTCTTTTAAATGCTTTTTTAGCTACAAATACATGGTTATTATCCTTATTTAACAAGGAAAAACAAGCAAACCCATATAACAATGTACATTGTTGTTAAAGGAGTAATTATTTGCGGTATTTAATTTAGATTTAAGTTAAAACCTTTTTCGTAAACGTCCGGATCATTACCTCCATCATCCTGTGCGTTGGTCTGATATCTAGTTGATTCAAAAACTGCATTTAGTTCAAAATCAAGACCATCCGAATAGTATTCGAAATGGTAAGTCGCATCGTTAACAGGATCTTTGGGTAAGACGGAAATAATGTCTACCAGTCCCCTACCCTTGAGATCATTAAATTTTACCCAACCGTTACCGTATATTTCAGTTGAACCATTTACCGAATCACAGTCACCGCACCCGGTTGTATCGGTCAAGGAAATATTGCTGGTGGCAATGCTATTGACAAGAGCGGTCTGTACCGCTAAAACGTCGTTTAGTCTGCGTACGTCTCTCGCCTGCCGTTGATATTCCTTGATATCCACCACCGCCACCAAAATACCTGCCAGTATTCCTATAATGACGATGACGATGAGGAGTTCAATAAGTGTAAAACCTTTTTGGGTGTTTTTGCTTACGGGCATTAATAAAAGTATACACAATAGCTTAGGTTTTATCGATAATTGCCTCTTTGGCGTGGGTTTGGATAAAGCGTTTTCTGGGGGGCACTTCGCTGCCCATTAACATGGTGAATACCTCATCCGCATGGGCTGCGTCCTCAATAGTTATTTGCAACAGCCTTCTTTTCTCCGGGTTCATGGTGGTTTCCCAGAGTTCCTCGGCGTTCATTTCGCCTAGACCTTTAAATCTTTGTATAACGGCTTTTTCTCCCTTCTTGGTTTTCAGGAACTCCTCCCTTTCCAACTCATCGAAAAGATACTTTTTCTCTTTGCCCCAGGTAGCTTTAAACAGAGGAGGTACGGCTACATAAATATGGTTGCCTTCGAACAATTGAGACATGTGCCTGTAAAAAAAGGTTAAATACAAAGTCATAATGTGCATGCCGTCGCTATCTGCATCGGCCATGATGATGATCTTATTGTATCTAAGTTTTTTAGGATCATACTGTTCACCTATTCCTGCGCCAATAGCTACAATCAAGTTTTTAAATTTTTCGGACTCCACTATTTTGTCTATACGGGCTCTTTCTGTATTGAGCACTTTGCCAAACAAAGGCAAAATAGCTTGCGTCTCTCTATTTCTTCCTTGTTTGGCCGAACCGCCGGCAGAATCTCCCTCAACAATAAAAAGTTCTGCCTTATCAGGGTCTTTGGTAGAACAATCAGCAAGTTTGCCTGGTAAAACACCACTACCGACGTCTAAAGCGGATTTTCTGATCACGGTATCCCTGGCTGCTTTAGCAGCTATCCTGGCTTTGTAGGCAAGAATATTTTTTTCGATGATATATTTTGCGTCTCTGGGATGCTCATTGAGATATATTTCCAAGGCTTCTTTGAGTATAGAATCAACTGCCTGTCTTGCCACTGTGTTTCCAAGTTTGGCCTTTGTTTGCCCTTCAAATTGTAATTGTTCCGAATCTAGTTTAACTGAGATGATAGCTGTGAGGCCTTCCTTTAGGTCATCACCCGATAAATTACCGTCATTGGCTCTAAGAAGGTTATTTTTCTTAGCGTAGTCATTAACCGTTTTGGTTAGCGCTGATCTAAAACCCGTTAAGTGAGTGCCTCCTTCGATGTTTTTTAGGTGGTTAGCAAAACATAAAACTGTTTCGTTAAATGAATCGTTGTACTGCAAAGCTATCTCGACATCTACGTCTTCAAATTGCTTGCGTACATAAAAAGGAGTGGGGTGCATCACGTTTTTATTTCTATTTAGAGATTTCAAATAGGAAATAATTCCCCCTTCAAAATAGTAATTCTCGTGTATATCATTGCGATGATCGATTATTTCAAATCTGATGCCGGCTGTAAGGTAAGCATATTCTTTAAGCTGGGTTAGGAAAAATTTTGTTTTAAAATCGGTTGTTTCAAAGACTTTATCGTCAGGTAAAAATTGCACTATGCTGCCCGATTCAAAATTCCAGTTGCTTAGATCAAGGTTCCACTTTTCTCCTTTTATTTTGGTAACAGGTTTTTTAGGATCGATCTTTTCCACCGGCCTTACTATTTCTCCGCCGTTGGTATACTCCTGAACCACCGTTTCTCCATCCCGCCTGACCACCACTCGGCACCATTTGGAAAGGGCGTTAACTACTGATGATCCTACACCGTGGAGGCCGCTGGATACCTTGTATCCTCCTCCGCCAAACTTACCCCCAGCATGTAGTTTGGTAAAAGCTAGCTCTAAAGCACTCACACCATACTCTTTTTTGATACCAAAAGGAATTCCTCTGCCGTTATCGTAAACAACACAGGAACCGTCTGTTAGGAATTCCAATCTGATGTGGTCGGCAAACCCGGCAATACCTTCATCCATAGAGTTATTGACAATTTCCGTTACCAGATGGTGGAGACCCTCTTCTCCGGTTGAACCTATGTACATCCCGGGTCTTTTTCGAACTGGCTCTAAACCTTCTAGAACCTGTATGTGTTCTGCACTGTAATCGCTTTTTTTAGCCATAGTAGACACAAATAAGTAATAGTGGAAGTCTATACAACCTATTGATTTTATAGTAAAACCAGCTCTCTTTCAAGGATTTCTATTGTTATTTAAGCTTAAAAAAAAGTGTCTCCAAAGCTAATCTGGGGTTAACATTTGTCTCTTCGATGTCGTGAAGAAACATGAGCAAAGTTTCGACATTATTTACTTTGTGGAATCGGTTATTTTCCACCATCTCCAGTCGCTCCTCCATGATCCAGTGTTCTAAAAGCTCAATGACATCTTCTCTTTCCCTCCCCGCGATTTCCTGCGCCGTGCCAAGTTTATGCCCCACATCTCCGGAAAGGATCTCCTTTAGAGGATCTTTATCAGACAGCTCCAGGTAGAAGTCTTCGTCGCGGACTGTGTGTAATTTGCACCTGGAAATAATAGTGGGTAGTAGAGATTGCTCTTTTTTGGTGGAAAGAATGATCACGGCATAATCAGGCGGTTCTTCCAGAGTTTTTAAAAGGGCATTTTGAGCTTGCGATGACATATATTCAGCTGATTCCACGAGGGCAACTTTATAAGGAGAGTTGTAGGGTTTAACGGATAAGAAAGAAATAATTTCTCTTGATCTGTTGATACTGATCTTGTTTTTACCTCTGTCTTTTTTAATAATTAAAACATCAGGGTGACCCTCCTTTAAGAGGTTTTGGTCGAGTTTACGAATAATTTCATTGATTTTTCCAAGGCGCTTTCTTATTGAGCTACCGTGCACTAAGTGAGTCCCTGACAACATGAGTGTATTATACTCTGAAAGAAATTATTGTGTTATCATACTAATGTAATTTAATCCTGCCTATGTTAAATGCTAACAAATCAACAGGGATAGAAGACGTACTTCATAAAAAAGGTCTTTTGACCGACGATCAACTTTCTGCAATAAAGTTCGAACATGTTAATACAGGCTCCCCGATCCAGGAGATAATTAAAGAAAGAGGGTTCGTTACCGATAGGGATTTGGTGGAGGCTTTTGGTGAAGTCTATAACATACAGTATGTTGCCCTAGAAGAAACGACCGTTGAGGAAGATATTTTCAATATTCTTCCTGTATCAACCCTTAAAAAATATAAGATCCTGCCCTATAAACTCGAAGATAATAGACTCCATTTGGCTATGGCGGATCCTTTGGATCTGCAAACCATCGAGTTCGTGGAAAAAAAGACTGGCAACAAGGTTATCCCTTACATTGCCACACCAAAGTCCTTGGAAAAATTACTCGAAGATTTTAAAAGTAAGGCTATTGGTGATGAGATTAGCGCCGCCTTGGAAGAAATTAGTCAGACGACCCTTAAGATAGAAGAAACGCAAACTGATATCACGGATGAGACTCTCAGAGACGCACCGGTAGCTAGAATAGTAAATATGATCTTACAAACGGCTGTGAAAATGCAGGCCTCGGATGTTCACCTAGAGCCGGGTGAAGAAAAGTCCCGATTAAGGTATCGAGTTGACGGTATTTTAGAAGAGAAAAGAACCTTCCCTAAGGAGATGCATAATTCTATTATCGCTAGAATAAAGATCTTATCTAATATGAAGATCGACGAGAAACGGGTTCCTCAAGATGGACGATTTAAAATCCAAGTTGGAGATACTTCTACTGATCTGCGTGTTTCTAGCTTACCGACTATTTATGGGGAGAAGATTGTTATTCGTTTATTAAAAGAAGCAGGAGTAGTTTTTAGTTTTAAAGACCTAGGTCTGAGAGGCATTTCCTTAAGGAGATTTGAGGAGGCAACTTTTAAACCAACAGGCATGATTTTAGTTACAGGCCCTACAGGTTCAGGTAAAACTGTAACTTTATCTGCAGCTCTTTCCAAACTTAACACCTCTAGGGTAAATATTGTCACCATCGAAGATCCGGTGGAAATTAGGGTAGCAGGTGTGAATCAGGTACAAGTAAATCCTCAAGCGGGTTTAACATTTGCTTTAGGTTTGCGTTCGTTTTTAAGACAGGATCCTAATATAATTCTTGTAGGCGAGATTAGAGATGGTGAAACTGCTGAACTGGCGATCCACGCTGCTTTGACAGGTCACTTAGTTTTATCTACTTTGCACACTAATTCGGCCTCCGGGGCTATTCCAAGGTTATTGGATATGAAAGTGGAAGATTTTTTGCTTTCCTCTACTTTAAACGCTATCTTAGCCCAAAGACTTGTGAGGAGAATATGTGAGGATTGCAAGACGGATTACGAGCCGCCCATGGAGGTGCAGCAGAAGATCAGGGATATTTTAGAGCTGGTGAAGAACAATAAGACCATTATGACCAAAGATCCCGAGATAGCTAAAACTATGAAGATACTGGATAAAGACAAAGTAGTCCTCTATAAAGGACAAGGATGTGATGTGTGTGGCCAGTCAGGCTATAAAGGGCGAATAGGCATCTTCGAATTATTGGAGATGACCGATAAAATAGCCCACCTAACTGTAGAAAACAGCCCGGCCACTGTTATTGAAAAGCAGGCAGTGGAAGACGGTATGCTCAGGCTTTTGGAGGATGGCTACCTTCGTGCTATTGAAGGAGCGACAACTATAGAGGAAGTTATGAGAGTTGCAAAATAGTGTTTTGTACCAAAAGAAAGTTATATAATTAAATAGTATGCCTAGTAAGCTAAATGCCACACCAATATTAGAGAGAGTTCTTGAGTTAGGTGCTTCAGATTTGCTTCTGTCTGTTACCGACTCCCCTATTGTAAGAGTTAGTGGTGTTCTTCAGCCTATGTCAGATCATGCTTCTTTGACTGCGGAGGATATTGAGTTTTTCTTATCCCAGATACTAAAAGCTGACCAAAAAGATATTTTTGATGTCAATAAAGAGATAGATTTTTCTGTAGCTTTAGGTACAAAAGCTAGATTTAGAGTCAATGCTTTCTATCAACGAGGTTACCCCTCTGTGGCCATGAGGACTATTCCTATGGTTGTTCCTCAACTGGAATCGCTTAATTTACCTCAAACTGCGGAACATTTATGTAATTTAAAACAGGGATTAATTTTGGTTGTCGGTCCTACCGGGCACGGAAAATCTACCAGCATAGCAGCCATGATCGAGGAGATCAATCAAACTCGTGCAGAGCATATAGTCACTATAGAAGACCCTATTGAGTACATATTTACTAACAAACAATCACTTATTGAACAGCGGGAAATGTACTTAGATACACATTCCTGGGATGTGGCCTTAAAATCTGTACTCAGACAAGATCCCAATATTGTTATGGTGGGTGAAATGAGAGACGCGCAAACAATGTCTGCAGTGCTGCAGATTTCTGAAACCGGACATTTGGTGTTTGCTACTTTGCATACCAATTCCGCAGCCCAAACCATTGAGAGAGTTATTGTCTCCTTCCCGGAAAGCAAGCAAGGTCAGGTTAGGCAGCAATTATCACAAGTTATGGAGGCAGTGCTATCACAAAGACTTTTGATTGGTAAAGAAGGAGGATTAATACCCGCAGTAGAAGTTTTGTTAGCAACAAGCGCGGTGAGAAATCTAATTAGGGAAGGTAAAACACATATGATAGATAATGTGATAAGTACTAGCTTAGGTATTGGCATGCGCGATCTGGAGCACAGTTTGGCCGCCCTGGTTAAGGAGGGGAAAGTGGACTTGGAAGAAGCTATGAAATATGCAACAAAACCTGATAATTTAAGGACTGCACTTAAGCAGAGAAAGTAAATAAGCTATGTCCTTGTACGCATATACTGCCTCGGATTCCGCAGGTAATAAGAAAACGGGTACCGTAGACGCAAGAACAAGAGAGTTGGCGGTAGGTTTGTTAAAGAGACAGGGACTTTACGTTATTGAGCTCAACGAAAAAAAGGATAGTATCTTAAGTAAATTAGGTGTTTTTCAGGGGGTTCCTCAAAACGAAGTTGTAGCTTTCACCAGGCAGTTTTCCACTATGATAAGCGCCGGGTTGCCTATCTCCAGAGCTCTTGATGTTCTTTCGGACCAGGCAAGTAATAAAGCTCTTAAGAAAATTCTTTTAGAAGTTTTAAGAAGTATTGAAGGTGGTTCATCACTGTCCATGGCTTTAGGTAAGCATCCTCATGTATTTCCCGCCACCTATCAAGCGCTAGTGCGAGCCGGTGAGGCTTCAGGAAAATTGGACGAAATTCTTAAAAGATTAGCATCTACTATGGAAAAACAGAGAGAGCTTAATTCCAAATTTATTGCGGCCATGATCTATCCCTCCATAGTTTTTTTAGCCATGATAGGTGTGTTTGTGATAATGATGGTGTTTGTTGTACCAAAGCTAGCCACGATGTACACAAGTTTAAACGTCGAGTTGCCCGCTATGACACAAGCCATGATCACTCTCTCCGACTTTTTTGTAGAAAATCTTTTATTAGTCTTTCTATTGGCCGTTGGGGCATTTATGGCCATAAGATATTTTGTTAGCACCGAAGCCGGCAAAGAGGTTATTTCAAGTTTATTATTTAATGTACCTATATTTGGCAAAATCAATAAACAGAAGGAAATTACGGATTTCACTCGAACTCTTAGTTTGCTAATTGCCTCTGCTATACCTATTGTGGAGGCATTAAACATTGTGGCAGGTGTCATGAAAAACAGGGTTTTCCGTGAAGCTGCTTATGAATCGGCTGCGGCTGTTGAGAAAGGAAATGCTCTTTCGGAATACATTAGATCAAACCCGGTCTTCCCGCCCCTGCTAGGGCAAATGATCACTGTAGGCGAGGAAACTGGTCAATTGGATGAAGTTTTAGACAGAGTGGCAAACTATCTGGAAGGTGAAGTAGATCACTCGGTGAAGGGTTTATCCGCTGCTTTAGAGCCGGTAATTCTCTTGATGTTAGGTGGTATGGTAGGATTTTTAATTATTTCGATCATCACACCTATCTATAAAATTACCAGCTCTATATAATATGTTCGAAAACTTTACTAAGTTTATAGGAGGTGAACTCTAGATGAGATCAAATAATAAAGGTTTTACTTTAGTGGAATTATTGGTAGTCATTGCCATTATAGGCATTTTAGCAGGAGTCGTTTTGATTGCTATTAATCCCGCGCAACTACTTATGAAGGCTAGAGATTCGCAAAGACTGCAGGATATGGATACGGTACACAAGGCTTTTGGTCTAGCTTTAGCCGATAACGAGGTTACCTTATCGGATACAACCGGATGTCTTACCTGTACGAGTGATACGGGGACACAGGCAGTTGATGGTACTAATGGCTGGGTGAAATTTACCATTAATGCGGGTAAAACAGGCTTGGCAAAATACCTACCTGCTTTACCTGTAGATCCTACAAATTCAGCAGGGCTTATTTACACATTTGCCTCTGACGGCAATGCATATGAATTCAACACCGTTTTGGAGTCTGCAGATAATACTACCAAGATGAGTACAGACGGTGGAAACGATAACGACGTATTTGAGATTGGTACAAGCTTAACTATCATTTAGAGCTAGTGGTTTTATAACTTTGTGCTAGACTTACTAAAGTATGTTGCAACAAGTTGTATTATATATTTTAACCTTTACATCAGGGCTATTATTTGGTTCATTTTTAAATCTGGTGGCGGATAGAATTCCCAAAGGCGGAAAAATTCTGGCGGGAAGATCAAAGTGTGATCATTGTCATAAAAATCTTGCCCCAAGAGACTTAATTCCTCTTCTTTCTTTTTTTCTGGCGCGTGGTAGGTGCAGGTACTGTAATGAAAAACTTTCCTGGTACTACCCACTTTCAGAAATATTAACAGGTTTAGTCTTTGTAGGTGCGGCATTTTTATCGAATATTTTTGTCAACCTTGATTACGGAACGATCAGCTCCTTTGTTTACTTAACTGTGGTAGGTAGCTTTTACATAACCCTTTTATTGGCCGATCTTAAGTATCGTTTAATTCCCAACAAAATAGTTTACCCGGCTATTGCTTTTGTTTTGATGTATATGCTGATAAACACGGCAGTCTACTATTTTATTACTAGAGGGAAGCTAGAAAACGAACCTCTAGGTGTTTATCTCTTGGAAGTGGGTTATCTGGAGATGCTAGTTTTTAATATTTTGAAAAACATTGGCCTAATTATTGTCAGCTCGCTTGGTATTGCGGGATTTTTTGCCCTGTTGGTGTATGTCACCAAAGGACGAGGTATGGGTGCAGGTGACATTCGTTTGGGGTTTTTGATCGGACTTTTTAATGGTTTTCCTTTTAACATTATGGCTATTTTTGTAGGGTTTATTTTGGGGGCTGCTCTTAGTCTGGTTTTGGTACTACTTAAAGTTAAGAGTCTCAAAGATACAGTTCCTTTTGGTCCTTTCTTAATTGCCGGCAGTATAGTAGCTTTGCTTTGGGGACCGGAGTTGTGGAGTTTCTATATTGATCTTTTTTAATCTTTTTCTGCCTTCTTATTTTTAGAGGCTCTCTTCCTGGGCAAAGTAAACCAGAATGTGGATCCCTTGCCTACTCCATCCGAAAATACACCTATTTTTCCATACATAGCATCAATAAATAGTTTTACAATATATAAACCCAGACCGGTTCCTTCGGATTCAGCCACTGTTTGGTATGAAGAATCCAGACGCCCAAACTTATGGAACATGCGCTCAAGCTCACTTTGCTTGATTCCCCTACCGGTGTCTATAATGGATACCTTCATGTAGTCACCGGCTTGCCTGATATCAATTCTGATCTCTCCTTGATCGGTGAATTTCATAGAGTTACCTACCAAATTTACCAAGATCTCTCTTAACTTTGAGGTATCCACATAGGCGTACATTTTTTCTTTTTCGTTGGTGATATAAAGTTTTAATCCTTTTTCGTCTGCTTTCACTTTGAAATCCGAAACCAATTCGTTAATGGAATCGACCAGCTCTACCCTGTTGATCTGGACATTAAGTGCATTTTGTTCGATCCTGGAAACGTTTAAGATGTCGTTGATTAGTTCGATCATTCTTTCTGTGCTTAAAATGGCCTTTTTTATATATTCTTTTTGTTTGGGTTCAAGCTTGCCGTGTCTTTCGGTACTGATCATCCAGAGATAACTTTTAATAATGGTCATAGGTGTTCTAAGTTCATGGGAGGCTACGGATAAAAACTCATCTTTGGTACGTTCCAGTTCCTTCACTTTAGTTATATCCGAAATGGTAATTAGGCAGTCGTCATCGTTAGCGGGAAGTTCAATAACGGCCGATTTAATTTTGACTCGGTGCTTTTTAGCTTTGGACATAAGAATGGCATCATCTAAGGTACTTTTTTTTGGTGTTCTTTTAAAACAATATGATTCCGGACTGATGGGTACATTATTGGTTGAATAGAGTTCCAGCAGGTCATGAGCGTCCATGCCGAGTGCGTCTGTGACGTTAATGTCAAAAAGTTTTTCAGCCGCCTTGTTGAATAAAATGACTTTATATTTTTTATCAATGACAACTATAGCTTCGGAAATTGCGTGTATTAACTGGGTAATGGTAGCTTTGCTTTTTTTGGACATTAAAACTATTTTACACAATAAAAATTTTTGTTATATACTTAGTATATTATGGAACCAAACGAGTCACCAAACGAATCGCAAAGAAAAGTTGTTTTATTGATCGAAGACGAAATAGACTTGGTTGATCTGTACACCGAGATACTCAACGAAGCTGGCTATGATGTTCTACCTGCCTATGATGGTGAAGACGGAATTTACAAGGCTAAAAATGATCAGTGGGATCTATTACTTTTGGATATCATGTTGCCTGAAAAAGATGGCATGGCAGTTTTAGAAGAAATTCAGAAAGAGGAAGTTGGTAAAAAAGGCCCCATTGTTTTACTCACTAATTTAAACAGCGAGGATCTCATTGAGAGAGCCTACAAGCTAGGCGCCGACGACTACCTTATAAAATCTGAAATTTCTTTGGAAGATATTACCAAAAAAGTTAAACAATATTTAGGTTAGTTCCCTGAATCACAATTAGAAAAACTGCCGCCAACTCTAAATATGAAAAGATTGCTGGAGAGAAAAAGTAAAACTTTATTAGTAGTTACCATCTTTGTAGTTTTTTCATTGTTTATTGTTTATTATTTTCTGCCCGAAGTTATTAGTGAACTAAACATTCCCGGTTTGTCCGAAAAAAGTCCTTTTGAAAATGTAGGAAAGGGAGATTACACAGTTAATACCGAGGAGTTGCAGTTGATCTATTCCGTTTCCGTGGATTATTGGCGGGGTTGGACATGGGAGGAAAGGATGTTTTTTGGACAAATTAGAAATATTGATATTTTAAATAGCGAGATGCTTATTTATGTTGTGCAGCCTAAAGGTCAACCATTTAGTGGACGAGAGAGTAGAGCTTACGTTAAATGCCCGTTGAGTAAGACTATTTCTGTCCGTACCTTAAATCCCCCCGATTCTTTTATAGAAGGTGGTTTTGATATTTTTCGAAAAGCCTCTGTGGGCGACTATATTCATGGATATTGCCTAGACGGTAATTGTTTGAACGTGGGGAGACAATGTGTTTTGCTAGTAGATTAGGATAGGATAATTATGTACAAAGTAAAACACCACGAACTTAAGTTAATAGCCAGCATATTTGTAGTAAGTTCTCTTTTTGTAACATTTTTTGTTTTTTCCGGTATAAGCAAGGAAATTAATTATTACTGGTTGTATTACTCTAAGCGAAGTGAGCGCCAGGTTTTTGCTAAGCCTTATGGGCAGTATAAGACAGTTGATGAGGAGTTAAATACTATCTTAGGTCAAAAGATAAATTATTGGGATGATTGGAATTGGCAAGAGAAAATGATCGAAGGTAGAGTAAGAGATATTGATGTTTATAACAGTGAACTTGCAATTTATGTGTCCAGACCTTTAAATGAGGAGTTTAGTCATAGGGTGAGCCGTATGTATGTGCAGTGCCCATTGAGTAATACTATAGCTGTAAAGTCGGTCAATCCCTCCGCATCCGTATTTGCGGGTGGTTTTAATGTGGTTGAGAAGGCTTCATTAGGTGACGTTATTTACGCTTATTGTCTTGATGAAGAGTGCTTGAATATTGGTGGTGGGTGTATTTTGACAGTGTTCGATTAAGGCGTTATTGTTGATATTTTGGGCTTTTTTGTGTATAAAGAGATTATCCATATAGATACTAACATCTAATACGAAGAGGTTTAGATACCTCACATCACAAGGAGAGAAAATCATGGCAGAGAGACTTGGAGATCAGAGGCCTTTCTGGCTTTTGATAGCACTTTCAATTGTATTACTGGTAGTTTTGATTGTTGTTGCCTACGCAGCAGGTTTGGATGGAATTCTGCGTAGTGCGTTGGGTTCGGGTGTTGATGAGGTTATCTTACCGGATCCGGGGATTGGTGAAGCAGCGGAGGTTGTGGTGATTGATACTCCTACTTTGGAGCCGTCACCTACAGCAACGGACACGCCAACGCCTACTTTGGAGCCGACCGCTACTTTTACGCCTAGTGTGACCCCAACAACAACTTCAACGCCCTATCCAACTCCGGAGTTGAGTTGGACGGAAAGGGATTTGGAGCTTTTCTTAAGTGTCTGGTATTCGGGTGGGATCCATGTCAACATAGATTTCCTGAGGAAATTCCAATGTACTAGGTACGGACAGGATTGGTCTGAGGATGTCGATCCTTTTGTGGTCCAGTATTTCTCGGATGTGCAGGTATGTACATGCATTGAGGATGAGAATGTACCGGATCAGTGGTATGTTCCCTATGATGTAAGCGAGGTTGAAGGAGTGGAAGAATCCGGAAAGCATTGGGAGGACTACCGCTACTGTCCAATACCTACAGAGAGAACGTCAGGTTGGAGTTATGGGGACCCTTGGCGTGACCCAGAAATCCCAGCTTGGGAGAGGTGTTTGTTTCTGGAGAGAAACTTCCACATCTATGGCAAAGACAACTACAAGCAAGCCGAGTGGGTTCCGGGGCAAAGCGGCGAAGGGATGTATTCCTATCTGCTACCCTACTACGAGTCGAGATTGGGGAGTTCTGGACGAACGCTGTATTGCCCTAACTTTGACAGTAGTCACCCACTCTACCTGATTGAAAGTGGAGATGAAGAAGAAAGTGAGTGAGACACGGCGCCCGCCTTTTTAAGGAAACTTAAAATTGTGCGGGCGTTCATGTTTTTTATTGATAAACGTTATTAAATGGTTTACCATTAAACACATAGGTATGAACAACAGTTTGAAACCTGCTCACATTCTATTTAGAATTCTCTTTACGGTTGTGGTAGTAGTTTCCCTCTCCTTTTTTGTTTCCGAATATAAAACAACTTTTGCTCAAACTTGCGGCGAAGAATGTTGTGCCTGTGATGGTCCGGGTGAATACTGCTGCCAGTACGGTGAGATGTGCTGTACGGGTGGAGGATGTCCCTCTTGGGAGTGTGCTACCCTAGGCTATACTCCCACCACTAATCCTCCAGATTGTCCGGGGTATACCCAAGATACATGGACATGCTGTGCTCCCTTGCCATGGGACTACCAATATTCATATGACTGCAATCCCAGCACAGTATGCGATCAACGTTTGGTGTGTACAGAAACAGGACAGTGGTGTACAAGTTGGCGTTGGGTGTACGATACTTGTTATCGATGGGATTGCCTTTTTTGGGCAGGTCCATGGTGTGCGGCCTGGGGCTGGGTTCCCTATGATTGTGGTGGTGGCCTCGAGTGCACTAGTTGGGAGAATCGGTGTACTGCATGGGGATGGGAAGATTATAACTGCCGCACTGAGTATGACACCTGTTTCGGTACAGCCACTTGTTCGTCATTATGTATCCAAGGTGATGTATACAGATCACTAGGTACCTGTGAATGGTGCCCGGCAGAATGTGTTCCAGGTGGCGGTAACGGCGACCCTCCTCCACCGGGTTGTACGTGTGACACCGCTCCCGGCGCCCCATTACTAGGAGATCCTGTGGACGGCTCTGCTACCAATGATACAAATATTGTTGATTTTAACTGGAATCCTAACGGTTGGGGTGAGCAGTGTTGTGCCAGCCGAGCTTTTAGATTACAGGTGGATAACAATAGTGACTTTAGTTCCCCTGAATACGATAGTGGTAATACTTTAGCCTGGGATGCTACCTCTACTACCACAACTTTAGACGAACCGGAAGGCCAAATGTTTTGGAGGATGAGAGCCGTTAATGATGCCGGTGGAACATGGTCTGCCTCAAAATCATTTACTTTAAGTTATGAAGCACCCACAGCTCAAATGGACTCCCCTGCCGGTGGTACTTCCATAGGGACTAATGTGGCGCAGAGTTTTTCAGCTACAGCTACGGATATAGGTGGGCTTATGTTAAGAATGCAGCTAGCCAGAGTAGCTGACTTAGGTGGAGGAAGCTATGGTCCTGAAATATTACTGGATGAACCGGGTGGTGTGGTAGATGAGGCTTGTTCTGGTGCTAATTGTACTGTGGTTAGAGAATGGACACCCATCTCCACTGATGTCGGCAATTGGCTAGTCTACATGAATGCTTTTGATAATCTGGAGGCTTATGACGGCAAGTGTACAGGAGCGCCTATTATCCCGGCGGGCCTTCCACCCTGGAGCGATTGCGGTCGAACAGGACTAACTGATGTCGTCTCCATAATAGTGGCCAATGATCCTCCTACAGGGACGCAGATAACCGGACCGGGTAATGCCAGGCTGGGTGTAAGTACTCCTGTATATGATACTACTGACTATGCTGCTCTTTTTAATCATATTTATGCGGATCCCAACAAACAGGAGGTACGAACAACCTGGGGTTCTACCTGCCCTATGACCCAGGAGGTAGTGCAGAGTATTGATTTGAGAGTCAGAGGTACGGATAATGCCGGCTGGCCGGTAATGGACGTAGTGATGGCTGATTCCGGGGGTGTTAGAAGCACAGCCTGCAGCTATACAGTAAACTGGGGAGGCTACCAAGTGGTTAACTGTGTTGTGAACCAGGTGGCTTCCACTGTAGATGTGGTCTTTACCAATGATAACAGCACTAGAGATCTTTTTGTAGACTATATAGATCTTATTTACACCGATACTAGTACCAGGAGAATACAGGCAGAAAGTAATGATGCCAATGGAGATTATGTCATTTATGATCGAGCTGATACTTCGTCTGACCCGTTAGCTGATCCGTATGATGGTATAGATGTTTTGTCGGGCAGGGAAACTATGGTTTGGGCAGGATCGCTAAGATTCCCGGTTCCCATAAGTTTCCAACCGGTCCCCTCCCCTGCTACCTGCACACTAAGTGCAACAGTTACAGATATTGCTGGTGCCGTAGGAAATACCACTAACTACACCGTTGATATTTGTGGTGGCAACCCGGGTGGAGCGCTCAATCCCTTGCCAACAGTGGGTGAGCAAAATGTACCTTTACCAGTTACTCTAACCTGGAACGCGCCGGCAGATTGGGGTGATACTTGCGGAGTGGTAAACAGAAATTATACCATTCATGCAGCCGTTAGACTTGGCGGTGTCTGTCCTGATCCTGATACGGTTGGTTCTGACATTGACTACACGAGTTTGTGTGCGGGCACTTTGGAAGGGTCAGAGATCTGTACCGATCCCTTCTTTGTTAGAGATACTGAATACTGCTGGTACGTGGAATCCAATAATGGTGAGTATTCCGGCTTGTCAGCTTCCACCGGCAACGATGTCTGGTGGTTCGAAGTAGAAGATCCCCTCACCTTCCAAAACTGGGTCACCACCCTATACGGAGATTTCTATGCCGGAGGATTAATTACGGAGTTTCCTGATCCTGCAGATTATCTTGCCCCCTGGGATCCTCCACATGCAGCGTATGAAGATGCAGGTGGTGTGGATGTGACTATGATGTCCAGTAACGATATTAGTATTAGTAGCTCTGACACTACACCGGGATATTTCCCTGAGTCCGAATCAAGTTTGTGGGTGGAGTTTGCTAATTTTTCACAGACCTGGCCTACTAATTACAAAGGGTTCCCACCCAGTGAGGCCATAGATTTACCCTTAAGCGGTAATCCTGCTGAGGATATGTTTATCGAAAATGCCGGACCGCAAAGAATAAATGCCGATAACGTCTACCAGGCTGATGTGACAGATGTAGCAAATGCTATAAACAACACAGCCAGCTCCCCTAATGGCTATAGTCTGAGAAATCCTGGTGTGGCCATTGTTTACGTCACAGGTAGCGGTGACTTAAGGATTGATAGCCCATTTACTACTAATAATGATAACTACAGAATAGTATTTGTTACCGGACCCGATGTGAATGTCGTCATTGATGAGGATCTAAGTGTAGCCGGAAATCCTGATTTTACCACAGCCCCATTGATTGAGGCTGCCTTTATAGTACAAAACAGCATTGAGTTTGAGGGCATTGCTACACAACCTGGGGTGGATCCTGAGGTTGATCCTGATGACAGCATTGTAGTAGAAGGGCCAATTATTGCTAAAATTGCACAGTTTAACAGGAACAGAGGTCCATTTAATAGCTATCCTGCAGAGATAATTAGGTACAATAATGACTATATTTACAATTTAACCGAACAAGAGAGATCTTCCGATGTTGGTAACTACACCGGGCTATTTGTCATAGATGTTGATTGGATAAGCGAGGAATAATATGCAACTAGATACTAAACAAAAATTTAGTCACGAAATAGAAAAAGGTCAGGCATTGCTTTTTGTAGTCATAGTTATGACCATAGCTTTATCCATTGGCATAAACGCCAGTGTGAGAACCATCACTTCCCTATCCAGGACAACCAGGACGGACACGGCTTCCAGGGCATTGGCAGCAGCAGAGGGTGGCATAGAGAGGTTCTTAGCCTTATCGACGCCTGGTTTGGAAGATGCAGTGGACGGCACATGTCCTTCTGATTCCGGCGCTGGCCCCTGCATGCCCGGTCCATGCCCTCCTGATCCTGAACCCGATATTGTTTGGGATAGTGAAACTCAATCCTGCAAGATGGATTTTGAAGGTAGTGGTGATATATTGGTTTCACAAGCCTTTGTCACGGTAGAAAGGTACACCCCATCCTTTTATCCATTTGATCTCGAGTCGGGTCAGGTTAAGGAGGTTAATTTGTATGATTTTAACGGCGGATCATTCTACTCAGATAATAGAATAGAGATTTGTTGGAGTTCAAGCCCTGAGTCAGATCTAGTGTACTTAGCATATAATCAATCCGGTGTGCAAGCTAGAGGTGGTCTTTTTGGGGTGGTAAATACTCCGGGAGCTCCCTATGCTCAGGAGGGTTTCACGGCCGCGGTGGCAGGTCATGACGGGTATGATAGTTGCGCTACGGTTGATATTACCAATAATATCTATGGATTACGGATAAGATCTGTGGGAGGAGCATCAAGGTTAGGTATCTTTCCGGTAGGAGGAGCCAGTCTTCCGCTGCAGGGATACACTATCGTCTCAATAGGTAGGCTTGAACAAGACCAGGGAGTAACGGCTACACGTACCATTAGAATAGTACGTACCCTACCCTACTTACCGGCAAGTTTTGATTACGCTTTATACTCAGAAGGAGCCATTGTTAAGTAAATACAATATACAAACAGGCTTTACCGTAGTCGAATTATTGATAGTTATTGCCACTATAGGCATATTGGCAGGAGTTTTAATTGCCGTCATTAATCCGCAGAGTCAGCAGGAATACGCGGAAGATGGTGTTTTAAGGCAGAATCTAAGTGACACCCTTTATGCCTTGGAGACTTACTACTCGGCTGAAAGAAGTTACCCTGCCGAAGGTACGGCAAATGATCCTCTAGACGTATCTGCCGGAGATAGGGATATAGCAGCAATTTATCTCAGTGCCTGGCCGGCCGGTTATGTCTATAACTTAAGTGGTGGGGTGTTTTCGGTACATGTAGTCAAAGCTAGTTCGAATGACTTTTTTAAATACAATTCCAACTGGAAGGAAATCAGAGAATGCGCCAGTACGACTAATCCAAACGATGTAGCAGATTGTGATTAAACATATGAAACCAGTTACTAGCAATCAAGGTGTTACGATGATAGAACTACTCATTGTAATTATACTGATAGGACTATTGTCTGTGGTAGCTATGAATGCTATTAATGCCAGAAGACAGCAGGAGTTTGCACAAGAAGCTTCCCTGCGAGCAAACTTGGGTAAAACCTGCGCGGCTCTGGGAGCATATTATCAAGGGGAAAATGAAACCTTGCCTGCAGAAGGAGCCAACAATAATCCACTAGAAGCAGGGGCAGGAAATGAAGATCTGGCAGCTGTGTATTTAAGTTCTTGGTTTGACGGTTTGCAATATAACATCGGTTTAGACGGTACTACCTTTGGTGTACACATTCAAAGGACTTTAAATACAGAATTTTTCAAGTGCAATAACGTCTGGGGCGAAATTAGGGAATGCGCGGACACAACCGATAATTCAGACCCTCTTGATTGCGATTAACTTAAAGATCTTGGTTAACTTGACACTAAAAAGTTAAAAGGACATACTTTATTTAATGCCAAAGCAGACTGCCCCTAAAAATAATTCCGGTTTTACACTTATAGAGCTTTTGATAGTTATTTTAGTCATTGGAGCACTCAGTGGTGTTTTGTTAGGGGTGGTAAACAGCTCCGGAGTGCGACAAAAAGCTAGAGATTCTCAAAGAAAATCGGATCTAAAACGGATCCAAACAGCTTTGGAGCTTTATTTTGTAGACTTTAGATCATATCCTATCAGTAATCCCGGTTCCGGCGACGGCGATTGGGAACAGGTTGGTGGTGGGGCTACCAATGTTATTGTAGGAGCTTTGGAACCTGACTATGCAAACCCCGTGCCGGTGGACCCGGAAATTTCCGGTAATAATTCTGATCCTTGTGATAATGCCACAACTTATAGGTACAATTATCGCTCTGATGGCACTTACTACAATTTGACAACTATCATGGAAGTTGAGACATCCAGTAACGATAGTCCTTGTACTGTGGGTAATACAGGGTGTGGAGGAGGTTTTGACACAATAGACGTTTGTTACTTTGCACAAAATCCTTAAATGAAAAAAATATCTCAAGACAAAGGGGTTACTATGGTCGAACTGATTGTGGTCATGGCCATAATTGCAATTTTATTGACCGCCTCTGTGGTAATACTAAACCCTGAGGAAAAAAAGCGCAGAGCCCGGGATAATAAAAGATTTAGTGATCTTAACTTGCTGGATAGAACCATCAATGAGTATGTGTTAGACACTGGTTTTTACCCCGACTCAGATGATGTTCTTAGGGACAGCACTACTCTACCTGCAGGTAACTCTGCCTTAGATAGTGCCCTGGGGGGATGGATTGACGAAGATATTTCAGATTATACTTCCAGGCTTCCGTTAGATCCTATAAATGACTCTACATATCTGTACTCTTATTATCATGATGAGAGCAGCTACGAGCTTAATGCCGTGCTGGAATACTTCGATGAATTTGCCCTCGATGACGGAGGAAATGATCCTGATGTTTATGAGATTGGAAATAACCTCTCACTTATATCGCCTTAGCAAAAATTAAGTGTTAATATTTGATTATGAGAACTGCCCTAAGAGGATTTACATTAATCGAACTTCTGATAGTCGTTTCTCTCATCACTGTCATTACGGGTGCCATATTGCCAAGTTTCAATACCTACATAGAAAATCAAAACGTAAAACAAGCACAGGAGCAAGTTAAAGATGATCTGAGAACCATCCAGAATAAAGCATTAAATGGCGAGAATGCTAGTATCGAACTTCCTTCCGGAAGTGGTAATAAGGTGCAGTATTGGGGAATTGAATTTACCGATGGGGCGGCTAATTACACTATGTTTGTTTCTATTGACACAACAACTTGTGCCGGGGGTGCTACCAGACAGGATGTAAGAAGCAGTGATAATCTTCCTGGTGGAGGCTTGTTAAAAAACAGTGGTTGTGTCTATTTTAGTTTTGCTAATGGAGATGGTACTTTTAGCCCCGCAGGATATACCACGGTTATTGTTGGTCCTCCCGGGGCGGGAGGTGGAGATTCAACGTGTAGAAGGATTTTAATATCTCCAAACGGTTTAATTCAAGTAAATACGGTGACGGCATGCTCATAAAAAATATCAACCAAAAAGGAATAGGTATCATTGAAGTGGTAGCCGCTTTAGGTATTTCAGTTATTGTTTTGACCTCTTTGGTTTCACTTTCTTTGTTTACCTTGAGATCATCCTTAAAAAGTAAACTTCTTTTAGAAGGAACAAAACTAGCTAGTAGGGAGTTGGAGTTGATCAGGGCTTATAGGGACGCATCGACTGTTTGGTATGACGGTTCAGGTTCCACCGGGTTTTTGTATGATGTGATTGGTTGCACCGATTTGGCCAATGCCTGCCACATGGACTATGCCGTGGGTCTAGGTGTTGACGATTCAGGTTACACCACTGAAGGCGTAGGCGCAGAAACCGTGACCCGTTATTTTATTGCTACAAGACAAGATGGTACACCACTACAGGTAACAGATGAGGTGGTAAGAATTGCAGTAGTTGTTTCTTGGGAGGTGGGTGGTGAAACAAAATACGCAAGATTGTATACCGATCTAACAAATTGGAGGAATAAATGAGAAAGGTAAGAAGGCCTAGCGAAGCAGGATTTACACTAATAGAGTTGTTGTTAGTGGTAGCGTTAACGGCGTTGGCAGTGGGTGTTACCAGCGATATTTTAATTTCGGTAATTAGAAGTTATAGCAAAAGCCAAGTCATTAACGAGATAGAACAAAATGCTAATTTCATTTCTCAAAAACTTACTAAGGAGTTAAGAAATGCAACAGTTATTGAGTATCTTGAGCCTGCGCCAACAGGCAACGTACCCCCGTTGGCTGGGGATTCGTATTATGAAATAACTTTTCTTGACAGACAGGGAAACACTGTCAACTACACTATAAATGGGGGTGTGATGACCAGGGATGCCGGTTTGGGAAGCCAGAACTTAACGGTGAACACTCCCCCTAGCGGTGTGACTGTTTCCTGCATATCTGGCAACGCTTGCTTCACTTTAATTGAAAGCAGTCCCCAAGTAATACAAATTGCTATTTCTATGACGCAAGCCGGGAGTGTGGCTAGTGTGGTTTTTGAAGGTGATCTTACTATTGAGGATACGGTGGTAGTTAGAGATACCTATTGATCTATGAATAAAGTAAGTAGAAGTATTTTCGAAAAACAAAAAGGACAAACTTTAGTCGTCATAATTGTGCTCATGGTCATAGCTTTATCCATTGGTATTGCTATCTCCTCTAAGTATATTCGAGGACTTCGAAACATCACACAGGCTGATCAAGCCAGCAGAGCACTTGCCGTAGCGGAGGCTGCTGTTGAGCACATACTGTTGCTTCCCATATCTACTGTTGAGGATTATGCTATAAACGGAAACTGTACCACAGATTGCTATTTGGAGATCACCGGGGCTGATGGTCAGACCATTTATGCCAATGTTGAACTTTCAGTATTAGGAAATTCCTCAGATCCATATATTTCTGAGCTAAAAGTGGACGAGGACCTGCAAGTTGTTCTTAACGGCTATCCATCTGGTGAAAGTTTATACGTCTGTTGGAATCAGGCTGATATGTCTGTGACAGGTTTGTATGTTCATGGCACAACCGGAGGTTATGAAGCGGATGCTATCGCTTACAACCCCACCACGACTACCCATGGCGATAATAATTTTAATATAGCAGCCCCGTTATTTGGTTATAACAATTGCTTTACCTTAACCACTAAAGATGACTCAGCCTTATTAAGACTTAAAGCCAATTACGAAGAGAACATTGTGGTCATTATACCAGCTGGTGGTACCAGTCTGCCAACACAAGGTATTCTTATTGAGTCTACGGGGGTTGCGGGTAATGCTCAAAAGGTAGTTTCTGTTATCATAACCGACCCCATTTTACCCTCTCAGTTTGATTATGTTTTGTGGCAGAAGGATCCAAGCGAGCCATTGTCTAACTAATGCTTTTAAGGTAACATTTTCTTATGCCCACAGTAATAGGACTAGATCTAGGAAAACACACATTTAGAGCCGTTGAAATTGAAAGATCCAAAAAAGGTACTATTCTGTTAAGGTCCGGTATTTACGATAATCCTAAAATAAATCTTGATGATGCTGAAAAGAGCTCTCAAAAAGATTACGCCAACGCCATCAGAGATTTTATACGTGAGTCCGGTTTCAGTACCTCAAAAGTAGTCATAGCTTTGGAGGAAAAAGACATTTTCATGCGTGTTATCACTGTACCCAAGATGAGTGACAAGGAGTTAGATAGCTCTATCACTTTCGAAGCAGAGCAGTATATTCCCCTACCCTTAAAAGAAGTCAACCTTTCTTATCAGAAATTAGATATCCCCTCTAGTCAGGAAGGTAAAATTAGTGTCCAGTTGGTAGCAGCAAAAAAAGAATTGATCGAAAAATATATCTCCATTATCAAAGAAGCCAAACTCACACCTGTAGGAGTTGAACCGGAGGCATTGTCCATTGGCAGGTCGCTGTCAGACATGGGTACTTCATCAGCTTCGTTAATTTTACATTTGGGTTATCAAAAATCGCTGATCATCATTTCCCTAAAGGGCTTTGTGGTCTTCACCAGAACCTTGTCTCTTGGTGGGGATGCCATGTCCAGAAGTATTGAACAAAACTTAAACCTTGATTACATTCAAGCGGAGGAATACAAAAAGGCCTATGGATTAAATGAAGAGCAAGCGGAAGGTAAAATATTTACAGTACTTAAACCAATGTTTGATAGCATAATTAGCGAGGTAGGACGAGCACAAGTTTTTTTTACAACACACCACCCAAGTGTTAATATCAATAGAGTGATACTCTCGGGAGGCTCTGCCCTAATGCCAGGCTTACTTTTATACATGGCGAATAATCTTAGTTTGGAGGTTGAATTAGCTAACCCTTTTAAAAACGTCACCTTTACCAGAGAAATAGAAGACAAAAGAGATTGGCACATAGAGAATGGGCCGTTATTTTCTGCGCCTGTGGGATTGGCTTTAAAGGAGATATAAATGCCGGAAACAATTAATTTAATACCAAAAGAAGAAAGAGTTCAACAGACAAAAACAAAAGTAGTTAAGTTTAGCACTATTCTAGCGGTAATAATCTTAGTCCTAGTTAGCCTAGCCGGAGCTTATTTTTATTACCGAGTTTATTCCCTGAAACAGCAAATAGTGGCCCTTGACACCAGTATAGAAAGTTTAAGAGGCGGCATTAATGATCTGGCTGATATTGAGATAAACGCAAGGAATCTCTACTCAAAATCCACAACATTACAAGCAATATTCGATGAAAGGATTTACTACTCTCGCCTGTTGAGGGAGTTGGAAGTCAGTACCCCGGAAGATGTGGTAGTGGATTCGTTTGGATTGGGGAAAGATGGCAGTACGGTTTCGGTTTCCGGCAGAGCTGAAAGTTACAACGCAGTACAAGATTTTAGCAATAGGTTGTTGGAAAGAGCATTTTTCTCGGAGGTGGAACTCCATTCTGTTGGGTTGGAAAGTAGATTAGATAAGATAGCCTTTTTTGTTGTAGTAACTTTTAATACGGAGTTATTGCATGAGTGAAAAAAAACCGGATGCCAAAAAACGGAGTTTAAATATAAAAGTTGATATTAGCGGTTTTAAGGAAACTCTTATCAATTACATTGTTCCTTTAGTTTCATTGTTATTGTCTGCAGCTATTGGGTTTTTTATTCTCTACCCTTCCTACAAGGATTTGCCTGATCTAATGTCGGAAATTGCCGTTAAATCAAATTTAGAAACAAACCTGCGAAATAAATTAAATAATCTCAACAGACTTGTTGATTTCAAAAGCATAGTCGATGAAAATTCCAACTTGGTGAACAAAGTATTGTTGTCGGAAGAATTAATCCCCGGTCTGTTAACCCAAGTTGATAGAATTGCTAGAGAATCAGGATTACTAGTGAGCAGATTAAACTATGGTTTGGGGGCAACAACCGAAAGTGAGATTGCGGGCGCTATTTCTTACAATTATGTAACCATTAACTTAGGGGCAGTTGGCAGCTTTGCCCAGCTAATCACGTTTATTGAAAATGTAGAAAACGCCGCTAGGCTGATCAATATAGATCAGTTCAGATATTCTCTTAGTACCACTGATTTCGAGGAAGTCTTGGGTATAAACTTTGTTTTGCAATCCCCGTACCTTTATATCGAATCAGATGCGGTTACCGACGATGCCATAGATCTAAATATTTCCAACCAAGATTTTCTGGATCTGATAAACAGGGTTAAAAACTTGAAATATTACGATCCTAATTTTGTTGACACATCCGTTCCTGTGATTGAAGCTCCTACTGAGGAGGAAGAAGAGGCGCCTACTGAAGGTGCTGAAAGTGAGGAGTCGATATTTCCCAGCCCATAAGTCTCACTCAGCTTTTTGAGACTTTACTTTTCTCCACTTCTCGATTTTTTTGTGATTTCCTGATAATAAAACTTCCGGTACGCTCAGCCCTTTAAATTTTTCCGGACGGGTATATTGGGGATATTCTAATTGATTGTCGGTAAAAGATTCTATACTGACTGCTTCTTCTTTTTCTAAAACACCGGGAATCAATCTTGTGGTACTTTCCATAACAATGAGTGCTCCCAACTCACCTCCTGATAAAATGTAGTCACCAACGGATAGTGACTCATCAACGAGTTCTTCTACTCTTGCGTCCACCCCTTCGTAACGGCCACAGATCAGAGTGAGCTCAGCCAGATCAGCAAATAACCGCGCCTTTTTTTGATTATATTTCTTACCTTTTGGGGACAACAATATTTTTTTACTTTTATTACCCCTTAATTTTAGATCTTCTAGCGCTTTGTAAATAGGCTCGATCCTAAGCAGCATTCCCGTCCCTCCCCCATAAGGTTTATCATCAACCGTACCATAGCTATCTAGAGCATAAGTCCGCAAATTAACTATATTAACTTCGATAAGCTTTTTCTGCAGCGCCCTTTTATAAGGTAAATTATTTAGATGATATTTAATTAGATCCGGAAAAAGAGTTATGATATTAAATTTAATCATTTTCTTCGTTGAGATCATTATCTTTTAGTTCAACACGAACTCCAATACCTTCTTTGATAGCTTTTGATTTCACCAATGAGCGAATGCTCCTAATGGTTCTACCACCTTTTCCTATGACAAAGCCCATATCCTCATCTGCTACTTCGATGATATATTTTGAAAAGCCATTTTCTTTGCTTTCATTAACCACTATCTGCTCAGGCTTGTTCACTAGTTGCTCTAATAAGTAGGTGATAAACTCTTTCATAGCAAGTACCCTCAGTTAGACCCCTCCTCTTTTTTGGTTGGTGCATACTTTATATACTCATATGTTCCGGCTACCAGTTTTTTTACTGCCTCAGAAACGATAGCTCCCTTCTTGATCCAGTCTTCGTACTTTTCTTTGTTGATCTTGAATTTACTGGTAGGGTCTGAAGGGTTGTAAAAACCAATGATATCAATTGATTTTCCACTTCGTTTAGTACGAGTTTTAGTGACCACTACCCTATACGAGGGTGCGTGTCTCTTGCCGTATTTAGCTAATCTGATACTTACTGACATAACGGAAGCTATACTATCACAGGCTTTTAAGCTTGTCTATTGCCTTTTGTGCCGCGTTTTGCTCGGCTTTCTGCTTGCTGCCCCCATCCCCTTTACCAAACTCTCTATCAGCAACATAGACGGCGATCCTGAAGGTTTTTTCGTGGTCGGAGCCCCACGACCTAACAACTTTGTATACAGGTGTAACTCCAAATTTTTCTTGTACGAGCTCTTGAAATTTTGACTTATGGTCTTTGTAACCCTCATTGTCAACAATATCGGCTAGTTTATATAGGAGTTCTCTTATTAAGAATTTTCGGCAGTGTTCGAGGTTGTTTTCCAAGTAAATAGCTCCCAGAACAGCTTCGAAAGTATTGGCTAAAATGTATTCCCTGTTTCTTCCTCCGGTACTTTCTTCTCCGTTGGAGAGCAGTAATAATTCTCCATATCCCAGCCTTTTAGCCTCGTTGCCTATAGAGGTGGTATTAACTAAGGCAGCTCTATAATTAGTAAGATCCCCTTCCGGGGCATTGGCATAGTTTTCGTACAGGTATTGTGAAGTAACGACCTGCAAAACAGCGTCACCTAAAAATTCCAATCTTTCATTGGAAGGGTTACTGTATTCCGGATGTTCATTTAAAAAAGAACGGTGAGTAAGAGCGGTTTTATACAGCTCCACATCCTTGATCTTGGTTTGCAGGATTTTTTCTAGGCCTTTTTTATCGAAGTTCATAGATTTATTCCAATTTTTCCATGACAATTTCTACCAGGTCAATTACTGAGGTAATATTTTCTTTTTTATTATCATCAAACTCAATTTTGTATTCATCTTCTATTGCAGAAATGATTTCCACCAGCTCAATCTCCCCGATATTTAGATCATCTTCCAAGTAGGAGGACTCTTTGATGTCTTCAGGATCAGCACCTGTTTTTTCAATAATTATGGCTATTATTCTGTGTATATATTTATCCATCTTTTTTTGTCTCCTTTTTTAAGTCTACTACCGTACCTAAAACTCCATTAACAAATTTTGATGATGTGTCGTTGCCGAATTCCTTGGCAAGTTCTACAGCTTCGTCTATGGCAACCTTTTCCGGTACTTTTTTATTGTCATAAAGTAGTTCAAAGATGGATATTCTTAGAACCACCAAATCTACTTTTGATATTTTATCTAAAGGCCAGTCCGTAGCACATTGCTTGATTATTTCATCAATCTCCTTTTTGTGTTTTTTTACACCTGCGACTATGTTTTGAGTAAGGTTAAGATCAACAGAAGGGTCTTCCAAGAGTTTTTTGCATAAATCCAGCGTTTCTTCTTCCTGAGGTTCTGAAAAGAGCCAGCAAAAGATCGAAGAAAGAGCCAGTTTTCTTGCCGCATGTCTCGGATCTGCTTTTGATTTCATTTATACCTCAATATATTCATCAACGTGAGGTCTCTTATACCCTTTATCATCATCAGTTTTTACAACTTTCACAGGAGTCCTCTTATAATGAGCGTTCCTTTTCCTTCTGGTACGTCCTTTTGAATGTTTTCTTTTTGGTACAGCCATAGTGCCTCTTATATCTTAATTTTTATACTTTTGCAACCTTTTTATTATGCAGGAAATTCTTGATATTTCTAGAGGGAAATTTTCTTTTAGTTTATACTAAAAGGGTCAGTGTTAAGATATGCGGCTTTTTAAAGAAATTATAATAAATAAAAAACTAGCAGGAGTATTAAGAGTATCCGGTTTTGCGCTCTCGTATTTTGCTCCAAAGTTTGATTTTGATCTGGAAATAATGACGCAGGGGTTGGTGGCAGGCTTAGTAATAGGGTTGCTCTGGTCCTTAGTCCGCTATTATAAACACGGCGAATCAGGTATAGCCAGATCTCAAAGAGAGCTAAGCAAGATCTTTGTGTATCTGATATATTTTCTAGGAGGTTATGCCTTTGGATATCTAGTCTTTAAGGTCCTGCTTTCTTGATAGTACTAAAATAACTTTTTCCGAATCTTCTCGTATCTACTACTTCTAAATTCGTCTTTTTAATTACCTTTTTAATATCCAGGTTTCTTCCATGAAAAAAAGTTATTAGACCGTCTTCGTTTAGTATCTCTTCCAAATTTTGCATGAGGAAAATTTGGGAAGTGTCTTCGTAAAAGGGATCAACAAAGATGAGATCATATGATTTTTCCGTGTTGGCAGCAAACTTAACGGCATCTTTTAGATGGACTTCCGCCAGTTCTAAAAAATCGCACTTTTTTATATTATCTGAGATGGTTTTTGTTGATATTTTGTTCTGGTCTACAAAGTCGCACCATCTAGCTTCCCTGCTCAAAGCCTCTAAGCCTAGGTTGCCGCTGCCGGCAAAGAGATCTAGACATAAGGATCCTTTTACCTTATTGCCAATGATGGAAAACAAGGCATTCTTAGCTATTTCCTGCACCGACCTATACCCGGGTAGCTTAGGAGCGGCGAGTTTTTTGTTTTTGGCTTTGCCGGTGGTGATCCTTATCATGATGGTATTTTAGCAGAAGGTAAGAAGAGAGAGTACCTCTGTAGAATGAGCAAGAACCAGAGGTACTCTCGGTGGTGCTGAGTCACTTCTCAAACGAGATCCGTTTAGGATCGCGTAGGACGATGAGAAGATCCCCAGTGCGGGCTGGAGGATTCGAACCCCCGACCTTCAGGATATGACTCTGATGCTCTGCCACTGAGCTATGCCCGCGTTTGGAAGGAGAACACACCGACTTCGCTTCTTGTCCCCAGCTTGTGGGGGGAGAGGAGCTGCGAAGAGTACGCGGTGTGTTCCCCAGGTGGCGGGGACAGGATTCGAACCTGCGAAATATAGGAGACGGGCGTGTCTGCCCTTCAGTCCGTTTCTCATCCACCCTTGCGGTATGACCCCGCCGTTCGCGTATTTTTTGCTATTTGAAAATGTGCGCAAAGGAGATACTAAATGTTTCAAGGTGATAAGTCAAGGGAGATTGCAGTGTTATTTTTACTAATTGCTGCCTACAAAACGCCCCGACCTGCGGATTAATTTCTTGTTTAGCAATGGATAGTTGTCCAGTTCAGAAAGAATTTCTTGTGCGTAATTCTTGGCTTTTTCCAAAGTTTTTAAATCGGATAGTTTTGCCACTTTAAACCTCTTAAATCCATGCTGCATGGTACCATAGACATCTCCATAACCTCTAATTTCCATATCTATTTCTGCCAAAGCTAGCCCGTCGTTTATTTCTTCCAGGTATTTTAAACGCTTATACGAGCTTCTACTATTGTTGCTCATGAAGACAAGACAGTGCCCGGGTTTTTCTCCGCGTCCTACCCTACCCCGCAGTTGATGCAAGCTGGCTAAACCGTATCTCTCTGCGCTTTCTATGACGATAATAGCTGCATCAGGAATGTCTATGCCTACCTCAATAACCGGGGTTGAGACAAGAACATTTATTTTGCCGCTATCAAATTTTTCCACTACCTCCCTTTTTTCTTGAGATTTCATTTTTCCGTGCAGCAAACCTATTTTTAGATTCTTGAAAGCACCCTTTTTTAGATTTTCGAACTCAGCAGTAGCCGCTTTGACATTTTCGAAGCTTTCATGTTCTGACTCTTCGATGAGAGGACAGACAATAAAAGTTTGCTCTCCACTTTGCTTGATCCATTGATAAGCCTTGTGGCGGGCTTTTTCGGAGACTACTTTGGTAGCAACTCTCTTGTTTTTATGAGGAATAGCCTCAATTTTGGATATCTCCAGATCTCCGTAAATAGTTAAAGCTAGAGTTCTAGGTATGGGGGTAGCTGTCATGGTGAGCAGATGAGGCGTAGTTTTGTCAGTATTAAGATTAATAAGCTTACCACGCTGCTCTACACCAAATCTGTGTTGCTCATCTATCACCACCAGAGCCACTTTTTGAAACGCCCCTTTAAATAAAAGCGCATGTGTACCTATGGTTATGTGCGCTGTGTCCCCGATCTCAGTTTTAGCGCTGGAAGTCAGCAAATTTATCCTTACCCCAAAAGGTTCTAGGTGTTTTTTGTATGTTTCATAGTGCTGTCTAGCTAAAAGCTCTGTAGGCGCCATATAGAGCGTGCTAGCACCGTTTAAATAGGTGATGTACGAAGAAATAATAGCCACGATGGTCTTTCCGGTACCAACATCACCCTCTAGTAATCTATTCATGGGGTTTTTCTGTTCTATATCCACTATTATTTCCCTTATAGCCTGCTCTTGGGACGAAGTTAGCCTAAAGGGTAAGGAATTCCTTAGGTCTCGGATCTCTTTTTCGTGTCCCCGATTATTAATGGATATGGCTTTAAGATGCTCTTGCCAAGTCTCTTTCCGTTTCTCTACGTTAAGTAGTTCCAAGAAAAGCTCCTCCAACTGAAACCTCTTTTTAGCTTGCTCTGCCTCTTGATGAGAATCCGGAAAGTGAAACATCTGTAGAGCATGGTTTAATTCCAACAAACTTTCCTTTTCTAGTATTGTTTCCGGTAAGAATTCTGCCAAATCTCCTGTTTTAGATAATGCATGTTTGATCCTGGCCCTAAGCCACTTAGATGATACCCCCGCTGTTTCCGGATAGACCGGCACCAGTCTGCCTGTATCTAATGTGTCTTCTCCAACCAGCTCGAAGGAGGGCGAAACCAGGCTTAGTCTGTTACCGAAAGAGGATATTTTGCCGCTAAAATTGTAGTTCCTCCCGCTCTGCAAAGTTTTTTTAAGATAATGGCTGTTAAACCAAACTACATTTATACCCCCTGTGTCGTCCACTACTTTTGTTTGTGTCAGTCTTTTCCTATATCGAGTAAATATATTCCTCACAGGGCCTAATATTCCTTGTACAGTGGCAATATCGCCACTTTGCAAATCACGTACTTTTTTGATTTCTGAGAAATCGTCGTATCTAAAAGGAAAATGGTATAAAAGATCTTCAACAGTGTTTATTTCCAGGTTTTCCAATAGTTTTTTATATTTTGGACCTATTTTTGGTAGTGCGCTGACCGGTGTCTCAAGTTCGAGCATCTATTTATTCTAGCAATTTTTAGAGTAAATAAGGAAGGATAGATGTAGCCAGAAGAGCTATGGTAGCCGCTATGATAAGAATTTTACCTATATTTCTAGGTCTAAGAGCTCTCTTTACCCTTTTCTTGATAAGTTTTTTCTTTGGTATTTCTTTTTGTTTTGCCATGACTATTTTAGTTTAACAAAAATCCTTTTTCCAAATTTTATGGTGTCACCTTTTTTAAAATCGTGGTTCTGATTGTGGTCCGTGCATTTTTGCGCGTTGATCTCAAAACCACCTTGGCTGATAGTCCGTTTAAATTCAGAAGTACTGATGTTGCCGGAAAGAGAGCTTTTTTTAAGAAATTCCAAAATGGTCATGCTGCCGGAAATGTCCTCGGTTAAGGTGTTAAATTCGCTGATCCCACCTTCCTGCACGGTTTTTTCAAAGTGGAGCTGAGCTTTTTCTGCTTCCTTTTCACCCTTTATGCTTTTAACGATTTCGTAAGCCATAAACTTCTTAAACTGCATGGGGTTCTCACCTTTTTGTATTAGCTTTTCCATCTCGCCTATTTCGTCCAACGGTACATCCGTTAATAAGGTCAGACCTTTGGTGATAAGTTCATCGGGGTAGGACATGGCTTTTCCATACATCTCATGAGGGGGATCACCTAAGTTTAAGCTGTTTCCTCTGGTTTTGCTCATGGTTTGATCATCCGGAGCATCCATAAGTATATTGGTGCGAACGAATTTTTCTTTATTAAGATAGGCTTTACATAAAGTTCTGCCCATGAGCATGTTAAAAGTTTGGTCAGTGCCGCCAATTTCCATATCTACTTGCATGGCCACGCTGTCGTAACCTTGCATCAAAGGATAGATGAATTCTTGCAGGGCAATGGGTTTATTTTCTTTAAGTCTGTTTTGGAAAAGATCTCTCTCCAGCATCTGTTGTACGGTGGTGTGACTCATAAGTTTAATGATATCCTCCAATTTTAGTTTTGAAAGCCACAGGTAGTTGTATTTGAGCTGTACAGCATTTTTTCCACCGAAATTGATGAGTTGGGAGACCTGTTTTTTCCACCCCTCCGCGTTTTTTTTCACCTGCTCGGCTGTTAATAATTGGCGAGTTTTATCTTTATCGGGATCGCCTACTCTGGAGGTAAAATCTCCTACTAAAAAAATTATTTTGTGACCCAATTGCTGTAAAATTCTTAAAGCTCTAATGCCTATAGCGTGTCCTATGTGGAGATATGGTCCGGTAGGATCAAATCCTTGATAGACTTTCAACCCCTCCCCCGAGAGTAACTTTTTTCTTAACGCATCTTTTGAAGGATATATTTTTTCTACTCCCCTATCTAGAAAAGTGTTGATTAGATCAATGTCTTTGAGGATCTTTGGCATGAAATTAGTATAGCATAGTGAAAAAAGAGTGGAGTCCTTATCACTTTCGTTGACGGGGTGATGATAAGGACTCGTGGGAGTTAGTCTACCCGCTTAATTTGGTAGACTGTCCCCGTGTGCAGCTTGCGATCCGTACGAAATTTCCACTTTCCTTGAGGCTCAAAAACATTACGAATCCCCCTAATGGGCACTAGAATATTAGCTGTGCCACTAAAGTAAACATCAGTCTCGTATTCCGTGGTGAAGGTACCAATGTTAGGGTTGTCAGGATCAACTTCAAACTCTCCCCAAACTTTTTTGTTATGTCCCTTGATCCTAAAAACACAATGAGCCCGCATTACGTTAGTCTCCTCTCCTTTATCTTCATTTATTCTTTGGGTGTCTTATAGTACAACAGACAAAAAAGATATTGAAAAAAAGAAAATCTCGGTAGCGCCGCCAGCTGGTTTGGCAATACCGAGATTTTTTAAGTCACTTTCTGCTAAGTGACTGACTTAGTGTCTTACGATGTGATCTTGAACCTGTTCGGACGGCTAATCCCACTCCTAAGTGTTGATTGAGCTTGGAATGGCATGTCGAACCGAATCACATTGTCGTGTTTCCAAGATTTGGACCACCGACAGTTTTTCGTAAGAAACCTGGCATCGCCGTTGGTACAACCGTGTTTGGCGAGCGCATACCGTGGACCATCGTCCATAGGTCTACCTGAGTGAACCGGCACTACTCGTACTAAAATTGGTTCTTCTGAAACAGACTTTTTACTCCTTGACATGAGCTCCTCTCCTTGTAACTCACTATCTCTCTTTTTTTATTTTTTCTTGTTAGCAGAAAGTACTCAACATTATATCAAAATTTACGTTATTAAGAAAAAGTGATTATTTTTTAAATAAACTACTCTGATATAATCGTTCTATGATCAAGCTCATTCGGTATAAGAAAAGACACATTAAAAAGGCTTATTACAAGGTAAAAAGGAATATATATAACACCAAGATAAGCAAAGGGATAAAATTACCTCGAGTGAATTTGAACCAAAAACAACTCTATCTGCTTACCTACATCTCCACTTTTATTTTAGTTTCCATGGTAGTGGGAACTCTATTTTTTCTAGTAGTGCTGGCAGCTATTTCCAGGCAGCTGCCTACCCCAAACCAGCTCCTGGAAAGATCTTACGAGCTTTCAACCATAATTTATGACCGCAATGATAAACCAATCTTTGAGGTTTACGGGGAAAAGAACCGCACACTTGTCAAGCTTGATGAAATCTCGTCCTATGCCGTAAACTCTACGTTGGCCATTGAAGATGCTAATTTTTACTCCCACAAGGGATTTTCTTTAAAAGGTATGCTCAGAGCTTTGCGTAATACTCTGACAGGTAAAGGTTTACAGGGAGGCTCTACGCTCACCCAGCAGGTGATTAAAAATACCTTGCTAAGTCAAGAAAGGACTGTTTCCAGGAAAATAAAAGAGCTTATACTCTCACTGCAGTTAGAAAACAGATACGCCAAGGATGAGATCTTACAGATGTATCTGAACGAAAGTCCATACGGAGGGCAAAACTACGGAATTTATACCGCTTCCAAAGCTTATTTTAACAAAGACCCCAACGATCTTACTCTTGCGGAAGCCGCCTACCTGGCAGGATTACCGCAAAGTCCAAGTTATTATTCGCAATTTGGAGCTAATCCCGAAGCGGGTTTGCAGAGAAAAAACGTGGTACTCGAGCTGATGCGTGACAGAGGTTGGTTGGGTCAGGACGGTAACCGATATTACATCAGTGATGAAGAATACGAACAAGCTTTTCAGGAAGCATTAGCGTTTGAATCGTCCAGCATACCCTTTCAAGCTCCCCATTTTGTTTTTTATGCCAAGCAAAAACTAATTGAACTTTTTGGAGAAGAATTTGTCGAACAAGGAGGCCTGCGTGTCAAAACCACCCTTGATCTGGATTTTCAAGAAAGAGCCCAGGAAATAGTTTTCGAAGAAGTGGAAGCCGCCAAAGGTTTTAATGTCCATAACGGTGGTTTGGTAGCCATCGAGCCAAAAACCGGTCATATTTTGGCCATGGTAGGTTCCAAAGGTTATTTCCTGGATTCTGAGCCGCAGGATTGTACATCAGGAATTACCGGCGAAGATAGCTGTGTTTTTGAACCAAACCTCAACGTAACCCTAGCTAATAGACAGCCCGGGTCAGCTATCAAGCCGATTACCTATGCCGCTATGCTTAAAGAAGGATACACAGCTTCTTACATGCTGCTGGATGTACCTACTAAGTTTCCGGGGGAAGCTCCTGAAAAACCGTACGTGCCGGAAAACTACGACGGAATTTTTAGAGGTCCCATGCCGGTAAGAAAAGCTTTAGGGAATTCGCTGAACATACCGGCAGTGAAGGCCTTAAAAATTGTGGGTATAGACAACATGATCGATACCGCTGAAGAGATGGGTATTAGTACATTCAAACAAAGACAAAGATACGGGTTAGCTCTGACTTTGGGCGGTGGAGAGACAAAGTTGTTGGAATTGACAGGTGCGTTTTCCACCTTTGCCAATAAAGGGAAATTTTATGAACCCACTCCTATTATCGAAGTGACCGATGCCAGGGGTAATGTTTTGTACAGCTGGCAGGATAACGGGGGCAAGGAAGTTTTAGATGAGGGTGTAGCCTTTTTGATTGCCGACATCTTGTCAGATGATGGAGCTAGGAGTGAAGTATTTGGCTTTGGTAGTTTGCTAAATATCCCGGGGTACCGCGTAGGTGTGAAGACCGGAACCACTGACGATAAGAGAGATAATTATGCCCTTGGTTTTACCCCTTCGGTAGTCATCGGTGTTTGGGTTGGTAACAACAACAACGATGCTATGAATCCCTATGTTGCTTCGGGTATTACCGGAGCCACGCCCATATGGAATAAAACTATGAAGCTCTTTTTAGAGACATACTTTCCCGACGGCAGTGAAAAATTTGAACCACCGGAAAATGTCAAGAAACATACTGTTGATAAATTGACCGGTATGCGTCCTAACGACGAAGAAAATACCCGTCAGGAATGGTTTATCAAAGGAACGGAGCCCTCTTCCATTAGCGATTGGTACAAAACTTTAGAGATCTGCAAGGTAGACGGGAAAATAGCTAACGATTCCTGTGATGATGCGGATAGAACTAAAACCAAGACTTTCATAGATATACAAGCTGAGCTTCCCGAATGGCAAATGTATGTAGATAAATGGATCAGCGAGAATTATTCCGATGATGACACCTACTTTCCGCCTAAAACAAAAACTTGTCTGGAATTTGAGGACGACGGGGATGTGAAAGACTCGGATGAGATCTGCGCCAATATAATAAATTTTAAAGACGGAGATAAGGTTCCCCTGGATTTTAGGCTTAGTGTTGAGATTTCCACGGCTAATGAAATTGAGAGGGTAAATATCTATATGGACGATGAAAAGATCACCAGTGACGAATCAGAGCCTTACGGATACAATTTTGAACTTAATAAGGACCAAATAGGTATTCATGAGTTTGTAGTGTCTGTTAAGGATGATGAGGGCAATAAGGACGAAGATAAAATATTGTTGGAGGTCATTGGCTACCAGCTTAATTGAAACCGAAATCTCTATTTCTTATCCCGATGCACAGCTTTATGCTTATTTTTTAAGCGTTTGATCAAATCCTCCCGTATTTTTGCGGTTTCACTCGTGTTGTAGGTGATACGCACTAAGACAGTTTTCTTATTCTGCCCTATTTCCTTTCCGGTGTATTCCTCTAAGACTTCCACATCCGAAATATCAGGGCTGAAGTGTTTTATTTCCTCAAAAATAGGTCCAAAAGATGCTCTGAGATCTAACAGCAGAGAAAGATTTTCAGTAGTTTGAGCTTGGAATTCGGAGAGAACCCTTTCCATTTTCCCGGCATGTTTGTAGAGAAGTTCGGTCTGCAAGTTAAATCCTAAAGTAGTAACCTCCCCCACCTTTTCTTCAAAGATAATTATCTCTACCAGATCGTTGTTTCTTTGCAAGTGATAATTTCTAATACCTAGATTATCCATCAAGGAGGCTAGTATTTTTTTGGACTCCTTGGCATTTTCGTAAACACTTAAGTTATGATCCAGCTTTAGAACCTCCACGGTTCTGGTTTCCTGATACGAGTTATAGTCGTCCTTTTTCCCGGAAAAGGTGTATATTCTTCCCACTTCAAAGATGCTGATGTCTTTTAATCTGCGTTTTTCGTAAAGGCTTGCCACCTCTTTCAATCTTTTGGAAAGATTTGTTCTTAGAGCTCCCTTTTCTGCGGTTAGGGCGTTTTCCAGTACAACCTGACCCTTTTCATTTTCGTTTTCCGGTACCAAAGGGTTAGTAATATGTTCATGAAAGCTTAAACTAGTGAGAATGTCGCGTAATTTGTCCTCGAAAAGATAGATCCCGGGTGTTATGTCTTTGGGCGGGGCGGCGGGAATCATGGTGACGGGAATTTTATTGTAATTGTTGATCCTTAAAACGTCGGAAACAATGTCGTCTTCTACGGCCACATCGGTTCTGAAATAAGGTATTTCCAGATCAAGAGTCTCAGCGGATCCGTTGATTATTTTATACCCCAGATCTAAAAGTATTCCCCTTACATATTCCAGTTCGAATTTGAGGCCGCTGATCTGTTCTAACCTAGATAACCTTAAGGTCATTTGTTGTAGTTCATACCTTTGAGGATACCAATCAACATTTTCAAAGTACTCTCCCCCGGCGATCTCCAAGATCAAATGGGTAGCTCTTTCAAGAGCATGGCGGGTTAATTCGGGGTGGAGGAATTTATCATATCTTAAGACGGTTTCGTTGCTAATTTTTAAGCTCCTGGATGATCTTCTGATATTGTTTTGGTCATAATTTCCTGCATCAAGTACGATATCAGTGGTAGTTTCGTCTACACTCGTTGTGCTTCCGCCTACTATACCACCGATAACGGTAGCTTCCCCCGCCTGGGTTAAGACAAATTGCTCCTCGCTCAATTCTATTGTTTCCCCTAAAAGAGTGGTAATTGACTCACCGTTTTTTGCTCTTCTGATAACTATTTCCGGAGCTTTTAGCTTGCCAATATCTTGTGCGTGCATGGGCTGTCCTAATTCGATCATGACGTAATTTGTTATGTCAACTATATTGTTGATGATTGGTATGCCGTAGGCTTCCAACCTATTTTTTAGCCAATCAGGAGAAGGCCCAACTTTGATGTTTCTAAAAACTCTGGTATTAAATCTTTTCACTAGATCAGGGCATTTTACCTCAATATTAATTACCTGGTCATGAGCAGGTTGAATTCCGTTTTCCCTGTGTGCCTCTGGGAGTCTTAGAGGTAATTTTTCGAAAGCGGACAAATCTCTAGCACAACCTATGATACTCAGCCAATCGGAGCGGTCCATTCTATGTTCCAGGTCTAAAATACCGGTTTTATAGTTGTCTTTTTGGTATTCTTCCACCGGCTTTCCGAGCAAAAGACCTAGTAAAGTAAAAGTTTCACCAATTTCTTTGACGTCTTTGTCTATGTCAATATAGTCTTTTAACCATTCCAGCGGTACTCTCATTTGTAAATAATTTCTCCGTATAATTTTCTAATATCACTAATACCAAATCTTTGCATAACTAGCCTATCTAGACCCATACCAAAGGCAAATCCTGTATATTCTTCCGGCTCAATGCCACACATTTTAAGGATATTGTAGTGAATCATGCCGCTGCCAAGTATCTCTAACCAGCCGGTATGCTTGCAGATATGGCACCCATTACCATTGCAAAAGAGACACCTCATATCCACCCCCATACCAGGAGAGACTTCCGGGTAATATTTGTACCTATAACGTAGTTCTACATCGTTACCAAAGAGAAATCTATGAAAAGCATCTAAAATACCCATTAAATGTTGTATTGTTATACCCTTATCTACGACTACGCCTTGATACTGGTGAAAAAAAGCGGCGTTAGTGCTATTTAAAGTCTCGTTCCTAAATGATTTTCCTGGGAAAGCTGCTCTGATAGGTGGTTTTTGACTTGTCAGCAAACGAGCCTCAATGGACGAGGTGTGTGAGGTCAATAAAATATCTCCAGAAACATACAAGGTATCTTGTAGATCGGTGGCAGGGTGGCCTTTAGGAAGATTTAGTTTTCTAAAATTGTATTCTTCTGTTTCTATTTCCGGTCCTTCCACAATAGAATACCCGTGGTATCTGAAAAAACTATTCATCTCTCTAATTACTTGGGTTGTGGGATGTAACATACCGCTACGCGCAGGTTTTTCAGGGTAAGTGAGATCAATTAAGGGATCTTGATATTTTTGCCATTCTAACTCGCTTTTTTTTATTTCCACGGCATTTTTAAGCTCTTCCTGCAGGGAATTAAGCAAAGGGCCAATTTCTTGTTTTTCGTCTAATGGTAGTAAAACAAGTTCTTTTACCAGCTTGGTGATTTCTCCGTGTTTTTTGGAGAAAAGGGTAAGGTAAGTCTCATCAAGATCCTTAAGTCTGCCTGCCTGGGAAATTTTAGAGAGATATTCCTTTCGTAGGGCTTGTATTTGAGATGACAGTTTTTGCATAGCCTTTGAACAAGTATTATTATACCTATTATCTTGTTACTTGCTAAAGTTTTCTTTAGCGTTAGTAACTACCTGTTCAAACGCTTTTGGGTTGTTCACAGCTAATTCGGAGAGGATCTTTCTATTTAGCTCTATTTTGGATAGCTTTAGACCTTTTATGAATCTGCTGTAGTTGAGATCATAATTTGTCAAGGCAGCACTAATTCTGATGACCCAAAGTCTGCGCAAATCCCGTCTTTTCTTTCTTCTACCGGCAAATGCGTGCTCCCCGGATCTCAATACGGCTTCGTTGGCTCTTTTATAAAGTCTGCTCCTAGTGCCTCTATACCCTTTAGCAAGCTTAATAATTTTTTTGTGTCTTCTGCGATTTCTGGGGCCGCCTTTTACTCTAGGCATGTTTTCCTAACATTCTATTAAACTTTTTAATATGACCTTTATTTTTTTGAATTTTCTTTTTGGCCTTCCTATATTTCTTTTTTGCACTCCACTTGACCTTTAAATGCCCCGTTCTTATCTGTTTTCTCATAATCTTGCCCGTTTTGGTCTTTCTTATTCTTTTATATAACGTTTTTTTAGTTTTTAACTTTCCCATATTATTTCTTTACAAAAATTACGGAAATTAAATTTCCTCTTAATCTCGGCTCCTCCTCTATTTTAGCTACTTCTTGCAAGTCCGAAATAGCTTTTTCTAATTTTCCCTTGCCGATTTCCGGGTGGAATTTTTGCCTTCCTCTTAAACGAACAGTCATTTTTACCCTATTACCTTCTTTAATAAACTCTTTGGTCCTTGCAATTCTTTGCTCCAGATCCCCTTCCCCGATGGCTGGCCCAAAAATAAATTCTTTAGTCCCACTTTTTACAGATTTGCTTTTGGATGCCGAGTGTTTTTTTCGCTCGTCATACAAAAACTTACTGTAGTCAAGTATTTTAGCCACAGGCGGGTTGGCTTTTCCGGAAATGAGAACCAGATCAAGCTCTTGTCCCACCGCCTTGCCGAGAGCTTCTCTAGTAGATAAAACTCCCAAATTTTGGCCATCGCTGTCTATTAGTCTAACTTCGGGCACCTTAATATATTGATTCGTGAGATGCTTTTTGTAAGTCGGCCTGTAATTTCTACGTTTGTAATTTCCTACCATATTGTCTTAAGATTTTTACCACAGCTTAAGGCTTTTGGTCAAATATATTTCGTGGATTTTATCTAAAACCTCCTTTGCATCAAGATTATTAATTTGCTCACCGTTTCTGAGTCTAACACTAAGCTGGTTATTTGCAACTTCTTTGTCACCCAAAATAAACATATACGGCACTTTCCGTAACTGCGCCTCTCTGATTTTAGCTCCCATAGCGGTATCTTTGTCATTTATTTCTAACCTGAGATCTTTTTCTTCAAATATTTTCTTGATTTTTTGCGTGTATTCTAGATGCTTTTCACTGATAGGGATGATTTCTATCTGTACAGGTGATAGCCAAACCGGAAATGCCCCGCCGTAGTGCTCGATCAAGAAACCAATGAACCTTTCGTGGCTGCCCAACGGCGCACGATGAATTACTACACATAGTTTTTTGCTACCGTCCTTGTCAGTGTATTGTAGATTGAACGTTTTGGGCATGTAGAGATCAAGTTGGTTGGTGGCAATGGAAAACTCCCGTCCTGTAGAAGAAATGATGTTAAAATCGATTTTTGGGCCGTAAAATGCAGCCGCTCCTATTTCATCCACGCACTTTATGCCTGATTTTTCTATGGCTTTTCTCATCATCTTCTCTGCTTTATCCCAAATTTCTTTCTCACCGTGGTATTTATCTTTTTTAGTTTCGTCTTGCAAGCCCATGACAATATAATAATCGTCACGTGAAAGACCCAAAGTATTGTAATAGTATTCATGTAGTTTGATGACTTCCAAGAATTCTTTTTCTGCTTGTTCCGTTGTGCAATAGATATGAGCATCGTTTTGTGCCATTGATCTTACTCTCATCAGTCCAAAAAGTGTTCCTGATTGCTCATAGCGGTAAACAGTACCGTATTCTGCCATTCTTAGAGGCAGATCCCTATACGACCTAGGTTGAGAATTAAATATTTCATGATGATAGGGACAGTTCATGCTTTTAAGATAGTATTCTTGTTCGTCAATGACCATGGGACTGTACATATCGTCTTTGTAATAAGGTAAATGTCCTGAGGTTTCGTATAGTTTCCCTTTACCAATGTGTGGAGTAGCAACCCTAACATACCCCAACTTTTTCTCGGTTTCTTCGGCCCATTTTTCCAATTCCCGCCTGATAACTGTGCCTTTTGGAGTCCATAACGGTAGACCGGGTCCTACCATATCCGAAAAGGTAAACAAGTCCAATTCCTTGCCAAGTTTGCGGTGGTCATTTTCTTTAGCCTTTTCCAGGTTTTCTAGATATTTATTGAGATCTTTTTTAGATTTGAAGGCTGTGCCGTAGATCCTTTGCAGCATTTTATTTTTTTCGTTTCCTTTGTAGTAAGCCCCGGCTACGCTAAGAAGTTTAAAAGCTTTTATGTCACCGGTTTTTTTAATGTGATACCCCATGCATAGATCGGTGTCTCGTGGGTCTTTTTCATCTCCCATGATGCAAATGGAAACTTTTTCATCTCTATCTTTGATTTCCTCAAGAGTATTTTGCTTGTATTGATTACCCTTAAAAATATCTCGGGCTTTTTCCAAGCTAACCTCTTTCACTGTTATTTTTAGATCGGCCTTAATGATTTCCTGCATTTTTTCCTCGATTTTGGGAAAATCATCTTTGCTGACCCTCTTATCCAGATCAAAGTCAAAGTAAAAACCGTTCTCTATAGGAGGACCCATGACCAGCTTTATATCAGGATACAGCTCCCGCATAGCCGTATGCAGCACGTGCTCAGCAGTGTGCCTAAGTGGCATTAAAGGATCGTTTTTTAATTGTTCGATAACTCTTTCCTTGGACATAACATTGACCTTTCTATAATATAGTACTTTTTGTAATTTAAGAAAACAAGAAATGAGGTTGACTCTAGTGATATAGTCTAGGCATGATCCTTAACGTTTATAAAGAAAGGGGTTGGACCAGTTTTGATGTGGTGGCTAAAGTACGAGGGATTCTTAGCACTAAGTTAGGAAAAAAGGTCAAAGTAGGACATGCTGGTACCTTAGACCCTTTAGCTGAGGGTGTTTTAATTATTCTTACCGGTGAAGATACCAAGAGACAACCGGAATTTATGTCTTTGAAGAAAGAATATATTTGTGAAATTATCTTTGGTGTTATATCTCCCACCTATGATTTAGAGGGTGAATTAGTTTATCAAAACGCTGTCTTGGATAATTTGCAGGAGAGACTTACAAAAATACTCCCTAAGTATAAAGGTGAGATATCACAACGGGTACCACCCTACTCTGCTGTTAAGTTGAGAGGTAAGGCTTTATACAAAATTGCACGAGTTGGAAAAATTAAGCTAAATGAACTTCCCGTGAAGAAAGTAATCATATACGAGCTAGAGTTATTGGATTTTTACAACAAAAATAGCTTGCCTACAGCTAAACTAAGAATTCTTTGCAGCAAAGGCACTTATATCAGGTCATTGGCTCATGATCTGGGTAAGGATCTGGGTACAGGTGGTGTATTGGCCTCTTTAGTGCGTACAAAAATTGGGGAATATACTATGGAAAAAGCACTAAAAATTTTTGAGATGGAGAATAATCCGGAAGTTATGATCTAAAAATGTAGTATTTCCTGCTCGGCAGGGACCTTTTCTATCTTGTGAAATTTAGTTTTCTTGGCTGCCCAGAAAATGGCATCTACAAATAGGGTGTGGATAAAAAAAGCTGCGGCTCCCAGGAAGTGCACCAATCCAAAGATCATAATGGCCATAATCGGATTGACAAACTTTTTGTACGGCTCGATGAGCTTGTTTACCTCCTTGGTAACGGTATTTTTCAAGGAAAGTTCCGGAGTGACTATATTAGGTAATTTGTGGAAAATATCAGTTTCTTCTACTAAGGTAAACTGCGAAGGATCTAGACCAAAGGCGGATAACCTCTCTATTTGGTCTTGGGATAAACCACCTTGCAACTGTTGATTAATTTGCTCATTTACTCTAACGGTAAAATACTTATCTATAAAACCACCGACCGAACCTCCAATATCAAAATCAGGCTGAGTACCTGCTGAAACCATTACCATAACGGCAGCCATGATGCTAAATGAGAGAATAATCCCTTTCGAAGAAAATTTTAAAACCAATCTGGGGTTAAAGACCAGAAGCTGGCGTTTGAGCTGTGCGGCCAAGAACACATCATAGCTCATGAGAAGATAGACAAAAAGAATTAAAATTACCGCATAGGCTGAATTGACAGTAAATAATACCAAAAAAATACCCAGGCAAACCGGCAGTGGGGAGAGAACATACTGCTCCCACTTATCCCAAGCACCTACTAATAGGGCGTTGGTGGTGGTGATGAGGAAAAAGAGAATGATTATGGAAATCATAAAACTCAAAGGAGGAGAAAAATACTTTTGTGATTCAATAAACTTCAAAACAGATGCCGATAACAAAAAGGATTCTATAAATAAAAGTGTGGCTAATGAGATTGATTTCACATAGTAGGCAGTAGTTTTCACCCTCTTATGATAGCAGAAAAAAAACCGAGCAGTGGAAAAAGAGAACCGGAAAGATTTGCCTAGATGGGTACGTATGTACCCTAGCAGAGATCTTTCCGGTCGTTTTGCTGAGGTCCTCGAAGAAGGACTCGGGCATATTCCCTTCCCCTTTCAGGTGGTAATCAAGTGGCTAACGGTCTGTCCTCGTAGGGAGGTGGATCGGTTTTCAAAGCGATAACGCCGCCTTGTTCTCGCACTCCCCATGTCTTCATGTCCGCAAGAAGTGCTTCCCTATCCTCGTCTTGTGCGCCCAAGTGTCTTAGTAGACTGGCGACTTGAGGCCAAAACGCCTCCTTGCGGATCCCTAGCTCCCCGATTTTGTGCAGGCGGTGCAGCAAAGCCTGAAGAAGGGGTGTTAGAGGTGCCTTCTCAGCAGTGTGCGGTAATTTCGTAGCCATTTTCTTCTCCTTTCCTTGTGGTTACGAATACCATCTGGATTTCATAATATTTGTATTTTCTTTGGCTTCTATACAGGATATATAACGAAGGCTTTTGCGTCAAATCACGTAGGTACTTTTGCTGTTGATCTAACAACAAAAGAAATGGATCGGCTTTGAATTGTGGTGATAATACAAAACTAGGTGAAAAATAATTTACAATGAGTCAACTAATGGTGAGCTCAACTGGACTCGAACCAGTGACCTCCACGATGTCAACGTGGCGCTCTAACCAACTGAGCTATGAGCTCCTAAAGTGCGTCTATAGTTATTTCTTAGGTTCCATGATCTTATCTATGATACCGTAAGCTATGGTCTCATCAGCGTTCATCCAGTTGTCTCTTTCGATATCTTTTTGAACTACCTCCAAAGACTTTCCAGAGTTTTCGGAAATAGTCTGCGCATATTGTTCTCTTAACCTAAGCATATGTCGGGCGGTGATCTCAATATCGGTTTGCTGTCCCTCTACACCTCCCAAAACCTGATGGATCATGGTGTAAGAATTCGGCAAGGCGTATCTTTTACCTTTTTTGCCTGCAGATAACAGCAAGGCTCCTGCGGAAGCCGCCAAACCGACATTAATGGTACTCACATCGTTTTTGACGTGTTTTATAGTATCGTACATAGCTAATCCGTCGTAAGCACTTCCTCCCGGTGAGTTGAGATAGACGCTGATCTCTCTATCCGGGTCTTCGCTTTCCAGATAAAGCATCTGGGCAATAAAAGTGTTGGCTAATCCCATATCAATAGGGCCGGTGACAAAGATAATAAAATCTTTAAGAAGTCTGGAATAAATATCATAAGACCTCTCAAAGCCCTTGGGATCTCTTTCCACAACTATTGGTACTAAGGTGTTTTTACTCATGATGGTGTTCTCCCTGTGTTTCTTTAATTAAACTTTCTATTAGTTTATTCTTTTCTAATACTGTCTTAATATATACCTTTTGTACAGGATTGTTAAGCTGTTCTCGAGCCTTTTCGTCCTGTACTTCCTGAATGGCTTTTTCTACTTCCTCGTCCCCTATTTTGATCTTCTCTAAGCTAATTAGTTCGTTTAAAACTAATTCTGCACGAATATTTTGGTCAGCTATTTTCTTGTAGTTTGTTTTTAACTCCTCCATATTAGAATTTTGGGCTTTTAGATAGTCTTCCACTTTCATGCCGGTGGCGAGAACCTGATCTACCAGTCTGGCAATCAAACGGTTTGTTTCTTCTTCCACCAAGATATCAGGCACCTCCAACTCAGCAGTTTTTGTTAATAGGTCAACGATCTCGTTAGTATGTAAATGAGCGTGGTCGTGTGATATTTTTTCTCCTTTTTTTAACCTTTCCGCGTTCTCTTTTTTTGTTTGCTCGTTTTTATCCTCATAATATTTTTTCAGGGCTTTTTTGTAATCTTTTAAAGTTATTTCCGGTTTGATGGCTACTGTAGCCACAAATTCAAAATCTTTATTCATGTCAAACTCTTTGACCTCTACTTTAGGATTTGAGATGGGAAAAATGTGATTTTCTTTTAAAACCTGTGAATAATATTTTTGCAGCAACTCGTTTATAGTATTTCCATGTAACTTTGAGACACCTAGTTTCTGTTCTACCTTTTCTTTGGGAGCGCTTCCCTTCCTAAAACCCTCAATATCGGTTTCTTTTATGGCGTCCTCAAGTACTTTTCCATACATCTCTTTGACCTTAGTATTTTCTAGGGTGACGGTGATTTTAAGTTGTGACCTAGGCAATTTCTCTGTTTCAATTTTCATAACAGGGGTTATTTTAGCACACTTTCAGTTAATTTGATAAACGATCCTACTTTTTAAGCATTTCCAAGACAGGAAGCTCTTTACCCGCTATGAATTCCAGAGTAGCGCCTCCGGCAAGGCTTAAATGAGTAATTTTTTCTATATCGCAGTACTTCTTAGCAGCCTCAATAGTATCACCGCCGGCAATAATAGTGGTTGCTTCAGCAATTTCCATAGATTTGGCTATAGCGGCGGTTCCTTTAGCGAAAAACCTATTTTCAAACAGACCCATTGGGCCATTCCAAAAAATAGTTTTTGAAGGCATGACTATTTTAAAGAACTCCCTTATGGTACGGCTTCCGATGTCCAAAGCTTTAAACCCTTGAGGAACAAGCTTCTGTGCGGAGGTAACCTCAACCTCTTTTATGTTTTCTGATCCCACCTCACTACTGGCTATGATGAGATCTAGAGGCAATTGGACTTTTTCCTTTCCTCTTTCTTTGATTTCTTTGGCATATAACACCCAATCTTTCTTTTCCTTTCCATTCCGAGCGGTAAATTCATCTTCTATATAAGAATCACCCATTATTTTACCCTCTGCTTTCAGAAAAACATTAGCTGCGCCTCCTCCAACCAGTATAAAATCAGCCTCGTCCATGAGGTTACTGATGGCATCAATTTTATCTGATATCTTTATGCCGCCTATGATCAAGGTAAGAGGTTTTTCCGGGTTGTTAGTTATTTTCTCTAGAGAGCTTATTTCTTTTTCCAGGTAAAAACCCGCTACACTATCAAGATGTCTCAAGATGCCGGTGGTTGAGGAGTGTTTACGGTGTGCTTGTGGAAAACCATCGAAAACAATAAAGTCGCATCCCTCTGTTAGTTTTTTAGCGAAATCATCGTTATCCTCATTTTCTTCAGGATGAAATCTGGTATTTTCCAGCATGAGGAGTTCGCCGGCTTGTAGTTTAGAAATTTGTTGTTTAACTTCCTCGCCTATACAGTCATCTGCTTTTTTTATCTCTTTTCCCAGTAGTCCCGAAAGAGCCTTTGCGTGAGGGATTGTTTTTAAGCTTTCTTCTACCTTGCCTCCGGGTCGTTTTACCCAAGTTAAGATAACTATCCGGCAATTATTTTCCATAAGATATTTTAGAGTGGGCAGGGTAGCTTTAATTCTAGAATCATCTTTAATCACGTACTCCCCTGCTTCAGTCTGTCTCACACCGATATCATAAGGTGATCGATATAAAATTGTTTTCTCCTTAATATCCGCACCCTTCAAAGTTCGTAAATTCATATTTTAAGTATATCTAAAGTTGGAAATTAGAAAAGACCAAGTTACAGCACAAGAACTAATTTACTATGAGTTAATAATCTGGTAATATCCTAACATGAGTTATAATAATTTCTTCTCCCAAGGACTTATTTCCGAGGAGCAATTAAAAAAAATATCTTATTTATCTTATACCAAAGAAGCCAAAGAAATAGTTGCTTTGCTGACCACCCATACCAGACGGTACAAAAAATATCTAAGGAGCGCTTTCATTTTGGATTTTATTAGTACGCTTTTTGTATTTTTGGTTTTATGTCTCATACCTCTTCTTTTACAGCTTGATCTGGAATTTATCATCGTCATAGCCGTTATTTACTTATTCTTTCATATCGTTGTCGTCATTATTAGAGCGAGAAAACTTAGCTATCTTAATAGATATATACGGATCGTCGAGGATCTAGGTGATAACTTAATTAGTGTCATTTTCAACGACTACAGATCCCTAGAAGACAGACTTCCTAATTACGAAAGTGTGAAGAGACTAACTAGAGATTTAGCACGGTCTGCTTCGGCTTTAAGGGAGTATTTTATATTTATCAAAGAAATGTCAGGAATAATTTTTGGGATAACCGTTTTGATCATTATCTCCATAACCACTCGGCAGGTTATTTATCTTCATCTTATTTACGTAGTATTAACAATAATTACTCTTTTTATTATTTTCACTACTTTGGAGGGTGTTTACCGTCTTTATAAGATAGACTATGACAAAAAGACTCGCAAATATGATGAGTCCTTTGTAAATTCTTATTCTTTGTTGACTCGAACCGAACTGGGTTTTGTAAGAGATGAATATTTATCTAATTTAAGACCGCTAGCTGCCTTAACCGACAATACCGGTATTGTCGGTTTAATAAATAGGAATCTTTTACCCATTATCTTTTTATTTCTACCCATTATTTTAGTTGATTTCACTAGCGGCTTAGTTTTACTGATAGTGGGGCTTTTTGTTTCCAATAGACTATTTAGTATAGCTAACCCGTTAAAAAGTAAAGCCGTAGTTATGTTAGGGCAAAGAAGGTTAAGGCAGCTAAGTAGATATTTAGACACAATTTTAGAACATGGTTCAGAGATCACCCCTAACTTGTATAAAAAAATTCGTAGGGATTACTTAGATAAAAATCCTCGTGAAAAAGTCGGCGACCGTTTGATCTGGGGTGATCTGCATTTGGAGGGGTTAAATTATGCCACGGGATGGGGTAAAAACCAGGAACGTATCTATGTCGATAAGCTCTCCCTCCCCCACAGGAAGGTTTCATTATTGGTGGGAGATTACGGGATCGGAAAAACTTTGTTTGGTAGATTGGTTACTCTTAGATATACTAATTTTTCAGCTGACTGCCTATCCTTGGGACAAAAAGACCTAAGAACTTTCAGCTCGTTGGGCAGTGGTATCAAATACCTTCATTTTAGCGGTTTGAGAGATATTTCCACTTCCTATAGAAATGTTCTTAGTATTTATATTAAACAAGCAGGCTCAACCAACAATTTTCTTAAAAAAATCTTTAACTTTGAAGAAAACCTCACCTTGGTTAAAGATCATTTTGCACAAAATACTGATTATTATGGTGAGCTCATTGACGATATTAACGAAGTTTTATCAGATTTTGAAGTAAGGATAGATGCTGACGACTACAAGAAGGGTTATCTGGACCTTATTGCTAGTATATTTCAAAATCTTGGGGAGGCCCATTCTTTGGAACTGGTATTATCTGAACTGAGTAAAAAGATCGATCAGAGGGTAATTAAAAAAGGCTTGCTTTACGCTTGTGTGGCTGAGTACATTTCATTTCAGCATCTCAAAAATTACGTACCGGAAGCTAATATTTATTTTATGGACGCCAATTTGGCAAAACCCCCCATTTCAAAAGAAATGCGTCTCAGGTTTTTATTTGCTCTGGATATATTTATTGAAGGTTTAGTATTTGTTATTGACGAACCTTTTAGTAATTTGGATATAGGTTCTGCAAAAAGAATTTTCGAAGATCTCACTGCCTACGCTAAGAATTATAATGCGGTAGTGCTAATTTTAGACGAAAAAATATATCCGGAAATTTTGGATGACTACAAAGGCAAGAATATTTTAGGAAAAATTATGCGTTTTGAAGATGACGGATTTTCTATAAATATAAAGGCTAATGACTTAGAAATTTCCTAATCTTGTCTAACTTCTACTTCCTCAAGCGTTTTGGAGGATTCAGCTAATGGAGTTTCCATAATTTCTATTTTATTGCCGTCAATATCCCTAAACGCAAAAGTTCTTCCATCCGGAGAATCATCTAATACTTTTTCCAGAGGAGCTCCCATAAGCCTGCATTTTTCGAAAAAACCATCCACATTGCTTTTAAAAAATGAGCAGATCTGCTGCCCCGCTTGGTAATTGTCATCATTTTTCTGCAAAATGCAAAATTGTTGATCTTTGTTATCCAGTTGGAAACAAATACGATCGTCGGAGTTCTCTAGGACTTTAAAACCTATCTTCTCGTAGAAGCTTACTGATTTTTGTATATCATTAACAATGAATGTAACACTTCTTATGATCATAACTATGGATTATATAATTATTACTCTAAAAACAAAATGATCTCCTGTGCCAGCTCGTGTTCTTTGTCTTCGTAGCGGTGTCCGGCCCCTTCGATTATTTTATAGTCAAAACTGTTGATGTTTAGTTTTAGCATGTCCATAGCTTCTTGAGGATCTTTCGGATCGGAAGGATGAAAGTACTCATCTTTGTCACCGACAATGGCTTTTACAGGAATATCTATTTTATTTAAGATCATGAAATTATTCTCAGGATCTCCAAAATTAAACATTTTCCCAAAGTGATCAAAGGTGAACCAAGAGACATAGGTTTGATAGGAAAGTCTTAGATCCGCGTATTCATCAGGTGTTTTTTCTAAGCCTTTCCCTTGGTCAACCTTCTGTTTGGATGTTCTGACATAGTCTTTATACTTTCCTTTAGTAACCATCCCCACAAGAGAGTGCACGTCTGTAGGAGAAAGTAAGATCAATTTATCAACAAACTTGGTATGGCTGCCCTCGGCTAAATAGCGTACTATTTTAATTGTTCCTAGTGAGTGTCCCTGTAAAATAATTTTGTGATAACCCTTTTCCACTAAAAATTCTATCCAGGCATCTATGTCATGATAAGCTTCTTTGAGTAACTCATAATGAGCACCGTACATTTGCGTAGTTCCATCGGTTTTATCTAGTTCACATTCACTGGAAGAACCTCTTGTCTGTACGGAGAGAAAGCTGTACCCATTGTCCTTTAAAGCACTTGATTCTACGGGAATAAATTTATTGGTGAAAAAATCTCCTTCGAAACCATGAATGTGCAAGATAGCATATTTTGCCTTATCACCTCTTTTTAATAATCCGTGTAGGTATAGACCATCTGCTGTAGTTGTTTTTACTAATTCGAACATAATTCCTCCCTAAAAATTATAATGAACTACTGTGTCTTCTAGTATCTTTCAAAAACTCGCAATAAGCAACATATCTACTTTTAATTTCTTGATGGGCGTCGATTATTCTGGAAACACGGCTAGCGACCCTGTCCCTTCTATGCTTAAGGTCTCTCCAGCGCTCTTTCCCGAACATAGCTTCGATATGACTTTGGGGAAACTGATCAAGAATAAAATTGAACGATCTTTCAGCAGTTCTTAATTGGGATAAAAACTTGGCGTCTCTCTCTTTATACTTATCAGAGTGAGTTAGATCCTCAAGAATTTTTATGTAGTTGATAACAAAACCCTTAAATTCTTTGGTGTCTCTAATCATGGATAAATTCATTTTACAATAAAAAAAACGACCTTGTAAGGTCGTTTTCTCCCTTAAACTAACAACTAGTGTTATTAACTTAAGAAAAAACACATTTAAGGCTAAGGCCACCTCAAGAGAAAAGAAAATCAATATTCTCAAGGCCGTGTTGTGTTTGAAAAGACTAGAGTTCAAAGAGCCCCATATTTCTTGACGAATCCTCTATGTCAAAGGTTCTCCCAACCTCCATTCCGTCCTGAATACCCCCCTGCAGAACACCGATCACCTCGACGCAACAACCTCTTTTTCTGGCCTCTACAACCCTCACGCTTAAATGGCTGCCTCCAAAAACGAACAGTAGATCTTTTCCAATGGCCACCTCGCTTGGAATGGCTAACGGTCCCCAGGGCTTGTTCATGTAATCCTCCAACTTCTATTTGTAGGGAAATTTTATGAATTATAACAAAAAAAGTATTAGATGTTAACAGGCTGGTGGGCGAGGAGGGACTCGAACCCTCAATCCGTGAGGAATACGGTTCTAAGCCGTACGCGTATACCAAATTCCGCCACTCGCCCGTGGTGTGTGGTTTCGGGTAAATTATACAGAAGAAACGGCTAGTTGTTTAGAAATTTCGTTCATCTGTCCCATAAATTTATTAATCCCGCCTAACCAAACATGGGGTCTGGGAGGTGTATAGACGGGAGCCATTTTCTCAGGAGTATCAAGCCCTTTTTGTACATAGCCTTTATAGATTCCCTCCCCTACTTTTTCTATGCCCTGTTCGAAATTTTCGAAGCTAATGACATTATTTCCATAGATCCCCCATCCCCAAGCGTTGTAACTTTCTTTAATGAGGCGTTTCCCACATACTGATTCTATGCAACTTATTGCCGGTAGTAATCTATAGTCCAGACCATATCTATCAGCCACAGCCACAAAAGTTTCTGCGTTTTCCGTTAACGGGGAATTATACTGCTCTAAAAACAGCTTTAAAACTTCCACTCTGTCTACCCTACCGGCTTCGATGCTGTGAAAAATTCCTTTCTTATCGTTTTCTGTTTTTACTTTAGCTTCAGTAATCCCTTGCGACAAAAACGTTGAGGCAAAGACAAAGATAAAAGGAACAATTATTGAACTGATTACTTTAATTACATGCATATTTACCTTTTTTAAGGAAATTAATTTGAGGCAGAATTGTCGTGAAAATTGTTACTTTTCGTACGCGCAACTGGGAATGTTACCATATCCCAAAGATATCCGCAACCTAGGGAAATGTTGTTGTTATGCTTATGATTGAGGAGATTTATAATCTTGAATGAAGTTTCCAAAGTATTCCACACCCTCACACCAACTGCCTTTGGATGGAGGTGTATAGACTTTCATGATCTCGCAAAGATCTGTGATGCCCCTGGAGTAAAACCTTTTATTTAAGTATTTGGAAACCACTTGTATGCCCTGTTCATATGACGAAAAATCATAGACGCTATCTCCATAAGTGGCCCACCCCCAGGCATTTTTAGTTTTTGTACCATCAATAACCGGCGTGTTTTTACCACAGCTTGACTCCTGAAAAGCAATGGCTGCAGAAATCCAGTAAGGGATCCCGTTGATATCAGCCTCCTCCACGAAAGCATGTCCTAATCCTGTGAGCGGACAGTTAAAATGTTTGAACACGCTATCGATCCTTACCGCTCTGGAATCTCTGTAGATCAGTTTTTGCTTCATTGAGTCCAGAGTTAGCGGTTTGGAAGCAAATAAAGAATATTTATCAGGAGCCTCATTCTTGTTGATAAACAACGGTACCTTAAAGAGAACTGTAGCGAAAAAAGCAGAAATTACCAAAGAAGCTAATGTCCAAGAGGAACTAGCCACTAAGAACCGTTTTGAAAAAACTGTATTTAGATGGCCTTTTAACCCCAAATAATGCCCATGTAAAATTTCTCTTTTTGTGGGCTTGATATTAGATAAAGTAGAGATTGCTTCTCTGACAAACAAAGGAGACTCAAGGTAGTCGACGTGTTTTGGGTTTAGGGGCCTACCATCTTGTACGAAAAAGTTCTTGGCAAATTTTCTTGTCACTATTTAAAAATAGCAAATATTTTTAGTTTATTAAAGGTGCTAAAGACTGAAAACATGTGCTACTGCAAAACCTATAAACGCTGCAAACCCTGCCACTAAAACCATTTTGAAACCGGACCTTGGTTTTTTGGCTGGTAAATATCCTAGTATAAAGAGGGCCAGCAAGGAAACTGACGCTGACACGAATCTGGCTTGGGAAACTTCGAAAATAAAGTAAGGTGCTAGCGGGATGAATCCTGAAAAAAAGTAGGAAAAAAACATGACCAGACCGTCTTTAATGGGTAAAAAAGTGGATTTTTCGTCAATTTCTCTAGCAGAAGATTCGGATAAAAAAGATCCCACCCCCATGGAAGTTGCTGACACCACTATGGCGATGATACCGGCAATGATCAATTGATGTTGGTTGAATCCACCGGCGGAGGCGATACCAAATAATATTCCTAGGGTTGAGACAAGACTATCCTCTGCTCCAAAGACAAAATTACGAAACTGATCGGGATTTAGTTTTTTCATTAAGTTAATTATATAATTAAAGCATGAGTAATAATAAGGAGCTAATAAAAATGATGGAAAAAGGCTGGAAGGCCAGGGAGGATCTGCACTTTGAGGAGGCGGAGAAAATCTTGCATGAGGTTAGGGATCTATTTGAAAAAGACAAAGATTGGTTTCATGTCACTGAAGCGCTTAACCACTTAGCTTATAACGAAAAGTTAAAGGCCGTACATCAAAATTTGCGGGGTCTTGAATTAGCGGAAGAATCAATGCAGGTTGCAAAAAAACACAAAATTGAGAAAATGCTTATCTTACGAGCATTAATGTCGCTCGCCAATTCTTCAGGAAACTATGAAAGAGCACTTAAGTATGGTCTGGAAGCACTTCCGTTATTTAAAAAACCTGCCGACAAGGCTGATATTTTGTCTCATATAGCTACTTTTCAATTAAGAACCGGCAGAGTCAGGGATGCCTTCAGAACCATCAAAAAAGCAGAAGGTATTTTTAAGAAGGCCAAAAAAAAGACCAAAGATCCCCACAGATCCATTTGGGAAAGCAAGATCCTACTAACTAAAGCACTCATTATGTATAACCGAAACCAATTGAAACGGGCTAAGAAATTGGGTGAAAAAGCCTTAAAATTGGCCAAGAACAAGGATTTAAAAACCAGAAAAGAGGAAGTTAGGACTTTTTTAAAGCTTCTTAAATAAGTAATTAAAGAATTAAAAAAGGAGCTATAGATGGTTTAATTTCCATAGCCCCTAGGCGTTTAGACAATTTTCGCGAACAGGGTTAGCACACCATTGTATCCCAAGTGATAAAGGATAGAGTAACCCAGGCCCCACGTTCGAGCCATCCAATAGAGTACAAACCCTAGCAACGTGTGGTTGCTCACTACTAGGAGATAATGAGGTTCAAATCCGACATAGTTGGTTATGTGTACCAATCCAAAGAGCAAACTTGATGAGATTCCCATTACCCAGAAGAAGATGTTTCCCCCAACTTTTTTGTGGATCAAAAACGCTATACCTAAAGGAAAACCTCTGAATAGCAGCTCTTCGAGGACGGGCACTAGCACCCCTTCCCAAGATTGTAGTTCCACGTAACCCGGCCGTATTTCCGGCCACTCTAGACCTAGGAATTTTGTAATTAAAAAAACCAAAGCCGCAAGGAACATAGAGATGAGGAAGAAGTCCGAACACGCACCAAGAAAAGATATAGCAGTTCTGTCCGTGCTCTCTCTATTCACCCAAAACGTGTAGAAAGTCCTTACTGATGCAAAGAATGTACTGCCCACAGTGTCCTTCCCTTCGTATATTTGCTAACAGAATATTTCTGTTTATTAGTTGATTGCTTGGTATTATAACATTCGTGTATTGCTGTCACAAATGGATTTTGTAGCTGTGATAGACTATTTGCATGTCTAAAACGGTTAAGTTTGAACAATTTGCGGAATTAGAATTAAAAATAGGCACCGTTATTAGTGCCGAAAGGGTTGAAGGTTCCAAAAAATTACTTAAAGTTATGATCAATTTAGGTGATGAGGAAAGGCAGGTTGTGGCCGGGTTTGGTAAGTTTTTAGCTCCAGAAGATCTTATAGGCAAGCAAGTTCCCATTGCGGTAAATATAGAGCCGGCCAAGATCATGGGCGTTGAGAGTAACGGAGTTTTTATAGCGGTGGACCAGGGTGGCGCTGTGCTGCTTACTCCGGAAGAAGAAGTGCCGAACGGGTCTAAAGTACACTAACCGCAGCTTTGGTTGGTGATGATAAGAGAGAGGCATGACTTCCTTTTTCTTCGAGCTTGTAGGCTTCAGTTTCTACTGGTAGAACAAGGAGCCAAAGGCCTCTATATTTGTGAGCAACAACTTTAACATAGTAATTTTTTAGCCACCTCTACCGTACCTCTAGAAAAAAAAGCTTTTTTTCATGCTTCCACGGGATGTTTGCTTAAATATTTTACTTCTCCAGATCACCTACTCTTTTTTCGTGGTTTTGAATTCTTCTGCCCATAAAAATCCTTTCTTGCCGATTTTCAATAATTTTCCCAGCTAGTTTATCTACACTAGCAAGCTCTAATATGGATTGCAATATGAAAGAGTATGAAAAAGGTTTAGCTTGGTCGGGGTGGTCGGACTCGAACCGACGACCTCACGGTCCCAAACCGCGCACTCTACCTACTGAGCTACACCCCGTAAAAACCTCTAGTCTGAGGTCAACTGCCATTTTATCACAAACAGAGCTATTTGAATTTCTGGCTGGAAACAATTCTGCCTAAGCAAACGGTCTTTTGTTCTCCGCTATTGGTGATACTTTTTACGGTTATTTCCAGGCCGCTACATTCGCAAGTTTGAAAAACCCCTTCTGTTAAATGTGTGATCTCGCAATCAAACCTGCCCAAAATGATGAAGATCAGAAAAATAACCGTCAAGATCAATAAAACTGCACCAAGAATGGCATATTTGTGATCTTTGAGAGATTCGTATCTGGTATATGTTTTGTCGGGCACGTACATCTGGTTATAACTCAGGAATTAACTCGCTAAGTACTATATTAAACGGTTTTGATTCGTATACCAAGCGAGAGTTGTTGATCAAGTCGATGACGTGAATTTTTATGGTGTAGGCGCATTCTTCTTCTAACGGGCAAAGAGGCGTTGTTTGATCTTTTTTGTCTATGTTGCGGGAAAACTCGGAGATGACAAAAACGTCGTTGCTTAAAAAGTAGGCTCGGTCAAAATAACAATTAGCTCTTTTTGAACAGTCCAGTATTCTGGCATCTATTATTTTATCGTCTCTTATGCCGTGAAAATGTACCTCGTTTGCTTTATAATCACCTCTTAGTACGTTTCTATAATCTATGTAAAGCCTTTCACTGGGGGAATAAATAACCATATCTGTTTTTTGCAGATTTTCCATTGCCTTTTCGAACTCGAGCAGCCTCTCTTCGTCGTCGGAAGAATAAACACTCATCCAGCGGGTGTTGTAGATCTCGTTTTCTTCGATCAATCTGAATTCATCAGCGTTTACTTGTTCCAGCCCCTTGTTTTTAAGATTGGTGATCCACCTTTGAAACCCCCTATTCTCCTCCACTTTTTGTGGAATTTTTGATCTATCTATGGAAAGTTGCTTGTGTACGTTTATGGTTACGCCAAATATGATGAGTAAAAATATGCCAGCCACCAATACATGTTCTAGCTTAATCTTTCCCATGGTGATATGTTAGCACAGTTAAAACAAATGGTGGGCAAGGAGGGACTCGAACCCTCACGTCCTTTCGGACAACAGATTTTAAGTCTGTCGCGTCTGCCGATTCCGCCACTCGCCCAGGTTAAAAAAGCAGTTTCAAGAAGTATTATATTAGCTTCTTAGATATTGCGCTAGTTTTGACAATTCTTGGTCAGTAGCTTTTTTGGGTAATTTGTGCGACTCAAGTTTATCTTTATAGAAAGGAATAAGCTTGACGTGCAGGTGATCAACGTCTATTCCTTCGAACAAGAAAGTGGTTCGCAAAGAATCTTGCAATTTATCGTCTAAAATTTTAGCTACTTCCCGCATAGCGTCAAGCAGTTTAGCTAAAACTTCGTTGTCAAGTTCTACCACATAGCTGGGAAGGTGCTGTTTTGGCGTAATTAGAGTCATGCCTCTCTCTAAGGGAAAGATATCCAGAAAAGCCATGAATTCGTCATTTTCCCAGATCGTATAGCTGGGAATCTTGCCTTTAATGATTTTACAGAAAATGCAACCTTCCACGTTTAAGCCTTTAAAAATTAGATAATGGCACCTCCGGAGGGATTCGAACCCCCGACCTTTTCCTTAGAAGGGAACTGCTCTATCCTCTGAGCTACGGAGGCAAAAAGCTAAAAGTATTTTACCTTACTTTCATCATAATACAAAAGTGAGGGTTATGTTTTAGTGTGGTAAGTTCCTACAGCTTGGGAAATGTTTTTATAACCGTCTTTTTTCATGAGGCTAACGAGTCCTCTATTAATTTCACCGATAAGCTGTGGGCCTTCATAGATCATACCGGTGATTATTTGTAATAGAGAGGCTCCTCTCTTGATTTTTTCATAAGCGTCCTCCGGTGAAAAGATTCCTCCCACACCTACAATAACTAGTTTATCTCCAAATTCTTGGTATGTTTTGGAAATGAGTTCGTTGCTCAACTTTTTGGTTGGTTTACCGCTGACGTTTCCTTCCAGGTTTTTAGGTATGGGATCTAATACCGCCGGGTCATTTCTGTTTTTGTTTAGATTACCTATAATTACCCCGCTACAACCGTATTTTATGGCAGTTTCACATAATGACTTAAACTCGTCCCAGCTTGAATTTATGGGCATTTTGAGGAAAACAGGTTTTTGGTGTTTAATTTCCGATAAATTTTTAAGTAAATTGTTTAGTTTCTCAGGCTCCGTAAAGGGTTCTCCGCCAAAGGTGTTAGGGCAGGAAATATTGATGGTATAGAAATCTGCTACCTCATGATCTACAAAGTATTTTAGGCAATTGTAATAGTCTTTGATGCCTTCGCGGTCGTTAACTGTGTCTTCTGAATTTGTTTTTCCAACGGAGACGCTGAGTAAAAAATTATGGTTGGGTGTGCTCCCCTTGATTTTTTCGACGACTTTTTTTACACCGATATTTTTAAGGCCGTAGTTTACTAATATGGCACGTGATTTTTTTAATCTGTGGGTCCATGGCTTTTTATTACCTTTATATGGATTATAGGTTACGGTTCCCACTTGGGAGTAAGAGAAGCCTACTTCGGGTAGAATATTGATGAGATCGGCATCCTTGTCAAAACCGGCTGACAGACCAACCGGATTAGTAAATTCTAATCCAAGTACTTCTTGTTTTAAAGCAGGGTTTTGGTAATAAAACGTTGTTTTAGTGAGAAATTTTCCTATAGCGGATTTTCCTAGTTTACCGCCCATTTTAAGTATTCTCTCGTGTACTATATCTGCTTCGAAGGAAAAAAAGATGGGTTTCAGCAAGTTTTTGTAAAAAAATTTTAGAAGCTTGTTTTTCATATTAAATTCAAAATGATTTTAGCAGGATAACAGGTAAAACTCCACTTATTGCAGTTGAAATATTCATAAAAATGTGTAGAATATAGGCCAAAGACTACCCTATTTGTAATATAATCAATTTGTGTATTTCAGACTGGCAAATTTCCCATAAACTCAGTAGATTTTTCTGAGTTTGTTTAAGAACCTTGACATTCGATTGGCAATGATTGCGGATTTATTCCACACCGATTTTTTTTGCCCTCATAAGAGGAAAAAAATAGCAAAGGAGTAAGAAGCTATGAGATGGTACAAGAAGCGTCTTGTTGTATTTGGTGCCACCTTGCTGCTATTTGCAGCATTTGTTTCAGCAGCTTGTTCGACGAGTAAGTCAGAATCTCCCTCAGAGGAGGATCTTGTAGTGACAGCTGCTATAAGAAGTGCCAA
>CAZEBU010000003.1:0-63946 GCA_964510435.1 uncultured Candidatus Saccharibacteria bacterium | reverse complement strand
GGGTAGTAAAACAATATATTAGATCTTCCTCGCCAACTACAGGATAGATAATATTTAATCCCTTTTTTTTGCCAATCCAGTTAATTTGACCTATTTTTACCGATTCAAAATAGTTAACCTTGTCTAATCCTTCCAGTAATTTTTCGGCATAATTAGTTATTTTTAAGACCCATTGCTTTAGATATTTTCTGTAAACAGTGTAGCCACCCCTTTCCGATTTTTTACCGGTGGGGCTATCAGGGTCACGTAGAACCTCCTCGTCTGCTAAGACTCCCAGCTCATCGCACCACCAAACAGGCATTTCTTTCTGTTCAACCAAGCCTTTCTCCCATAATTTCAAAAAGATCCATTGGGTCCATTTGTAATATTTCGGGTCAGAAGTATTTACTTCCCTATTCCAATCAATAGCATAGCCCATATCTTTCATGGAATTTCTGAAGCTTTCCTTTGTTTCGTCAATTACTTGCTTAGGTGTTTTACCAGCTTTTATAGCATATGTTTCCGCAGGCAACCCAAAGGAGTCCCACCCCATGGGGTACATCACATTAAAGCCCTGCATTCTAAGGTATCGTGAATATATTTCTGGTACCGTATAGCGCATCATGTGTCCTAAATGCAGGTAGCTGCCTGAAGGATAAGGAAGTTCAGCCAATATATATTTTTTAGGCTTTTCAGAAAAATCTATTGCTTCGTAGATATTATCTTCGTACCATTTATCTTTCCAACTATCTTCAATTTTCTTGTGATTAAAAGGTGACATCCGCTTAATCTTATCAAAATAGGTCTACTAAATCACGTAACTAGAGTCTTTTTTTGTTCCTGATCACTTTACGAATACACTTTTTTGCATACTTTGTTTTTACATAATCTAACCAATCACGGTTAGCGTTATTTTTAGCGCTGGATATTTTTACCTCTACCTTGTCTCCATCGTTTAGTTCATAAGATAGTTTTTTAATTTGCTTGTTTACCAACACTCCGATACATCTATTACCAATTTCTTCATGGATAGCGTAGGCAAAGTCAAGAGCTGAGGACCCTCTTACTAGCTCGATAATATCCCCTTTAGGAGTAAAGACATAGACAAAGTCACTAAAATGGGAAAGTGCAATTTTTTTGTCAGAATCTATTAGCCAGAGCGATTTTATCCACTCGGGGTTTTTAGAAAGGTATTTTTTGAACCTTTCACCAAACTTATAAAACAGATGGCTGGCATTACCAAATTCACTTTCCCGATGCATTTCCCGCGTTCTAATTTGTATTTCAACATCAAATCTCTCTTCAATGGTAAAAATGTTGTGCAACGATTGGTAATTGGATGGTTTGGGGTTAGTGATATAATCATCTCTTTCTTCTTCATGAGCCGGCCATATCTTTTTTAAAAGATCTTCAACCATATAACATTCCTCCACTGTGTCGACGACTATTCTTATAGCAGCAACGTCATAGAGTTCCTCGTACTTTATCCGCTGTCTCTTATCTTTCCTGTACTTAACAACTTTTCTAAAAATTGAGTATTCACTCTTTATCCTGTATTTAATGGTTGATGCTACATTATTTTTTTCCAGATATTCATAAATTAATTCTCTTAGGTTTTCCAGCACGTTCTTGGTGATGATAGATTTTTCTTTAAGTACCTTGGTAATTTTAAAGTACTCGCTAGGATAGAGGATCATAAAACTATTCTTTTCGAGCTCTAAAGCATAGAAATACAATCCCACCAGCCTGCATATCGGAGCATATAAGTATAGTGCTTTTTTTGCCGCACTAATTCTTGAACTCTTACTTAGCGCATACAAAGTTTTGGAATTCTCAGTCTTATCAGCTAGCAGTAAAAGTAGAACATTTGGGTTTTCTGCCATATTTATGTATGCCTGAATTATGTACTCACTGTTGTTCTTGCTTGGGGAATCAATTTTTATATCTGTATCGTGGAATTTTTTATATAAAACCAATATGTTGTATACGTCATTTCCAAACTCTTTCTTGATTTCCTCTAATATCCTTTTTTCTTTAAATTTATTTATATCGTGCAAAATTGCCGCAATGAGCAAATTTTCGTCTTTGATACCTATATCGATCAATCTTCTGCGTACATTTGTAGCATGACGATACAAAGTTTCACCACAAAGTCTTATATGGCCTTCGAAAACTTTTTGCGCGTATTGTTCACTTCTTTTTATTTTTGCTAACATATTATTTTAAAAAACTGATAAACATAACCATTTTACTTGAAAACATCAAGCATTTGTATTATATTTTCTCTGTTATGGCTAAAAAGAAAAAGAGCAATAGAGTACTGATTGGTTTGCAATGTACCGAAACCGGTATGAGAATGTATGTAACACAAAAAAACAGGGTAAATACTCCCGACAAGCTGGAATTAAAAAAGTATAACCCAAAGTTAAAAAGGCATACCATTCACAAAGAGGTCTCCAAACTAAAGTAGTTTTATGGAATTGATTTCGCAAGAACGACCTAAAAAAAGAAAATTTAGTCTTACTTTCTACCTTATTGTAATAGTTGCAGTTCTAATCACATTATTTGATATCTACAGTATTAAAAAGGCAGAAAAGGAACTTGGATTTTCAACAAAAATTAACTTAAAGGAGTTTGTTTCTAAGTAATACATTGACACAAGTTGGTGTAAGAGGTTAAATATTAGACATGTTTGGTAAATTAAAACCCCATTTTTTAAAGATCTTAGTTGTACTTGGACTGCTAACCGGGGCGTACTATATAGGCTCACTTTCCGCTAAAGTTAAATTTTATCAAGATACTCTAAGCAAACAGGCTGGCAGCAGAACCGCCGGACAACCTACTAACCCTAACGCACCCAACGTGCCTAGTGCACCCATAGGTAACCCCGACGTGGCTAATATTACAGAGGCAGATCATATCTTAGGTAATTCCGAAGCCAAGTATGCCTTAGTTGAGTATTCCGATTTTGATTGTACTTTCTGCAGTACATTCCACACTACCGGTCAGCAATTCTTGGAAGAGGTAGGCAGCGAGGCTATGTGGGTTTACAGACACTTTCCGCTGAGTGCATTGCACCCTAATGCTGAAACCAAAGCTATTGCTAGTGAATGTGTAGCTGTGCAAGGCGGCGATGAAGCTTTCTGGGACTACGCAGATATTTTGTTTGCTGAACAAAGCCAGCAATTTACCGGCGCTGATGACCTATCCTCTTACTTAGCAGATAAGGCTGCTCAGGTAGGGGTCAATGCCTCAACATTTTCTAATTGTCTCAACAATAGACAGGCTATAGACAGAGTTAATGCAGATATAAAATCAGCACAAACTGCCGGCGTGCAGGGTACCCCAGGTAATTTCTTACTAAATCTAGAGACCGGTGATGCGGTAGCGTTGCAAGGCGCTGTACCGCTCGATACTGTTGTTAACGCACTAGAAATAATTAAATTATAACCTATAATATAGTTTTCCCCTCAACAATGGTAAAATAGCCTTTATGAATGGCTCAAAATGGGGAAAATTATATGTTTTAGCAAGCCCTATTGGAAATCTCAAAGATATAACTATTAGGGCTCTTGAGGTAATGGAGGAAGTTGATTATTTACTGGCGGAAGATACCAGAGAAGCTGATAAAGTTCTCAGAGAATATAAGATAAAAAAAGCTACTATTCCCTATACGGATCAGAAACACAACAAGTTAGCAAACAAGATAGAAAACGATCTAAGAATAGGTAAAAACATTGCCCTTATATCCAATAGCGGCACGCCATTAATATCCGACCCGGGATTTAGGTTAGTTTCGGTTTTAAAAAGGAAAGGTTTTATGGTTCAAGCTCTTCCTGGTCCAAACGCCGCGATAACTGCACTTTCTATTAGCGGACTACCCACAGATAACTTTGTTTTTTTAGGATTTTTACCTAAAGGCAAGTTAAAAAGAAAGAAACTATTACAAAAATATGGTGTATTACCTGCGAGTATGGTTATTTATGAATCCAGCCATAGAATAAAAAAACTAATTAGTGAAATACATGAAACACTAGGTGATAGATATATTTGTCTTGCAAAAGATATGACAAAAAAATTCGAAAACATTCTCACAGACAAAGTATCAGTGATTTTAAATTCTGAAATCAAAGAAAAAGGTGAGTATGTTGTTGTGGTAGCCAAGGAAGAATTTAAATACAATGCAAAATAAAATATTAAAACAAGAAAAATTAAAATTACAAGACAGTGTAAAAAGAGTAGTACGTGCCAAAGATTTTTTAACGGAAAGGCTAAAAGTTCTGGGTCAAGGAAACCTAAATAGATTAAAAGAGTTGAGAGAGAATCCGGAAACCAGCGGTACGGATTTCTTTTTATTTTTAGAGCAGCTGCATCAGGAAAATCTCACTTTTAATATCAAAGACAAGTACCAACAGATAGAGGAATTAAGCTTTTTGGAAAAAGAGCCCTATTTTGCCCGCATAGACCTTTTTGATAATGAAAAGGGCAGTCTCTCTAATCTTTATATAGGAAAGTTTGGATATACAGAAGAAAAACCTATCATTACGGACTGGAGAGCTAAAATAGCTTCGGTTTATTATCGCTACAGATACCCGCAAAAAAATGTGAAATATGACACACCCGAAGGTATAAAAGTAAGAGATTTAAGGCTAAAAAGAACCTTTGACGTAGAAGAAGGAAAGCTTCTAAAATATTACAATAATGATCTTCAGTTGGATGAGTCGGCGATAATCAAAGAAAAAATAGAGAAAAGGACCGGAGGTGTCTTAGAGGACATAATAGCGACAATTCAAGAATCGCAGCTGGACATTATAGAGGCCGACCCTAGGCAGATCTGCATAGTACAAGGATGTGTAGGTAGTGGCAAAAGCACCGTAGCTATTCATAAACTTTCTCATATATTTTTTAATTACGCTAAATTGATCACTCCTCAAAGGTCTTTATTAATTGCCAAAAATCAAATTTTAGTCAGTTACCTATCTACCCTGTTCCCAAAATTGGGTATTTTCGACATCAATTACAAGACAATACGTGAACTAATAGTTAATTTAATTTTTAGAGAGAAACTAAAGATAGAAGTAGACTTAGATAAAAGTGTAAAAACAGCACATTTTAAAATTGAAAATATTCGGAAAATATATCAAAAAATAGAGCATGTTCACAAAACGTATGACCAAAAGATAAGCGAACTCTTTTCACTGGAAGATTATGAATCATTTGGCGGTTTTAAATACAGTAAAAATGAAACCCCCTTTGAAAACCTTTCAGAATTAATAAGTGAGCTGGAAGAAGAGCTTTCCAGACAAAAAGACTCCGTAGAAGAAAATCCTAAGTCGATAAAAGCGGTTTTTCATAAAGAGAATGTAAAGATACTTAAAAAATTAATTACTAAAATAAAAAAATACCGTCTTGAGATCAAACAAAAGGTACTAAAAAGACTTCTTAAAGACTTGAGGATAAGTACAAATGAGAAATTGGGCTATTTGGAATCCCTAATTTACGTCTATGTCTACTTGGAGATCGTCGGCTTAAACAAATTTAAAAAATACGAATATTGCATCGTGGATGAAGGCCAGGATTTCAGCTTATTAGAATACCTTGTTCTTCAAAAACTTGTCTTAAGGGAGAGGTTTTGCATCTTAGGAGATTTAAACCAGGGTTACTCGGACGAAGGTATTACCAGCTGGGAAGATATATCTTTGGTCATTAAAGAAGCTAAAAAAGCCCGTGTTTTTAGGTTGGAAACAAACTACCGAAGTACAAGGCCTATTATAACCATGGCGCGCAGTATACTAAAACCTTATACAAAAAAATATCTTCCTAAATCTATAAATAGGGTAGGAAAAGAACCTCAAATTAATGGTTTTACTAACCAGAAAGAGATGTTAAAGAGTTTTAGAAAAAAAATAATAAGCGACCTTAAAAAAACGGATAAAACTGTAGGGATTATTGCTTTCGATAAACAAACACTCAGCTCAGTACTAAAAATTGTTTGGGGTCTTAATACCAGTAAAGATAGAGTAATAGTTCTTGAAAAAAATACAAACATTAACTACACATCTAAAGGCATATATTTTGCTGACTTCGAAGATTGCAAAGGATTAGAGTTTTCCCAGCTCTATGTTTTTAATTTAAACATTGATCACATTGACAATATCATTGAAGCTAAAAAAGCCTTCATTGCTGTTACTAGAGCTATGAATGAATTAAATGTATATTATATAAAGTAGTAATTATGAGAAAATTATATTTGCTTCTAAAGAAGAATCTGCCACTGGTTTTAATTATCATCATTTCATTTTCATTGAGATTTATAAATCTGGGATATTCTGACTACCAAGGTGATGAAATAAAAGCATTTCTTAGACTAGCTCCCGGTCAATCTGTAGCTGAATTCTTATTAAATCAACGGAAAGGCCCTGGACAATTCTTCATCACCTCCATTATCCAGCAATTTGATAGTACTTTTTCCAATGAATTCTTATTTAGACTACCCTTTGCACTGGCAGGTGCTCTTGCCGTTTATTTTTTCTATAAGTTTTTGGTGAAGCATTTTGATAATAAGATCGCTTTCTATGCCTCTTTTTTCTTTGCCACCAATGGATTCTTTTTGGCTCTTTCTAGAATTGTTCAATACCAAGCGTTTGTAATATTGTTTATGGTTTTAACGTTATACATGTTTACTTTAGCTGTCACGGAAGAGGGGTACAGGTATAAAGGACTGTTCTTTGGTTTTTTCTTTTGGGTTTTATCAATGCTTTTTCATTATGACGGAATTTTTATTTTTCCCTTTGCGGTTTTCCTTGTTGGCAAATGGTTTAAGGATAATGTTAAGCAATTAAATAAAAGAGACCCATACTTCAGATTTTTTTTAGTCACTCTATTAACCAACGGTATATTTCTTTCACTTTTTTATGTACCTTTTGTATTTAATATTAGCCAAAATACTCTTCAGTATTGGGGTGGTAGATTATCGGGTGATGTGTCAGCAAAGATCTCAAGCTCAAAGTATTTGTTCACTGTTTATCAACCTATCTATGTGGTACATTTTTACGTCTCGTTGTTTTTGCTAGGTTCTTTTTATTTTGGCATATCGGTCATTAATAGGTTCGTACGTAAATACAATATTGTTAAAGTTATCCCAAAGCTGACATTTAGCAGGTTCAAGGTGCTTTTTATATTCCTCTGGTTTTTACTTCCTTTTATATTCTTGGAGATAATTGTATATATACCCGGTACGCATATATATAACTATCTACTTCCCATGACGGTAATACTTGCTTTTGGTATCAAATTTGTAGAAGAATCTTTAAAAATATTTAGTAATATGTTCATACCTGAAGTAATTTCATTTACCGGACTATTTGTTTTGTTTACATTTATCTATTTGCAGTCTTATGCAGTGTTTGTGGATAATTCGAGAGAATATCCATGGGAAAGTGAAAAATTTCTAATATGGGAGTTCCCTCAACCCACCCCAATTTACCACTTGAGCATGTTTGGATTTCCTTATTATAGAAATTGGGAGGGTATCAGAGACGCTATCATGTCTTCTGATAGTAATGGTTTTTATTCCACAAACGAGAGGAAAAGCATTGCTAGGTTTTTTGTACCTTTTGAGAAAAGTACCGACAAAGCAGGCCACTTCATTCACATCATTAACCCGCAAAGTTTTACAAACAAGATACAACAAGAAAAAGCTGTCTATTGGTCGGAGAGATACCATCCAATCTTTACCTTCAGCCGAAGCGGTAAAGATCTGGTAAGAGTTTATTATATGGAAACCGGTACTTTGGAGGAAATAATAGCAAAAGGGTACTAAATGCAAGAATTATATTCTTTAATAAGCCAACAACTAAAAGCAGTCAGTCTTTTTGGAGATAATTTAATATTTCTATTTTTCTCTTTCTCTATCGTCTTTTTATTTCTATATAGACAAAAGCATCTAAAAACAGCCCTCATAGCCCTGCTTACTTCTGTGAGTTATCTATACTCATTATATTTAAAACAGTTATTTAGGATGCCAAGGCCATTAACTGCCGGTGATACCTTTTACTTTCTAGATGTGTACGGATTTCCAAGTTCGCACGTGGTTTTTTATACTACTTTTTGGGGTTTTGTGATCTATCTCACTTATAAATACACGAAAGAGGCCAAACTGTATTTACATGTACTACGATGGTTAGCCATTTATCTAATAATATCCATAGGTGCCTCCAGAGTAGCTCTAGGAATGCATTCTTTAAAAGACATCGTTGCCGGATATTTTTTTGGGATAATATTCCTTGTTCTTCTAATTTGGTTAGATAGAAATACCCATAAAATATTTCCAAAAAATAAGATAAAAAACGATTAAGGTAGTTATTGCTGCTATCAAAACAAAACCGGCGGAAAGGTCTTTAATGATCTTTGCTCCGTCGTCGTCATCGTTTATCAAAGAATCAATGAAGTTTTCTACAACTGTATTGACCATCTCCGCAGAAAGCAGTAAACCGGTTGAAACTACTAGTAAACCCCACTCTACATTTGAAATATGGTACTTAAAACCAAAAAAAACAAATAAGGTTATTATGATGAGCTGCACTCTAAAATTTGGCTCATTAACTAGCGCATGAAACAAGCCGGAAAAGGCATATTTAAAACTCCTAGCGTGTCTTTTTGGGAGATGATCCTTAAAAAATCTCTTCATACCATTATTTTAGGTTGTATCTATTGTTATGGCAAGAATTTTAATTTGCATGTCAAATAGCCCTATAGTATAATACAATTAATCCATTTTCAATACGACAATAGGAGTTTGCCATGGATCCATTCGTAGTGGGATATGTTTTCATTCATTTGGTCTTTATCATAGCTGGTATTTTCACCTTTTTTCTAGGTATTTTTGCTGGTAGGAGCAAATGGATAAAGAACGGGCTGTTATTGCTGTTTGGACCTTTTCTGGTTTTTTTAAGCGAAATAATTCGCATGGCAAGGGAGGGGTCGGAATCTAACTAATGGTGCCGAAGAGGGCATGACTCACAAAACACCGTGGTCATGCCCTTTTATTATTTTCAACACACTTTATAAAACAACATAAGTTATGATAATATTGTGCAGTCATGAAGATAAAAAAGTGGTATTTAGTAATCTCCGTAACTTTTGTACTAATAGCTTTATACTTTCTATTTGGTAGAGAAAAAGCCATTCCTGTAAAAGAAATTCCCATCAAGCATCTAAAAGTAAAGAGAACAGTTAGTGCGGCTGGAACGATGTCATCGGAAAATGACGCTGATCTAAGTTTTGCCTTATTGGGAAAAATATCGGATATCAACGTAGAAAAAGGAGAAGATGTTGCACAAGGTAAATATTTGAGTATGCTGGAGAATTTTGTGGAATCCGAAACCACTCAATCTCTTAAAGATACTAGAGATGTTGCTCAGAGAGACCTGGATTTGTTTATTGAAAACTACGCCTCTAATCTTGACGGTGCCGGAGGACTTGACGAATACAATATTCAAGTAAGGAGATACCAGGAACTTCTTAGTAAGGCCGAGGCTGCTTACCAAGCTCAGTTAGGAAACTTTGGTAAAACGTACCTTTACGCGCCTTTTAGCGGCAAGATCATCGATATTTATAAAAATGAGGGCGAAACAGTTTCTGCGGGCACCCCTGTATTAAAAATAGCGGATACTGATAAGATGATCTTTGAAATTGAACTGGATCAAGAAGACTTTGCCTTTATAGAAGAAGGTCAGGAAGTGGAAGTGACGCTTGACGCTTTTGAAAATGAAATATTTACGGGTATGGTGAAAAAACTCCCTGATTACGTTGCAACTGATAATGGGGGAGACTTTATCTTAGAAATTATTTTAAAGAGTGAAAATAGAGACAAAGTTCTTTTAGGAATGACCGGAGATGCTTTTATAATATTATCACGTACTGATTCTGAAGTTTCCGCTCTTACTTTTGATGAGATTGATTATGATATCCAAGAAAAACCGTTTGTTTACGTTGAAGAAAACGGAAAAATAGTCAGAGAATACCTTGAATTAGGTTTACGAGGTGATATATACATAGAGATCAAAAACAAAAACGATAAGCCAGTAGTACAAGTAAGCAATGCCAAGTATAAATTAGAAGAAGGATTAAAAGTAAAGATCGTTAGGTAGTATGCCTCTTCTTTCAGCTAAAAATATTTTTAAAATTTACGAACTAGGTGATACAAAAATTCACGCCTTGGATGGCGTTAGTTTGAACATCAACCAAGGGGATTTTCTTTCCATTATAGGTAAATCAGGTTCAGGAAAATCTACTCTTATGCATATTTTAGGACTACTAGATACGCCAACTTCCGGAAAAGTTTATTTAAATGACAGGGATGTAAGTAGCCTACCTGAAAAACTATTGGCTAAAACCAGAAACAAAGAGATTGGTTTTATTTTTCAGTCGTTTAACTTACTTCCCAGATTTAATTCACTCGAAAACACCATGCTGCCTTTGCATTATAGTGACTTGCCAAGAAAAAAATGGAAGGAGAAGGCTACAGAGGTATTAAACCTTGTTGAACTGGGAGATAGACTTTACAACAAATCTAATGAACTGTCGGGAGGCCAGCTGCAGAGAGTGGCTATTGCCAGGGCCTTGGTAAACGATCCCTCTATAATTTTTGCTGATGAACCTACGGGTAACTTAGATACAAAAACCGGTCAAGAAATTGAAAATTTACTAAAAAAGCTTCACAAACAAGGAAAAACGATCGTTGTAGTTACACACGATGAGGATATCTCAAAGATCGCAGACAAAAAGATTAATTTAGCGGATGGGAAAATAATTAAATGAGCAGGTTATTAGAGATCTATAAAACCTCCAACAGATCTTTATTACGTCACAAAGGAAGAACTGTCCTAACCATGTTAGGTGTGGTAATTGGTGTTTTTGCTGTAGTTAGTTTGGTTTCTATGGGAATAGGCGTGCAAAACTATGTTGAGGATCAATTTGAGTCTATTGGCTCGAATGTACTATTTATAGCTCCCAGCAACGCCGGTTTTACTGAAGATCCTGCAACTTTGTTTGGCAGATTGAAATTTGATGAAAGACATATTGAGCTCATAGAAAGGTATGCCGGAGAATACATAAGCGTAGCCTCACCTTCAGTGAGATTTTCGGGAACGGTAAAATACAAAACTAAGTCTTTCTACTCATCTATTTACGCACCTAATTATCAAGCTCAAGAGGCTTTTGACCTGTTTGTCCAGGAAGGTAGATTTTTTAATGAGTCAGAACAAAAAAATAAAAACAGAGTGGTTTTACTGGGACCAAACGTGGTGGAGGAGCTTTTTCCTAATGCAAATCCCATTGGCAAAAAAATAGATGTAGAAGGATTTAACTATGAAATCATTGGCTATACCCAGAAAAAAGGGCAGGATTATGATGATAACGTCTATATTCCTTATACTACGGCCATGGAGGACTTTGAAATTGAAAATTTCACCGGCATGATTGTTAAGGTAAATAGGCAGGAAGATGTAGAAATAGCCACAAAACAGGTAAAAATGGCTCTCCTAAGAGATTTGGACGAAGATGACTTTCAGATATTTTCCCCGGAAGACATACTTGAATCAATCCAAAAAATACTTTCAATTTTAACGGCCGGTATCGGTGCAATTGCCGGTATTTCTTTACTGGTGGGTGGAATAGGTATCATGAATATCATGTTGGTTTCAGTGACAGAAAGAATAAAAGAAATTGGTTTGAGGAAGGCTATTGGAGCAACCTCCAGAGATATTGCGCTACAATTTTTAATGGAATCAGTCATGATCAGTGTGGGTGGGGGACTTATCGGTTTGTTTTTTGGATGGGTAGTTGCCTTAGCCGCCAGAAGTTTTGTAAGAACAGAAGTTCCTATTTGGGCTGTACTGCTGGCTTTTGGTTTCTCAGTTTTAGTAGGAGTAATTTTTGGAACCTATCCCGCTATTAAGGCTAGCAGAAAGGATCCTATTGAAGCTCTAAGGTACGAATAGGGAGTGTAGAGGTTATTTGACTTTTTCCAAAGAGAGTATATATACAGCCTTATCTTTCAATACACGGCCGCTAGTATTTTGAGTTATATCCTCATCATCCTCATAAACTTTCCAGGCATAACCTTCTTGTGCTTTAGTGTGATTAACAAGGTCATATTCCGTACCATAAGTATATTCTGTCTTTTCGAAGAAAAAATCTACCTCATCCCGCAAATCCTCCAATAAGTCATCAAGGGTATTAATATTTTTCATGTTTGCTAAGTATTCCACGCTCGAGGATCTGGTTTTAACCATGAGAGTCACATCTATGGGTTTAATTTCAATGGATTCTTTCTGATCATCTATCACGCCTACTTTTAATTCCTCACGACCTATAATATCTCTAACATAAAAATACCCCAGAAAAAGTAAGGAAATGTAAAAAATAGGGAAATACTTGTTGAGAAATTTCACGATTTGATTATATCAGCTATTCAAATTTAACCCCATAGGTTGATGGGTGTTCGGAATACCACTTAAGACAGTCGGAAAACTCTCTATAATCACGTATACTCATTTCAACGGACATATTTGTTAAACCTTCCCTCATTCCTCTATTTATCTCATTGTAATCCACCTTGCAAACCGATTTGTCGTATCTATTTAGTAAATAAGAACTATCGTCGTCCAAAGTAAATTCACAAGGGCATCCTCGGCAAGCGTAGCATTCCATAGGATTAAAATTTACGGCGTATTTTAAGGGTCTATCTATATTGGCAAATTTTCGGATATGAATTGATAAAGGTATAAAAAGTATAGCAACAGCCAGCGCAAGAAATAGGGGCTTGTATTTCTCCATAGATAAATGATAACAAATTTATTATAGCGTTTATAGATTAGCCACAAAGTGACGCAACGAACGGAGTGAGTTAAATCACGAAGTGATATATCGAGTAAAACGAGATATAATTTGAGGGCTTGCCCCCATAGCTCAATGGACTAGAGCACTCGGCTTCGAACCGAGGGGTTGGGAGTTCGAATCTCTCTGGGGGCGCCATTTATTTTTATTTGTATAATAGGCACAAAATGGATACTAATCAAAATCAAAATGAAGGGGACTACGAAGCCCTTCAGGAAAATATGGATAGTATAAATCCTGCCATACTAAATACACCGGCAGAAGAGCCTAAAAACATTAGGGATTTGTTACCTGATGTAGACCCGGATACTTTTATAGAATTTAATAAGCCGGGTAGGATAACGCCGGATACGGATGTGGTTTTGGATCTAGGAGGTGAAAAATCTAAAATTGACACCTCTTCAGAAAAACTAGGCACAGAATCAAAGTATTTAGAGAAAATATTTGGTGAAGATTTTGGTGTTGAAGAAGCATTTAACTCCAGCGCAGTTATACTGGTAATGGTTATTGTGGTAGTTATTTTCTTCTTTATTATGTTTAGCTTAAAAAGAGCTGAACAGATCAACCATCTGGAAAAAGAGGTTGATAAGCTAAAGAAAAAAAATTTGGGGGCGTAGCTCAGAGGTAGAGCAACTGGCTCTTAACCAGTCGGTCGTGGGTTCGATTCCCACCGCCCTCACCAATTACTGCTAAAATCTAATAAATGCACTTTATAATTTTCGATTTTGACGGCACAATAGCTAATTCGAATGATTTCATAATAGAAAAAATGTTGGAATTTGTTAATGAGCACGGTATAAAAGACGTGGATACAAAAAAGATCGATGAATATAAAAACATGCCACCTAAAAAACTCATGAAGAAATTTAATATACCGTTAAAGCATGTTCCCAAACACATAATGAAGTTTCGAAAGGATTATCACAAAGCAATAGATTCCATAAAACCCTTTAAAAACATTGATATGGTGCTTAAAAAGCTAATAGAAAGTAGCAAGATACTTGGCATTATTACCTCTAATTCGCAGGAGATAGTAGAAAAATATCTTTCTATAAACAATTTACAATATTTTGACTTCATCGAAAGTAATCCCGGTATCTTTAAAAAGGATCGTATGATCAAAAAGGCTTTGAGAAAACACAGACTTGGCCGCAAAGAAACAATATACATTGGCGATGAAGTCAGAGACATTGAAGCCGCAAAAAAAGCTAAAATAATGTCCGGTGCCGTCACTTGGGGATTAAATGGGAAAGAAATACTTAAAAATCAAAACCCCGATTATCTATTTGAAACCCCCGAAGATATTTTAAAGCTAATATAATTAGTCCCGAAAGGACGCAACGAACGAAGTGAGTTTAGTCCCGAAAGGACGCAACGAACGAAGTGAGTTTAGTCCCGAAAGGACGCAACGAACGAAGTGAGTTATAATCTAGCTGGCCAACCTTGCCAGAGTGGCGGAATTGGTAGACGCGCACGGTTCAGAGCCGTGTCTCAGATAATGGGGTGTGGGTTCAAATCCCACCTCTGGCACCAAACTGCTATAATACGAAGTATTAGGCCAAGCACAGGGAGTTTTTCATTGATTTTAAGGGCGGGTGGCGGAATTGGTAGACGCGCAACGTTGAGGACGTTGTGGGATAAAACCCGTGCAGGTTCAAGTCCTGTCTCGCCCACCACTAATAAATGAGCTATAGACTGTCTAAAATATTAAAAATAATCATTTTCTCTTTATTTTTCTTATCCTTACAACAAAATACCTTTGCCCAAGAGCAGATAAAAGAGTTCAATACTACCGTGAGAATAATTCCAAACGGCATGCTCTACGTAAAAGAGGATATTTTGTACGATTTCGGATCTGATTCAAGGCATGGTATTTTTCGAACAATTCCCTATAAAAAGACTAACCAGGATAAAAAAGAATTTTTGATGAAATTAGGGGACTTTAGTATCAAGGACGGAAAAGGTAATCTTCATAACTTTACCAAATCTGATAAAAAATCAGCCGGAGAAATTACCCTAAAAATAGGGGATGCTGATAAGTATGTTTCCGGGGAAGTGCTTTACGAAATCAGCTATACCGTTTCAGGTGCTGTGACCTACTTTGAAGACCACGATGAGTTATTTTGGAATTTTACCGGTAATGATTGGAGGGTGCCTATTTTAAGATCTCAGAATTTGGTTATCCTGCCCAATGACATTTCTTTAAAAGAAACAAATTCAGCTTGTTACACCGGTCCTTTTGGTTCGAGCGCTAGTAATTGCAAAATTGTCTTGAGTGAAAAAGGTGTAGTGATTTCCTCAAACCAGGTACTAAAACCTAGTTGGGGGATAAGTGGTGTTATTGGTTTTCCTAAGGGATTTGTAGAAGTTTTAAAACCTGCGCCAGATCGGTCCGGCTTAATAGGAAAGCTTGTTGGCTTAGGGATCCTATTGGGATTAATTTACTGGTACATAGTTGTTCCCCTTAAAGTATTAAAGAAAAGATTAGACATTAGAAAATTTTATCGCAATAACCAAAAGATCGTGGCTGCTTGGTTCGATCCTCCAAAAGACGATGAGAAAAATCCATATACACCGGCGGAAACTGGTGTCCTTATTGATAAAAAACCTGATTACAAAGAGGTAACAGCTACCTTAATACACTTAGCTCAGAGAGGATATCTTAAAATAGTGCCAGGTGAGGAATCCGGCTTGTTTAAAAAATTACCAAACTATACCTTTATGCAGTTGAAAGACCACAAAAACGACAAAAACCTTTTTAAATACGAAACACTACTATTAGATGGGTTATTTTCAAAAAAGGATATTATCAGCACCAAAGATCTTAGAACATCCACTGAATTTGCCAAGAAAATCACCAATTTCATGACCGAAGTTACAGACGAGCTGGAAAAAAGAGGATTATTTGAGAAGGATTTATCAAAAGAGAAAAATAAAAAAATTGCTTTGGACATGTTTGCTTTTATGACCATTAACTTGCCGCTTCTCATTGTTTCTATTTTACTGAGAAATCACTACATAAAATTTACCAAAAAAGGCATACAAAAATATTCTGAAACGTCTTCTTTATATAACTTTTTGATCTCACAGGATGAGCAACTGGATTTTCAAGCTCAAAATATGATGTTCTTCGAAAAATTACTGCCTTATGCCACCGCATTTGGTGTAGAAGATGTTTGGGTGAAAAGATTTGCTGATCTACAGCTTATAACTGAAACTGACTGGTACCAAGGCAATTTAGCTAATGTAGCGGCATTTTCCGCCATTTCCCATGATATCGGCAGCTCAGTGCAATCATCCATGAGTTATTATTCAAGTTCTACCAGTTCCAGCGGCTTTTCCAGTGGTTTTTCAGGTGGGGGAGGATTTTCCGGTGGTGGCGGAGGCGGTGGTGGCGGCGGAAGCTGGTAGCCTTTGCTCAGGAGCTTATTTGTCTTATAATAAAGAACGATTTACACGAGAGGAAGAACCTTGCTTCGCAAGAACCTTGCTCTCTTGATGAGTACATCTGCGAGAGTAGTTCAGTGGTAGAACGCTTCCTTGCCAAGGAAGAGGTCGCGGGTTCAAATCCCGTCTCTCGCTCCATAGCCCATGATCATTCACGAAAACAAAAATACAGGTAAAGTGGCCAAGATATGGGTAAAAAGAAAATCAGATATTGAAGAAATAACACTCGAACAAATAGACAAAATGCTAGAACTTCCTCACTTGTTTAAACACATCGCTATTATGCCCGACGCTCATCTAGGAAAGGGTGCTGTAATAGGCAGTGTGGTGGCCACCAAAGATATTATTGTTCCCAATATCGTGGGTGTGGATATAGGTTGTGGCATAAGTGCCTATCAAACGGAAATAGTTCTTGATGAAAAGCTTAATAATCGGGGATTTTGGCAAGATTGGTACTACAATGTTAAGGCAAAGATACCTCTTGGCTTTGATAGTTACTGCGATAAACAAAGCATGCGCCACTTAGATAAACAATTAAAAGCTGTAGAATTACTAAAGCTTCTTGATGGAGCCGGTAAACAATTAGGCACACTAGGAGGAGGCAATCATTTTATCGAAGCACAGACAGACAAAGATCGCCATGTCTGGTTTATGATCCATTCAGGGTCGAGACATATAGGCTTTAGAATTGCTAAGTATTATAACGACGTTGCAAAGGATGAGAATATTAAAAACAAAGAAGAGACACCAAGCAATTTATGGTTTTTGAAATTGGACAGCGAAAGCGGACAAAACTACCATACAGACATGAGCTGGGCTATTGACTATGCGTTGGAAAGTAGATGGAGAATGCTGCAACATAGCGTCGATTCCTTTTTCGAAAAATTAAATGAGCCCACAAAAGATGTTCGAAAAGAAGGGATAAATATCCATCATAATTTTGCTAACTTAGAAAAACACTTTGGAGAAAACGTTATTATTCATCGAAAGGGCGCCACGCAGGCACAATATAATCAGATAGGTATTATTCCGGGATCAATGGGAACCGCCAGCTATATTGTTAACGGAAAAGGAAATCCAGACAGCTACGAATCCTGTTCTCATGGTGCCGGAAGGGTGATGAGCCGTAAACAAGCTAAAAAGACCATTTCCAAAGAAAAACTGCAGAAGACCATGAAAGAGACTTACACCGACGTTAGCATGAAGTTCGTTGACGAAGCGCCTGAGGCCTATAAAGATATCAATAAGGTAGTGGATAACCAAAAAGATCTAATAGAAGTTTTATATAAACTAAAACCGATTATTACTCTAAAAGGTTAGAAAGTGCACCTGATTCTTGGTAAAATGTGAAGGTAATTTGGGGCGGTAGCCAAGGCGGTCACGGCACCGGTCTGAAAAACCGGCGATGTGGGTTCGATTCCCACCCTCCCCACCAGACCTTATTTCCTATAACAACAGCCAAAAACTGGTGATAATTTTGGATAGTGGGCGGTACAGTCGAACTGATATAATCAAATTATGAAAAAAACTGACTTTCTTAATACTGTGGTATTTGGGTGGATGAAAAGTGATTTGGAACGGATGATAACTAATATCCGACCCGATAAAACTGAGGTTGGAAATATAAACTTTCCGCTTGCACTATGTACACTATCGTACATGGAATACTTAGGAGGATTTCTGCTAGGTAAAGACGACGGTTTCTTTGGGAACGTTGATTCTTACACTTCTGAGTGTTTTCCTAATGTAGGAGAGTATCCAACTATAATTCTCAAAGACTTGATAAGAAATGGGTTGTCTCATGACTATTTTCCTCGTGGTGCTATCAGCAGAAATGGATGGCATCCTGCAATTAATAAAGGTAAGACTTTCGATATTGTATTAGATGCAGAAACCCTTGTAATAGATTTCATTACATCACTAGATGTATTCAAAGAAAAGCTCGAAGATGAGAAATATGAAAAAAGGATGCAAGAAACTTTAGAAAAAATAGCAAAATTTAAGAAAACACATAAAAGCTACATAGATAACCTCGAACTACATCCTAATGATGACGAAAACGCAACACCAAGCGCAGGCGCACCGCCTGACGATGGCACCGAAACCCATACCGCTAGAGGTAGTAGTGCTAGTGGCGCAACTGGTTCTATGAATACTACAACAGACCCCACTCAGATGTAAAAAAGTTCGCAACATCGTTCATAGTAGCTCACCATGTAGAACAGCAAAGAGTCGCCACAATAAAAACTTATACTCCCCATTCACTAATCAAAAAGGATGGGCCGTGGCCGGGGTAAATACAAATGGAGGAAGGTAGCATAAGAACCCTCTCTATAGAATTGTGCAATGTACGCTCATTACCATATTCAAAATCAGTTCTACCCACAAAGCCCTCTACAAAAAGCAAATCGCCAACAAAAGCTACTTTCTTCTCTTCAGAATATAAACTCACACTCCCAGGTGTGTGACCCGGAGTTTCAATAATTTGAAATGTTGTGTTTCCCAAAGAGATTGACGATTCCTCATCGATAAATTCTAGAGATTTTTCTACTTTCTCAAAGTCAGTGACCTCTTTTAGTAGAAACAAATCTTTTCGGCTCAGTAAAAGTGGTATTTTATATCTTTCAATGATTTCGTTAACTGCTAAAACATGGTCAAAGTGCGCGTGCGTAAGTAAACACAGTTTTGGTTTTAACAATTTATCTTCAATTACTTTAATGATCCTGTCGCTGTCGCCGCCCGGATCTATAATAAGTGTTTCCTTTTCGTCGGTAACTATATAACAATTTGTATTTATTGAACCTACGGTTATGCTTCTTATTTTCACTACTATATTCTATCAGTATAAGTAGCGATTTTAGGATGGTGGGTGGTAAAATCGAACTGATATAATTGAATTATGCTCGATAAATTTGCTAAAATCCTTACCAAAGTACACAATCGTAATTTTTCCGAACAAGATATTATAGACAAAAAATATATCGCAGAATTTTCAAAGCGTGTCCAAATTGATAAACCAAAAGAAAAAGCGAGACCAAATGGTAATCATAGTGTTATTTTTGGTACTAAGAGTGGCAAACCGATGGTTCTTAAAACTGTCTCGAACCCTTCATTTGCCTCACGAACACTTACAGAAATTTACACATTGATTCAACTTGATGGAAAGTTAGATAAAGAATTTAGAACACCAAAGATACTGGATTTTGGGTTTACAGATGATAAATTTCTCTGGTTCATTACAGATAGGGTTTCTGAGAACTATCTCAAAGGAAACTCTAAGAAAGATATTGATATACTTAGCAAAGCTACAGTATCCGTAATAAGAAGTGGATTAAAAGTTCCCCTTAAAGATGAAAAAAGACTTGAGTCTATTGAAAATGGAGATGCGTATAAACTGTTAAAAAAGTTAGATGACATAGCATTGGAATGGAGCAAAGAATTTTCAGACAACATTGATGATTTAGTAGACATTATGAATGAATATCCAATTAATGAACTACCTCCAGTTACAGTTCATGGAGATTTAGTTGCGCGGCATTTAGTTGATTTAGGTAAGGATAAATACCAAATTTACGATTGGGAACTAACTGGTGGTGCTTGGTTTTGGGGATATGAGCCTGCATATGTATATCATAGAACTTATACACGAGATGGAAGTCCAAAACTGGCAGAAATATATTTGGAAAATTTATTTGAATCTATGGATGCTAAGGAGAAAAAGTATCTTATAAAAAGCTTTAAATCCATGTTGGCTCAAAGAATTATAGGGGGTTATAAGGATTATTCTGGTAATTCTTCAACTGAATACCACAAGAACAAATCTTTACATAGGGATGTAATGGAATTCTCTATGTTACCTCATAACTTAGCTTAATTGTTGGATAAGAAAAAAAGTTCGCAACATCGTTCACAGTGGCCAACCATAGATTGTTTTAATTGCTGGAGAAAAATGCTTACAACTTACAATAGGATACTTGGAATAGTTAGTGTTTTGCTAATACTCCCTGCATTAGTACTTGTTACTGGGGGTATATTGTTCAGTGTTTTCCATTCGCCTCTGATTGCAAATTTACTTAACCCCAATCTATTTATTTTCAATCCCGTAGTAATTGTCGGAGGACTGATAGTCTCCATTATTCTAAATTTATATATAATGTTGAGAATAGGAAAATCAAGACGATTTAATCTATACATTATCTTGTTTAATTTTCTACTACTAGGCACAATATTTCTATATCTGGTAGTAGAGAACGCATACGAAATACTCCACTAAGCATACGTGAGTATAATTAATGAGCATGAATATTATCATCACAGGTCTTACAGCATGTGGAAAATCGTACCAGTCTAGCAGACTAGCTAAAATCCTGGGTTTTGATCATATCTCCGCCTCAGACGTGCTACTTAAAAATTTGCGAAGTAAACAAAACATCAACGAGGATGATCAAAGACATTTTTGGATTAGAAAGGAAAATAAAAAGCAAATTGAAAATTTGAGAAATACTAATAACTTAGATGAACAGGTTGATGACTATTTATTAGAACTTTGCAACTCCTCGAACAATATATTTTTCGAATCAAGAACACTTCCTTGGAGAAGCAAAAACCATAATTTAATAAAAATATATTTAAACCCTTCACTAAAAGACAGAGCTAAAATAGCTTATGACTCAAAGGACATCAAAGAGTATTCTGTAGAAGACTTGATAGTGAGCATCAACGAGAAGGATAAAAAGGACATCGAAAGATTTAAGAAACTATATAATATTGATATTTCTGACACAAAGTGCTTTGGTCTTGTCCTCGACAATGGAAAGCTATCACCTGATGAAACACAAAACAAATTATTGGAATTTATTAACAAACAAGTTTAATTTTAATAACTTGCTACTTTTTCTTCTTCTCAATCCATTTAATATATACCAGATAGCCAATTGGGAAGATTCCTATGGTATTTAAAACAAGTAGTAAAATATAGATCTTCTTTTCGTCCCTTTTAGCAGCGTGCCAAAGAGCTATGCCTTTCCACACCAATTCCCAAAGGGTTATGGCTAAAATCACGTAAGGGTTTGAGAATATACTTATATCCATATAATCATTATATATTATTGTAAAAAGTAAATTTCTTATAGCAAGAACCTGTAATATAATATATCAGTATGAGCGATGAAAAAGTATCTAAGCTATCATCAAAAGAGCTTGGCAAATATGTTATTGAATATGTTAACGAATGGATGAAGGAGGGTGCAGGCCCACAGGATCATGAGATCACCCAGAAGCTAACACTACCAATGCCCGCCCCGTGCACGGAAACGGTTTGCGTTCGAGGTACAGATGATGGTCCAGAGCTTCTGGTCACAGTACGCGAAGACGACGATGCCTGGGAAGGTATGTTGCACAGCATAGGCAGTGCACACATGCTTCTCAACTACATCAACAAGGACGCTCCACAGGAGATTCTTGACTTCTTTCCCGAAGAACTCATTAACAGGGTAAAGGAAGAGTTACCATCCTGGTGGAATCTAAGCACCGAACACTCAGTAATGCTGAGGATCTTCCAAAGAGAGCTAGGTCTACCTGAAGAAGATTGTCTAAACCTGATAAATGAGGTCCAGTTCGTGGGACCTTATCACAACCTCACCATCAGAGGGGGTGAATCTGTTTTCATCTACCTGGTTGATGTAACAGACTATCAGGATAAGTTCACCAAGGAAGTCTCCTGGATTCCCACTAACGAACTTACCAAGCGAGAAGATTTTATCGATCACCAAGTAGGTAGAGTACAATACGCTATGACAGCGTGGCCAATTCTATAAAATTTAGTTTTCTATTCCGCGGGACCTTCCCATCTACCGGCTTTGAAGTCATCAGACTTCCAAAAAAACTCGGAGTGGCTGATTATTTTCTTTATCTCATTGGGAACATACATATAAGCGAATCTTCCCAATAAATATCCTGTATATCCCATACCTAACTGCCAAAAGACTAACGGTGTCTTAAGAGGTTTCTCCTTTAAAAATGTCTTCAACAGTCCCTTAGCATACTTTACACCTCTACCTTGATCTCCATCCACGCCAAAATCCAACACTTTGCCCCATTTTCTTCGATAAATTCCCGTGTCAAAATGCCTCACAAATTCTTTTTTAGGACCATAATTGTGCGAATGGTAAACACGCGCCTCCGCCACATAAGCTATTTTATGACCTTTCTTAAGCAACATGGCGGTAGCAATTGCATCCTCGCCAGCCAAGACCCACCTGAATCCGCCAATTTCTCCTAAAGCCTTATTAGACCAAGCTGCACAAGCATCAGAACAAAAATTAATGTAAGAACCATATTTTTCTGCATCCTCGATGCCTCTAATATGCCCCTCAGGAGGGTAGTTAAAATCCCTGGAAAACTTGGCTATTAAACTGGCTTCTTTATGAGGAAGTTGTCTGGCATAGGCAATAGAAGCTCTTCCTTCCGCAATCGGTCTGACCAGCACCTCCAACATGTGTTCATCTTCCATGTAAGCGTCCGGGGTCATATTAACCACTATGTCGGTACCCAAGTGATTTCGACACATTTCTCTGGCCAAGCCGTGATTCATCCTAGCCCTGGGAATGACTAATGTTTCTGCGCCTAGTCTTTCAGCCTCTTCAACAGTTCCGTCGTTTGAACTCGAATTTAAAACTAAAACTCTTGGCTTTAAAGGTGAATTCAACAACGGCGGTATGCAATGCTTCAAGTGTTTTTTATCCCAATAGGTAATGATAGCTACTCCTACAGTGGGGTGATCCTTTTTATGTTCATGAGATGTCATAAGTTAAATGTACTCTTTAATGTAGAAATTTGCAATATCAGACCAAGCCTTTTCTTTGTCCCAATGGTATTTTGCAGGATCGATCTTATCTGTGTTCACTCTTTCTCTTGGCTCGGGAAATAATTTTTGATCATTAAAATTTAGTGGGCAGGGGATATTTAATCTTGGTTCCATTTCTTGAGCAAAAATCTTAGCGAACTCGCCTTGCTTGCCTGAGTATTGGCTGGGACTAATCTTCACGTTCCTATCTTTTTTCACCAATTTCTCGGCAAATTCTACATATACTTTACTCGAAAGAGAGACATGAATGTTATCTCTTACATAATCGGGTGTTAAAATGGTGGGTATTTCCTTGTTATACCAAGTTTTAATTAAATAACCAGTAAATTTGTGGTCTTCCATGGGACCAAAGGTATTTGGCATAACATACTTGCCTAACACCATACCTTTTAATTCGGCAAGATACTTAAATACCTCCCAGGTAAAGTGTTTTGCTAGACCATAAAGATAGATTGGTTTTAAAGGTTTAGTCCCCGCACCCTCATTTGGTTCAAAAACGGTTCCTGTCAACAAAACATGACCACATCCTGATTCTTTTAGTTCGTTTAGCACTTTATTTACATTAAGAGTATTATTGCTCAGAGTTTTACCAACATTATAGTCATCAGATCTATAGTCACCAAGCTCTGCTCCATGGTGGCATAACAAATCCCATTTTTCCTTTTTTATAGCTTTTAAGAAATTCTTGTCACCAAAAGAAACTACATTAAGAGGCTTGCAGATATTTTGCAGCTCCATAACACGACGTTTTCTAATACCCTCGTACTCCCCAAAATTCTTAGTAAAGGTCGCAGTAACCTCATGCCCCTGGGCAACGAGCTCTTTGACAAACCAATAACCGGTATGTGAGCTAGCGCCTGTAAATAATATTTTCATCTTAAAGGTTTTCCATATTTTCTAAATGGTACTCAGGATCGAAATCTCCTGCCTCGGCATCTTTTTTTGATAAATGCTCGGGCTTAAACGGCCACCGCATGCTAAATTCGGGGTCATCCCATCTAATGACCCTCTCATTCTCAGGTGAATAGAATTCCGTGACCAAATACAACATTTCCGTATCGTCCTCTAAGGTAAAAAACCCGTGTGCGCAGCCGGGAGGAATATACATCATAGTTCTATTTTCTGCTGTCAACTCCGTACCTACTGATTGTTTAAAGGTAGGAGAATTAGTCCGCAAATCCAATACCATATCATATAGGGCGCCTTTTAAACACCTGACAATTCTTGTCTCTGCTTTGGGAGGTATTTGGTAATGCAAACCTCTCAGGGTATGTTCATCACCGGTAAAGGAATTATTTATCTGCACAATATCGTGGTTAAGTCCGTGTTCTTTATATTCGTTGACACAAAAAAATCTGGCAAAAAACCCCCGGCCATCACCTTTTCTATCAAGGTCTATCTTATACGCACCCGGAATTTTTGTTTCGGTAAATATCATTGCACACTCTTTTCCCAAACTGCCCAAGGCCTGTTGTCGTCCCATAGTTCGTTTAAATTGACATAGTGCTTCATAGTATCCATACACTGCCAAAATCCATCATGCTTGTACATAGAAAGTTTCTTATCATCGGTGATTTTTATCAAACTATCTTCCAGCATTTCCTCGGGCTCCAAGTACTTCATGGCCTCCTTACTGTAGACATGAAATCCTCCATTTATGTAGTCGTTCATGAGTGGCTCTTTTTCTTCGAAGGTGGTCACCACACCCTTATCATCATAGGTGATCCTGCCAAACTTTGACGATGGATGCACGGTAGTAATAGTGGCCACGGTGCCATGCTTTTTCTCTTGCTCCATGTGGAAATCGATCAGTTTGTTAATATTTATGGTACTTACACCGTCTCCATAGGTCACCATAAAATGATCGTCGTCAATGTACTTTAAAACTTCTCTTACTCGGCCTGCCGAAAGAGTATTAAGTCCGGTTTCTGCAAAAGTGATCTTATAATCCAACTGTTGGGATTTATTAGTCAATTGTTTGGTTTGACCTGTTTTCATATCAAAAAGTATATCGTCGGTATTTCTGGAAAGGGTGAGAAAGTAATCCTTGATCACATCCCCCTTGTAACCAAGCGCCAAGATAAAATCCCGATGACCGTAAAAGGCGTAGATATTCATAATGTGCTGCAGTATAGGGACACCGCCAATTTTAACCATAGGCTTTGGTTTAAACTCGGTTTCTTCGTGCAGCCGCATACCCTTTCCACCGCATAGTATAACTGTTTTCATGGAAATTATATTAGCATAGGAGAGTTTGTTTATAAACTCCAACTATTGCTGGAAAGTTGAAATCACAAATAGATTAACGTAATATCAAATCTGTAGGAGGAAACGTATGAAAAAAAACTTTGATGGTATCTATAATAATAAAACTGTTTTTGTCACCGGACACACCGGTTTCAAAGGCTCTTGGCTAAGTGTCTGGCTCGAAAAATTAGGTGCAAAAGTGATCGGTTACAGTCTGGAAGAACCCCCTACAGAACCATCAAACTACGAACTCTGCCACATGGAAAACAAGCTCACCGATATCAGAGGTGATATCAGAGATTATGACCATCTTTTTAAAACCATCAACAAGTACAAACCGGAGATCATTTTTCATCTAGCAGCGCAGCCGATCATTCTTAGGGCTTATGAGGAACCAAAATTAACCTTTGATACAAACGCAGGCGGTACGGTCAATATTTTAGAATCTATTCGAAACATTGAGTCCATCAAAGCTTTAGTGAGCATTACTACTGATAAGGTTTATAAAAACAAGGAGTGGGTCTGGGGCTACCGTGAATCAGACACTTTAGGTGATACTGATCCTTACGGAGCCAGTAAAGCCATGGCTGAACTAGCCATTGACTCCTATAGAACCTCTTTCTTTTTAGAGGGCAGTTTAGGAGATAGAAGGGTTTCTGTAGCTTCCACCAGAGCCGGAAACGTCGTTGGGGGAGGGGATTTTGCTGATTTTAGGTTGGTTCCCGATTGTGTCAAAGCACTTATGACCAATAAAACTATAGAAATTAGAAATCCCCAAAGTACCAGACCTTGGCAATTAGTATTAGAGCCCCTAAGCGGATATCTTTGGCTAGGGGCAAAGTTGCTAAAAGATCCCAATGGAGGATATGACAGAGCCTGGAACTTCGGACCAAAAGCTATTCATGGTGTTCCTGTTGGTGAAATTGCTGACATTTTAGTAGATCTTTGGGGTGAAGGTAACTGGGAAAACGTTGGCAAAGAGGAGGAACAAAAACTGGAATCCAATCTCCTCATGTTGGATTGGGTAGCAGCTAAAGCTTATTTAGGCTGGCAACCCGTTTATGACCACCATGATACATTAGGAGAGGTAGTCGATTGGTTTAAGGAATATTCGCAAAGAAAAGAAAAAGATCCCAAAAGCATAGACATGCATGATATTTGCAGTGAACATATAGATATATACACCAAATCTGCTGTGAAGCAAAAACTCCCCTGGGCTGTTAAAAAATAATTTACATACCAATAATGCTATAATTATTATTGCTATCTTGCTATAATACACCCATGCAAAAACAGACGGTAAAAATATTGATCCTTGTCATAACAACCCTTATCGCGGTGAGCTTACTATTTAATAGTGGACTAAAAAAATCTAAAAGCCCTCTGGTCAACGGTAACAGCAATAAAGAAAAAGGGGTAGAAGAGGTAGCAGAATCTTCACCCAGCCAAAATAGTATATTTGGTGCTGACATGCCTAAGGGTTCTATAACAGGAGATATTTGCTATCCATCCGAAAGCATACCTCCGTTAAACCTACATTTTATAAACACGGAAACTAGGGATGATGTAGTCATTTCCAGCGAACTGAATCAGTCTAAATACACTTTGGAGAACGTACCGCTAGGAGAATATATTGCTTTTGCTTACGTTAGAGGTATGCAGGAAAACGGAGGGGCCTATACCGAGGCGGTTAGTTGTGGACTCAAAGTAGAATGCACTGATCACACCATTATACGGTTTTTGGTAGAAGAAAAAGCCACTACCACGGGAATTGATATCTGCGATTGGTACGGGGCAGAAATTCCGGATATTTCCTTATAAAATAAGTTAGCCATGTTTTTATTAAAAATAATCTTGTCCCTGATCATCTTTTTTATTGTAACTATTATTGTTTTCACACTGTTTGTTGATTTACTCAATTTCTTTTTCAACAGAGCACCGTTCTTGCCATCAAACAAAAAAGCTCTAAAAAGCATGCTAGACATATACAAATTTAAAGACAACGATAGAGTAGTCGATTTAGGAAGCGGTGACGCCAGAATTCTCACAAAATTAGCCAAGAAAAATGTAAAATCACACGGTTATGAAATAGATCCTTTTTTGGTTTGGTTTAGTAGGTTAAAAGTTCGCCTACTTGGTTTGGAAAATTTGGTAACTATCGAAGAAAAAGATTTTCTAAAAGGTGATTTTTCGTCTTTCAATGTTTTCATCATTTACGGAATAAAAGGCATGATGCCAAAAGTAGAAAGTAAATTACTTCAAGAAGCTGATAAAGGCTCGGTAGTGATCTCCAATAAATTCACCTTTAAAAATCTAAAACACGTAAGATCCATAAATAACGTGCACCTTTATAAAACACAAAAAAAGGGTTAGACGCTAGGTATCCAACCCTTTTTGCGATCTCTCGCTTAACAAGTATCAAAAATGATAAAAAATGATTGCTCACTCTCTTGTTTCTTAAAGTTTCTTTTACGCAGGTACTTGATCCAATTAAAAAATTGATACTCTGCGTTTTCAAAAAAATTAAGATTTTTTAAGCTTAAAGATCTAAAATCACCGAGTCGTAAGACTCCCTCCTCACCCTTTTACTCAACCCTAGCTAAAGCAGATTCACTCGTAGACGTGAGTGCTTGTTGAGGTTTCCTTTTTAGAGGAGGCAGCAATTGTAGAGAACGTGGCCGCGATAAACGCAACCACAACCACAATGGCTATGATTAGTGATCGTATTAATGCATTGCTTAACAACAAGTCACTCACCTCCTTTTTTTGTTCTTGCGAACAATTCCGGGGTGACTTGCCGTACACCCGCGGAAATTTGCACGGGTGGACAATTCTTTCGAATCATCTCCGGTATTATATCCTCAATTCACTATTTTGTAAATACTATAGGTACTTCTTCTTTTTTAACTCGTCGGGGAGAAGGCTGTCTTTGTCATATTTTTCATATCCGCGCCCATAGCCTATATCCTTATTTAGCTTAGTAACGGGATTTCTAAGCTTTAAAGGTATGGGAAGATTGCCATGTTTTCTGACATCATCCTGAGCTTTTCTCAGAGCCTGATATGCTTTCCTATTCTTTTTGCTTTGAGACAAAAATGCCACACCGTGCGCCAAGTTTATAGCACATTCCGGATATCCTATATTACGACAAGCTTCAAAAACTTCGTTGGCTACTACTAATGCTGAGGGAGAAGCCAAACCCACGTCCTCAGAAGCAAAAATCACCATTCTGCGTGCTATAAACAAAGGATCTTCTCCAGCCTCCACCATTCGTGCCAAATAATAAATAGCAGCATCTGCATCTCCAACTCGCATGGACTTTATGAAGGCAGAAATAGTGTTGTAATGCTCTTCACCCTTTTTATCGTACCTTAAGTGCTTAGATTGCAATGTATTCTTGAGGCTCTCCAGAGTTATCTTTTTATAAAGCTTATGAGTACTTTCCAAAATAGTAATAGCTAGTCTAGCGTCTCCATTGGCAAAATTGATCAACCAATGTTTGGTATCATCGTCTAATTTGATGACACTTTCTTTTTTTGAAAGCTTTTTTAGGGCTCGATCAATAATAAGTAGCATTTCTTCTTCGTTTAGATCATTTAAGATGAATATTCTGCATCTGGAAAGCAGCGGAGGAATAATCTCAAAGCTGGGATTTTCCGTAGTAGCCCCAACAAGAGTAATTACCCCTTTTTCAACATAAGGCAGTAAGAAATCCTGCTGTACTTTGTTAAATCTGTGAATTTCATCCAAAAACATCACCGTGGGTTTATTAGACTGATAAGATCCTTCGATAACCTTTTTCACATCAGCTTTACCGGCAGAAACAGCAGACAGTTCTATAAGATCAGCCCTCATCATTGAAGCATAGATCTTTGCCAAAGTGGTCTTACCTACACCCGGAGGCCCCCAGAAAATCATGGAAAATAGGTGATTATTTTCCATGGCTGTTTTAATGGGCTTATTTTTACCTACTAAGTGTTCCTGGCCAATAAAACCTTTTAGATCTTTTGGCCTAATAATTGAGGCTAAAGGTTCGTTTTTTGTCATACTCGTAAATTCCCAACAAATTATACTCCATAATGACTTGTTCACTACATCAAACAAAGTGAGATATATAAGATATAGCCATTAAGATATAATTAAAATGTATATGAAAAAGTATCTCAAGATCCTGCTCATTTTCGTCTTGTTGGGTATTTATGTGTATTCTAAGTTTGTTTACCTAGATCCTGACTACAATTGCTCCATTAAAGTAATTCCAAATTTTATGCCTAGTAACTTTGACACTAAGAAAATTATTAAAATTGTCAAAAGCGGGTCTGAAGAAGAATACAAAAAATTATGCCAATACGTAAATACGATCAATAAAAATCCCAGCTGCGGTGGGTTCGATGGGGGATGCTATGAACTAGAACGTCCGGGAACAATATATATAGGTAACGATCAAGGAAACATAGCACTCGCAGCCGCACTTTTAGTTCACGAAACCTGCCATGCTATACAAGCTTATGAAAACCGAACTTTAGGAGAAAGTGAGTGTTATACCGCCGGAAATAACTTTTTGCAAGAAATAACTATTTACTGATTCCGGTAGTATCCCTACCGGATTCATCACCAAAAATTATGTAGTCAATAGCCATCTGTGCATATTTTGAAATGGCTTCCACTCTGATATCTACCGCGCCCCTAGTTCCGCCTTTAACGGGATTGATCAAAATGGCACCGGAACCCTTAATATAACAACCCCCCGAACTTAAGAAACGCACATCAGGCTTATCATCTTCGCCACGAATACACCTTTTTTCGTATATAGTGTCAATGTGCCGGCAAATATTTTTATACAAAACAAAATCTTCTTCCTTGATCACCTTTAGGCCCTCCACAATACTGCCCTTGTCGCCTTTGATAACATCGTATTTTATTTTAATGAAACATTGATTTGGGACGTCCACGTAACTGATACCACTAAAAATAATAAATACTACCCCCAAAACCAGCATTAGAAGAAAATAACGGACAAATGCTCTTCTAATGTAACCTGTTCCTGACCTACTTTTCTGGTAGTCTTCGTAGGCATGACTTTCGGGCATGTTTTTGTACCAGTACATAGGTGATTATATTGTAATCTTTTTTGTAATATTAAAGAAGCAGGCTGACAAATTTACCAACTTTTTTGCTCACATTCAAAAATTCTTCAAAAGTTGTGTTGCGGCTCATAACACAAGCGATAACCTTTTGATCATCTTTACTAACCACGCCACAATCGTGCCAAGCGGCTGTTTCCGGCCAATTGCCAATTTTATGAGAGAATTTAACACCTTCCGACAACCCGGCATGCACTCTATCATCAAAAGAAGTTTGTGACATGATGTTTAGCAAAATAGTTTTGTTTGTTTGGGTAAGGTAGTCTCCGCTAATTAGATTTTCAAAAAAATTACCTAATTGCTCAGGAGTTACTGTGTTGTTTTTAAAAAAATAGTTTTTTATGGTAATGAGAGCAAAGGCCTCTCCTATTTTCGAAGGGGGGACGATCCTTGTCAGCATGGCTTGTGCTACATTATCCGAATCTTTAAGTAATCTCCCAACTAAGTATTCTACGGAAAATTTAGTGCCAAATTTAGAATAATAAATAGTTCCCGTACCACCAAAATAATCCTTTTCCAAATATGTTATTTTCTCATCTGCCTGCAGAGCGTCATCCTGAATTTCTTTCAAAACTGCAGCACCTATAGGAACTTTAAAGAGAGAGGCCCCGTAAAATAGCTCAGACTCGTTATGCATATAAGTTTTGCCGTCTTGCAGGTCTTTTATATAAATTCCATAGGTACCTTTTTTATCATTTACCTCAGCTAAAACTTTATCAAAAGCACGTTTCTTTTCATTGGTACTAAAAATAGGTGCAAATTTTTGAAAAACGGAAATATTTTCGTCATAAATAGAGAGAATAATAGGATTCTGACTCGTCTGCGAATAGTAAATAAAGCCGGAAAAAACAAAGATTGTTCCTGCAAATAACAAAAGCAGCTTTCTCATATGCTTATAATAATGTATTTGCTGATAAAATGAAAAAGCTGGTAAAATATTAGAGTTTTGGGTCTGTAGCTCAGTGGCAGAGCGCTCGGCTTACATCCGAGAGGTCCATGGTTCGAATCCATGTAGACCCACCAGCATAGGGATCGTAACACCTGTTTCTTAATAACATCTAAGGGGTAATTGACATACAACCTATAGTATTGACTTCTTTTGATTTTCGTTGTATAATTTACTTAAGTTGGTGAGATTTCTCTCACCTTTTTCATTCCCACGAGGAGGGGTAATGTACAAAGATTTAGTGAAGGCCCTAGCTCTATATGGGACTTTGGCTCTGTGCCTGTTAGGTTTAATCATCACCCTATCGGGAGCGGCAAACGTTGTTCTCAAGTGGGGAACAGCCACCCAGAGCCAAATATTCATCGATTTCACAGTCACGCTGGTCAGTTTCATTGTCATGCTTTTGTCACTGGCGGCTTTTCTTCTTCTGGCAGTTACGTACCACGGCAAAGAAAAGCGGAGTCATGAACTATACAGCGTACTTTTTCCCAATGTTGTCGGGATAAAGCAATAGCTGTAGCATGATCAACACCCACAAGGGTGACATTCCTACATGGCATGCCACCCTTTATTTTTTTCTATTTAAAACAGAGGAAACTTATAAATCTCCGGCGCGTGTATATTTTTCGAACATGATCCTGTCTTCAGTTACACCCTTGGCTTTTAATATACTAATCATATCGTTAACCATATCGGGATTACCGCAAAGATAAAATACGGCATCTTCGCCAAAAGTTAGATCTTTTGCTGCTTCTGTAATTTTGCCACCTTTATATTGGAAAACACCTTTTTCCTGAGAAAGATAGATCTCGTGTTTAAAATTGGGAAGGCTCATGGTAAAACTGTGAAACATGTTTTCTAAAAAGATATTTTTCTTCTCACGCAATCCCCAGAAAAGAGTGATCCTAGGTTTTGAAGGAGATTTTTCAACATGAGACAAATAGGCAATAAAGGGTGAGATGCCTGTACCTGTAGCAAAAAGATATACCTCTTCGGACTCGGTGTTTAAAACAAATTTTCCACGCGGACCAACGTACTCTATATCACTTCCCACACTTATTCCCTTTAAAAACTTGGGGCCTGGGCCCTCGTGATAAACACTTACCGCTATCTCAAAAGCGTGAATATCCGTGTCGTATCGATAAATAGAATAAGATCTATATGTAGTTTCGTCAATTTTAAGAGAGATGAACTGTCCGGGGGTAAATTCAACTTCCACAGGATCAATGTTTTTTATTTTCAACCTAATAACGTTGTCTGACAATCGACTTTTAGTTAGCACTTTAGCCTTTACTTGCGTAGGTGGCATCATATTAATACATTTTAGCAGAAAGTGTAGTTTTAGTGACAAAAAAAGAGGGCTCTTTATGTTTGTGCTTCACAAAGAGCCCGTAGGCAACAGATCATTTGAGATTGATCACTACTGACTTCTTGCCTCTGGGATATTCCTTAATTTTTCCTATAGTTCTCCCATCGGCAAAAGTTACTCCTGCGGTGACCATGATTTTGCTTCCTCCACGGATTTCCTGTACAAGAATATTCGTTTGGACACCCGGTATGGAATGCCGCACATCAACAGTGATCGATCTTTTCGAGTCTAGCTTAAACCTCATTTTCCTACCGTGGTTAGCCATACCACTCCTCCTCATAATATTGTTTGTATTTATTACAACAGTTGGATTGATTATACTATAGGCCTCTTGTTGAGTCAATGGGTTGCCATCTAGTAGCAAAGAGTGTTTTACAAGAGTAAATAACTATTTTATAATTTGCTAATCCCAAATAAGTAGTACGAACAAAAAAAGGAGAGGAGTAACATGAGCCAAACAGGTGTTGTTGAGAATGCAGGACGTCTCGTAGTAGGTAAGATGCTGGAATTTGATACAGATTCCGGAGACACCCCTGTGAACCTTCGAATGCTGCAAGCGCAGATCAACGGTAAATATGGCAGCGAGACCAGGACCTTCAACGTCGTCGGACCCACTCGCAGATTTGGCAAAGCCAGAGTTTACTGCATATCTGCCCAGGGATAGCAGGTACGAACGTCTGTTGCTCGGCTGGAGCCCTATAAATGTGTAAAAACAATTATAGGGCTTTCCTTTTTTTATCCTTGTTGTTTGATGAAATGTTAGAATACTTTAATGAAAAAGATCACAGATTTGCAAAAAGAAAATATTAAACTTGGCCTCGAACTCCTGAGCGAGGAAAACACCACACTCAGTAAAATCGATAAACTAACGACTATGCTAAGAAATACGGATCCAAAAATTGATGGGCAACTGGAGGTAATTAACAAAATAATCGAAAAAATCCAAGTAGTCCAGGAAGGTGACGTAATCGGTTTGTCTGCAGAAAATCTTCCGGAAAAGACAAAGGAGCAAAAAAAACGCAAAAAACTAATTATTCTTTTAATAAGTAGCTGGGATAGCTTAAAGTCAGAGGTTACAAGACTAGACAAGCTATACAGCACTGCTTCAACTACAGGTGCTTTAAAGGTGCTTACAACTCTGAAAGGGCCTCTAGGCTTAATTACGATAGCTGCAGCTGCGATCGTAGGAGTTAGTATATTTTTAAATAATAAATCTGTGGAAATTAACGTTAAAAACTCCGGATGCCCAGCTATACATATGGTCAGTGAAATATCGATAAATATCCCGGGCTTTAGCTTACCTTCCGGATCTATAGAAAGTGGAAATACCGAGGTTATCAAAATTCCGGGTGTAGATGTTGAAGTGAATATTAGAAAATCAGGTGGTAGTTCTTTTACTGCACTTGGATTTGGCGGAAAATTTTCTCTCCCAAGTAGATATACGGATGTAATTTTCGACGGGGAGTCGCTAATGAATAGGACTACAACCTTGTCTTTATCAGAAAATAAAACTCATGATCTTGTGCTTAAGTGTGAAAGCTAATGATCGGTAATTCATTTCTAATGTATAATGATGCAGCTTAATGCTCATGTATTTTGATGGGGGATGGTGTAATGGCAGCACGTCGGGCTTTGGTCCCGAAGATCGGGGTTCGAATCCCTGTCCCCCAGCCAAGTAACCTTTTGACATTGTAAAGACCTCATTTAGCTTGATAGCTTGGGCTAATTTTGGTGTTCCAGAATTTAATTCTTCATAGGTTGGGGCTTGGTCAAAAAGTATCCCAAAATGCAAGGCTCTCGCTTCGGGATCTTCCCCGTGTATAAGCAACTCTTCCATGTGTTCCAGAAAATATTTAACGTAGGTCATAACCTCATCAATATCGGCTGGTTTTTCGCTTATTTCCTTTTCTTTTTGTATTAGCAAATCTTCAACTTCTTTATCAATTTTTATCAGATCTTCTTCCACATATTTGATGGCAACCTCAGAGTTTAGATAGCGTATTTTGTCGGCTACTAGTTGTGCTTGCATTTTTAGTTCGTTAATACGCTCATCTATATTTACCTTGTCTTTATTTGATTCTTTCTCACGACGTTCCCACTCTTTAGTAACAGTCTCTATAAGTGTTTCCACATATTTGGGGGCTAGCTGAATATTTTTGACAAACTTGTGTAAAGTTTCATCAAATTGCTTTTTTGGCACTCTAAAATAATGACCTCGTTTGTTGCAGTGGTAAGCAGGGTAGTATTTACCTAATTTGCCTCGGGAGGCGCTGCCGTATAGGGGTTTTTCACAGTGCGGGCACATTACTACTCGTTTATATGGAAAATCGGGATTTCTTACTCCCTTTTTAAGTAAATATTCTGGAGTTTTCTTTTTTTCAATTCTAATCTTGCCATTTTTCTCTTCGATAATTGCGATTTTGCCTTTATTTACTTTGTTAAAAGTCTTTATAGAAACAAGCCCTTCAAATTGACCTTTATGAGGAGCATCCTTTGTCCACTTAACTAGGTTGATACCTGCATAGAGGGGATTTTGGATGTATCTGCGAAAACTTTTTACATTTAGTTTGTTTTCTCCCCTGATTTTCAATATTTTAGTGCGATCATGTTTATCCCGGTGCACAAGTTTTCTAGTTTTAAATCCTAATCTATTTATTTCGTCGACAATTTGGTAATCGGTTAGGTTTCCCCGACAACGTAGTTCAAACATCTTTTTAAACCAAATAGATTCGATCGGGTGGGCTTTAAGAATTGTTCGTTTGCCATTAGGGGTTTCTACTTTTTCGTTCATATAGCCCATGGGCGCTCTGCGAACCCAATATCCCATTCGAGAATAGCGGATTTCGGCCCCAATCATACGGCTCATAATGTCCCGCATTTCATCTTTTGCCCGTTCTGCTTCCAACATTTCAGCTTTTTTAGTAGGCGAATAAACACTCCAGTTAAACTCAACTCCCAAGTGCTCTAAAGTGTTGATTTGTTGACTCCCAATAACGCCGTAAATATCAATCAGCTGCACGTCTTGTTTTTCTAGCTGCATTTTTAGATCTTCATACAAATAAGATCCGCCACGAGTAAACCTATCAATTGATTTGATAATAAAGACCTGCACACCATTTTTTGGCTTAACACAATAATCAATAGCTTCTTGGATGGGCTGTTGCTCTTTTGATGCAGATTCTAAGAAAGTGAAAAATTTGGTTATTTTATAATTGTGAGCTTTGGCAAACTGCCCAATCTGTTCTTTTTGAGCTTCTGGGGAATCGCCAGCAACGCCTTGTTTAACAGAAGAAACACGAATGGCAGCTACAGCGTTTTGTAGGGCAGGGATATTATTCATCGATAATCCCTCCTGATTTTGTGTAGAAGTGGCGAACCGTTGTTTTTGTCCTGAATGATTCGGTCTATTACAAGACTTGTAAGCAGTTGAATACGCTCAGATGAGGACAGTGTTGATGATGGTCTTCTACCAGATTGAGTCTTTTCATTTTTCGAGCCTTTTAGTCTTGCCATAAGTGTTTTTGCCTCTATCCTCTTAGAGATAGTATAGTATCTCTAGAGGGATAATGTCAAGTCTTTTATCTTCATATTATGGCCGTCTCTGGTATACTTCAAGCCAGATAATATATTAATTCATTAGGTTATCTGCTCAGCCTAAATTATTTAAATGCTGACATCTCCTACTGAAGTTCTAAACAGCTACCCACAACTAAAAACCATGCAAATAGGCATATACGAGATTGTGATTGCGTATTTTGCGCAAATTACCCCGTTTATCTCCCAAGAACAAAAAGATCAGCTTTTCCTATACATGATCAGACCAGAAGTATCTGCCGTGTTGCCTTGGATTATTATCCTTTTTTTCGTTGTTGTTTTGGCTTTTTTCTTTTTTAACTGGCTCCGAATCGTTGTAAAAGTCCTTAGAGGATCAAAAACCCCAAACGAAAATATCATGTTTTTTGAGCTACGGCCTCATCACGCGCATAAACAAAACGCAACAGCCACCTCAGAACTATTTAATGTCCTGCATTCTACAGCTCAATCATCTACTGGGATGAACAAATCTAAGTATGAAGGGTCTGCATACTCGCTGGAAATTATTTCTACCAAAAAGGAGGGGATTAGATATGTGATAGGAGTTCCTATTGGCAACAGTGAAATTGTGCAGAAAGCACTGCGCGCCCATTTACCAGACCTTAAAATTACCAAAATTAAAGACTATCTCCCAGATTCACTGGACGAACTCACAAGCCAAAACTATGTACTTAAGGAATACGGACAAACACAACCTTTTCCGCTTCCACTAAGAACCCAAAACGAGTTGGAGAAACAAGATCCAATTGCCTATATGGTCGGCATGATGGGAAAACTAGCTGATAACGAACTTTTGTTATTGCAATTTGTTCTTCATCCGGCGGGTAAAAAAATGACCAAAGTGCAAAACGACTTATTGAGTCAAATTATTGATGACAGTCCCGTTTTTGAAAGTATTAAATCATTGTCAAAACAAACCCCGTTAAATGTTACTTTGACATGGCTAATGAGAATAGTTTTGTTCATAATTTTCAGCTGGTTACTCGTAGCATTCTATCTTGCCAGATATCTCCTTCGAAAATACAAAAAACCAGTCCATCACACAAAAGGACAAGAAAAACTACTAGAGCAAATAAAGAAAAAGCTTGAACAGCCTTTGTATGAAGTTGCCATTCGGGCGCTAATTAAAACCAGCTCACCCAAAGCACAGAAAGATCGTGAACGTGGCTTGAGCGCTTCTTTTGCCACCTATAGAAACAGTCATCAAGCAATTACTCCTGTTAAACATTTAGACTTATTTAGGTTGCCAATACTCAAGAAAGTACTATTGCACGGCTTAAAGGCGCGCAATCACTCCACAGCAGTAGTCAGCATCTTTTCTGCATCCGAATTATCTGACCTGTATCATTTCCCCAATACTCAATCAACTAGAGTGGAGGATCTTGCGAAAGTACATAGCAAGGAATTGCCAGCACCGCTGTCGGTCAAAAATAATAGTAATCTTGACGTAGTATTTGGAAAAAACACCTATGCTAACTCTCAGGTAGACATTGGCTTAACCGATGAAGACCGCTCTAGACATGTATATATCCTAGGTCAGACGGGATCGGGAAAAACTACCATCATTTACCACATGGCTAAAGACGATATTCGAAAAGGCAGGGGTGTTGCAGTTGTAGACCCTCATGGAGATTTGGCAGAGGATTTGTTGGCCACAATTCCAAAAGAAAGAATAGCGGACTGCATTTATTTCAACCCTTTCGACTTAAGTTACCCTATTGGCATTAATCTATTGGAACTACCTCAGGATTTAGAGGGAGACACACTTGAGCAAGAAAAAGAAATGGTTTGTGAGGGTGTTATATCTATTTTTAGAAGAATTTTTAGCAATGACGAAAAAGCCAATGCTCACAGGATTGAATATATATTAAGAAACGCTATCTACACAGCTTTTACAATTCCGGATGCAACTATCTTTACAGTTTATGAGTTGCTCAATAATCCTAAGTTTAGAAAGCGAACTACAAGAAACCTAGCGGATGAGAACCTAAAAAACTTTTGGAAAAATGAATTTGGGAAAGCCGGCAACTTCCAAATAGTTAAGATGGTTTCAGGTGTTACCGCCAAGATCGGTCGCTTTCTCTTTTCACCTTCCGCTAAAAGAATCCTAGAACAACCAAAATCAACAATTAACTTTAATGAGATTTTGGGATCCGGCAAGATAATGATCTGCAACCTAGGCGAGGGAAAACTTGGAGAAGACACTTCTCAATTACTTGGTACAACCATTATTACCAAAATCCAACAAGCTGCTATGCGCAGAGAACGTCAAGGTGGGGGGAAGCGCAAACCCTTTTACGTATTTGTAGACGAGTTTCAAAATTTCGCTACTTCATCATTTACCAAACTATTGTCAGGTGGACGAAAGTTTGGCTTGCGCGTGACCATTGCAGAACAATCCACAGCGCAACAAGATGATCGAAATGTAGTAAATGTTATCTTGGCTAACACAGGTACGGTTATTTGTTTTAGAACTGCCAGCCCAATAGATGCCAAACTCATGGCAGATCAGTTCAAGCCATATGCTGACGTAGGGGATATCAACAACTTGCCAAGATACAGGTTTTATATCAGGCTTGCAGCAGTTGAGCCAGAAGAGCCATTTTCAGGGGAAACGATTCCAATGGGCAGGGGGAAGGACATAAAAATAGTAGATCGATTGATTGCATCATCAAGACAAAACTATGCAACAAAATATAAACCTGAAAACACAATTAAGACCCAACAAAAAAGAGCAAAAGTATCAAAGAAGAAAAAATCAGTAAAAAACCAGAACTCTAAAGTTTTACCCTAATTAGTAGCAATACACATTTTAATAAAATTCTTCCCTAGAGGAGTTAATGTAACAGCATCGGCTCCCTTATAAACGGTAAGACTTTCGTTTCCCATTTTGACTCCACCCTTAAATATTGCTGGGGCTAGACACTGAACTCTGAATAAATTATAAATACTTACAAAATAATCACTTACATCAAGATCCAATTCCTTACAAATCTGCTCTTTGGTCAAGGAATAACTTGTAATTTGCCCCCAATCAACTTTTGAATCTTTTTTAAGTGTGCTATAAAAGAAATCTAATATTGTTGCATCAAGTGAGTTTAAGCTTTTAATTATTTCAATAAAAGCAAATCTCAACTCTCCTTCAAAATCGGGATCCATGCTGTTAGAAATTAGTCTGATCCAAATATTTTGAAGATAATTCTCATCTTCTAGGCTGGCATTTTGTAACATTGGAATTGCAAATTTAGGTGGTATTGGAGTTGTTTTCTCAACTCCTCTCTCTTCCAAAATGCTATTTACTCTATCTACTATTCTAATTTGCCTCTTCCATCTTAGATACTTCATGCTGTCGCCAAGCATCCCTGAAGTTTCTTGAATAGGTTCACTAAATACCCGTGCTATAAATTTGAGTATTTTATCCGTGGTATCTAACGCCTTAGTCCCAAATTTTGACGCTTCTGCTGCTGCTTTTGATACTGCCTGTATATCGGAGTCTGACATAATGTCGATATTATACCCTTTCTACATTGATTTATCCTATATTCTGTCCCCACCTGCGAGGACAATTATATCTATACATTACCCAGTATATAGGCATTTATTGATTTATTATTTACCCCTATTCCCTTATATATAAGGGAGAGAAATGTTATCATGCCTCCAAAGTAAAAACGAAACTGCCCATAGTCGAATACACTATGGAAAACCTAAAAATTACACCTAAACAATTTCAAATACTTCTCCTGCTATATAGATTTAGATTCCTAGACAGAACTCACATTCAAAGACTTTTAAACCACAAAGACCGTAAACGAATAAATGCATGGTTAAAAGACCTAACCAATAAAAACATTATCAGTAGAAAATATTCACAAAAGCTCAAAGAAAACACCAAACCTGCTATATACTGCTTAGCCACTAAATCCAGAAAGCTACTACTAAATCATCCAGATATAAACGAAAATATATTAAAACGTGTATATCGAGATAAAACCAGGTCACAAAGACTAATAAAACATTGTTTGTTTATAGCTAACATATGTTTTTATCTTGAAAAGCAAACCAAAAACAACAGCAAGCTATACTTTTTCACCAAAACTGATTTATCAAATCATTACTATTTACCTTACAAAAGACCCGATGCATATATTGCGATCGAATCAAAAGACCAAACAAAAAGATATTTCTTGGAAATAATTGACGAAGGTACTCCGCGTTTTATGCTCAGGAGCAAAATTGCCCAATATGTGGAATATTTTGATGAGGGCACATGGCAGGAGAAAACAGGCCATCCAGACCCAAAGTTGCTTTTTGTGTGTCCTAATGAAACTATCAAGACCTTTTTACACAAACACATTGCCCAGGTATTAGAGGAAGAAGCAGAAGACGAGATTGATTTTTTTCTGACCACCAAGGAAATAGTTAAGGATAGTGAGTTGCAAGGGGATGTTTGGGAAAAGGTGGAAGAAAATTAGGCAAAAGCATTGAACACTTAGCAATTTCTTTCTATTACAAAATAGGACCTCTTGTTATAATTTAGACAATATGAAGAAATCAACAAAATATTTACTTACTGGTTTTTTATCATTTGTTATTGTTGCAGTGATGTTATCAATACCTAAAACTGTGCACAGCAAAGCAGACATGAAAGCTATGAAATTTGGCTACCCGATCCCATTTGTGACACAAAATCTAACGCGCTATGATCCTCCGTTCCCCTGGAAGTATAGCTTTAGTTCTCCATGGGAAAATCCTTCCAATATTTCGTGGCCTAATTTTTTACTCTCCTATTTAACTACCTTTGTTCTCGTGGGATTTGCAGTTACTGGGGTTGAAAAGATATTTCTGAGAAAATTACTGGAGTAATACCCCCAACACCTTCTCAACCGTTCCCAGAGCCTTAGTAATGGCAACTAGTGGATCACCTGCGTATTGACTGATATATTTCCAGGCATTGCCGGTGTGATCTCCCAAACCGTAGAAATCCATCAGTACCGCTGTTGTGAATTCGGCTATGGTTTCTTGATCTATCTGTTGCCCTCCTTTAAGCTTTCCATCAATCCTAGCGTTGTATGGCATGGCTTAATTCGTGGAAAAATACTCTTGTGTCCTGACTGCCTAGTCTTATCTTGCTTCCATCTGCTTTACAGTCTCCTAGCTTATCGGGAGTTACTGGTACATATTCAACTGAAATATTAAATTTCTTGGCTATGTCTGCCAGAGGGGGAAGCTCTGCGGGGGTATATCCTGGCAAGTTGTTTTCCCCCTCCGTACAAGAGGCGGCAAATACCGGAGCAGTTGAAAATCCAATGCAAATATTTTCTTTTTCTCCATTCTCATCATCTTTTTTGATAGTGTGGGGGCGAAAGATGTATACAGCCTTGCTACCTTTTTTGACTTGTCGTCCTACATCTTGCCATTGTCTAAACCCCCTGCAATCTAGTTCTTCAGCTTGAACAAAAGCAATTACTTTATTAGATAAACTCCATTTGTGTGCTGGGGCTGATTTATCAAGCCTAATTCTGGCAACTCTACTAATGGACGATAGATCACCAGTTTTGAACTTTTCTATGACTTTGTTAATGCTAGCTTGTGCTTTGGTAGATAGTTTCATTTGCTTTTCCTTCTCTTCAAATTTTTATATGAGAGCAGCACGCCTGCTCTCGTACCTGAAGAAACAAAAAAGCGGGGTGAGTTTTGCAAGGGTTGCGAGCAAAGGGAGCAATTTACGAAGCCCTTGCAAAATGAGGGGTAAGACCCCTAAAAGACAGTCAATATTAGAAGGGGGTCATTACCATCGATGTATAATTGAAGTATGAAATGCTGTCAAAATTGTGGTTTGCAAACTGAAAAAACATATGCTTTCAGTGCCAAGGAATTCAGAATTAATATAGCTAAGAAGCTAACAGGCTCACTTGCAGTTTGCGAAAAATGTGCATCTTTTCACAAAGAGAGAAAAGAAAAGTTGAAATTAGTGACAGATTCAAAAGCTCATTTACGACTAATTGTTTCAGGTCCAGGAACTGGGAAAACATTCACTTTTATGCAAGTTATCAAAAAAATGCCTCCAAATTCCAATGCACGCATTTTCACTTTGATAAATAACCTAGCTAATGATTTGATAAATGAGTTTGATAAACCGGAATTTGCGAATGTAAAAGCTAGTACATTCCACGGATATTGCAAAGAACTTCTTTATTCAAAATTAGGTTTTGATGGCATATATTACCCGAACCTAGCTACGATAATTGAAAGCGATGCTGCCATTCTTGAACTCAGCTATTCCAAAAAGAACTTCCATGCTGCATTTGCAAATTTAGATGAAGAAAATGCTAGCTTACTATTTTTTCTTAGCAGATCCTCGTATTATAGTGCAATCAGTCATCAGGATTCCGTATATAAAGTATACAAAGCACTTTCCTCAAATAGCTATCTTATCCCTCAGTATGACCTTGTTATAGCCGATGAGTATCAAGACTTCAATAAACTCGAGTCCTCATTTATTAACGTATTGTCTTCAAAAAATCCAATCTTGGTAGCGGGAGATGATGATCAATCCTTGTATGGCTTTAGAAAAGCATCAAAAAAGTTTATTATAAATTTGTACAATAGCCTTCCTTCAAATCAAAAATTTAACCTCCCTTTCTCAAGTAGGTGCACTAGTGTATTGGTGAATTCCGTAAATAGTCTCATCAAAAAAGCTATAAGTACTGGTCTTCTGCATGATCGTATCAATGATAAAAAGTATATTAGCTACTGGCCTGACAAATTTGCATTAGATACAAAATACCCTCAAATTATTGAAGTACAATGCTCCGTTGAAAAGACAGCTTTTAAATTTATTAAAAACCATATTGAGACTATTACAAACAATGAAAGCCTGGTTGGTACAGAAAAGGACATTCAATTTCTTGTCATTGGTGCCGAATCGCAACACAGGCTAGATTCCCTAGCAAAATACCTTGTAAGTAACTTAGATATGGACTTATTTATGATTGAAAAAAAGGAAAATGAAAGCAACAATGAAATTGTGGTTGGTTATAAAATGGTGCGCGCTGATGAGAAAAACAACTTAGGATGGAGAATCATTCTACGTGAGGATCCACTGGAGAGCATAGCTACAATAATAAAACGATCGCATAGGGAAAGTGTCCCTATTTTTGAATTGTTGCCAGAAGTCTACAAAAACAAACATATGGTCAAAATTGAAGAGTACTTTTCAGAGAAAAACACATCTAATGAGATTATTACCGAAAATCCCAACAAAGTCCGCGTCAAACTCACAAATTATCTTGGCTCTAAAGGACTATCAGCATTACACGTAATCATTTGGGAATGCCACAATGGGGTACTACCAGCAAGCCCATATAATATAACTGGGGAGGATATCTATAGATTTGTTGTTGCGCTGACAAGAGCCAAAAGGTCTTGTGCCATTGTTTCTTTTAAGGTATTTGACCGTCTTCGTAATAAATTGATTGGAAAAAGATCGGCATTGCTAAATTATTTACCTCAAAGTAACTTAAGGGTTGTAAAGTGTAGGATTAGTAAGGGTAATTTGAAATATGAAGACTAGCTTGGTTAGTTGGAAACTATTTTCTTTAATTCTTCCAAAATCCTTACTATGGCAAAGGTGTCAAGTGTACAATATTTGCTCAAATCTGACATTATCTTTTCCCAATCCTTCCCATTCTTACCCTCCAAAACAGTTTGTGTCCACATTCTGCGCGCCTTGAGGCCATCTGATACGTCTAGTTCTTTGTAGCTTAGCTCCAGTGCCAGTACCGGCAAAACGTTTTTGACGCTTGCACTGCCAAAGAAATCTTTGTCTACAAACCACATTTGCGAAAATGGAATCATTAGATCATTAATGCGCTCGTTCAAACTTTCTAAATACTCTTTATGCTCTGGGTAAAATTCTGCCATTCTAGTGTTGCATCCCTTTTCATAGCTCATGTTCCAAGTAAGAATGGTGCCCTTGTCTCCGATATCAACCTTTAGTTTTTCGATAAGCACTGGCATAGGGTTGGAGTTGTCAGCATGCAAATATTCTTCATGCCTTACTTCTGCATCTGGTATGTCTAGAATATGTAAGGAATACTGAAAAGGGTAATCTTTGTAGGGTTTACAGCCATCAAAGGCGGGAATCACCGAGGAAAATGTCTCGTAGTCAAAGAAATATAGGGGGTATTCAAAGGTATCCAAAAACTCTCTGATCATTTGGCTTTCAATTATGCGCTTGTTGTCGCGAGTAGTTTTGATTTGGGTAATTTGTTTAGGTCGCAAAGCCAGTTCCTCTGGAATATCTGCAATTAGCTCAATACCTTCGTCTTCTAGTTTGCCTATTTGCTCAGCATTCGAATAGCCTAGATTGTAGATGTTGTATGGATCAAGCTCAGGCTTTAGACTCTTGTAGATATCCAGCCATTCTGCAAACCAGTTTACTCTAGGGACACCAAGCTGATTGACAAAACGGGGTGAGATATCGGGCATGGTTTTTGTAGACAAGATCACAAATGCTTTGTCTATTTGTTCTTGGGTGAGATTGATCAAGGCTTTCACCTCCTCGGTAACATCAGTTTCTGTAGTCAGCGTTTGGGGATTAATCTTGCCCTGGCGCATGTATTCATTATTTATATGAATTACAGAGATATTCCGAATTGTAAGTCCTGATTTCTCCAAAACGATAGTCTGAAAGGCTAGATCATAGTAATGCTCCAGCTTGGCTTTGGTACTGCTTTTTATCTCTACTAAATCAAAAGTATTACCCTCAACTCTGTTTAGTACATCAATAATGCAAGTAATCCCATCTGCTTCAAAACGGCCTTGAAAAATGGTAGAAACATCTTCAACTAATGCGTTTTTGGTTCGTTGAGGTAGAGAAAGGTACTCCTGATAGTTATTAAACCCAAGCTTAACTCCGGCAGGAAAAAGCTGTTCTGCATACCCTTCAAACTCATGCCCTGCATCAAACATTGCCTGCAAATTATCGTCAACGGCAGGCAACTTAGCCTTATCAAACTTCTTCAACCAAAACCAAGCAGGGTGGCGAAGAAAAAGCATGTAGTCGGATTTTGAGAGTGTTATTTTTTGTTTATTCATCTAATGGTGGTCCTAATTTTGCAACGCTCATATATGAGTATCAGAATCATATCATTCCAGATGACAAATGTCTAACAGACATTATAATTGACAATCTAAAAACAAACTGATATATTGACAATTGAGACGGTGGAAACCGCATCGCACATTAATATCACCTCGTATAATATCGCACCTAACAGTTAGAACTTATACTTCTAGCTCAGCTCATTAAGAGCTACTGATGACTATTTTATAAAAAAATAAGTCGCGGATATTTACTACTTGTAAATTTTTCCGCTCTTACCCTGGGGCGTGTGTCGGCTGTATGTGTATGTTTTGATTGCCTGAAACGTTTATCAACAACAGCTAATTGCTGAATACTAACCAAGTGGTACGTAAAGAGTTAAGGAGATCCCAATATTTTCTCTACAGAGGGCGAATGTGGTACTGTAGTCCTCTCATTAATCTGAGGAAGCCACCTACAGAAGAAGGAGGTGATTAATATGGCAAAAAGATTTAGACAAATTGTTGATTCAATCAACACTCTTGTAAAATCAGGAATTTTGGGATCGGATGACGAGCAATTTCTAAAAAAAGCTCTAAAGGATTTAAAACATTCGCTAAGTGTTAAAAACACTAAAAAAGCGGAGTTTATTGTAAATAAAATCTGTAAGAGATTATTGGAAATAATGCACAACATTAATCCTTAACTTCTTTTATAAGAACCTGAGATAACCCTCAGATTTTTATATAAGGAATCAATTTAATATGAACTACGGAAAAGCAATAAAAACTATTCGCGCTGCCAAAGGGATTTCACAAAAAGACTTGAGTGAGGAGCTAAAACTTGATGCAAGCTACCTATCAAGAATAGAGAAAGGTGAAAGAACTCCCAGTGTAAAATTATTAGAAGAGATTTCGAGAAAACTCGAAATACCTTTTTACCTTCTTTCCCTATTAGCATCTGATAAAGACGATCTTAAAAACGCTGATAAAAATGAGATTGAAAAGATTGGTAAAAACCTACTTCTTGCATTATTGGGGAATTAAATGTGAGTAAATTACACACCTCAGTTCAAATATTATCATTGAAATATTTAGAGTCTTTACTAGACTGCGATCGCATTGAACTTCAGCAATTGGCCAACACTTCAGGTAGATTCTACAAACCATTTGACCTTCACAAAAAAGGTACCAATAAATGGAGACATATAGACAACCCGCAATATCCTTTAAAAGGTATCCAAAAGAAGATACTAAAAAGAATTCTCAATAAGGAATTATGTCAATTACCTCCTGGAATGACAGGTGGGGTTTCTGGTAAATCAATTGTTGATAACGCAAAAGTCCACGTAGGTAAGGACTGTATTGGCATAGTTGATATTAAGAACTGTTTTCCAAATATTAGCCACAATAAAGTACATCGAGTTTGGATAGATTGCTTTGGTTGTGGTGCAAAAACAGCAAATATTTTAACCAAACTCACAACATTCCAACACAGGTTACCTCAGGGTGCTCCAACTAGTCCATTACTATGCAACTATGTACTTACTCCAATATTTAATGACTTTAAAAAATATAGTGAAAAAACAGGGTTGGACGCCTCCATGTTTATTGATGACATCACTATTTCTGGGGATAGAAAAGAAGTTGAAGAGGCGATCGAATACATAGTTAGAGTTCTATTGAAAAACAAGTATGCAGTGAAAAGACGTAAGGTAAAGGTTATCACTTCAGGTTATTGTCAAAAAGTTACTGGAATAACTGTCAATGCCAAATTATCAATAAACAGGCAACAATTTCAAGAAATAAGGAATCTCATCATTGAAAATGCCAAGTTCAAAGATTTTATTCCGTCTAGCAAATACAACAAAATACAGGGTCTAGTGAGTTTTACGAAACAGGTTTCTAAAACCCAAGGATTTAAATTGGAAGAGTTTGCTGAATTGATGTTAATCAAGCCAGTTTTGCAAACCAGGACAAAAGGCAATGATCAAATACGCACTTGTAAAAAGTTTAGTAGAAACCACATTTACGAAAGCAGTTTGTGAACATCAAGCCGCTGAAAACTCCCTATACAAACCCTCCTGCATGTTGATAAACACAGAGCGGTGTTGACTAACATCACCCAAAACCTGCTCGGCATTTGCGATGGCGTGGTACTTCAAGTTCAACAACACCAGCAATTTCTCTTCATCCAAACCTTTCTCTGCATACTTGGATGAAACTAAATCGAGAAATTCTTTTTGTTTATCGTCCAAATTCTTAATAGTGTTCGCTTTTACGCCATCACCTCATTGCTCATTTTATAAATCTTATTTGGAGGTTTAGCTTCACTTCCAAGGTACTATCCCCCGCATAAATTTTTCCAAAGTCATGTCGAGATGTTGAAGGTGTATCCAATTTCGTATTTTTAAACAGATATTCTTTAAACTCATTAATGTTGTAGATGTGGTAACAGACAATATCTCCATCACTTTTTACAATCAAATAACCCCCTGTAGCATCATATTTTCCCTTCCATGGTGTCGAAGGCGTCATTCCTAAGGCAACGTCAAGTAGAAAGTTTTTAATTTTGTGTCTATAAAATTTATGAGCTACATCTTTGTCGTAACCTAGCGGATTATTTTTTTCCAACAGTTTTGTTAAGTCAACAAGAGAATTATTGTTTGTAGTGTAGTAGTAAAAAACCACCCATGCCAACAGATCGGGTAACATGCTATCTATCATTTGCAAGTTGGATTTAAAGGTTTTGTTTGGGATTTCCGAAAAAATAATCTTGTAATCTTCGTTGAGTTTTTGTACCAAGGCATCTCGTATTCTCATTTTAGTGTCTGTTCCATAAGGGACTTCCTCTTCTCGAACGGAAAGCCTGTTGGTTATCAGTTTGTAAATGAAATTGGTTGATTTGCTTGCATTAAGCAAAGTTGATGCACTTCCCAGCATAGACTTTATACTAAACGCAAGTTTTGGTTTTAACCCTGTTCTAAAATCGTGCACAATAAGCGTTATATCTTCCTTTTTCTTCGATGGGGATTTTATGGACCTGATTTTTATTTTTTCTAAAAATCCCTCTATTTCTTTGAACGAGAATGTACCGTTTTTCTTCTTATCTTCTTTAATTCTTGCTAACAACTGCTTTGATGCATTTGTGAATTCATCTACAGGTAGGGACATTATTTCATTCCCCGTTTCCCCATCAATGATTTTGATACTCGAATTTCTTTTATATTCAAGTCCGTTTTCTTTAAGAATATTTATTATCGGATAGTAGATGTCCTTAATCTTTTCCAAATTCTCATCTGCAGCATGCAATTTACCATTGGACAGCAGTTTAAAAAAAGCGTAAATTTCACTCCATTCACCTTTATTTCCTGTAATCATACAAGTACCCCTTTCAACTTATAAACTAGTTTTTTGGCAGTTGCATGTACAGCGGGGACTGCAACAGAGTTACCGAATTGTTTATAGGCTTGTGCATCCGAAACGGGGATGTCGAAGCTTTCGGGAAATCCTTGAAGACGTGCGCACTCCCGTGGAGTTAGTCTTCTTACTCCCTCCCGATTAACCTCTCCCTTTATGTTTGTTACAGGAGTAAAGTTTTTTAACTGGGTATCTATTATGAGGTTTCTTTCGCGCCCCATACCACCTACTACCAGGGCATTAGCTATTCCATTTTCATTAAGTATTTCGTAACCGAATCCATTACCTTTGCTTTCGTGTCTTCTCTTGTGTTTTCTAAGCGACTCAAGATATTGATTTGATAGATAATATTTAACTGATACGGGATTTTTTTCCAAAATATCCTTTATCTTGACTTCTGTAACTAAAGGCTTGGGGTAGTTAAAGTCTTTTATGCCTAAGTCTTGCCTGAGACCTAAAATAAATATTCTTTCTCTGTTTTGAGGAACTCCAAAATCCTTAGCATTCACTATTTTAGGTTCTGGTACAAAGTAACCCAATTCATTTCTTAAAACATTAAGTATTGTTGAAAGAGTCTGCCCGCTTCTGTGGTTAACTAGTCCCTTGACGTTTTCTAAGAAAAAAGCTTTAGGTTGTTTTTCCTTTATTATTTTTGCAGTCTCAAAGAACAATGTACCTCTAGTGTCTTCGAAACCACCGCGTTTACCTGCTATAGAAAAAGCTTGACAAGGGAATCCTGCCAGCAAAACATCATGATCTTTAATATCGGAAATGTCTATTTTTCTTATATCTCCATGGGGTATTTCACCGAAATTCTTATGATATGTTTCTTGGCAATATTTGTCCCATTCGGACGTAAATAAACACTTTCCCCCCACTTTTTCAAAAGCAATCCTAATACCTCCGATCCCTGCAAAAAGGTCAATAAATGTAAATGTATGTGCGGTGTTTTTGTTTTTCATAGGATGTTACTTCAATAAATCTATTATAATACAAAAATACAGTATGGCGGATAGGATTACCAAAAGACAAAGAAGTAAGAATATGTCCCGAGTAAAGGGAAAAGACACGGCTTTGGAACTTAGCGTAAGAAAAGCTTTTTTTGCTGAGGGCATGAGATATCGCATACACTATAAACTTCCAGGAAGACCCGATATTGTTTTTATTGAAAAAAAGATTGCCATATTTGTGCATGGGTGTTTTTGGCATCAACATAACTGTAAAAAAGCCATGCTACCTGTAACTAATAAGAAGTTTTGGAAAGAAAAACTACTTGGAAACAAAAAAAGAGACAAGGCAAACATCATCAAACTAAAAAGCTTGGGATGGGAGATATTAGTATTGTGGGAATGCGAGTTAAATAATAAAAACTGGTTTTCCAAAGAGATTAAAAGAGTTATTGACTTTATAAACTCGGCCTGAAATCTCTATCTCGCAAGCTTCTTTTAAGGTTATTAGTTCAGGCAGTTTGGTGTTGTGTTGTCTTTTGTAGTATCTACCATTAGTTACCATTATATTACATCACCTTGAGGGATAACAGAATACTAGAATGTACCATTCTACTTGAAATACCACGCGTTATAGCGTATAATACTACGCATGGACAGGCAACTAACATCAAAGCAAAAAGAAGTACTAGTAGCAATTCGAGATTATGCACATAAAAACGGTATTTCACCTACTCTGGAAGCGATAAGGAAATTGTTAAATTACACCAGCCTTAGTTCTGTTCAACGGCATACCGATGAGTTGAAAAGAAAGGGGTACCTGGTTGATTCACGAGGTATTTCACTTATCAAAGACAGTGAGAAAGTTCAAATTCCCCTGGTAGGTCAGATTTCAGCAGGCACTCCACTATTAGCTATAGAAAATGTTGAGGCTTATGTTCCATATGACAGCTCGAAACTTCAGGGTGATGCCGATGATTATTTTTTCCTACGTGCAACTGGCGATAGTATGAATAAATCAAATATCAATGATAAAACGATCGATGATGGAGACTGTGTTTTGGTAAAAAAACAACCAACCGCAGACTTTGGCTCTCGAGTTGTTGCATTGATTGGCGATGATGCAACAGTTAAAAAAATGGTAGAAGGTGAAGGGTGTATAAAACTTATGCCAGAATCTGATAATGACAAAAATAAACCATTTTATATGTTTGATGACTTCACAGTTCAAGGTATAGCTGTAGATGTATTGAAGGGTGGTGGTGACTAATGGCTTTAAGAACAAAAAGAGGACAGAAGACTCATGATACAAAAGTTAGCCAGTGGGCCAACAGGCTTAAAGGACCGGGTAAAACGGTGCTTGCTGATTTACCAGGATACAATAAACCAGATCCTGTTCATGGGAAGATCCCTGATGTTATGGTCAAACAAGGTAGCAAAATAAAAATGATAGGAGAGGTTGAAACCCCCACTAGCCTAAAAGGCGATGACTCTCAATTGAAATCCCTAAAGCAAGGTGCTCAAAAACTGAATGCAGATTTTAGGTTAAAGATGGCTAAAGAGAAAAGGAAAAAATGAAAGTGTAAATTATGACAATTGCTTTTGGAAACACCTTACTTTTGACAGGCGCAGGGTTTACAGCTAATTTCGGTGGCTTTTTGGCCAGAGAAATGTGGTCTTGGATTTTTAATAATCCAAAATTAAATGATGCTGGACAACTGAAAATCAAATTGAGAAAACAGTTTGATTTTGAAGAAATTTATTCAGATGTGTTTGACGAAAGAAGTGGACTTCCAGAGAATGAGGTTCAGATATTTAAAGACATAGTAAATGAAGCTTATGTTTCTATGGATAGAGTTATTCAGTCCAGATGGGATTCATTACCCCTTCACCCTAGTGACGTTCGTAGATTTTTAGACAGATTCGTAGCGTCCTCAAATGCTTGTTTTACTTTAAACCAAGATATGGTGATGGAAAAAAGGTTTGGTTGGAGACCCTTAACACCTCAATCAATGAACTATGCTGGCAGTTGGGGGGATGTGAGCAATTCAGACCTTGATGCCGAAACTTTTAAACAACTTCCTATTGAGAGTGAGTTGGAAACATTCAAAGCACAGATGGGAGACGCAAAATACTACGTTAAGCTACATGGATCGCTCAGATGGATAACTTCTAATGGAGCAGATAGCAAGGTAATAGGGATCAATAAAATGAATACAATAGCAAGAATTCCTTTGCTGAACTGGTATTTCGTACTATTTCAACAAGCTATATCTGCCGGGAACGTGAAATTACTCATAATTGGTTATGGATTTAGAGATCCCCACATAAACAAGTTATTAGCGGATGCTTGCACGAATAACGGTCTAAAACTTTTTATCGTATCACCTCAAAATGTAGAAAAATTTCTAGACAACCTTTTATACAGAGGTCAGGGTCAAATAAGAAGCGCGAATGAAGTTGGAACTAGCATCTGGGATGGGGTAGCTGGCTATTTTCCATATAGATTCAGTCAAATTTTTCCACGTAACCAAAGAACAATAAACCCAGAATTGTCTGAAATATTTAGTGCATTAAATCTTCCTTTAAAGACATAAGTCATGAAAAAAGAGATAAAATACCTACTTGTTTTTATTTCTAAGACTATTTTCCAGTGGGCAACATTACTACTTTTGCTACCAACATTATATGATCTTCTTCATACATACTTTCCTGAGCCAATAAAATCATTTGAATTTTCAAATTTTTACAAATCTTTTTTTATAGCGTCGGCGGTATTTGTTGCAATTTATCAAACCTGGAGAAAAGAGCACTTGGCACTGCAATCTTTACAAAGCAAAAAGACAAAATTTACTGTTACACCTGAATATTTTAAAATTAGAATTGATGAGCATCTTAAGGCAATCGATAAACAGATTAAAATATTAGAAGGTGAAACACCTACTCTACCTTCTGCAGGTATATTTGGCAGACTTGCCTCCGTTGGATTTCGTAGGCATAAAACACAAGAGAGTAATTTGGAGTACATTCAATCTTTGAAGGACTACAAAGACGAGTTACGATCTTTCTACAATAAGAGTAGGTATTTGGTTGGAATTTTCATCAAACTTGAATCTAATAAATTTGATGAAAAAATATCTGTTGAATTTATCTTAAAAACGGGAAGCATAGCTAGCGTTCATGATTTAAATTGTCCTTGGTTACCTTCAGATCCAGCTAAAGATATATTTTCTTTTCTCGGGCGTATAGACACTCGGGAAAGAGAGATGTATAGGACAAATCTTGAGTACAGCACTAAATCTATAAGCTGTAATTTACGAGATTTAAAGAAGGGACGACCGATTTTGCTTATTAATGAAGGAATTTACATAGACTCGAAATCTTCAAAGTTAAGTTTTGAATTATTTATCACATCAAAATATAGTGATGGTTTACAGGAGTTTTCTTTTGAAAGAAAAGTGAGCAACATAACAGAACATAAAGATATTTCTGAACTAGAGGCATTTGACAAAAAGCTTTAAGCGAGCTTGATGACAATCTACACACTAGCTTGATTTCCCAATCAATTTTCTATATCTTCCCATAAATTAATCACCTTACGCCTCAGCTTTCCCTCATACTCCCAAGTCAAACCCTCCTGAAAAACCAAGCTAATAAATACACGTATTTGACTGGGGGATAGTTCTTGGTAGGTTTTATCTAGCCGCTTTGGTTTCTTGCCGAGCATTATATTTAGTTTCGTCAAGTCATATTGTTTGTAGATCTGTTCTTGTTTGAGCATAGTCAATCTGTTCAACTTGGAGGCTACCATTGCCATTTGCTCTTTGTAAATCTCATCAGAATATATTCCTGCAAGATTTTTCTTAACAATTGTCTTCTTTGATTCTTTAAATTTGCTAATATCAGCGTTTACGCGTTTTTTTCTTTGTTGTAGCACTTCTTTCCTAGCCTTGAACGTAGAAGCAAAGCAATATTCAAATAATGCCTTGGTCTGTGGTTTTACTTCAATGCTCCTGAGAACATTAATTAGCTCATTATGCACATCTTGCCAGCGAATAGATTTGCTGTTACATGGTTTGCCACATCGATAGTAGGGATATTTTGCTTTTCTGCCCTTACTCCAAGCTCCCGTCAAACCACTGCCACACTTTCCACATTTAACAATTCTTCTAAGAGGGAAATCTGTATTATCTCTTACTTTTCTTTGCGCTGGAATATTTCTAACATTCCTACCATCCAAAATGTCTTGAACTTCATCAAATTGAGCTTGGGAGATCATGGGTGAGTGTTGCCCTTGAACCTCCAGTTTATAAGTCTTAGAAGTTAATATACCGGTATAAAACTTGTGTCGAAATATTCGGCCTGCCGATTGAGGCCTGATCCTGAAAGATTTTGCTCTACGTTTATGGCGCAATCCTAGGTCATTCATATAATTAGCCATGTCTTTAAGACTTTTTGTGCCTGTAGCCATTAAATCCCAGGATGCTTTTACCTTGTCCCAAGTTTCCGGATCCTTGACTACCACCTTATCCTTCATTAAATAACCCAAAGGGGGTTTACCATTACAATGTCCTGCCAAAAATCTTGCTTTCATTCCGTTGCTGGATCGTTCAGATCTAATATCGTTGTCTAACTGAGCAAACCCAGCCAGCATTGTCTCCACCAGCTTTTCTGTAGGACTATCTCCCGTAGGCTCTGTGGCAGAATATAAAGTGACCCCACTATCTGACAGTTTTTTGCGAATAGCCAAATAATCTGCAATTTGACGAGATAGGCGATCAATACGATAAACAATTACAGCTACAACACTATTTTTGTTTTTGCGGCAATACGCTAGCAATTGAACCAGCGTGGGTCTGCCAGTAATATTCTTGGCAGATTTACCTTCTTCTCGAAATATTTTTACAACTTCTAATTTCCGACGATCTGCTTCGTTTTGGCAGATTTCCAGCTGTGTTTCCAGAGAAAAATTATCAATCTGCTCATCGGTGGAAACTCTCAAATATATAACAGTATTATTTTTTCTCACAACAGGATCTCCTCGGATAACAACTCTTGAATGGTTTTCCCATTAAATATCTCTCGCTCAAATTCGTCCAGCCAGGTGTCCGTTAAAAACTGAATTTCTGTGATAATGGTTTTTATTTGCTCATCAGTTAGTTGCTCACATAGCGATCCCAAAATATCCTTTGCCTTTTGAAGTTTCTCTTCATCAGGTGTTTCCAGGGGAGAGTGTAGGAAAGGTTTTTCATGAGTATTGTTATGGGACATGGGTTTAAGCATCATTATTAACTTAGCATACTCGAGTAATGGCTTTGGTTTTTGCCAGGAATTCACATATCCAGAGTGTTATACTACAAACATATGATGAAAACGGATAAAAAAACACTAGATTCAATTGCCGACAAACTCAAAACAGCTAGGCTCAAACAAAACCTGACACAACAGCAGGTTGCCAGAAAAGCAGGTATTAATGGCAATTATTATGCCAAAGTGGAGCGCGGGGAAGCTAGTTTATCTGTGATAACCTTACTCAAACTAGTTAGGGCCCTTGGTGTCAAATCCTCAAGTATTTTACCTTACTAATTCTTTTTCAACTCTTTTTGTTTCTTTAGCTCCTCGTAGAGTTTTTCTAATTCCTCTGGGTTCTCATGAGCCATAGTATGGAAGCGTGCCTTGAGATATTCCAATAACTCTATGGCCATTTCCAGCGTAGCATTATCAGGATCGGTTACTTTGAGAAAATCAAGCATCCCATCAATATCTTTTTCATTTATCTGATATCCAGTCATATGGGTATTATATATCTAAACACCCCCTTTTAGTAAATGAATCTGTCTGCGACATCTTCTTTACTTACGAGAATACTTAGCTCGTAGCCACGTATTTAAGAACGTGGCCTTCTCGTTTCATAAATAAACTTGCCAAACTTCACAAACTTAAAGCAATCTTGTGCTTGCTTCTCATTTTCAATCCGGCGCATAAACTCCTGACTACTGGTTTGTGACAAAATATTTAGGCTGCCTTCCCATAAAACCTTGCGATCAATAATTGCTAGTTTTCGATGGCTATATTCATTGGTCAAAATAACCTGAACTCCAATTGTTTGGAATTTTCGGATTTCTTTTTCGGCTTGTTGCTTCATAGATAGATCATGATCAATGGGGTCACGAGTTATTACATAGCATTTTACTTTTCGTGCTACCAATGATCGGAATAGGGGAGCTAGCGAATACATCCTGGTCGAAGTAATATAAGGGCTTTCTACAATTACCTCCTGTCTGCTTTTCTTCAAGTCTTGGGAAAATTTCTTATAAAACGTATGTTCGTTGTAAAGCTTTGATGCTACTAATTCGGGCGAGTGCTGTCTAAGGCCTGCAATCGCAGATATATTAATTTTGGGCATAACAAAATTAGTCATAATACACCTCCTTTCTGGGTTTTTTATTTATCACTTTGGGGACAACAATAGAACCGTTTTCATAACGATAACCAAGCTCTTTTAATCTTCTATATGTTCTATACAATGAGGGGTAAATGGTGTTCCACCTAAGGGCTACTTCGCCAGCCATCCTGGAGAGACTTGGTACAGGATAATACCCAAGATTAGAAGTCATTCCTGGTTTCGTTAATACTCATACCTACCTCCTTTATAGTCATAAAGACGCAAACTATTTAAAACTACAAATATGGTAACACCAACATCAGCGATTATAGCTAATGTTAGATTACCCCTCCCAAAAATAGCAAAAATTAGAAATAAAGATTTAACAGCAATCGCAAGCAATATATTAAAACGTATCGTCCTAACACTAACTTTACCAAGTTGTACTAAAAAGGGGATGTGACTAAGATTATTGTTCATCAAGGCTATATCTGAATTCTCTACAGCTACATCAGAACCAACAGAACCCAAAGCAATTCCTACCGAAGCAGTTGCTAGTGAAGGGGCATCATTAACACCGTCTCCTACCATCCCAACGTGCATATATTCTTTAACTAAATCATTTATATGAGAAACTTTTTCGTCAGGTAACAGTTCGGCATAAACCTTTTCAATACCAATTGCATCCGCTACGTATTTAGCTGTTAAGGAATTATCCCCTGTAAGCATAACGGAAGAAACCCCCATTTTGTTTAAAATGTTAACTGTAGCCTTACTCTCCTCACGTATTTCGTCAGATATTCCTATAACACCCGTTACTTTGTTGTTGTCACTCATAACTATAGTGGTTTTGCCTTGTTGTTCAAACTGTTCAACAATTTCTATCACCCTATCTTCTACAGAACTATTTTCTGAAATAAACTTTAAATTTCCAAGACAGTGTTCTTTATCTGTACATACAAGACATTCTCCCATCACCCCTTTCCCCGTTACAGCTCTAAAATCCTTAAAGGTATGTGGATCAATATTATCTTGCTCTGCTCGCTCTATTATGCTCTGTGCCAAGGGGTGTTCTGAGTGTATCTCTATGCCTGCAGCGCAAGCCAGCAATTCCTCAACTGTCACATCCTCAAAAGGAATAATATCTGTTACTTTAGGTACTCCTTTTGTCAATGTACGAGTTTTATCAAAGGCTATAACTTTCATTTTTCCCATTTCTTCCAAATATTTTCCTCCTTTAATTAATATTCCTCGCTTGGTTGCATTTCCTGTTGCGGAAAATACCGTAATAGGAGTAGATATTACTAGCGCACACGGACATGCAATTAAAAGCAAGGTTAACGATGAAGTTAACCACTGCTCAAGCGGCTGATTAAATAAAAAGACTGGGACAATAAATAGCAATGTAGCGATAACTACTACTGCAGGAGTGTAAACTCGAGCAAACCGCTCTATGAATCTATGTGATTGTAGCTTCTGCGCTGCCGATTGATATGTAAGTTCAATTATCCTAGCGAGTGACGTGTCTTTGGCTTTTTTTGTAACTTCAACTTCTAAGTACCCCGAACCATTAATTGTCCCAGCATAAACAAGATCATTTATCTGCTTGTTTTTAGGAAGAGGTTCACCAGTTATAGAAGTTTCATCAACTAAGGAGCTTCCTTCGACAACTTTTCCATCTAGGGGAATATAATCTCCTGGTTTTATGATTAGAACACTTCCAATCGAAATCTCATCAATAGGGGTTTCCTTATCTGAATTTTTTATGGTTGCTGTTTTAGGAGATTTTTCAACCAGTTCCTTTAGAGCCGTTTGACTTCTTTCAATACCAAAATCTTCTAAAGCATTGCCCAATGCAAAAAGGATTACAACAATTGCAGCTTCTTCAAATTCTTGCAAATATAATGCTCCAATAACCGCAATTGTCATCAAAAGGTTAATATCTGAAAAATTAAGTTGTGTTAAAGACCTAATGCCGTTAGAGAAAACGTCTTTTCCAAAAAAGAAAATAATAAACAGAAAAAGAGGTAACTCGAACCAAAGTGGGAGGTGGATATTCACAAATGCAAGTATTACCAATGGAGCAATAAATAAAAGTGCAATGATCAAAAGGCGTATTTTTTTATTCGCCAAGATATTTGTTACCTGCATAAACTAATTCTATCGTAGGGAGCCTGGCCAGTCACCATTACATTTGTAGTAACCCACTACTAATGCTACTAAAATACATAAAAATCTAAATTTATAGATTTGTTGAAAACGGTATGGTAATTGATGGTCTGGGGAACTCAATGAAACAAATATTTTCGAACATATATACTTCTTTTATACTGCCTCATCTACATCCTATAGAATGAAATGGTTCTACACCCGTATGCTCAGCCAGCAATCACAAATTTAACTTAGACAAGATAAGCATTTCCTTTTTACTTCTAGAAAGTTTTTTAATTTGAATTTCACGTTTCATAGCATGTATTTTCGAAGATATCTTTTCTGAGTACACTAACTTAACGGGTCTACGGGACTTTGTATATTTAGCTCCGGTTTTTGAATAATTATGTACTTTCATTCTGGAGTCTAAATTGTTTGTATAGCCACAGTAATATGTACCATCAGAGCACTCGACTATATAAACATAAAACGACATATAAATAAGTTACCACAGTCCATAAACTTAACCTTTAAACTTGACATACACATATAACCTGTTAAACTACTTTCTGTTCTGTAGACTGTTTTTTTAATCAGAATTGAGTTCGTAAGTAAGGCCCTTAGCAACGTATCCTTTCTTTAAACACTTTTTCCATTACTATAAACAGTTTCGATTGAAACTCATATGTACAAACAGAAAAACTATTCGCGTTCTTCGCGAAAAAAATACTATGGTCCTCGTAGATTTAAATCTAATCAACGAAGACACACAACCCGTACCTTTGACCCAAGGACTGTTATAGGTAATTCGCAAAGTACGTCTTCTGAGGTTTATAAGGTCAAAAATAAGTTTTCAGACTTTACTCTTAATAATAAGCTTTCTAATAATATTGAGTCTTGTGGATTTGCTGGACCTACACCAATTCAAGATCAGGCCATACCTAAAATTACATCAGGTTGCGATGTTGTAGGTGTTGCAAACACTGGTACCGGAAAAACAGCCGCATTTTTGATTCCATTAATTAATAAAGTTTGTCTTAATAGAAACTCTCGCGTTCTGATAATTACACCAACTCGTGAGCTGGCCGTACAAATTAACAGAGAGTTTAAAAGTTTTTCACGAGGATTGGGCATACACTCTACAGTCTGTATTGGAGGAGTCTCAATTCGTGGTCAAATTAATAATCTTCAAAGAAACCCTCACTTTGTGATAGGGACCCCAGGAAGACTACTTGACTTAGTAGAGCGAAGAAAAATTGATTTTAGTAGATTTGATTCAATTGTTTTGGATGAAGTGGATCGTATGCTTGATATGGGATTTGTTCATGACATGAACAAAATTATTTCAAAATTTCCTCAAAATAGACAATCACTTTTTTTCGCAGCAACTATGGATGAGAAAGTGAAAAGTGTAATGAGAAAGTTTACTGCAAACCCTGTAATGATTTCAGTTAAAACAGCTGAGACAAGAACAAATGTACGACAAGATATTATAGAACTTAAAGGCAGAAACAAATCTAGTATTTTACGTGAACTTTTGAAAAAAGAGGAAGTTTCCAAGACACTTATATTTATGCGAACAAAAAGAAGTGCAGATGTGTTGCATCGCAACCTTTCGAAGGTTGGGTTCCAGACAGCTGTTTTGCACGGAAATAAGTCTCAAAACCAAAGACAACGGTCACTAGATAAATTTAGCCAAGGTAGAGTAAATATATTGATTGCTACAGACGTAGCCTCACGAGGATTAGATATTGATGATATCAGTCACGTTATTAACTATGACCTACCTGAAAGTTATGAGGTTTATATCCACAGAATTGGTAGAACAGGTAGAGTTAACAAAACAGGAATTGCACTTTCATTTGTAGCTTAAACCTACGCTTTTCATACTTCTCACTTGTCTCACTTCTGAGTGGAACGAAAAAACAAGGTTTCCTTATTTACATCCCAGAGAATGAAATGGTACTACACCCGTATGCTCAGCCAAAATATTTTCACTACCGCTACTAAATCCTAGACTTCAAAAGCGCAATAGCTTCAGTCTTTAAAGTCTTCCTTATTGCTTTAAACTTCTCATACTCTAATAGAAAATTAAGATCCTGATTTATAACTGTTTGAGTAGCCTTATCCTCAATAAACTCAATTAGGTATTCTAGATACTCTTTTCCATTAGTACCTCTCCGTTCCTCTATAAGTTCCTCATTAAAATCAAAGCCTTTTTGCAAGAAATGATGTATATCATAAAGATCTCTCCCTGCAATAGATCCGCTTTGTTCATAGCGGTCAACTAGTGCTACTAGTTTATTTGTAAATAAGGTTTCTCTTGTTTGACAAATAGAGTAACGGTTAATTTCGTCCAGCAAGGCCTTTTCATATTTATTGTTTTCATAAGGAGTATCTACCGCATCAATCTTTAAAGTGTTTCTAGAATTAGGCGGGGACTCATACTTTAGATAGTACTGAACGGTATTTTCACTTCTATCATTTACAGTCAAACCAATATTCTTAAATATCTCCTCCAACTTTCTTTTGAGATCTACTTGAAGATCTTTTCGACTAATATCAAAATCGAGATCTACACTAAATCTATCCAAATAACCTAGCATGCTCGCACACGTGCCCCCTTTAAAATACATATTTTGGGAAAGTAATGAATCATCCAAGATATTAATTAAAACTCTAAACATAACTGACTTATGCAACGCCGTCTTATTATTAGCCCTTAACATAGCCGATTTCCTTTTGTAAATATTTTACTTTATCAAAATCTACCGCAGCGGAATTATCTAAGTAATATTTTGGGCTGTAATAAAGAATGTCGGCAACCGCCCTCTCTGCAATGGCTTCAAAATGGTTATCTACTTTATTTACACCAGCAGTATTATTTAAAAACTCATCCTTTAATTGACGAGACTTGTATTGTGTTCCTTCGATTTCAAAGATAGTTGATTTAGAGCTTATAAAAGTAACGTACTTAATTTCCTGGAATATAACACCCTCTCTTGCCAAAATAGTTTCTAAAGAAACATAACTATAAGTGTTTAGGTGGGAAAAACCCAAATCCAGAGGGTCTAAATCCCCTATATTCGTTGTAGCATAAAAACCCTTGTGAATTCGCTTTAATATACCTCTATCCACAAATCTCTTGAGCGTCATGTTTAATGTGCCTTGATTGTCTATACCCCACAACAGAGCTAAATCTGAAGCATGGAATGTTTTTTTATCCTGTTTTAGTAAAGTTTCGTACTTATCCACGTTTAAATATAATATACACTTCTGTATATATTATTGCAACTTATTCTTGGGGGCTGGCAGAGAGTTCGAACTTGTTCCCTAACGCCCAGCCAGAGAATTGACCAGCTGTGCCGGAAAAGTACAGGTAGACAATTCTTTGATTGGGTCAGAGATGAGAATGAGTCTTACAATACACTTAACGAACAAAGTGAGTTTAGTGGTTTTGGATGCAATAGGAGCAAAGCGACAAATTGCCAGCCCCCCCCCCCAGCCATTAAAGACAGATGGTCAATTCCCACCACCACTTAGTAAGCGGTCATACCCAGAAGAAATACTACATAATAGTGGTTAAAAAAATAAAGTATTACATTCAATGAAGGAGTATACGACTAATGAGACTTTTGTCATGTGAATCAACACAATATGTGGTATGGTGACAAATTCCATGATTGGAACTAGGTAAATATGCCTGGAAACTAAATCGAAATTAAAGTATACTTCGATTAACAAATCCAAGGAAAGGAGGTAAGTAATAATGGACCCGGATAAAACCGCTACTGAAGTAGCAGCTGAAGAAGCTGCAGCAGAGGCTGCTGAAACCGATTCATCAGCCACCGATGGCGATGATCAGGACGACAGCGCTTCGGAAAAGTAGCCACACAAAAGGGGATTTTGGTGTAAAAAAAATCTTACTCTAATCCCCTTGATTTATCTATAACTTTAAAATTTTATGGAAAATATATTTCTACTGAAACTAAAACGAGGTCCAACTCATTTACCAAAACCAGTAAGACTTGGTACTGGTGCTGTAACTACAGAAAAAGTAAATATTATTAACTATTGGACAAATGCTACTGAAGAAACGAAGGAGGATGTGTTTCAAGAAAGAACGAAGGATTATAATATAGAAGCTATAGGATTCGTGATCTCATCTTTAGATGGTGTTACTATATTCGCAACAACTAAAACACAAAATAATGATGCATTTACAAATCCATGGGTTATTGCAGATAAGAATATTGCGAGTATGGCTGAACTAAAACATGGAAATCCTACTGCAGGTAAAAATGAGATTGTAGCTATAAACTGGCATGATGCTACACATAACTTTAGAGAGGCTACAATTGAAATACTAAAGCTAAAACCTGGAATAATCAAAAGTACCACTGTAGGATTTCTTATAGGCACCAACGATGTAAGAGTTATGATTGCTTCACGGCATAATATTGAAAATAATACTTATAGAGATAGTTGGGGAATACCGCAAGGAATGATTCAAAGTCTTGAATATCTTACCTAGTAAAACATATGCAGTTTTTTTGTTCATGATTAGGAAAATTCTTAAAAATAGTTCGAATTTGGTATCTAATGGCCAGCCAATAATTAATAGCTTTTGAAAGACAAAATAAGTGCTTCTTTTTCTCTTCTAGTAAGTTTTTTTATTTCAAATTCACGTTTCATGGCCTGCGTCTTCGATGGTAGTTTTTCTGAATATACTAATTCGATAGGTCTTCGGGACTTTGTATATTTTGCACCGGTCCTTTAAATAATTGTGTTCCTTCATTCTTGTGTCTAAATTGTTTGTGTAACCACAGTAATATGTGCTATCAGAACACTCAACTATATAAATATAGTAGATCATGTATATGCACCTATCATTTTTAACCCGCCTTCGTGGGGTTTTATTGCTTTAGAATTTCTCCCAACTTCTTAATTTCTTCTCCATATCGGGTCCAATTTCCCTCCCTTTGAGCACGCAGGGCTGCATCATAAGCCTCAAGCGCTCTTTTCAGCAATTCCCGGGTTTCTTGTGTTAGTAAGGGTGGTGTTTCCGCGGTTCTTGTCTGCTGTGTTTCTGTTGCAAGGCCAAAAATTCTAGACAATCCTGCTTCCAGCGTTTCTTCCATAGCAATCTTGTTCTCATAGGCCACAATCACACGTTTTAGTTCTGGAATTTTCCCGGTTTCAGCTTTTAAGTATAACGGACGAACATAAATCAGCGATTCTTCAATGGGAATAACCAAAAGCGGTCCTTGAATAACTTGAGACCCCCGTTGATCCCAAAGCGAGATCTGTCGACTAATCTCTGCATCCTGGTTGATACGCCCGATTATTTGCTTAGGTCCAAAGATCAACTTATCTTTGGGAAAGCGATATACTAGCAGCTTGCCGTAATTTTCCCCATCGCTGCGTGCTACCATCCAAGCAGACAAATTGTCCTTTGCTCGAGG
>CAZEBU010000002.1:0-151932 GCA_964510435.1 uncultured Candidatus Saccharibacteria bacterium | reverse complement strand
TCAGTAGTAACTGAACTACGACAAGTAATTTTGAATATAAGTTATACTTCATTTTTGGCTGGGGAGCAGGGATTTGAACCCCGATCTCTGCATCCAGAGTGCAACGTGCTGCCATTACACCACTCCCCAATAAAAAACCCCACACAACTACTACCACAAAAACCATGGATATTTTATCACTTTAAAGAAGGAAAGCTAATTGAAACGCCAAGACAATTGAAAATTCCCGAGGAGCGGGTACGTTTAAATTCACACCTATTTTAAAGAGTTATTCAGCTGATTCTTCTTCAGCTGCTTCCGAAGGTTCTTCTTCGGTGGATTCTGAACCTTCTGTCATTTTTGACATATGTTCACAACCTGTGGTGCTGCCACAAACGGTGCACGCATGACTTTCCGCAGGTGTATCGGCAGCGGGTGCAGCCTCCTCCATTGGAGCGTCTTGTGTTGTTTGATCCGAAGATGCAAACAGATTTTTTAGACTATCAAATAAACCCATGTACTAATGATATTTTCATTGCCTGTTTGTTGTCAAGGAGTATTTACTATAAAATTACTTTATGAATCAGTCTCAGCACAAAGAGCAAAAAGTTGGAGTGTTTGTGGATGTGCAAAATATGTACTATTCGGCTAAGAATCTTTATAATTCTAAAGTAAATTATTCTAGGGTTCTTAACGAAGCAGTTTCCGATAGAAAATTAATCAGAGCTTTTGCCTATGTCATAAAAGCTGATATCGACACGGAAAAAGACTTTTTCGATGCTTTATCAAAAATTGGTTTTGAGGTTAGGTCAAAAGATCTGCAGATATTTTATGGTGGAAATAAAAAGGGGGATTGGGATGTAGGTTTGTGCATGGATGCTGTTAGGATGATGTCAAAAATTGATGTAATGGTATTAGTTTCAGGAGATGGTGATTACACCGATCTCTTGGATTATGCCAGATCCCAGGGTGTGCGTACGGAAGTTATTGCCTTTGGAAAAACAGGTTCAACTAAATTGTTCGAAGAAGCTGACGAAGTTTTGGACATGTGCAAAAGCCCCGCTAAATATTTGATCAAAAACAAGTCTAATGCCCCACGTAAATTTTCAGCAAAATCTAGAAAAGGTTAAGGAAATAAATTATAGGGGAGTTCTAAGAGTTTTTAGACCGTACTATATTATTTTTTTAGTCTTACTGATTGGTATTTCCTTTTATCATCTGCTATTTAGTCGAAGGCTAGTTCCGGGAGTTTATATTGCCGGTTTGGATTTAGGAGGGTTAAGTTATGACCAGGCAGTTGAGCGCTTAAATCAGTATGAATTAATTACGGATGAAGACCTGGCGCTAACTTACGACGGGAAAAATTATGATCTACAAAGTGGTGACGTTGGTTTGCGGTACAATTGGGAGGCCACCGTTAATAGGGCATTTGAGGTTGGTAGAACGGGAAACTTGTATGTTGATAGCAAAGAAAAGATCGCCGGACTTTTAAAGAAAAATCTCTATATTGCCGCCTATTATGATTTTGATGAAGAAGAATTCAACAAATTTCTAGCTACCGTCAAGGGAGATCTTAATTCTCCAGCGGAAAACGCCAAGTATTTTATTAAAAACGAAGATTCCCTAGGCATACTAAGAGAAAATGTTGGCCAAGAGCTGGGAGATCAGGAGTTATACGATTTGGTTATTAAGTCGTTTGACGATTTTAATTTTGGTACTAAATCTCTGACTGTAAAGCCCAGTGAGCCGGATGTTGTGGAAGAGCAGCTATTAGAAAAGTTAGCGCGGGCAGAAGAAATTGTCTTTAGTGAACTAAAAATATTGTATGAAGATGAAGAATGGGTATTAACCCCTGAACAAAAGTTGGAATTCTTATCCTATGATGTTAAAGAGGGGGATTTGGGATTTAACAAAGCAACATTTAGAACTTATCTGGAAAGTGTCTCTTCTGTGGTGGGTAAATTACCTCGGGGCAACGTTACAGAAGAAAAAGATGGCCGGGTACTAGCGTTTGAACTAACACAAGATGGTGTGGGTTTAGACACTGATATTACTACAGAAACGTTTAAAGATGCCTATTTTGGTCTGAAAAATGAGGTGAATGTGGTCACCAAAAACATTTCCGGTCCGGTTGATCCTCAGCAATACGGCATTTTTGCCCTGCTTGGGGAGGGAAATTCCAAATTCACGGGTTCAGCACAAGGAAGAATGAATAATTTGATCTTAGCTGCTTCCCGAACCGATGGTGTCTTAGTACCTCCGGGAGCAATTTACTCTTTTAACGAATCAGTGGGTGAAATTTCTGCCGCCACCGGGTATGATTCTGCCTGGATCATCTTGGGTAATCGTACCGTCTTGGGTGATGGCGGAGGTGTTTGCCAGACTTCCACTACCTTATTTAGAGCCATTTTGGATTCGGGGTTACCGGTGGTTACTAGGAATCCGCACTCTTATCGAGTTTACTATTACGAAATTGAAAGTCCTGTAGGTATAGATGCCTCTGTATATCAGCCTTCTTTAGATTTGCAATTTAAAAATGACACACCAAATTATGTTTTAGTACAAACCAGCTGGGATTTGGATGAGAAGACGTTGACTTTTCGAATATATGGCACACCTGACGGCAGAGAAGTAGAAATTAGCGAACCGGTAGTAACTAATGAGGTGTCTCCACCCGCACCGGAATATCGGGATGATCCTACTTTGGAAAAAGGAGTGATCAGGCAAATTGATTTTGCTGCCTGGGGAGCCAAAGTTTCCTTTACGAGAAAGGTCACTAGAGATGGAGAAATACTTTACGATGATACTTTTAAAACTAGTTATCGGCCCTGGAAAGCCATTTATTTAGTAGGCACCAAGGAATAAATCGAAGAGATAAAAAAAGAACCGCTGTAGGTCTTGGTACATATGACCGTACAGCGGTTTGTTGGTTGGTTTACTGCTCAATTCCCGATGAAATCTATAGTCTGAACGATTGATCCCTCAGGGATGTGAAAGGACAGAGTGGCCGGTTCAGATATTCTTGGATTCCCACCATCGCATGTGGTCAAATACCGAACCCACCTTGGCGCAACACAGTAGGAAAAAGTGTTTTGTCTCGAGACATGTGGTTTGTCGGATCCCTCCGCAAATTGGACAATCTTGGTTTCTTCGACACCAACAGTGCGAGTCTCAATTTCCCCAGAGTAATTTTGCACAGCGTAGATATAGACCCGCTTCTGCCCATTGAGGAGCCCTTCAAGAAGGTTGGGATTCAAGACACCACTCTCCACATTCAGCAGAAACCCCCTCCCCATAGGTACTAGTTCTTCTACTATGACTGTTTGTACCTTATTGTGGGGAAGAAACGATACGACGATATCCACTGCCCCTAGGCTGATGTACGCAGGTAAAACAGAAATCATCACGGCTGTAACGGCCAGAGTCACGTAGCCCAAGGCACTGATTTTCCCAGGACTTTTGCTAGAAGAACCCCGGACCGCGTTCTTTTTCATCTGCTCCTTTCGTACCCGTCTCAGAAACCATTGGAAAACAAGTGCGGACGAAACGACAAATACTGCCAATACAATAATCATGTCACGACTCCTTTTTTGATATTATTTGGATTTGGCTGGATGTTATTTTAGCACAAGACCTGCGTAGTGTACACTATAGGGTTTTAATTACTATCAAACTGTATGCTTTCTACGATAGCAAAGGTCAGCTTTATATCGGTATCGAAAAAGGACCACACGGTAACTGATAAATTATCTTTTTTGTACTCTTTGGTAAAAAAATTGTCAGTGGCCCCTTCCTTTTTAAGTTTCCAGTCATCACCCAAAAGAATGGTGCTGTAAAAATCTTGTATTTCTTGTGGAGTCTTGTCTGTTTGGAAAGTAAATTTCTTGGTATTTAAAGTTTCGTCTGATGCGAGTCCTTTTGCGTATCTTGGATAGGGAAGGTCAAATCCTTCTCTTTCATTAGTTGTGTAACCCCTAACTTCTCTAACTTCTTGTAAGGCTTTTGGTTTGTAATCCTGAAATGCGTAATAAGAGAGACCAAAAATTGCAAGTGCGGTAGCCGAAGACAGTATCAAGGTTGTTTTACTGTTTAGTTTAGGCATTTTCTTTATGCGACCACATTATACTTTACAAAATTGTTTTGGTAAAATAGCTCTGCTAATTTAGACGCTAAAATAGGCCCCTTCGTCTAGCGGTCAGGACACCGGGTTCTCAGTCCGGAAACACGGGTTCGATTCCCGTAGGGGTCACCATGATTCAATTGTTGAGTATTTGTACTCAGCTTGATGTGAATAAATAAACTTCATTTGGACAATCGAACAATAGCCCCCCTCCCAATATTGTTATGTTATAATTTGCGCACTTAAATACTATAAGTTTATGATTACAAATAAAATGAAGTTTATACTAATAGGATTGGTAGTTTTATTCTCCATAACACTGGGTATTTTCCTTTATGTTAAAGGTGTAAAAAATAAAGAGGCTCTCCTTGAAAAGATAGAAAGGCTTGAGAATGAAATAACAAAAACAAATGAAAAGAACGAACAAGAGACCGAAATACTAGGAGATTCAACTGAGGATGTACTAGTCGTAGAGACTGAACCTGAAATACTCATTGTTCCGACATCTTATGAGCCAATAGATGAAGACCCTGTTATTACCTGCGATAAGGGTGTGTGTCTCAAAGCCAGTTTTAAAGAGCGCTTGCGAATTGGCCGTATGTTGTGAAGTTAGAGATGACTCTTACGAATGGGTAAATAGTCAAAACGAATGTGGGCGTCTCAAATCTGAGAACGAGCGTTCACCAGTATCTTTATCACACAATGGAGATGTTTATTACTGCGATGAGGAAGCCCACAATGCCATAAAAGACGCCTCAGATAATTTGAAGGATGCAAGCAATGGAATTGATGAATCTTGGGATAACAAAAATGAATGTGAAGACAGTGCACACAGTGAGTACTATGACTGTATGGTTGAATGTAATGAAGAACACAACTGCATAGTTGCGGTTGGAGATTCTTATGAATTATGTGGTCTAAGCGAGCTCAGAGATTGTGAGGATAGATGCCAAAGTACGTATGACTCAGATAAAAATATATGCGAAATTAAATACGGGGATCCAGTTCCTAACTACAGCAGTATGCATGCAGCTTTGTCTGATTTATTAGATGAGCATTGTGACTAAGTACAGACGTCGTATAAGGACTCTTTTACGACATGTACAGGGTGATTTTCGATATTTTCTTCTTACTAACTTAACCTATATACTAATAGCCATAAGCGAAAGTGACCTTAATACCAACTCGCCTATAGTACTCGCTTAATTTATTTTTCTTTAGAGTTTGTTAGCTTGTTTGATGCAAAGTAATGTATATGTTTTCCTACCTTTTTCTTATTAAGTAATTCCTCATCTAATAAGTACCTTATGTCCCTATAAGCTGTGTGTCTTGAGATGTTATTTAAAGTCCCATGGCTTGTAGTAGTCACATAACCATCCTCACCTTCTGAAATCAGATAATGTAATAGTTGTTTTTGTCTCTCGTTGAGGTCAAGTGCTCCCTTTACAGTATTCTCCACCTTCTTATTTTCCAAAACCAATCCCTTTACATAGTTGTCGAACTCATCAATTGCTTGAATAATCTTTCTTAGATGATAATCGTAAAAATAAGTTAAATCATACTCATCCTGCTCAGAGTATATAAAGGCTTTTGAATACTGTGCGGGGGATTTCTTTATAATAGAAGATATTGGTAAATACATAAAAGTCCAATAATTGCTTTTAACTAGATACCAATAAAACAATGCACGTGCTAGACGACCATTTCCGTCAGTAAAAGGGTGCAAATATCCCATCCAGAAATGTAAGAAAATTGCTTTTATTACTGGATGAATAAAACCAGCGTGTTCTCTTTCTCTATCATTAGCGAAATTTATTAACTTAGGAATTTCTTTTTCTATAAAATCTACTTTTGGGGGTATGAATGTTGTAGTCGTATCGCTCCCAACAACTATATTTTCCTCGTCTGTTCTAAATCTGTTCTGCTCACTAATATCAATGGTATCTTCTGTAAGCATGCTGTGTAAATCAAATAACATATCCTTAGATAATTCTTTATCTTTAAACTCCTCAGTAATGGCGCTCATAGTATTGTAATTGTTCATGATCATTTTTTCAGAGGGTGTTCTTGGTTTCCTTTTTTCTACTATCATTTTTCTCGCCTCAGCTCTTGTAGTATGTGCTCCCTCAAGTTGACTAGAAGCTATCGCTTCTTCTATTATTCCTCTACTCAAGAATTTATGCTTTGTTTCTTTAGATATAGTTTCATAGGTTACAAATATTTGTCCTCCCGTGTGAGTATCTATTTTGTGAAGAAATTCATCTGTGTACGATAGTTTTATCCAGCTAAAATAGTCGCCTGATGGTGTTTTTATTTCAGTTTTTACATAGAGTAGTTTTCTTATTTGCTTTACCAAATACCAAAATTCAGTTGGATTGAGTCCACTAGGGGTGTGTTTGTATTTTGCCCTATCCCAATACAGGTAAACTGGTTCATTAATTCCTTTCACATGTTCATAAAAATCTACACCATCCGCTGTAGCTTTTTCTAACACATCGCTTTTTTTTATACTATTAAAGTCTGGTTTTTCTATTGAAAGTATATTCATATTTTTGGGTTTATTATGTAGCACACGTGTATCACGGAGTGCAACATAACACATGTTAGAAATTATAACATGTTGCATACGTGTTGCAAAGTGCGCAACATGATACATATACTCAAAATTTGCTAAAAAGCCTTGTTTTTGGGAGACTAATAACATTAATACAACCTCGTTCACTATTGCATAATTAATAATTCAGCTCATATTGTCGCTATTTATCTATTCCGATTTATCTTCTCATGTGTTTATTTACTTACTGGGTATTAATACCACACAGATATCTCCTCTATTGGTGCGATAAGGATGTGTTAGTATTGTGAACACTAACCAGCTTGGATATTTTAATTATTGATGGTATAAGAGTGTTCCACTTTTCAGACACTAGGGTCACCAAGAAAACGCCAAGAAAAAAAGCCCCGTTTGGGAGATTAACAGGGCTTTAAGTGTTTACAGACGCTTTCCTTCTATTTGCTCTTGCCTGATTGTTAACTCTGCCTTTTTGGAGATTCGGTAAGCAAGAGCTTTGGCAGGCCAGGCAATCGCACCGTATACTTTATGCAGGTCCATGAGCCAGCCGGAAAACCAAACCCAGCGACGGATGTCATTTGCTTCGTTTCGAAGCATGTAGAGAATATGGGACGACTCCCTCTTTAACCAGCGCTTGATCTCATCCCGGCCCTTTCCCGCTTCGACTAAAACTTGAACCACGCCATGCGTCACCCAGACAATGTCCGTAGGTGGAGGCCTCACACTATTCATGTGGCTCCAAGCAAGTATGGCTTTTTCAATTGCTTCGTCGTAAAGACCTTGCTTACGCTTCACGGAAGAAATGTGTCTTAGGGCTCTAGCCATGGAGGCTTCGTCTCGGGGTTCAGCCGACTGACCTTCCTCCAGAGCATCGTGGTAGTATTTCAGAGCACGATCCATGTTGCCTAGATGTTCTTCGCACAACCCGATCTGCCTTAGTGCCGTAGACCTTTGCTCATTGCTTGTAGCAAAATTGTAAGCCAGTACGAACTCCGAGATGGCTGCCTTCGAATCTCCTATAATCTCCCGTACCTTTTCTCCTTTTTCAATGAGCTCATTGAAATCCAAGAGATCATTTTTATACTGCATGATGCCTCCTTTGTTGAGTCGATAATAATTTTGGTGGAATGCTTTGCGTAATTATAATGCCAACACCCTTCCTAGTCAAAGCTATAGGTTTTTAAAGACTATACCCTTTAATTAATACAGTAGCTATTAAAACTATTATCCCTGTAAAGAGAACGATTAGTTCCAAAATTAAAGTGTTGCTAAAGGTAAGATAGAGGTTTTTCACCCAGTTCTTGTCACCGTATTTTTCGATGGAAATTTTAAGTTCTTCCTGACTCCAGGAAACAATAAAGTTTCTGGATAATTTGCCGTGAATAGGATTTGAGAAAATTTTATAAGATCTTTTCGAAAAAGGCCAAAGCCACTTTAAGCCCCATCCGGAACCCACAGAATCGTGTAGAAAGTGAGAGATGATGTTTACGGTAAATAAAGCACCCCAAAAACCTCCATATTTAAAGAAAACCACCGGTATTATGGGGATATATAAGATGGGAAAGTGAGTTAATGTCCTATGAAATCTGTCTCCGTTACCTTTCAACATGCCCTCCTGAAATATTTCCACTGAGACATCAAGATCCGGCAACAAACCAAAAACAACACTAAGCAGTATTATGGTTAAATTTAGATCTAAATGGAAAAAGTTGGAAATTAAAACCGCATAAATAAGGCTAAGACCTATGTCCATAAACATTAATTCATTATACATTTATGGGTTGTTATTTTAAGTGGGTGATATAATGAGTCATTTAAGAATGATTTATGAGAAAGACTTACGCAAAATTGTCCGAAAAATTTACCAGGTTCGCAACAACCCACGAGGTGTGGGATTTTCCGATAATTTCTCCTTTTTCATCATTGACATACAAATATAAGCATAGAAGCTTGATCTTTAAGATCGTCATTTTTTTCCAAAGGCTAAGTGAAAGTTTTGAGTTCAGACTTTTTGAAGAACTGCTTGAGCCGGGTATGAGGGTAGTAGATATTGGCGCTAATCTTGGTTTGTATACCGTGGAAGCAAGCAAAAAGGTTTCTCCATCCGGGAGGGTTTTCTCCTTTGAACCTGAGCCAAGTACCCACAAAGTTTTGCAGGGCAGGTTAGCAGATCTTAAACAGGATAACGTAACTTTGTATCCTCGTGCTTTATCAGATAAAAAGGGCAAGCAAAAACTTTATTTAGACGAAGTAAATGTGGGCGGGCATTCTTTTTCTAAAAACAACACTTACAGAGGAAATTCTTATCTGGAAGTTGAAGCTATGACACTTGATGAACATTTTGGTGAAATGGGCATGTTGGACAAGATCGATCTGATCAAAATTGACACGCAGGGTTCTGAGGGTTTGGTTTTTATGGGCGGCAAGAAGTTGATCAAGAGGAGCCGCCCAATTGTTTTGATGGAGTTCTGGCCTTATGGTATGAAGGAATGGAATGTCAAACCTAAGGAATTACTGCGGTTTTTTGCAGATCTTGGCTACACCATTGAAGTGATCAATAAGGTCAAAAGGAAAACTGTTAAAACGAATGTGGAAGATGTGGTTAAAAAGAATATACCGGAAAACGGGAAAAATGATTATGTTGATCTGTTGCTGGTACCCGGTAAATAATTTTATTGTAACTCTATCTTACCTACCCTTCTCACTATAGGTTGACAGAATTGACATTATGGTATATAAATTGCGTTACATTTCGTCTTACACCAATCAAATGAAGTAAACGAATCTTAAAAATTGAGAAAGGAAAAAATCGGCAGAGGCACGACTGAGAAATACCCAATCCAGGCTATTCAAGTTGGTGAAAACCAACGAGCATAGTTCCGATCGTGGGATCCCGTAAGGGATTTGGAGGAAGGTAGCCTTGGGATCAAAGGTCCGCCCCATTGAGGGGTGCCATGCTAAAACACGAAGGTGCGCCGGAAGCACACTTACTTTGTGGGGAGGCTTTTTTTGTGCTGGAGAGAATGAAAGATTTCTTGCGCGATCGCTCCGCGGTTGCGGTTGCATAAACAAGAAATTTTGCATCCACTTAGCTCCGGGATCTTGCTGAATCTCAGTTTTCAGCATTATTCGTGGGTGTCTTCAAACCAGCACCACAACAACCGACCCGTGTTCTGCTATACGCTTGAGTAGGCTTCGTGCCAGCTTGAGACGCAGACCACGGGTTCTTTTTTTCTCTATTTTTATTTCACGGTAACACTCTTAGCCAAATTCCTCGGTTTATCAGGATCAAATCCCTGTAATAGTCCCATATAGTAACCCATCAACTGAAACGGAATAACATTGACTAAAAAATCTAAGGCTTTGCCATTGGGAGTTTTGATGAAAGTATCAAATACCTTGTTGTCTTTATTAGCAATACCTATAATTTCTCCATCTCTAGCTTTAACCTCGTAGGCAGCATTTAGCATAGTGTCTTTTTCCTCATCCTCTGAAACTACGCAAATTACAGGAACACCCTTTTCTACCAGAGCGATGACTCCATGTTTCAGCTCACCGGCGGAAAAAGCCTCAGCGTGTTTATAGGAAGTTTCTTTGATTTTTAAGGCCCCTTCCTGAGCGATGTAATAGTTTTGGCCCCTACCAAGAATAAAAATGTGTTCCTTTTTAATTAACTTTTTAGATAGAGTTTCTATATTTTTAAAAAAGTCGGGTTTTAGAAATTTATCCAGCTTCTTCGAAGTTTCTGCCAAGTTTTCCTTAGCATCAGAGTAATTTCTCATTAAGGCATTTGCCAATAAATAACCCCAAGCAATTTTTCCCGTAAAGGCTTTAGTGGAAACCACGCATATTTCCGGACCAACTCTGAGAAAATATGGTAGATCTGATCCTCTGGATATGGTGGACCCCATCATGTTTACTAAAGAAACGATTTTAGTTTTTTTCTTTTTGGCTAATGTAATAACCTCAAGAGTGTCAGCGGTTTCCCCGCTTTGGCTTAAGGCAATCAAGACCGAGTTATTATTAAAAATATCTTGGTAGCTCTCGACTTCGTAAGCTTTAAGTTCTACTGCAGGTACTTGGGCAATTTTCCTTAGTAAATATGCAACTTGACCGGCAGCAAAGCTAGCGGTTCCCGCACCTACGGTATAAACCTTTTCACTTTTCTTAATAAGATCAATAAGCGGTTTTAATTCGTTGAGAGAATAATTTGTAGAATCAAGAATGGCGTTTTTCTGTTCGACTATTTCTTTGAGCATAAAATGGTCAAACCCCTCTTTATCAATTTTGTCTTGTTGGTACGAAAGATCAGTAGTGTTCTTGTGGACAACTTTTTGAGATGCCAAATCTTTAATAATTAATCCTGAATCATCAAAAATAACCATCTGCCCGTCCTCTAAAATAATGGCCCGCTTAGTTTTGTCGGAGAATGACAAGGTGTCGGAAGAAAAAAACCATTCGCCTTTTTTTAGGCCAACGGTAAGTGGAGACCCGTTTTTTATGGCTATGATCTTGTTTTCATTGGTCAAGATGATGATAGTATTACGGCCTTTAAGTTTTTTAAAGGCAGAGACAACCGCTTTTTCGAAACCCTTCATCTTTTTTAGATAGTACTCAATAAGCTTTACAATAACCTCTGTATCTGTTTGGGTCGAAAACTCGTACCCCTCTTTAGTGAGAAAATCCTTTAACTGCCTATAGTTTTCCACAATACCGTTTTGAGCTAAAACGAAAGAACCGTCAGATGAAGAGTGCGGGTGTGCGTTATTTTTTGTTACACCTCCATGAGTGGCCCATCGAGTGTGTCCCATGCCGATTTTTACTTTAGGTGTGGTAAATTGGGGATTTTCCGAGAGATCATTAGTTGTCTTGTATGTTTTTATGATTTTTTCATCCAGCAAGGATATACCCCAGGAGTCGTAACCTCGGTATTCTAGCCTTTTTAAACCCTTGTGGATAACTTCGAAAGTGTCAGTTTTTGTTTTAGAAACGTATCCGAATATACCGCACATATATTATAGGAAGTAAAACGTGCTATTAACTAGCTCGTCACAAAAAAGAACCCTATCAGGAGAATTTGATAGAGTTCTAGTTGGAAGGTTTCTTCCTACACAGTCTCGTGCTCACGTTGTTTGCAGTACCTTCTCATCTGCAACACTAAGGCACGGTTTTTATGATTACCGCTTTCTGAAGCCAAGACCGCACACTTACCCAGAAGACTCAGTGTAGTTGTGTAATCTGACTTAGCAAAATCTTTCAGCCTAAGGTAGGTCTGGCACATCATCATGAGAACATTGAGTTTTCCCCTGGCGTCCTCCGCATTGTCTAGGACTTCCTGGTAACACTCAATAACCTCACGAAATTCTTTGTCCTCCTTGGCAACCTGAAGGCTTTCACCACATTTATACAAGGCATCGGTAGTTCCATTCACAGTCTTCTCCTTTGGCATTTTATTTATGCGATGTGTTGTCCTAGGGATTATACGACATGTTGGGTTTTTTTGAAAATGAGCTTACCAGCGTTAAACAGGCTCTTTCTTTTAAAAAGCCTAAATTTAACATATCATTAACAAAAGTATGAAACTGCCCCATCCTAGGAAAAAACACATCTATGCGGTGGTCTTCGCTGCCATTTTGATTTATGCACCCATATTGTTATTGAGCTTTCTGTTTGTGCGCTCGCAAAATGAGATAAGCAATCTGGGTTTAAGTTACAGCCAAGTTAAGGAGGCCCAGGAAAATTTTAAAGAAAACTTATCCGAAGAACTATTTAATGAGCATTTAGCTCTTTTGGAAGCTCAGAATTTAGAAAACCAGCTAGCAAATTTGGAGGAGGAGATAGAACTATTTAAAAATACACCCGAAGGAAGTTTGGTAGCCAATGTCAATGAAGTTTATGAACTTTACGGTGATTTTGAAGCTAAAGTAAAAAGAAATGAAAATTCTGGCTTAGAAACAGAGGAAAGCTTAAGTAGTATAGACAAATGGGGACAAAAAATTATTGATCAGGAATTTGAGGGTTTAGTAGAGGAGATTGCGGAAGAGAATTCAAAGTTGGACGAATCATATGATAAATATCTGGCTACTTTACCGCCTCCTCCGCCACCACCTTCCTCTGGTTATACTTATATCACCGTACAAACGGAAAAGGGAAGTCATGGAGTTTACTTGATCAAAGTTGCTTTATCAGGGGTGAGGGTAAAAACAGTGGCGGCTTCTTCCGGAGACTGTTCTGATAACTGCCCGACAAAACCTCTACACGAATATGTTAGTGAAAATGGTGGATTTGCCGGTATGAACGGCGCATACTTTTGTCCACCCGACTATTCATCCTGTGGCGGTAAAGTTAACTCTTTTGACTATGCCCTGTATCATTCGAGCAGAGGAAAATGGATCAACAAAGATGCCTTATCATGGAATAAAACAGGCTTGTTTACCTTTAGGGGAAGTTCCTTCAAATTTTATAAGAAATCCAACGAATATGGTGGAGATAGCGTGGATGCGGGGGTGTCAAATTACCCATCATTGTTAAAAAACGGAGAAGTCGTGGTCAAAGATGGCGATCTAACCTCGTATCAGAAAATTAAGGGCACACGTGGAGCACTTGGTATGGGTAATGAAAATTTGTATTTGGCAATAATCACCAGCGCCACGGTGGAAGAGGCAGCCTATGCCATGAGAGCTTTGGGTGCCAAGCATGCCCTAAACTTAGACGGCGGCGGTTCTTCTGCCATGTATATTGATGGTAGATATGTGGTAGGTCCCGGCAGGAGTTTGCCTAGTGCTTTAGTGCTAACTAGATAACTTGGCTTTTTTTAGATTTTTAAAATATCCCTATTTGTAGTAGAATAGCATCTAAGTTCTACTTACCTTCCCCACTCCCCCCTCTCCGGGAAAACGTGAAAAGGGTGGTAAGACGTGGCGTGCCGTGCCCTAGCTAACCGCTTGGATATTGTGCGCCTCTTTTTTTATTCCATATTGACTAATAAATTGATGTGCTATACTGGGCAATATGGTTTTGACTCCTTCAAATATGATACCCCTGGGAACAAAAGCTCCGGATTTTACGCTTCCCGCAGTCACCAGCGGTACCGTATCCTTAGGTGATTTCGAAGAAACTGAGTTATTAGTTGTGGCCTTTATTTGCAACCATTGTCCTTATGTGAAACACATTATTCCCGGACTCGTTGATCTGGTAAATGATTATCTCGAAAAAGATGTAGGTTTTGTTGCCATTAATTCTAATGATGCCAAGCAGTATCTGGAAGATAGTTTTGCTAATATGGAGCTTTATGCTAAGAAGTATGCTTACCCGTTTAGCTATGTTTTCGATGAGCAGCAAGAGGTGGCCAAGGCCTACAAAGCTGCCTGTACGCCCGATTTTTTTGTTTTTGATAAAGATAGAGAACTAGTTTACCGTGGCCAGATGGACGATAGCCGGCCGGAAAACAATATTCCCGTGACGGGAGAGGATCTAAGGAATGTCATAGATCTCCTTCTGGAAGGCAAGCCAGTAGATGTTGAACAGAAACCAAGTGTTGGCTGCAATATTAAGTGGAAAAATACCTAATGTGATGCCTCAAACATACCAATAGAAGCTGATACGGCTAGATTTAGAGACTCTATGTTCTCGCTGTGAGGTATCCGTACCGTGTTTCCCAAGATGAGAAGATCTTTATCAATTCCTTTGCTTTCGTTTCCAAAAATTAAACTGTAAGGCTTAGAGAATTTAGCTGATTTTACTTTCTTTTCACCATCCATAGTAAAAAAATACAAGTTATGAAATTCAAATTCCTCAGAGTATTCCGCAAAAGTCTCATAATGTTTAAAATTTATCTTGAATAACGCACCTGTGGTAGTACTGACCACTTTTGGATCGAAAATGTCCGTAGCCGGAGTTAATAGGGCCAAATCTTTAAAGTTAAAAGCTACCATCGATCTGATAACTGTTCCTAGATTTCCCATGTCACTAGGGTTTATTAAAACTATATGGTTGTTATTTCTCTCAAGTTCCGCCTGGTATTTTTCGAAGATCCCCACTGCGTAGGTGTTTTTCTTGTGGGATATTTTGTTTACCCATCTATCATTGTATTCAAATTTTATTCTGTTTTTTCTGCAGAGATGTTTAATTTTTTCTGTTTCCAGGTAGTTATCCGATTGTTCTTTAAAAAGAACCTTGATTGCCTTAGTAGGTTTTATGCGCAGTAGTTCGATGGTGGGAATCAAACCAAGAGCATAAGAATAATGCATTTTTTTTAAATACTTTTTTATTTTTACATCTCTCATATATAATCGATGTACGGTATGTTGAAAAATTTTTTTGTTTCCATTCTTATATTAATACTTTTAGGAATATCTGTCTTTGTAGGCCTAACAACTTTTAGATCAAAGGAACACTACACAGACTTTGACAATGTACAAAGAAAATATCGTTTACATTTGCCCAGGGGATACAACAATAAAACTAACTACCCTCTGGTCATTGCCTTTCATGGATATTCGGACAACCCAAGGATCATGGAGATCGTTACGGGATTGAGTATGAAAGCAGATAGGGAGGGATTTATTGTTTTATACCCCTATGGTTCCAAGGATAGGTCTCTATCTCCTTATTCTTGGAATAGCGAATTTTGTTGCGGGTATGCGCAAGAGAAGAACATCGATGATATTGGTTATGTGAGACACTTAATAGGTAAATTATCCGAAGAATATAGTGTTGATGTATCGAGAATTTATGTTACCGGGTACTCTAGTGGCGGTATGATGGCTCATTTGGTTGCTCTGAAGCTTAATGACAAGATAGCAGCCGTTGCGCCTGTTGGTGCTGCTGTGGGTGGAAAACATGAGGATGATGAGGAGTTTAAATTATTAGAGAAAACTTTTTCGCCGGTGCCGATCATACTAATCCATGGGAAAGAGGATAGTTCCATACCTTTTGCCGGAGGCAACGGCAGAGATGATGTTTTTGAGTTTACGGGTGCGTATGATTCGTTGAATTTTTGGCTGGATAACAATAAATGCACTAAACGTCCTTCGGAAATATCAAAAACTGATCACTACGCAAAAGAAATCTATGCTGACTGTGAAAATTCCTCGGAAATTATTTTTTACGCAGTAAACACCAAGCATGTTTGGCCGGGAGGTTTATTTGAACTCGTAAAAAATATCTCCGGGAGGAGTGTACGAGCCACTGATTTGATCTGGGAATTTTTTGCTGCCCACTCAAAATAAAAGTATGGATCTAATATTATTTTCAGGAAATAGCTTTGCACACAAGAAATGGATTCGGGATGTGGAAGAAGTTTTAAAACCTCTTTTCAACAAAACTTATATTCAATATTATAGACATTGGGAAACCGGAGAGCCGGTAATTCTGCTGGACCATGAACTTTTGGAGGTGTCAAAAGTTATAGATCAGTACGAAAACTACCTGGTTTTTGGCAAATCTGCCGGAGCGCTACTAGGTCTGAAGGGAATCTTTAAAGGGATCTTAAAACCTAAAAAATGCGTTTTTGTAGGTTTACCCGTTGAATGGGGAAAGTACTGTGGTTTTGAAGTTGACAAATGGGTCAAAAAGTACACTATCTCCACCCTTTTTATCCAAAAATCTTTGGATCCTGTATTTTTCTACCAAGATATGTGCACTTATCTAAAAGTGCAGGAAGTGGAAAATCACAAAACCATAGAACTTGAAGGAAACGACCATTACTACGGAGACCTCAGCCTTTTTAAAAGTTTGATCACTGAGTTTATCGGGTAAGTATTTTCAAAGAGTTCACGATGGCTTGGTAGTTTTCATCTGAAAGATTAGTTTTGGAAATAATGAGGTAGCTATTACTTTTTGGCAGAGTTGTGTAGATCAAGTCATTTCCTTTCCAAGAATAACCGGAAAGATAGTAAGCTTTTTGTCCTCCTAATTTAAACTCTGTTACTGTACCGTTTGGCTCATGCCCTTTAATAACTTTATAGTCGTCGATGAGGATCTGCTTTTTTTCTTCTAGGTATTCAAGTAAAGTTTTTGCTGGATCTGAGCGGATGGTAAAGAAACCAATAGCAGCTAAGTTGCTTCCCTCGGATAAAGTAATATTTATTTTTGCAGTTCTATCCGGTGGCGAGGGTACAAAACAGCATTCGTTGTCCATGGTTTTGTCGTATTCAAAGGAAAAACCCTCTCTCACATTTTCAAATAACGTGTAAGGCCCGGTATCAGGAGGAGTGATGTTGATCAAGACCGAATCATTAATAAGTCCCACAGTAGTTTTATACAGTTGTTCAAAACCTATGTCCCCTTTATAAACTTGTGTTACTTCATAAACGAGGTCGTTAGCGGCGTAGTAGGCTACTCGATAATCACTATTGCAATTAAAGACTTCAAAACCTTTGCCCTCTACTTCATTAAGAACCACACTTTTTATACCAGTTACATTTGCGGATTGATCACATTGTTCAACATACCACTCTCTTTTTAGACTGACTACGCTATCAATATCTCTGATAGCTATTTGCAGCGGATTGATGACGAAAATATACCCCTTGATCAAATTTCTACCTGTGGTGTTCTCATGCGGTATAGTGTCATCGGCAATGATTTTTACAAAATAATCCTCCCTGATCTCTTCGTCAAGGAAAAATCTGTCCCCGGGAGGGTAGTTAAAGGAAAACCTAAATTTCTCATTGCCGTATTTTTCCCACTCTTCTTTCGGCTGCTTCTCTTCCGGGTTGATGATAACAATCTCCTGCCCTATATTTTCAGGATCTGTGGTGGAAACTACATAGGTGTCCTTGGTGCGATTGTAAATAGTGATGAAAATGAAAAGCAAAGAAAAGAAGATGAGAAAACCGATAGAAATAAAGATGGCTGTTTTAACTCCCTGAGAAAAACGTTCTTTTTTCTTTTGTATAACCTCCTTAGTTAAAATACTATCTTCGGGTTCAGTACTTTCTTGAGCAGAGGCAGTTTGTTCGGTATTATTCATATTCTATTTAAATTCATCCATTTCTCGATAGATTTCTATTAGAAAGTCTATATGTTTGGAGAAATCTATCCCTAGATTGCTAAAACCCGCTTTAATTTCTTCTCTATCTACTTTTCTGGCAAAGGCTTTGTCTTTGAACTTTTTCTTAACTGATTTGGCTTTCATACCGGTAAAACCTTCCGGTCTCATTAGCGAGTAGGCATACAAAAAGCCTGCCAGCTCATCAATAGCCATTAAAGCATGAGCGATTTTGGTTTCCGGCTCAACACCTGTTTTTTTATGGGCATGAGAAGCAACCGCATGCAGAAATTGGTCGGGAAAGTGCCATTTTTTAAACCAGACAAGCTCTACTAAAGGATGTTCATCCGGAAATTTGAAATAATCTAGATCATGGAGTAAACCAGTGATATACCAGAGATCTTTATCTTCCCCGAATGATTCGGCATAGGCCTCCATACCCTTGGCCACCATTTTGGCGTGTAATTTTTGATAGTTATCGTCTACAAAATTTTCCAAGAGGGGGTGTACCGCCTCTTTGGAAAATTCTACTGTCCTAGGTAGCTCCGGTAATTCGGGTGATGCTTTTTGGTGGTTTGCCGCAGATAGTTGATAAATATCCTTATTTACTTCATCGACCTTTTTTCTCATCTGAGGAAAAAGAGTTCCTTCCCTGGCGGTGATATTTTCTAAAAACCAGAAGATCCTTTCACTTTGTCCATATCCGGAAGTTGGCGGCATACCGTATTCGAGCATCTCTACATAATCAATATCTAGCATTTGCGCTTCCTCATCACCGGCATCCCTGGCCGCTTGCTGTTCCTTAAACCTTGCTAACTGATCGAAAGGATCGTTCAACTCGCTGTAGCCATTTCCCAACTCACTACCAGCGATGATAACCTGAAACCGCTCCGTTAGACGCTTACTGCCTGGGAGTTCTTTTGCCAATGGTGATATAAAATTTGGTAGATCAATTAAAAAGGCTGGTCCGGAAATATCTTTGCGGGCAAGTTTCCATAAATTGTCTATTAATCTGTTTCTATTAACCGTGCCCGGGAGGGTGACATTATTTTCCTTAAGTATATTTAGCACCATCTCGTCGGAGGTTTCAAAGACATCTACTTTAAATTTATCCTTAATTATTTTTACATACTCGATTTCTTCCCACTTGTCGGCCAGGTCAAACTTATAATCGTTTTTCACGAAATCGGTTTTTTGATAGATCTCTTTGGCTATATGTCTAAACATTTCTTTTACCAAGGCCATATTTTGTCGGTAGTCTGCATAAGCCCAGTACCATTCTAGTTGATAAAATTCCTGCAGGTGCTCGTCGCTCAGGCCCTCATTTCTGAAGTTTGCCCCAAAGGTGTATATTTTTTCGAATCCGCCCCCAATTAGTCTTTTTAAATATAACTCTGAGGAGATCCTCAAGAAAAAATCCTCGTCAAGAGCGTCATGATGAGTAATAAACGGTTTGGCATCGGCACCGCCGGTAACATGTTCCAAAATGGGAGTTTCTACTTCAATAAACCCCTTGTTATTCAAGAAATTTCTGCTAGCTTGCCAATATCTTGATTTTCTGGCAAAAAGTTCTCTCCGTTCAGGTTTGGTGGCCAGATCCAGGTATCTTTTTCGAAAAATTGTTTCCGCATCCTTTAATCCCTCCCTCTTTTCCGGTAAAGGACGGATCGCTTTAGCTAGGATCTTTAGGGAAGATACCTGCAGAGAAACTTCACCGGTTTTTGTTTTTGTCATTTTCCCTTCAGCTTCTATGAAGTCACCAATATCGAGAAGATGCAGATCAGAAAACCCTAGGATTTGCTCCTGAACGTTAGTCTTTTTTAGTTTGTCATCTTTGATATAAAGTTGTACCTTACCCGAATAATCGTGCAGATCTATAAAAACCAGCTTATTATGCTCTCTCAAAGAGAGAATTCTGCCGGTGAGATGTAGTGATTTGTTTCTGTAATCCTCATGATTAATGGTGGCCTCAAGGTTTGAAAGATCTTTTTTAGAGCTGGAAGGATAGGGATCAATACCTATTTCTCTGAGTTTTTCGAGCTTTTTTATCCTTTCTTTTCTTAACTCTTTTAAATTAGCCATAATACATCTAATTTAACACTTTTTAGCTAATAAAAAAACGCCTCCTGAGGCGTTTTAACTAATCTAGCTATTGTTGGTAGCAAGATTTCTACTTTATTTTTAATATGGTATAGGTTAGTTTGCCGATAGGAACTTCGACATTAATTTTATCTCCCACTTTTTTACCAAGCAGAGAGGAACCAAGAGGTGATTCGTGAGAAATTTTTCCTTCTGTGGGGTTGGCTTCAGGAGCGCCCACAATGTGAAACTCTTCTTCATCACCATCAATGTGTACCACAACCCTTGATCCTACGACAATAGCGTCTCCTTTACTCACCTCAGCGATCTTTGAATTCTTGATAATCTCCTCTAACTCTGATATCCGGCCTTCCACAAACGCCTGTTCTCTTTTGGCCTCGTCATAAGCTGCATTTTCCGAAATGTCTCCCATTTCTCTAGCGGACTGAATATTCAGAGCAACTTCCGGTCTTTTAACCTCGATAAGTGCCTTTAATTCGCCTTTCAATTTCTTTAGTCCGTCTTTAGTTATATACAATTTGTTTTTGTCTAGCATAAATTTACTTAAATTTACTTCTTGGGCGTTGTTTTTATGGGATGTCATTTTAGTTTACACTAAAAAAAAATGCCCCTGCGCATGGGGATAATTTCCATAAATTAACTCTGGAAATATATCATAAACGAGAACCACTGTCAACTATTATAGCCGTAAGAATACGCCTATATACCAGCTAAAAGCACTCTCGTGTGTGATATAATCCACACATGGCGTCTATGGGGAAACTTGATTTTTCTAAAACCAAATGGGATCTTAGTCCCCTATTCAAGGACGACCGAGATCCCGCTATCGAGAAAGAGCTGGCAGTAATCAAGGAGGAAAGCTATAAATTTATAAATAAATGGAAAGAAAGGGATGACTATTTACAATATCCCAAGATATTAAAAGAGGCTTTGCATGAATATGAAAATTGGGCAAAACTTTATGGGACAAGTGGTAAGCAAGGATACTATTTTGGTCTGCGTTCGGCTCTGGAGAAGACAAATAGTTTTATTAAGGCCAAACAAAACAAGTTGCATGATTTTGAAGTAGCCATCACCAACGACGTGCAGTTTTTCGAACTGAAGATATCTAAAATTCCTCAAAAAGACCAGAAAAAATTTCTAGAAAGCCCACTGCTTAAGGAGTACAAACATTACTTGGAAAAACTATTTAGGATGGCTGACCATCTTTTGTCCGAAAAGGAGGAGAGAATACTAAACCTTACCGATAAAATGTCTTTTGGGAATTGGGTGCGTATGATGAGCGAATTTTTAAGCAAAGAGGAAAAATTTGTATTGGACGAAGACGGCGAGCGTGCTAAAAAGAACTTTTCGCAAATACTATCTTTAACAAGTAATAAAGACAAAAAGGTTAGGAAAAAAGCTGCGCAAGTATTGGAGGAAATTTTTGAGAAACACCTTGATGTGGCCGAGTACGAGTTGAATACTGTGTGTGAGAACAGCAAAGTAGGAGATTTATTGAGGAATTATTCTCGTCCTGATGAGAAAAGACATCTGGCTGATGACCTTGACTCGCAAATTGTGGATAACCTGCGTTGCGCCCTAATTAAAAGCTATAATATCCCTCGGGAGTATTATCAGTTAAAAGCTAAGCTTTTAAAACAGGACAGACTGGATTATTACGAACGAAACGTAGAATACACTTTAGTTGAGGCAAAATACTCCTTTGCAGAGTCTGCCGAGTTAGTCTATAAAACGCTACATCACTTGGATAACCGGTTTGCCGAAATCTTTAAGAAATTTTTAAATGGCGGACAACTTGATGTTTTTCCCAATAAGGGTAAGGAAAGTGGAGCTTTCTGTTCTAGTGGCGGAACTACTATGCCTAGCTATATCCTGCTTAATCACAACGACAAACTAAACGATGTGTTAACCCTAGCACACGAAATGGGCCATGGTATTCACCACGAACTGATAAACCAGCATGAAAACGAACTCAATCTAGGTGTTTTCACTCTCATTGCCGAAGTAGCTAGCACCTTTATGGAAGATTTTGTTTTGCAAAGGATCCTAAAGGATACAGATGATGAAAATAAGCTAACCATTATGATCATGAAGCTGGATTCTGATGTGAGCACAATTTTTAGACAAATGGCCTTTTATAGTTTTGAACTGGATTTGCACACACAAACTAGGGAAAAAGGTTATCTTACCAAAAAGGAAATCGGCTCTTTATTTAGAAAGCACATGGAAGCTTATATGGGAGAGGCCGCCTTTGGTGCGGATAATTGGTGGATATATATTCCCCACTTCAGAATGTTCTTTTATGTTTATTCGTACGCCGGTGGACTCCTTATTTCTAAATATTTACAAAGCAGGGTGAAAAAAGATAAGGACTATATAAAAACTGTGATCAAACTTTTTTCTGTTGGCGGGTCAAAATCTCCCCAGGACCTATTTGGGGAATTTGGTGTAGATATAAGCCAAGAAGCGTTTTGGGAAGAGGCGGTAGGTGAGGTTTCCGGTTATTTGCAGGAAGTTACTCAGCTGGCAAGAAAATTAGGCAAAATTTAAACTAGACAAGTTTTGTACTCAATATATATAATGAGTACATGGAGATGAATAATAACAACACTTCGGATGTTCCTATCCAAGATGCACCTCACGTTTCTAAGTTCAATGTAGAAGAACCCAAAAAGAAAAATCAAATATTACCCATCGTTATTGGTTCGGTAACTGCCTTTTTTATTTTCCTAGTCGTATGGATTTTTTTATTGAAAAAATCACCCTTTGATTTTATAAAAAATAGAATGGGTAGAGACGGCAGCGGTTCAAGACCGGAAAATGTTGTACAAAATCCCATCACAGGTGCAGAAATTGATGAAAAAGATGCCGAAGCCTGGAAAGATATAAGACCTTTAGCTGTGATGATCAATAACCACATTGACGCCAGACCGCAATCAGGTTTAATTTATGCAGATTTTGTCTATGAGGTCGTTGCCGAGGGTGGTATTACTAGGTTTATATCTTTTTATCTTAATGAAACACCGGAAAAAATAGGTCCGGTAAGGAGTACTAGGGAGTATTATCTGGTTCTAGTGAAGGAAATGGGTGATGCTATGCTTATGCATGAAGGTTATTCCCCCCAGGCGAAGTTAGCTATTGATGAATGGCTGGTGCGCAGCCTCTTCAGAGGGGGTGCCTCTGCAACAGCTAATTGGCGCGATGAAAGTCTTAATGTGGCTTTTGAGCACACTCTCTATACTAATGGCGTAAAACTTAGAGAGCACGGAGATTCTTTGGGGTGGGCAGGTAATAGGGAATTTAAAGTTTGGAAATTTGATGGCAGCGAAAAGTACCAGGATAAGCAAGAGGCCTGGAATTTAACGATTGATTTTTGGTACGAGGGCGATTATTCGGCTATTTTTAAGTACAACCCCGAAGAAAAGCACTATCTGAGGTTTATGGGGTACGATGCAGACGGCAACCCCGCACCGCACGTGGATAGGGAGACTAAGGAGCAAATTACCGTTGAAAATGTTATTGTACAGTTCGTCGCTGAAACTCCCATAATAGGCGATGATAAGAGCAGATTGGAATACGAGTTGGTAGGCAGTGGCACCGGCCTTATTTTTGTTGACGGGCGGGTTGTGGAGGCCACTTGGACCAAAGAGGATAGGGATGCCCGTACTATGTTTTATGACCTAGATGGAGAGGAGATCGAATTTAGCAGAGGTAAGTTCTGGATTTCTATCGTGCCTGATAGAAATGTAGAACAAGTTGTATATAATTAAGAGTTATCTGTCCTAGACTTTACAAAAATGTCTGATAATCTCAAAAACTTATTTGTATCCGAGGTAAGACTGAAGATACTAAAAATGATGCTTTCCCAGCCTGAAGAACAGTACCATGTTAGAGCTATTGTGCGTAGTGTAGAGGCGGAAATAAACGCTGTAAGACGCGAACTGGCTAAGTTGGAAAGTATGGGGTTACTAAAAAAGAGGCAGAGCGGTAACCGGATCTACTACAAAGCAGATGCTTCACATATCTATTTTTCTGAACTTCTCTCCTTGGTAACCAAAGAGGATGGATTGGGAGGATTAATACTTAGGAATATCAAAGACCTAGGCAGTATTAAATTTGCTGTTTTATCAACGGCATTTTTAAGGGGAAGGAAATCTACGGTTTTGGATGTAGATTTGTTAATGGTGGGTGATATAAATATGGAGATAATAAAAAGAATTGTTTCTATGGGTGAAAGAGAGATGGGCAGAGAGATTAATTTCTCTGTCATGTCCGAAGAGGATTTTATGTTTCGAAAGAGAAAAAACGACCATTTTGTAGCCAAGATCCTTTCTCAAAGTAGAACCATGCTCATTGGAGACGAAGAAGAGTTCTACGCAGTGATTTAATAAAGATGTTTAAGAGCGTTTACTTTAGATTAGGATTAATATCCACCATTGCGGCTGTTTGTCTTCTTATTGTTTTACCCAGGATCGATATTAAGTCTGACAATAAGTGGCTGAAAATTGATTCTCATATTGGAGGATATCAATTTAGTGTTCTTGGTGGTCGTTATACTTTTGATTTTTCCAGGTTTAAGAGAGGGTTAGATTTAAATGGCGGAGTGAGAATTGTTTTACAAGCAGACCTTGCCGGCATTTCGCCTGAGGAGTCTGAAAACGCTGTAGAGTCAGCTATGCGGGTGATTGAGAGAAGAGTTAACCTACTGGGTGTGTCGGAACCCTTCATCGCCACGGTTAAGATTGGGGAAGAATACCGTATCGTTGTGGAGATCCCCGGCTTGGATGAGATTACGGATGCCATTGATCTTATCGGCCAGACAGCCCAACTGAAATTTATGGTCTTAAAAGAGGATAAGGAATGGGTGGAGGAAAAGTATCAGGAATACTATTTTGATCCTGAAGTGTGGGAAGAGACAGGCATTACAGGTGCAGATCTAGAAGGAGCGGATGTAGTTTTTGGTTCAGAGGCTGATATTCGAAACGCTAATCGGCCGCAGATACAATTGAGATTCAGCGAGGAAGGACTGGAGAGGTTTTCGGAGATAGCCAAGGAAAATGTTAATAAACCCATTGCTATCTTTTTAGATCAAGAAACTGTACCTTTGTCCATGGCGGTAGTAGACAGCCAGCTGGCACAGGGATTGATCAGCGACCCAATTATTAGTGGTAATTTTGATCTCACCCAAGCAAGAAATTTAAGTGTGCAAATTAGAGCCGGAGCATTGCCCATTTCGGTGAGCGTAGTAGAGCAAAGGGCTATTGGCGCCACTTTGGGTGAGGAATCTATTAATAAAAGTTTTTTTGCTGGTTTGGTGGGGTTAGGGTTAGTGCTACTTTTTATGTTCTATATGTATAAGAGATTGGGGGTTTTGGCTGGCGTCTCACTTATCACTTACACCATTATTGTTTTAGCCATTTTTAAAGCTATTCCCGTTGTGCTAACTTTGCCGGGACTTGCCGGATTTATTCTTTCTATTGGTATGGCCAGCGATGCCAATATTTTAATTTTCGAAAGGATAAAAGAGGAGATACTCTGGGGAAAACCTCAGAGTCTAGCTATAAAACACGGTTTTAACAGAGCCTGGAGCTCCATTAGGGATTCTAACATTTCCTCATTAATTACAGCCTACATACTTTTTGAGTTTGGTACGGGACCGGTCAAGGGGTTCGCTTTAACTTTAGCCATAGGTATTTTGGTTTCCTTGTTTACCTCTATTTTTATAGTTAGAACATTAATAGAAGTTTTCAACGTGGGTAATTACAGAGGAGTAGCTAAAGATGATTGATCTCATGAAGTACAAAAAGTTATATCTGATATTTTCCAGCGTGATACTTATTCCCGGTATAATCTCTCTGATTCTTTTTGGGTTGAATTTAGCGGTAGATTTCACAGGCGGATCCGTTTTTAAGTATAACCTTGGTGACTTAGACGATGTTGATATTGCTAGAGAAGAGGTGGAAAATACTATTCGGGAAAAAGGTATAAAGATAAACGAAGTGTATTCCGATAAGCAAGTACTTGAAGTACGCACCAATCCCGTTGAATCAACACTTAATGATGAGATAAGTTTAGAATTATTAGGAAAGATACCCGGCATAAGACAAGACTCATTTGAAACTGTTGGGCCATCCATTGGTAAAGAGACCACCATAAATGCATTTAAGGCTTTAGGATTAGCCTCTCTCGGCATTATGCTTTATATTACTTTTGTCTTCAGGAATATTCCCAAACCCTATTCAAGTTTGAGATTTGGTGTTAGTGCCCTTGTAGCTATGCTGCACGACGCATTTTTGCTGCTGGGTATATTTTCTATTTTAGGGAGAATTTACAATATTGAAATTGATGCCCTTTTTATTACCGCCACTCTAACAGTTATTGGTTTTTCTATTCATGACTCAATAGTAGTTTTTGACCGTATTAGGGAAAATTTAAAGAAATTACCTCCAGGCTGGGGATTTGAGAGAGTGGTAAACTTTTCTGTCGTGGAAACTTTGAACAGATCATTTGCCACTTCTCTTACGGTATTAATTACCTTGTTTTCACTTTATATATTAGGTGGTGAAACTATAAAAAACTTTGTTTTAGCACTGCTTATTGGCATACTTTCCGGAACTTATTCGTCAATATTTACAGCTAGCCCTACACTGGTTTTTTGGGAGGAGCATATCTCTAGAAAGAAAAGAAGGTAAGATGCATTTTGTCTTGTAATATTTTTTGTTTGATGTTCTAATTGGCTTATGTACAAATGGGAAATTATGGATGAGTACGACGGCAAAGGAGATGTAATCAAAAAAATACTGGAAAATCGCGGATACATTACAGATGATGAAAAAGATACTTTCCTTAACCCACCACCCGTATCTTATTGGTTTAAAAAACTTCCTAAAGAGCTTCTCTTATCTCTTAGATCAGCGAGAACTTTAATTAATGAGTTTATAGAAAAAGAAAAAGTGATTATTATTCATGGGGATTATGACGTAGATGGTATTTGTGCCACCGCTATTTTGTATAGTACATTACAGCATAAATTGGGGTATAAGAATGTTTACGCTTTTATTCCCAATAGATTTGAACACGGCTATGGTTTATCGAAAAGTTCGATTGAGGCCGCCCTAGAGAGATTAGATAAGAAAGAGGTTGAGAAGGGGGTTTTAGTCATCACAGTTGATAGTGGAATTACCTCCTCTGCAGAAGTTGAATTATTGAAAAGAGATGACCATCAAGTAATTATTACTGATCACCATCAGAAGCCACCCGAAGTTCCAAAAGCCGATGTAATCGTTTGGTATGATCAGGTTGTTGGAGCTACCATATCTTGGTTATTAGCCAGCGTATTGGGTGCTGACGACCCCCATTTTATGTCATATTGCTGCTTAGCCACTGTAACCGATTTACAACCAGTCCTTGGTTTTAATCGTACGATAGTAAAAAAGGGTCTGGAAATACTAAATACCGCACCTCCCCCAGGGATAAGATCACTTTTAGAACTTTCCGGCAAAAAAGGTGTGGAAGTTACCACTTATGATCTAGGATGGTTGATAGGCCCAAGGCTAAATGCCAGTGGTAGGGTAGAGGACGCGGTTGATTCTTTGAATTTACTTTTGGAAAACGACCCCGCCAAGGTGAAAGAGTTGGCTTGGAAGCTAAATCAAATAAACAGCGCGCGTCAGGATAAGACATTTGAAATGTACGAGTTGGCAACAAAAGTGGATGAAAAAGAAATACCGCACGTGATCGTTTCTCATAATGAGAATTATCATGAGGGAATAATAGGGTTGGTGGCATCAAGATTAGCAAAAAAGTATTACAGACCCGCGGTAGTTATTAGCACCACCAACGATGTTTATAAGGGTTCAGTAAGATCTATACCAGGCGTAAACATCATTGAACTGTTGAGAGAGATAGAAGATTTGTTCTTGAGTTTAGGTGGGCATCCTATGGCGGCAGGATTTAGTATCCATGCTGACAAATTCGAAGAGATGTTGGAAAACCTAGAGAGGCTATCTAAAAAGATGATAAGCGAAGATTTATTTATCAGAGTTCTAGAAGTAGATCTACAGGTACCCTCCTCGGTTATAAATGAAGGTTTAATAGATGATCTGGATAAGTTGAGGCCATATGGTTTAGGTAATAACCAACCCGTTTTTGCTACTCGGGAAATGGGAGTATCATCCGTTAATAGAGTGGGTAAGGACGGGCGACACTTGTCATTAAAGTTTGTGAGCGGAGAAAAATTTTACAAAGCCATTCTTTTTAATGAAAATGATCTAAATTTAAATATTGAGGTAGGGGATGTAGTAGACGTAGCCTACAATCTAAAGAAAAATATTTATAATTCGCAGACCTATATAGATTTGATCTTAAAGGATATTAAAAAACCTACCTTAGAATAATATAAAATAAACCTATGCCCTCAGATATATATTCAAAAGTACATTTTCATTTTCCCTTTTATCACAAAGACCACGGAATTCATCTTTCCGAAAATAGTGCCCTTTACCTAACCCACGCTATAAGAGTTATGGCCGTTTCTCTGGTGGGTATATTTTTACCAATTTATATTTATAATATTTCCGAGAGTTTTTTATTTTTTAGCGGTAACATTGTCATCAATGGTATTTCTTGGGTGCTGGTGTACTATTTGCTCCGTTCTACCTTTGTTTGGATTTCTCTTCTACTTTTTGGTGAGACGATATTTTCTAAGTTTCATTTTCAACTTTCTATGATCGTCAGCTTCGTTATTTTAATTGTAGAAATTATGCTTTGGTATTTATCTAAGGATAATCTCTTCTTAATTCTATTGGCAGGTTCACTCGCCGGATTTAAAGTCACTTTTTATTGGATTCCTTTCCATGTTTTTTTCTTGCGAAAAGTTGGTAAATTTAAAAAACACTTTGCAAAAAACACCAGTTTGAGATTTTTTTTAACCAGATTATTTTCCGGCTTGGGACCCGCCATAGGTGGGATAATAATTGTTTGGTATGGTTTTGGTGTTTTATTTAGTATCAGCATAATCCTTCTCGTTGTAGCAGCGCTGCCGATTACTTTTGTTATTCATGATTGGAAACACAAAAAACACAGTACTTTAAAAGTACTAAAAAACTACTTGCTAAATAGTAAAATGAAGAACCTATCACTTAGTTACTTTGGCCAAGGTTTTGAGTTTGCCATATACGCTACATTCTGGCCCATACTACTTTTTTTTGTTTTGCAAAACTTTGCTTCCATTGGCTTTGTGAATACCCTATCTTTTCTTATTTCTTCGATCACAGTTTTGTTTATTGGAAAAATGATCGATAAGCACGGGACAAAAAAAATACATGCCATTGGCACTTTAGTAAATGCGGTTCTTTATCTACCCAGAATTTTTTTTAGCAGTCCTACACTTTTTTATGGGCTTAACATTATGGATAGATTCGTATCCGGAGCTATTTCCCTGCCACTTATGTCCCTGTCATATGAAAAAGCCAAAAAGCTTGGAGGTTCTGACTATTTTATGTACAGAGAATTAACTGTACATGCTGGAGTTGTCATCATGGCTGTCAGTGTTCTCATAGCCTTACAAGTATTTACATACTGGAAATGGGTTTTTATTCTGGCAATGGTAGCCTCTTTGCTCACTTATTTAATTGAGGTTGATGAAAACTAGTCGTCTAATCTGGTGTTGACCTCCAACCACCCCATGAATCTCTTACAAAAAGAGTAATCGGTCAAATCTCCTTCTTCTCCGCTTAGAACTTTTTCACATTTCTCTTTATTGTTTTTTATATACTCCTTATCCTCGAAATTTCTCCTTTGATACCAATATATACCTAGCGAGACAGCTTGTACCGCAAGGGCAATGACTACCATGACCAGAAATATTTTAAACATGGCTTTGATGTATTTTCCATCCATCGTTTTCATTGTACAACAAAGGATTGACAAAAAATATGTAGGATAATAAGTTGAATGTAAGTAGTTATGAAAAGAACCCAGACCAAAGATCTATCTGCATATGTCGGTAAGGATGTCTTGATTAAAGGTTTTGTACAAACAATAAGAAATCAGGGAAAAATTGCCTTTTTAATCATCAGAGATGTAACCGGCACGATCCAAACCGTGGTTGTACAGGCTGAAAATGAGGAAGTTTTTGATATTGTTGACCACTTAAGTCACGAGTCCGTAGTGTCCATAGAAGGTAAAGTGAAAAAGGAAAAACAGGCTCCCGGTGGTATCGAAGTGGCTATAGAAAAAATTGAAGTTTTATCCAATGCCGACCCTAGGCTTCCCATACCGGTAGTTGTTGAAAAAGGTGGTGAGGAAACGGATGTATCAACTCGTTTTGACTGGCGTTGGATTGACTTAAGGAAGCCTGAAAAGCAAAAGATTTTTAGAATATGGACCGAACTGGAAAAAGGCATGAGAAGTTTTTTCGAAAAAGAGAACTACTTTCAAATATATACGCCCGCCATTATGAATGCACCTAGCGAGTCCGGGTCCGAGGTCTTTGAAATTAATTATTTTGATCGTAAGGCATTCCTTGCTCAATCACCGCAATTCTACAAACAAGCAGCTTTGGCGGCCGGTTTCGAAAAAGTTTTTATGGTGGGACCGGTGTTTAGGGCAGAACCTTCCTTTACTACCAGGCACATGACAGAGTTTACCGGCTGGGATTTTGAGATCTCCTATATAGATTCTCATTTTGATGTTATGGACGAACTGGAAAACATTATGTTTTCCATGATGGAACAGGCAAAAAAAGTACTTCTACCTGATCTGGAGCTTCCTCAAAGACCGTTTCCTAGGATCACCATGGAAGATGCCAAAGATGCTCTGAAAAAAAGAGGTGTAAAAAGTGAGAGACCGCATGATGTCAGCCCGGAGGAAGAACGCGAACTAGGTAAAATGTTTAAGGAGGAAACAGGATCCGATTACGTTTATCTTATTGATTACCCCATAGAGGTGAGACCCTTCTACCACATGAGATATGAGGATAAACCGCATTTGACCATGAGCTATGATCTGATATATAAAGGAGTGGAAATTGTCACCGGCGCACAGAGAGAACACAGGGTGGAATATTTAGAAAAACAGGCTGGGGAAAAAAATGTCTCCTTAGATACTATAAAAGACTATTTGAACTTTTTTAGATACGGTTGCCCGCCTCATGGTGGCGGTGGCTTAGGTCCGGGTAGAATTATTATGCTCTTGCTGGATCTGCCCAGTGTCAAAGAAGCTACCTATCTGCCTAGAGATGTAAAAAGAATTTCTCCCTAAAGGAATTATTTAATCTCATTTGAGTATTTTTAAGATTTTTTTTAATGTGGCATTAACACTGATACAAAAATTACAATTTATCATCATCAGATACCTCATCTCTTTCCTGTGGTTTTTTGACTACATTTCTATTGTTGTTCAGAAAAAACGTTTCTACGGATTGATTTACCAGTTTGCAGTAGTTAGCCTTTTTGTGGCGGTATTATTTTTGCCTGTAAGGTATGTCCTAAGGCAAGAGACTTACCAAAGTAACATTTCTTTGCTACATACGGGAATAATTACTTACATTTATGGCGAACCATCTTACAGCGGGAATTCCCCCGCTGGTAGCACTGTTTTGGGAGTGTCGGGCACTTTAAAAAAGGGTCCCGTGCTGACTAATAAAATTGCCTTCCCTTTTATTACAGCAAAAGCTCATGTGGTTGTAGATAATAATTCACAAAAAGTGCTCAGCGAACATAATTTGCGGAGAACTTTCGCACCGGCTTCTACTACAAAATTAATGACCGCTTTGGTGGCTATGGATATTTACTCGGAAAATGAAGTTCTTACTATTACTCCTGATTGTACGGCAGTTGATAGTACAAAGTTATGGTTACCTCTGGACAGAGAGTTTATAGTGAAAGACTTACTCTACAGCTTACTGGTGAGCTCAGCAGCTGACGCAAGCTGTGTTCTCTCATCCTCGAAATTTAGCAGGTTGGTTTTTATAGATCTAATGAACAAAAAAGCCCAAGACCTTGGTATGAACGATACATTTTTCACCAATGAAATTGGCTTGGATGGACAGGATGGTTCTCACTACTCTTCAGCGTGGGATTTATATTTGTTGTCCAGGGAGGCTGCTAAGATTCCCCTGATTAGAGAGATATACCAAACCAAGGATCATACTTTTTATGATGTGAACGGGGAGTTTGAGGTGAATATATCAAATACCAATAGATTATTATGGGAAATACCAGGTACGGTGGGTGTAAAAACAGGTACCACAACAGGCGCAGGGGAAGTCTTAATCTATCAATATAACGAAGGAGTGAAAGACATAACCATCATTGTTCTAGCCAGCGATGATAGATTTCTGGATACAAGAAATTTGCTTAACTGGTTATTTTCCAGCTATGAGTGGTTTTAGTTTACCGATTGGATAAAGTCTGGTGTTAATGCCGGGTAGTAAATGGTAATGGTACCACCTTGTGTTCCGCCCGTGGTGTATTTGCCTTCGAAGATATAAATAGGCTGCAAGTATTCCTGGTAAGAACTATTGTCGTAGTAAGCAAGGTAAATGTTATTGATGTAAATATCCTCTACTATGGGTGTAACGCTTTTATCTAGTAGGCTGCTTCCGGAGGGTGTGGCGTTAACTATGACTCCTTTGCTGTTTTTTACTAAATTCCAAGCGTCTGCGACGGTAATAATGGGGTAGGTGGCATTTGCTTGAGTTTTTATTTCCCGAACATGGCTTTCCAAGATGGGATAATTATAATGAGGCTCGTTTTTAGTAGGCCTTCTTAAGTATATATACTGTAAACCTACTTTAGGGTCAGGTCCTAGTATGGGGTATTCCTCTATACTACGAAAGAAGTCAACACGAGCCAGCTGGGCATCTAGAGGGGCCTCAGTTGTTTCCAGCCTATTGCCGTAAAACTGCACGAAGGTAACTTTTTGTGTACCATTGAGGTACAACTCATCCTCAAATCTTCCCACGTCTTCTAAAAGTTCTTTGGCATAATTAAGAGTTTTGGTTTCCGTTAGCTCTCCTCGGGGAAACCTGCTTGCTTTTCCAGTGAGAGGCGTTAGATGTATAACATCTTTGGTATTAGTGTTTATTTCCAGTAAGCCGTTGGAATTTAGTTTACGCCATCTGTAGGTGGTTTCTTTTAAACTAGTGATGAGATCGTCTTCGTAATACCCTAGTTTTTCAGCTGTAGCTGAGGCATTTTTCCCCTTTTCGAAAGGAGGCACGGACCTGATATATTCGTAAACGGTCATTTTCCTAGGTAAGCCTTTTGGTAATCTTCCGTCTTTAGTATCAAGTATAAAGCTGGGAGTTCTATCGTCATTGATATCTTTTTCGATAAACTCAAGTGGCGGTAAAACACCGTAAACAGGTGTAGGAGGATCTTTCTCCGGGAACATAACAATAAATAGTTTTTTAGCGCCTGGAAAGAGAAGTAGTAAAAAAATATAATAGACGACAGCAAAAATTCCGGTGAGAACTACGCCTTTTCTTACTATCTTTGAAGCTTCAGACAGGGTCACAATTATATATTATCATGTATTTCTATCTGGTAGAATAAACTTATGAAGACAATAAGAACCAGGATGGCGCCTAGCCCAACGGGAGATTATCACATAGGGCATATTAGAACAGTCCTCTATAATTATGTTTTCGCGAAGAAGCATAGCGGTAAGTTTGTCATACGTATTGAAGATACAGATAGAGGAAGATATGTAGAGGGGGCGATAGAGAGGATCCTCAAAGTGATAAGTGATTTTGGATTGGATTGGGACGAAGGACCTTTTATCCAATCGGAAAGATTGGATATCTATCATAAACACGTTGATGAGTTGATTAATCTTGGTAAAGCTTACCGCTGTTTTTGTACCAAGGAGAGATTGGGGGAAATGCGTGCTGAGCAGACAGAAAAAGGTTATGCCAGGACTATGTACGACGGTCGTTGCCGGGAATTAGAGAGGGAGGGGGCTGAAAAACTTATGTTGGAGGGTGTCCCTTATGTAGTGAGGCTCAAAGTACCTAAAAATGAAAGAGTTAAGTTTTTTGATGAAGTTTATGGTGCGTTGGAATTTGAGAGCAAGGAAATTGATGATACCGTTTTGCTTAAATCGGGTGGTTATCCCACTTACCACCTAGCTGTGGTGGTAGACGATCATTTGATGAAGATCACGCATGTGATGAGAGGAAATGACTGGCTGCCCTCTACCCCAAAACACATTCTTTTATATCAGGCATTTGGTTGGGAATTGCCGACGTTTATTCATTTGCCAAACCTAAAGGAGAAGGGCGAGAGCAAGAAGTTGTCTAAAAGGTATGGAGCTGTGTTAGCTGTGGATTTTCTTAGAGAAGGTTATATCGTGGAGGCTATTCTTAACTTCCTGATGTTTTTAGGTTGGAATCCCGGCGGTGATAAAGAAATATATTCTCTTGATGAATTCGTCGAAGTATTCGATGTAAAGAGGGTACACAAGACTGATCTGGTGGTATTTGATAGGGAAAAGCTACTTTGGTTAAACGGATACTATTTAAGAAGCATGTCATCTGAAGTTTTCCAAAAGAGGATACTACAGTGGAGTGAAAATTACTCGGTTGATCTGCATACAGGAGACCATAATGAAGAATATCATCTAGAGGTGATCTCTCTGATCAAGGAAAGAATAAAAACTTTAGCAGAATTTACCTCCTTAACGCACTATTTTTACTCAGAACCTAATATTGATGAAACTTTACTAGATCATTACACGAAAAGTAAGGAGAAAACCGGATATATCTTAAATGGTTTTGTAGATCTATTTAAGGGTGTAAGTAAAGGTGCGTGGAAATCTTCTCAAATAGAAAAGAATGCATACTTGTTCATGGAACAAAACGATTTTGGAACTAAAGAAGCCCTCATGACTTTGCGTGTTGCCGTAACGGGAGAAAAGGCCACACCACCGATTTTTAGGATATTGGAGTTGCTTGGCCGGGAAGTTGTCCTGACAAGGTTAGAGAAGGCCCTTAGTGTATAAGTATCTACAATAATTAGAATATTCTCTGTTGCTAAAAAATTTACCAAACTGCTAGAATAAGTAGGATAAATATTTTTCGAAAGGAAATCTATGCCACCGAAAAAAGCCGTCAAGGATAATAAAGATAAGGGAAATAAAGATAGTAGTGGTACCACCAAAAAAAATAAGGATATGGCTTTGAATGCTGCCTTGGAGCAAATAGAGAAAAGTTTTGGGAAGGGCGCTATTATGAAGTTGGGAGATAACCCTAGATCAAAAGGTGTGGCTGCTATTTCCACAGGCTCAATTGCTTTGGACATTGCCTTAGGCATTGGGGGAGTTCCTAGGGGTAGAATAGTGGAAATATACGGACCTGAGGCATCCGGAAAAACAACCTTAGTGCAGCACATAATCGCCGAAGCTCAAAAAGCAGGAGGTACGGCTGCTTTAATAGACGCTGAACACGCCTTTGACCCCATTTACGCAGTAAAAACAGGTGTTGATATTAATGAACTGTTGGTTTCCCAACCTGATACCGGTGAACAGGCATTAGAGATCGCGGAAACTCTCATTAGGTCAAATGCTGTAGATATTATAGCTATAGATTCTGTAGCTGCCTTGGTACCAAGAGCGGAGATAGAAGGTGAGATTGGAGATAGTCACATTGCCTTACAAGCAAGACTGATGAGCCAGTCACTGAGAAGATTAGCCGGGGCCATTAGTAAATCTAGGTGTACGGTGGTTTTTACCAACCAGCTGAGAATGAAAGTTGGTGTCATGTTTGGCAACCCTGAAATAACACCGGGTGGAAAGGCTCTTAAATACTATTCTACGGTGAGGATGGAAATTAGAAGGATACAATCGTTAAAAGATGGTGATGAGTTTTCCGGGATCAAGGTAAGGGTCAAGGTGGTAAAAAACAAAGCAGCCCCGCCTTTTAGAATTGCCGAGTTTGATATTATGTTTAACGAAGGTATTAGTCGTGAGGGAAATATCTTGGATGTGGGTGTTGATTTTGAAATAGTTAATAAGAGTGGATCCTGGTACGAATACGATGGTGTGAAGCTGGGTCAAGGTCGAGAAGCCTCTAAAGCTTATTTAAGGGAGAACCCTAAGATAGCCTTGGAAATTGAGAAGAACATTAGGAAGAAAGTAAGTGAGGAATCCGATGTGCCCATGGAAATCGGCGGGGAGCATAGTGAATAAGGAAAAAATAAAGGAAACTCAGGAAAAAATCGACTTAAAGATCCTCAATTTTATAAGCTATAAAGCTCGCAGTACGGCTGAGGTTAAGAAAAAGCTGGACCACTACCTTAAAAGAAAAAAAAATTTAAAATTCTCTGAGATTGAGAAAATTAAAGAAAGATCCTTGGAAAAGCTTGTAAATCTAAACCTTCTGGATGATGATGACTACGCTAAGAGCTATGTCAACGAGAAAATAAAATCCACAAAACCTGTTAGTAAACTGCAAATTAGAAAATTCCTTCTTAGTAAAGGTGTTCCTTATAAAATTATTGATAATAATCTAAAGTTAATGAAAAAGGAGATCGAGTATGCGAAGGCCAAAAAAGATGCAACAAGAAAATTAGCGAGATACAAAAAAATGGACAAAAGAACTATGAGAAATAAATTGAGGGTATACCTCTCACGTAAAGGATATCCCTGGGAGGTTGTTTATTCGGTAGTTGACAATATTACCGGTGTAAAATAGAATCTGCTTGGGAAATGGAAGAAAATTATCTTTACTTTTTATTAATTATGAGTCGGAATTTACAAGAAAACACACATCTAGATAAACCTGATTAAATTTAGAGTGTTAGGTTAATTCTCTTAAATATTTTTATACATTTCCCATTGTAGTAATAGTTTGATTATGGAGGTTTAGGAATATGTTGAAAAACTTATTGAATAAATTTGTGCAAAAAGAAAAAGAGACTGCTCAGGTTACTGAAACGGCTGTTGCCGGTTCCAAACTAGCAGGAATAAAAGCAAGAGCAAAAGAGATTATCCTGGAGGCTAAGGATGAGGCGTTAAGGGTTAAAACCGACGCGGAAGAAGAAGCGAGAAGGATCAAGAAAAGTGTTATGGAAGAAGAGAGAAAGTCGGCTGTACAAAAAGCAGAGATAAATTCTAAATTAAGAGAATTGGAGGAAAAATCAAGAACCTTAAAGAAGGCTAAGGGTGCTATAGATAAAATGCGGGAGGAAGCCACGGAACTATTAAGGCTAAGAAGAGAAAAGATGGAAAAAGTTGCTTCAATGACTAGTCAGCAGGCGGAAAGAGAAGTTCTGAAACAAGTGGATAAGGAACTTGCGGAAGAGAAAGCCAAAAGAATAAGAGTTATGCAGGAGGAAATCAAGCGAAACATTGAGGAAGAATCCAGACAGTTGTTAGTGGAGGCGATGCGTTTTGGCGCTACCGATTATATTGTTGAATATACCAGTTCTAAAGTTAAGCTGCCCGATGAAGATCTTAAGGGAAGAATTATTGGTAAAGAGGGAAGAAATATCAGAGCACTTGAGGAATTGACCGGCGTGGAATTTGATTTGGATTCAAGCCCGGGAGAAATACTTTTATCCAGCTTCGATCCTATTAGAAGAGGGGTGGCAAAGGTTTCTCTGGAGAAATTAATAAAGGATGGTCGTATTCAACCAGCTCGTATTGAGGAAATTGTCAATAAAACCAGGAATGAGGTAGATCATATTATTTTTAAAGCCGGTGATAACTTGTGTCATAGGTTGGGTGCCTATAATATTCCCAGAGAATTGGTACAAATGCTGGGTAAGTTTAAGTATAGATTTTCTTATGGTCAGAATATGATCGAGCACACTCTGGAAGAAACCAAAATGGGTGTGGCCATCGCGCATGAATTGGGTGCAGATGTGGACACCGTTAGGTTGGGATGTCTATTTCACGATATTGGAAAAATAGTTACCGAAGACGAAGGTTCTCACATTGAGTTGGGTGTAGACCTGCTAAACAAATACAACATTTCGGAAGCAGTGGTCAATTGTGTAGCTGAGCATCATGAAGATAAGCCTTTTAGTTCCATTGAGTCAGCTATTGTAAATTTAGTAGACCATGTCAGTGGGGCTAGACCCGGAGCCAGAGGTGAGGATTACGAGTCTTATGTGAAGAGGATGAAGGATTTAGAGGAGGCAGCCTCAAATTTTGATGGTGTCGATAGAGTCTATGCAATATCAGCCGGTAGAGAGGTAAGAGTCTTTGTGAAGCCGGAAAAGGTAGATGATACCTCAACCGAGTTTTTAGCTAGGGAAATTGCCAAAAAAATTGAATTAGAACAAAATTATCCCGGAGTGGTAAAAGTGACTGTTATTAGAGAAACTAGGGTTACGAAAACAGCAAAATAGTGGTATAAAGCAAATAGGAAGTATGTTCTATCTTTTGGCAGTACTACTATTTATAATTTTGTATTACATCTTTGTGAAATTGTTGAGCTCCATCGTTAAGGGTTGCTTAATGACCATACTTGTTTTAATCTTGATGTCACTAGGATTTGTTTTTATCAGATCGACCAAAGAACCTGTCTATATTTTGGATTTGTATAGAATTGACAATTTTGAGATAAAAAGGTTAAGGCAATAATGAGGATATTATTTATTGGTGACATAGTCGCTCGGCCTGGCAGGCAGGTCGTAAAAGAATTACTTCCCAAAATGATCAAGAAAGAAAAGATCGATCTGGTCTTGGCCAATGCTGAAAATATTGCCCATGGCCGTGGAGCAACCAAGGGTACGATCAGAGAGCTCATGGATCTAGGTATCGACTATTTTACCAGCGGGGATCATATTTTTTGGCAAAAAGGTTTTGCAGATGAAATTGACTCTCTACCGGTAATTAGGCCGGCTAACTTCCCTGCCGGTACTGCAGGTGAAGGGCATGCGGTTATTGACACAGGCAAGAAGGGAAAAGTTTTATTAATAAACCTGCTGGGACGGGTTTTTTTAAATGAGAGAGTAGATGATCCTTTTCGTGCGGCAGATAAAATTTTAGAGAAATATAAGGACGAGGACATCTCCCTAACTATTGTGGATTTTCACGCGGAGGCTTCTAGTGAAAAGTATGCCTTGGCATTTTATTTGGACGGAAAAGTTGACGCAATTGTAGGAACGCACACGCATGTACCAACTTGTGATAATATTGCTCTACCCCAGAAAACCTTATACATTAGCGATATTGGTATGACTGGTGTCATTGATTCGGTACTGGGAGTGGAGAAGGATATCATTATTAAATATTATTTAACGGGATTAAATCAGCGATTTGAATGGGAAAATACTGGTAGAAAAGCGTTTAGAGGTGTACTATTAGATACAGACAAGAATTCTATTGATAGGATTGACGAAATCCTACCTTAGGGTATAGAATTCTAGGGAATTTTTTGAAAACTATGATTATTAAATTGTTTGCCGCCGGGCAGGCCTTAGTATATAGGCAGTTGCTAAGTATGGCAGTTTCGAGAGGGGGTGTTTTAAGTGACTAAAACAGATTTAATAGCCGCTATTGCGGATAGAGCAGGTATGACAAAAGTAGATGCTGCAAAAGGATTGGATGCCCTAGCTGAAACACTAAAGTCTGCACTAGGCAGAGGTGAGAAAGTTACTTGGACGGGTGTTGGTACTTTTGAAGTGAGATCAAGAGCAGCTAGAATGGGAAGAAATCCTCAGACAGGAGCTCCCCTACATATTCCTGCCAGTAAAACAGCTGCTTTCAAAGCCGGAAAAGGTTTGAAAGATGCAGTTAGATAATTTTATTATCTAATTCGTTAATTTGGCCCCCACGAAAGTGGGGGCTTAATTTTTCTGGCATCAGGTAATTTGTGGTGCTAGAATACGCTCATGCCAACAAACAGAGATTACTATGAAATACTAGGTATTAATAAAAAAGCCAGCGATGGAGATATCAAAAAAGCTTATCGTAAATTAGCTAGAGAGCACCATCCCGATATGGTAAATGAGTCTGATAAAACGGCTGCCGAAAAAAGATTTAAAGAAATTAATGAAGCGTATCAAGTACTAAGGGATCCTCAAAAGAAAAAGATGTATGATCAGTTTGGACATACCGGTCCAGGTTTTTCGGGAGCTAGTGAAGGTCCGTTCAGAGGAGGTTTTTCAGGAAAGGCAGGTTGGGGACCATTTACTTATAGTTATACAACTTCCGGTGAGGGTATTAATGATTTTGATCCTTTTGATATTTTTGAAGATTTTTTTGGCTTTCGGGGGTTTTCCGGAAGAAAACGTCGTCAAGGTAAAAATCTCTATTATGAATTGCACATAGATTTTAAAGATGCAATTTTTGGTGTGGAAAAGATAGTAAACGTGGAAAGTGGGAAGGTGAAAATTAAGATCCCTGCCGGTGTGCGCAATGGCACGGAAATTAGATTTTCCGGAAAAGGTATGCCAGGGCCAAAAGATGTACCGCCCGGTGATTTATTGTTAACACTCAGACTAAAATTACCCGGGGAGTTTAGAAGAATAGGCGATACTCTAGGTATTGTGGCAGAAATTGATATGGCCCAAGCTGCCTTGGGAGATATTATAGAAGTTCCTGTGGTGGATTTGCAGAATAGTACAGGTTTGGGAAAGGCTAAATTGAAAATTCCTGCCGGAACCCAAGCAGGTACACAGATCAGACTCAAGGGTAAAGGTCTGCCAAGGTTAAACAGAGATGGTAGGGGGGATGTTATAGTGCAGGTTATGGTTAAAATACCAAGTAAGCTTTCGAAAAAAAAGAAAAAACTATTGGAAGAGTACATGAAAGCTAAGTAATTACTTTGTTGACCTGAAACTAGTTATATGTTAATTTAACGAGGGTAAAAAGGTGTTTAGATGTAAGGAATTTGGTGGGTTGTACCCACCTTTTTAGTTAAAATATGGCAGTAACAGAATTTAATGCAGCACTAAATCAAGTGGCTACTGAAAGAGGCATCCCTGTGGAGGCAGTCGTCGAATCTATAAAACTGGCTCTAGTGTCTGCGTATAGAAAAGACAGAAAGGAACACGGTGAGCAGGTTGAAGCTGAAGAATTGACTGTCGATTTGGATCCTGATACGGGTGAAGCAAAGATATTCGTTGAAGGTAAGAATGTTACCCCATCCGGATTTGGTAGAATTGCTGCGCAAACAGCTAAACAAGTTATCTTACAAAAAATCAGAGAAACAGAAAAAGAGGTTATTTTACAGGAATTCAGAGCCAAATTGGGAACAATTATTACAGCCACAGTTTTCAAAATAGATAGTAATGTGGTTGTTTTGGATTTAGGGAAACCTTTTGCCTACGGGATCATGTTGCAATCAGAACAGGTACCTACTGAGCAGTATAGGTTAAATCAAAGATTAAAAATATTGGTCAAGGATATTAGAGAGTCCAACAGAGGTCCAGAGATCATTGTCAGTAGGTCTGACCCAAGATTTATTGAGCAATTATTCGCACAAGAAGTGCCGGAAATTGCTTCCGGTGTAGTGAAAATCGAGGCAATAGCGCGTGAGCCCGGCTCAAGGACAAAAATGGCTGTTTCATCTTCTGAAGAAAAAATAGATCCGGTAGGCAGTTGTGTTGGTCAGAAGGGAGTAAGAGTGCAATCGATCATCGCCGAGTTATTTGGGGAAAAGATTGATATTATACCTTATTCGACAAGTACGGAAAGATTTATCGCGGCGTCTTTGTCTCCCGCCATGGTCACCGAAGTTTTGCTGGACGAAGAGGATAAACGTGCTGTAGTATCAGTTCCAGAGGATCAACAAAGTTTGGCTATAGGCAAAGAAGGTCAGAACGCCAGGTTAGCAAATAAATTAACTAAATGGAAGATTGATATTAAAGGTACTGTTGGGCTTTTTGGATCCGAGGAAAAATCTGGAACCGATGAGAAAGACACTAAATTGGTGAGGGGTGTTTGGGACGAAGCTATAAAAGAAAAAAAGAAGAAGGAAGAACCTGAGAAGAAACCTGATCCCGATGAGGAAGAAGAGGAAAAGCAAGATATGGACAAAGCAGAATCTAAAACTGATGTTTAAATAACATGTCTCAGAAAGTTAATAGAAGGATATGCCAAAACAAAATACCAGTAAAAATGAATACAGACCCCCTATTGTTACAATCATGGGTCATGTTGACCATGGTAAGACTAGTATTTTGGATGCTGTTAGGAATACCAATGTACAAGAGGGTGAGCACGGAGGTATAACTCAGCACATAGGTGCATATCAAATTTCTCATCATGACAAAAAAATAACTTTTATTGATACTCCAGGTCATGAGGCTTTTTCTCAAATGAGGGCGCGTGGGGGAAAAGCAGCTGATATTGTGGTTTTGGTAGTGGCGGCAGAGTCCGGGGTACAACCTCAGACCAGGGAAGCTATTACTTATGCGAAAGCTGCTAACACCCCTATTATCGTGGCCATAAATAAGGTGGATCTACCTAATGCGGACGTACAAAAAGCCAAGCAGGAGTTGGCTCAAGAAAACGTCATGGTAGAAGATTGGGGTGGAGATGTTGTCTGTGTTGAGGTTTCTGCTAAGACTAAAAAGAATTTGCACAACCTCTTGGACGCTATTTTACTAGTGGCCGAATTGCAACAGCTAAAGTCAAATCCCGATTCTGAACTAGAGGCCATGATCATCGAATCTAAAAAGGATAGAAAGAGAGGCGTGCTAGTTTCTTGTATCGTCAGAAGCGGTACGCTGAGAGTTAGAGATAAAGTGATGGCCAGTGGTTATACGGCGAGAGTGAGATCCATGATGGACGACAAGGGAAACATGCTTAAAGAAGCGGGACCAAGCACACCCGTAGAAATCACCGGGTTTAAGGAAGTACTAAATGTAGGCGACTTAGTTGTGGAGGAAGGGAGTGAGTTAGCTACCTTAGCCGTTGATGATAGCCGTGAAGAAATCATCGGAAAGGATACTAAAAAAGTAGTTTCTATTGTATTGAGAGCTGATACGCAAGGCACACTAGAAGCTGTCAAGGCTAGTTTGGCTGATTTGGTTACTTCTACGGTGGGTATAACTTTTTCCATAAAATTCTTGCGCGCAGCTACAGGAGAGATTACAGATTCGGATGTGATGCTGGCACAGAGTGGTGATGGTATCGTCCTGGGTTTTAATGTGGGAATACCGAGTCGAGTTGAAGAACTATCCAGGGAATTGGGGGTGATTGCGAAATCTTATCAGACCATCTACGAATTAATAGACGGGGTTTCGGAGCTTTTGGAAGGTTCTGCTAAATCTGAGGAGGAAAAAATTAAGGGTCGAGCACAAGTTTTAAAAATATTTAAGTTACCATCCGGTGATAAGATTATAGGTTGTAAAGTTGAAGCCGGTAGTTTTAAACCCAAGAACAGAATAGCCATCTTCGAAAAAAACCCCGTGGATCTTGATGAAAAAGACGAACCCCTCTACATTGGTGCTATTAAAAAGCTTAAATCGGGCAAGGATGAAATAAGCGTAGCAGGGAAAGGCACCGAATTTGGAGTTCTGTTGAAACCACAATTTATAGAAGCTGAGGTCGGTCAATGGTTGGAAGTCATGTAGTATTGACGCTATAGGGTTAATATTGTATAATCCCCAAGAATATAAATAGTGTTTTTTGTTGTCAGATAGACAAAATTTGCCCCTACTAATTTTATGAATAATAATGATGTGGTGAAAGACAAGGTAGCAACATTGCTTAATGGTGCAAAGAATATTGCCATAATGACCTCTAAGGTAGCAGGTTTGGATGCCTATTGTGCTAGTGTAGGAATTTATCACATGTTAATAAACAGTGAGAAAGAAGTTACCTTTATTTATCCCGGGAAAGTGCCTGAGGAAGGGAAAGACCTTATTAATGCAAATAAGATCACCAGAGAAGTTAAACAAAGAAATTTGGTTGTTTCCATTGATTATTCTGATACCCAAGCCTCAAAGGTTAATTATACGACGGATGAGGGTATTTTATATTTGACCATAAGTCCTATCCCCCCAAACTTTAACAGTAGAGAGAAAATTAGATCGAAAATTGCAGGTTACGATTTTGATGTCCTATTTATTATTGGTGCGCAAAATCTTTTTGATCTAGGGCAGATCTACAGGAGTTTGGACAAAGCTTCAAAAACTTCAAAGATAATTAATATTGACATAACCGATAGGAACGAGAGATTCGGTTTTGTTAATGTCGTAGAACCTAAGACTAGTTCACTTTCACTTCTGGTACTGCAAAAAGCCACTCAATGGGAATTAGCTCCGGATGAAAAGACAGCTAAGGCTTTATTAAAAGGAATTATTTCTAAAACCCCTCCCTATAAAGATTGATTTTATAAACATGTTTTGATATCATAACTAGAGTTTATGGCTTTAAATAGCGAAAAAAAACAGAAGATCATCAAAGATAGTCAAATGCACGCAAGTGACACGGGATCTCCGGAGGTGCAAATTACTTTGCTTTCGGAAAGGATCTCTGAACTTTCGGATCATTTGAAAAAACATAAAAAAGATAATCATTCCAGGAGAGGGCTTCTGCAAATGGTAAATAAGAGAAGAAGACTCTTAGCCTATCTAAAGCGAAAAGACGAAGAGAGATATGACTTTCTGGTGAAAAAGCTGGAAATTAAGTAAGTAATAATTTTTTAAGGAGTATGGTTGCGTGGAGATTAGGAAGTGGAGTATTTTTTACGAAATTTTCGTAGGAAGTATCTCATCTCTTAATCCTCATTGCGCTGAGACCACTAAGTAAAATGGCCACTAAAAACATAATATATAAAGAAATTGAATTTGCGGGTAAAAAATTGAGTCTGGAAGCAGGAAAATTAGCCAATATGACTAATATGTCCGTTAAAGCTAGTTTTGGAGATACCGTAATGTTGGTTACTGTAGTCTCAGCTGATTACAATCCCGATATTGACTACTTTCCGCTTAATGTTAATTATAGAGAGAAGTTTTATGCTAGCGGTAGTATCAAAAGTTCCAGATTTGTAAAAAGAGACGGGCGACCAACTGATGCTGCCATTATCGCCGGGAGAATGATCGACCACGCTATTAGGCCGCTATTCCCTGATGACTATATGGACGAAGTTCAGGTTATCGCTACTGTACTCTCTTTGGATCACGATAGTGACCCCAAATTTTTAAGTATGATTGCTACTTCGGCGGCACTTACAGCTTCGGATATTCCCTGGGACGGCCCTGTGATGTCGGCTAGGGTGGGTTACATTGACGAAAAGTATCTCATGTGCCCCGGCCATGAACAACTTCATGGCGGTAGCGAGCTGGATATGATGGTTTCTTTTGTGGGTAAAGATAAGAAATTAATGGCTTTGGAGGCAGAAGCCAACAATCTACCTGAAGAAAAGATCCTCGGCGCGGTGGAGTTCGCCAGAAATAATGTAGACCCACTATATGAGTTGATCATGGAATTTGCTAAGGAACTAAATCCACAAGGAAAAAAATATGAATATGAGTCAAGAGCCCTTCCTGAGGAATTAATCTCGGATGTTAAAAAATTAGCGGGAAAAAAGATCGATGAGCTAATGAGTAAGGGTGCCGATAAATCTGATCTTAGTGAAGAGATTGAAGAATTGACGGAGACTGTGCTCACTGATTTGGAGGGAAAATACAAAAAAGTTGATATGGTTCTGGCCCTAGCTGAATTGAAGAAGGAAGCCATGCAGAAGCAAATATTGGAAACAGGGAAACGTATTGATGGACGAGGCGCCGAGGACATTAGGCCGATTACTTGCGAGGTTGGTGTTTTACCAAGGACACACGGCAGCGCTTTATTTTCTCGTGGTGAGACACAAATGTTAACGACCACTACCCTTGCCTCGCCGTCACAAGAATTACTTATTCAGGATATGTACGGGGAGAGGTCCAAGAAATTCTTGCATTATTATCATTTTCCACCTTATTCCAGTGGAGAAACCGGGAGAGTAGGTTGGCCTAAAAATCGTGAGATCGGTCATGGAATGATAGCGGAGAATGCTTTGAGACCCGCTATTCCCGAGCAAGATGGCTTTCCTTATATGATTCTTGTGGTTTCGGAAACGCTTTCCTCCAGCGGCTCTACATCTATGGCTGCTACCTGCGCTTCTTCGTTGGCGTTGATGGATGCCGGCGTACCTATCAGTGAGATGATTGCAGGAATTGGCGTGGGGCTTATAGCCGATAAAAATTTTGAAAAGCAGTTGATCATGACGGATCTAGCTTATATGGAAGACGCCTTTGGGTTGCTGGATTTTAAAATGACTGGCTCAAGAGATGGAGTTACAGCTATCCAGGTGGATATGAAAGTGGGCGGCATTCCTTTTGAAATGCTACCTAAGATTGTTGAGCAATCAAGAGAGGGTAGGTTGTATGTGTTGGATATTATGGAAAAAACTCTTTCTACTCCAAGAAAAGATGTATCCCAATACGCTCCTAAGACAGTTAGTGTGAAGATTGATAGTGAGAAAATTGGTACCATCATTGGGCCGGGAGGCAAGACCATCAGGGAGATACAGGAAAAAACCGACACGGATATTTCCATTGAAGAAGATGGTACAGTGGTAGTTTCTTCCACGAGTCTTGAGAATTCGGAAAAAGCGGCTGAGATAGTTACCAACATGGTAAAGGACGTTAAGGCGGGGGAGGAATACGAAGGAGTTATACAGGAAGTGGTCGATTTTGGTGCATTTGTGGAAATTTTACCCGGAAAAGTGGGATTACTTCATATTAGTGAGGTTTCCAACGAATATGTGACTGATATTCATGATCATCTCAAAGACGGAGATACCGTGAGAGTGAGGGTACTTGATGTATCTAGGGATGGGAAGATGAGTCTGTCGAAAAAAATATTGGAGGCTGGTTATAAGCCCAGCAAAAAACCTCGCAACAAACGTAATTGATGGTAAAATTTGGTAAGTGAATAGAATCTGTCCTAATTGTAATAAAAACTTACATGATGATGAGGGTTACTTTTGTAGATCTTGTGGTCACAAATTAGATGACAAACTAATTAACCACACTACCACCTTCCAAATTAAGAGAACTTCTTTTGTTCCCCCAGAAAAAGAAAAAAAGAAAGTAAGGGTTAAGCTCCATATCAATAAAAAGTTCCTCACTGCTTTTGCTCTGGTTTTAGTTGCAGCCGCTGTTTCCATAATTTCCATCATTTTTACGCAAAACAAGCTAAAAGATAGAGAAGAAATGGCTGTTAAGGACGTAGCTATGGAGATTCCGGAAGAAAGATATGATAATACCGTCGTTTATAACCTAGAACAACCGAATATCGTTTTTGACGTTGGGGATTTAACTAAGTACATTCCTTTCGAGGTGGATTTTTATATTATAGGGAGTGATTTACTAGCTTCCTACCAATTCTTTTGGGGTGCACTCGACGAAGAGGGAATACTAAATGATTTTGGAGATTACCTTTCGGGAAGATACATTATTTTCGGTCAAAAAATTGATCAGGAATGGCGGCTAGCGCTTGTTTTGATGCTGGATGAGCAGGAAAGTAAGATTATGAACAAGGAATTCTTAGAAACTGTGGAGTCAGAAAAGTATTTTCTTAGTAAAGTAAAACAAGCTTTAGTTATTACCGAGTATGAGCCCTTCCTGGTAAGTGTAGAGGAGTCTGCGGGTGATATTTCGAAAAATATTGCGCACAATCCTAAGTACAAAAGCTATAAGACACAATTACCTGACAGCGGCCAGCTTTTATTTATGAGTTTCGATAATTTTGAGGAGGTCCTTGATCTTATGATGGTCTACTCACCTATGGAGGATCTTCTGCCTTTAATAAATGAAGTAAAAGATAAGCAGTTTAATAAATTTGTGGTTAGAAATAATGAGTGATGTAGATAAATATATCTTTGAAGAATTAGAGCAGTTGTCAAAAACGCTCGATGAGATTTCGGGATTGCCCCCGTTGTTGGAAAGTAGACTTGGGCAAATGCTAAATAGGTTAAACAGGATGGCCAAGATGGGGCATTATTCCTCGGAGTTTGATATTCTCTCCCGGTATGTAAATATAATCTCCAAAATACCTTGGGATAAAAGAACCGTGGATAAGTTGGATCTGGATAACACCAAGGAAATTTTAGATTCAACCCACTACGGAATGTATTTTGTTAAGGAGAGAATTCTAGAATATCTGGCGTCCTTGATCCTTATTAATAAACGAGGTGGTAATATGTTTGCTAAAACACCGGTTTTATTGTTTGTTGGTCTGCAAGGTGTAGGAAAAACGACTTTAGCCATGTCCATAGCTAAGTCTTTGGATCGTAAATTTGTTCGAATTGCCATGGGCGGTATTGGTTCTACCTTGGAACTTAGGGGGCGCAGTAAGTCTATGCCGGAAGCAGAGCCCGGACAAATAGTTAAGGCTTTGATAAAAACGGGTGCCAGAAACCCTGTTATTTTACTGGATGAAATAGATAAGGCCAGTGGAGAGAGAGGTTTGCTGAGTGATATCATGGCGGTATTATTAGAAATTCTAGATCCCAATCAAAGTAATGAATTTCGTGACCACTATGTGGATTTTCCAGTTGATCTATCCGAAGTTCTTTTTGTGTGTTCGGCTAATAATACGGGTACGATAAGCACTGCCTTAATGGATAGGATGGAAGTGATCAAGATGCCCTCCTACACAGATGAAGAAAAGGTGATTATTTCTAGAGATTTCCTACTGCCCCAAATTTTTGAAAGATCCGGTCTTAAGCCCGGTGAGCTGGTTATTGATAACGACCTTTGGCCGGGCATAGTTAGGCCGTTTGGTTATGACACAGGAATCAGAAGTTTGGAAAGAACACTGGAATCAATATGTAGGAAAGTAGCCAAAAACATAGTGGAAGGCTCTGCAACAGAAGTTCACTTAACCCAAGAGAATCTCAAACAATACCTGCCTCAGTGAGTTATGAAAACACCTACGCCTAAACAACTGGATGAAGTAAGGAAAGAAGGTTTCAGACCTGGAGTAGTGGCCTGCGTCATTAACCAAAATAAAATACTTATGTTTTATAAAAAGGAATATGGATTATGGCAACTTCCCCAAGGGAGGATCAATAATAAAGAAGAGCCTATAAGCGCCTTAAAAAGGGTAATAGTCGAAGAGTTGGGAAAGAGTTTTGCAGAGAATCTTGCATATAGTAATGCGGAGTTTGTGGAAATAGATAGAATGGAGTTTAAACCGGGAAGGCATAAAGTGGGCACATTACTTGATGATGGGGGTAATGAAGTGGCTATGATGGGCAAGGAATACTATTTTTGTACCGTTGATTCCTCTTCGGACAAATTGGAAATAAGTGAAACTCAGTTTGACCAGTATTTCTGGATGACTTTTAGAGAGGCTTATTTTATTTCGGATCGAATATACCAACGCGGAAAGCGGCGCATCACTTTAAAGGTGATAAGTACCTTGGAACAATTAGGGAAGATCAAATGACAAAAGAGGAAATTGTAAAACAAATAGATACCAATGTTATAAATTGCAAAAAATGTAGATTGTACAAGCAAGCAAAACATGGCGTTCCCGGTGAGGGTAACGTTGATTCGGAACTACTATTTATTGGAGAAGCTCCGGGTGCTGTGGAGGATGAAACAGGCAGACCGTTTGTAGGCAGGGCGGGGATGTTATTGGAGAGACTATTAGCCGAACTGGGTTACAAGAGAGAAGATGTTTGGATTGGTAACATTATCAAACATCGTCCTCCCGGAAATAGAGACCCGCTTCCTGACGAGATACACGCCTGCATCCCATATTTAGCTGCTCAGATCAAAACTATCGATCCGGTGTTGATTGTTAGTCTAGGACGTTTTGCTTTGAATTTTTTTTACAAGGCGGGAAAGATATCTAGAGATCATGGTGAATTAATTAAAACTACTAATTTCTTTGTTTTTCCCATTTACCACCCCGCTGCCGGCTTAAGAAACCCCAAGATGCTGGAGGCATTGAAAAAGGATTTTTTGAGAATTCCTGAGGTGCTGGAACAGATCAAATCAGGTGATTTTATCGAGGAAAAAGAGGATGATGAGCAAGATGGACAACTTAAGTTGTTCTGATAAACTTAATGAATGACTATGGAGTTTAAGAACACAAAAAAGACCGCAGTTAAGGGATCTACCTCAAATATCCCATTAAGATTTGTTGCTATCGGTGATGGCGTGACTAAGAATCTTACCGTTTATGAATACGGCGAGGATATTATTGCCGTAGATTTTGGTATCGGATTTCCGGAACTGGAAGATTTTGGGGTGGATTTTATTATCCCGGATATGACTTATTTGCTGGAAAATTCCCACAAGGTTAGAGGTCTTTTTATTACTCATGCCCATGCTGATCATTTTGCCGCTATACCCTTTTTATTAAAGGAATTAAATGTTCCAGTCTATGCTAACAAGCTTACGCAGGAATTTATTAAAGAGCTGTTGGAGGAAAAAGAGTTTAAAAGGTTTAAAGATTCTGTCAGTCTTCATTTATTTGATGCATCAACCAATCCAGTTAGTTTAGGCGCGTTTACCGTGTCGGCGTTTCATGTGAATCACTCAGTACCTGATTCATTGGGTATGGTGATTAAATCTCCGCAAGGCACTGTAGTGCACATGGCTGATTTTAAGATAGATCAAACACCTGTTATTGACGCACCCATTGACCTGGAAGCTATTTCTAGGATAGGCGAGGAAGGTGTTCTTTGTTTGGCTTCTGACTGTCTGGGAGCTTCGAAGGATGGTTTTATAGAGTCAGAAAGATCACTCGACGAAACATTTCCTTCTCTCTTTGGAGAATTACAAGGAAAACAGATCTTCATCACGACCATATCTTCGAATATTTCCAGAATACGCCAAATTGTTGACGCTGCCATAAAAGCCGGTAGAAAAGTCGTTCCGGTAGGTAGATCAATAGAAAAATCTATTAACATTGCCAAAAATTTAGGGTACCTTCCGTTTTCCGATAACGCTTTTATGGGAGTAAAAAAGGCCGAAGGTTTACCTCAAGATAGCCTTGTTTATATAATCGCCGGATGTTTTGGGCAGCCTGGTTCATCTTTGGATAAGCTAAGTCGGAGGGAACATAGGCATGTGAGCGTGAAAAAAGGTGGTTACGTGGTATTTTCCTCCGAGCCAAATCCTCCGGGAACTGACATTGCTGTGGGGAGAGTTGTAGATAATTTGATTTTGATGGGGGTGGAGGTTATTGATCATTTGAACAGAAATGCCATGCACGTTTCAGGACATGGTCATAGGGGGGATCTATCCCAGGTTGCTTCCTTGGTTAAACCAAAATATTTTATTCCCATAGGGGGTACCATCCGACAAATTCATGATTATGCCAAAATGATTGGTAAGTTGGGGTTTAATGAAAATAGTGTTTTTGAACTGCAGGAAGGAGAGGTGGTTGAATTTCGTAATAATAGCGCCGTAAAAGGGAAAAGAATTGAAGTACATGATCAATATGTTGATGGTATAGGACTTAGCCCCATAGTTATAAGGGATCGGGGATTATTATCGACTGATGGTGTTTTGGTGGTTGTTGTACCTGTTTCCAGAAAAGGAAGGCAGAGAGTTGGCAAGGTGGACATAATTACTAGGGGCTTCATCTATGTGAAGGAATCAAAAGCTCTTCTTGGTAAATCCAGAGACGTAGTTAATAAGGCTATTGAGAAAGATGGGGATATAGCCAATAACTGGGGTGGGATTAAGACCAATATAGAAAAAGACCTGAAAAAATTTCTAAGCAAAGAGACAGGAAGAGAACCGCTTATTATAGTACATTCCATTTTTATTTAATCCCTGTTATCATACGATTAATGGCCAAGAGAGGCAGAAAAAAGAAATTTAGATTGAGTTTTAATATTAGTCCTGAGTCCTTAAGGTCCCTGTTGGCGGTGGGTCTGTTAATTTTTTCTGTGGTTGCGTTAATTTCCTTTCTTGCTCCTGATTATTTCATCAACGCTAAAATTCAATTAGTTATTAGAAAAGTATTTGGGTACTCGGCGATTATTATCCCTTTTATTACAGGTATATCAGGTCTTTTAATGATTGATTCGGTGAGACACAGAATTAAAGACTTTCGCATTGTTCTTGGATTACTCACTTTACTGGTGGCAGTTTCCGGGTTTTTGCATGTTTTCATTGATGTGAACATAGCACGAGAAGTTGCTTTGGCAGGGAAAGGCGGTGGTTTTGTGGGATTTATGATTGCCACTAATTTGAAAAACATGGTAAGTGTTTTTGGAGCACTAGCAGTTTTATTGGGATTGTTATTAATTTCAGTTATCCTAATTTTTAACGTTTCCATTGATCAAGTAGTTAATTTTTACCGGGAGAACATAAAAACCGGTAATCTGTTTAGGAAAAAAAGTAAGGATGAAATCAAGATCACCGAAGGCATGGTTGGTATGGATGAAAACGAGCTTTACGGAGAGGATGCAGGTGAGGCTGAAATTGGCCTTTCCGGTGAGGAAACTGTAGATAGGGAAGCTTCTTTTGAAATAGTACCCAGCATGTCGGAACCACAGGCTATTGTTGGTACTTTAGCTATGGCGTCGGACGATTCTCTGGTTTCCATTGCACCAAATCTACCATATACAAATACTAAAGTTTGGAAGTTGCCCGGTCTTGACCTTCTTGATGAACCATCGGTAAGACCTAAGGATGGGGTTGATATAGAAACTAATAAAAAAATTATTAAAGACACGCTTAGTTCTTTCAGCATTCCTGCGGAAGTCGTTGATGTACAAGTAGGACCTTCGGTTACAAAATATGCGCTAAGCACACCCCCCGGCATCAAAATTGCCAAGGTGGCCAATCTACAATATGATTTGGCAGCGGCTTTGGCATCTCCTACAGGTTCGGTGAGGATCGAAGCACCAATTCCCGGTAAGGCGCTAATAGGCGTTGAAGTTCCTAATAGGACTAGGGAAAAAGTGGACTTTAGATCGATGATATCTTCGGAGCAAATGAAAGGCGCCAAATCAAAATTAACCACTGTTTTAGGTAAAGATGTTGGTGGCGTGGCGCAAGTTTATGACATTGGTAGAATGCCGCATTTACTGATTGCCGGAGCCACAAATTCAGGTAAATCAGTCTTTATTCACAACCTCATACTCTCCATACTATTTAGGGCCACTCCTCAGGAGGTAAAGCTAATTTTAATGGATTTTAAGAGGGGAGTTGAGCTAAATGCTTATGAAGACATACCTCATTTATACACCCCTCTAGTTGCTGATGTTGAAATAGCCTCCTCCGTTTTTAAATGGGCTGAGGGTGAAATGATGCGCAGGTTCAGGTTATTTGAAAGTGCCAAAGCTAAAAACATTGAGATGTACAACCAAAAATCCGGTTTTCAAGCTTTACCATATATCTTGATTATCGTCGACGAGTTAGCGGATGTCATGGTGACGGATCCTACTGCAGTAGAGAAAAGTATTATCAGGTTGGCACAATTGGCCAGAGCTACGGGTATCCACCTTATTTTAGCGGTACAAAGACCATCGGCAGAAGTGTTGACTGGGTTAATAAAAGCGAATGTTCCTTGTAGGATTGCCTTTAATGTTACCAGGCTTGTGGATTCGAGGGTAATTATTGACCAATCAGGGGCGGAGAAACTGTTGGGCAGTGGTGATATGTTGTTTATTCCTCCTGATAGGGCAAATCCTGTTAGGCTGCAGAGTGCTTTTGTTTCCGAAAATGAGAAAGCCAGTGTGGTCAATTTCTTGAAGGATCAAGGAATACCCCCTGAGTATAAAGAAGAAATACTTGAGACACCGTCAGATGATGTGAGATCAAAGAGTGTGGCGGCCGGGGGAGAGTCAGTAGACGAAAAGTACCATGAGGCAATTGAGATTGTAGTTTCAGCGGGAAAAGCCTCGGCATCACTTTTGCAAAGAAGATTATCCATCGGCTATGCTCGGGCAGCTCGTATACTGGATGAGTTGGAAAAAAATAACATTGTGGGACCTCCCCAAGGTAGTAAAGCTAGAGAAGTGCTAATCGACTCGATCCCGTTATCTGATGACCCTTCAGTTGGAGATATAAAAAAGCCCCAGAAATACGAAGACGAAGAATATTAAATTTACTTTAAAAAAAATAAAATATGAAGAGTATTGGGCGAATGCTAAAGACAAGCAGACAAAAGAAGAATCATACTATTGAGGATGTTCACAGACTGATAAAGATACATAAAAAATACATTAAGGCTTTGGAAAACGATGACTACTCAATTTTTGATGGAAAAGTGCATTCTACCGGTTTTTTAAAAATATACACAGAATTTCTGGACATGGATACCGAGGAAATACTAGCTTTATGGCGTAGGGAGTACGAACCCACCTTCGAAGATAAATTAGAGGAGAAATACAAAAAATTTAGGCAGCTGGAACCGGAAAAATTCATTATTACACCCACCCTACTAATTATAAGTTTTGTTTCCTTATTGATACTTAGTTTTTTTATTTACCTTTTTTTCCAATATAGACAATATACGGATGAACCTAATCTGAACATTTTCCACCCGGAAGACAACCAGGTATTAATTAATGACGTGATGGATATTACTGGACAGGTGGATTTGGATTCTGACGTTTTTATTAATAATCAACAAATTATTGCCAATCCTGACGGCAGTTTTTTAACCTCGGTTAAGTTAAGGGAAGGAATAAATACCATCAGTATAAAGGCTGTTAATAGATTAAATAAAGAAACGGAAAAAATCTTTAATATTATTTACCGGCCGGAAAGGGAATACAATATTGATAACGAAGAAGTCAAAGAAACCACACCCTCTGAGTAATCATTTGCTGTTAATATATCAGTATGTCTAAGAGGAAATCTACTAAAAAATCAAAAAGCCAAAGAAGAAAAAAGGAGCTGCTTAGAGCACAGGTAAGAAGTGGATTTAGGAGTAACACAGTAGTTGCTAAATCTATGTCTAAAAAGGCCACCCACCAACTACACATTAAATACATCAAAACCGATTTGGTAAAAACAGCCGTTTTTATTATTTTTGCCGTAGTTCTCTTATTAATACTGAAAAATCAAGGTTTACAATTGAATTTGTGAGTCGATGAAGAGATCTAGATCGCCGTCTAAGACATCTTCCGGATTTGTATGTTCCACATTTGTTCTTAAGTCCTTAACCAGTTTGTACGGGTGTAATACATAGTTTCTAATTTGATTTCCCCACCCGGGAGTTTTGTATTCCCCTTTGAGATCTTTCTTTTCGGCTTCGGTTCTTTCCCTCTCTAGTGTGTACAATTTTGATCTTAATGTTTTCATAGCTTTTTCTCTATTTTTGGCTTGGTGTCTTTCGGTTTGGTTTTCTACCACAATACCGGTAGGCAGATGTTTGATTCTCACTGCAGTGGATACCTTGTTAACATTTTGACCGCCTTTACCGCTGGCTCGAAAAGATGTAAATTCTATGTCCTCATCTTTTATATCTACCTCTATTGAATCATCGATCATGGGAATAACTTCTACCAAGGCAAAGGAAGTTTGTCTTAAATTATCTGCGTTAAAGGGAGACTGTCTCACTAGCCTGTGTACTCCGCTTTCCTTTTTAAGAAAGCCATAGCAATATTTCCCTTTCACTTCAAAAACCACACTTTTTAATCCGGCTTCTTCCCCTGATATTTCAGAAAGAACAGTGGTCAGCCATTTTTTCCGCTCACAATATCTCAAATACATTCTTAGCAGCATTTCCACCCAATCCATGGCTTCTGTTCCCCCCTGGCCGGCATGGATGCTTATTATGGCGTTTCCTTTATCGTGTTTTCCTGATAGAAAAGTCTTTAGCTCAAGTTTTCCTACTTCCTTTTCAAAGCTTTCCAGGTCGTTTTCCTCTAGCATTAGTTCCAGCATTTGGAAATCTTCCACATCCTTTTTTAAGTCTGCATGGTCTTGAGATACCTTTTGACCTTTTTCCCAATCATCCCATAAGGATTCATCGTTAAGGCTTTCTTCGAGTTTGACTATCTTCGCTTTTTTCCCTTCGATGAAGAGGTTTTTCCTTAGATTTTCCAGTCTTTCTTTTTGCTCTTTCACAACTTTTGTAGTATAACATCAATAAACAATGATATTAAAAGGAGTAGAGCATGAGGACATGCCCAAATCTATTGGTGATAGGCGCTTTTCTGTTTATTGCAGGTGCGGTGTGTATTCGGGTTGGCTGGGTTAGGAAAAGTAGGATTCTCCTCTCCAGAGCAGGGAATGGCCATCCGTACCAGCAAAGGGTGAATGATCTGCTTTTTCTTGGTTACTCTTCAATGGTTACCGGAGTGGCGTTGATCACAACCTATTTGTACTACTTAAGCCGTTGATTTCTTTAACCCGGTTAATGGGGACGCTCATCAAACACTTCTATGCCAAGTTTGACGACGTCCCCCCTCTTTATCTCCTTGGTAAGAAGCTTCTCGGCTATATGAGTTTCCACGGAATCTTCTATTACCCTGGCCATAGGTCGGGCACCCCACTGTGGATTGTAGCCTCTTTTAACTAATTCATCGATCAATTCCTCTGAGAAGGAAATCTTGACGTTTTGCTCTTGAGTACGCCCTTTCACGTCATATAGTAAAATGCGGGCAATTTTTCGAACGTGTTCTAGATCTAGGGGTTTATAGACAATAATATCCGTAAATCTATTAAGAAACTCCGGTGCGAAGTTTTCTCTTACCGCTTTTAAGGCGACGATCTCGATTTCCTCGTATGACCCACTTTTTTCAGTAATGCTTTGAATTTGCTTTGTCCCAACGTTGCTGGTGGCAATAATAATTGTGTTGGTGAAGTCAACTGTTCTTCCTGTGGAGTCAGTTAAGCGGGCGTCGTCCAATACCTGCAGGAAGGTAAGCAAAATTTTATGGTGCGCCTTTTCAATTTCGTCTAAAAGTATCACGGCAAAAGGTTTTGACCGAACTGCCTCTGTCAGCAGACCTCTTGTTTTTCCGTCTGAGGAACCAATTAATTTTTCGATGCTGTCAACGTGTTGATATTCACTCATATCCAAGCGGATCATATTAGTTTCATCTCCAAAATAAACCTTACCGAGAGTTTTTGCTGTTTCTGTTTTTCCTACGCCTGTTGTACCTACAAACAAAAAGCTGGCGATAGGCTTTTTCTCATCTCTTATTCCCACTCTGGCTCTTTTTAAAGCTGAGGAGATTTTTTCTAGAGCGTGATCTTGTCCTACCACATACTTTTTCATCTCTCTATAGATGTTAAGAAGCTTTTCTGACTCCTCTTCTGTAACTGCCGTAACGGGAATATGCGTCATTTCGGATATTTCTTGTTCCACAACTTTAGAAGTGACTACCCTAGTTGAATCATTGACTAAGGCTACGGATCTGATGAGCACATCTATGGCTTTATCGGGAAGGACTCGGTTATGAATTAGTTTTCCTGAGAGTTTTAAAATTGTTAAGAGTGCAGGCATGGTTATTCTGACACCAAAAGTAACTTCTTGCAGATCAGCTATGTATTTAAGTATTTCCAAGGTATCTTCTTGGTTGGATTCAGGGATTTCTACAATTTCAAATAGTCTTGAAAAAGAACCTATGGATTCAATATACTTACGATAGTTTTCTATGCTTGTAGCCCCTATAAACTGCAGCTGATTTGAGGATAAATGAGGTTCTAAGATAGAGAATATTGTGGAGTAACCCTCTCCTTCGTTAACAGAACCAACTAGTGCATGAATCTCGTCAATAAAGAGGATAATATCTCCAGAACCGATAGCATCATCAAGTGCGTCTTTTAGTTTTTCGGCAATTTCACCGGTTGTTTTTGACCCCGCAATCAGGCTTCCGGTTTGTAAGTTAACGATCCTTTTGTTTTGCAAAGTTTTGTATTTTGTCCCATGCATAATTCTGTGCGCCATGCCCATAACGATAGAGGTTTTTCCACATCCGGGTTCTCCGATCAGTAAGACATTTTCTCTAGAACCGCCAAGCAATTGAGCAATTTTCTTAATTTCGTCTTCCCTGCCAATAATGTTTTTAAGCCGGCCTTTCTTAGCCATTTTAGTATAATCAACTGAAATTGCATCAAGATGGGGCGTAACTCTGCCGATGAGGCCATGACCGAAACCTGATATGGTTGATGTTTCGTAATCTTCCTGCCAGAAGTAGAGCTTGGATTCATCCTCTCTTTTCCCGACAATCCACAAAGCGGTTTCTTCAATAGTTTTAAGTTCAATGCCAAATTCCGAAAGGATATTATCTATACCGGGAATGGAGGAAAGCAAACCGAGAAGTAAATGCTCTTTTTCTACATATCTGGATCTGTTCTTTTTGCCGTAGACAAAGGATGAAACCTCTACTTTTTTAGTGGAGAGTTTCTCTACTTGGCCGATTTTTGCAGGGAAATTGATATCGGTAAGTTCTGCTTTTTCCAACAAGGAGTTAATTTCGGGAGATTTCATAAAACTTGCTATAGCCTGTGAGGGGTTTTTCTTTATTTTCCTAATTATTTCCTTTACTTGAGGCCTAAAAGAAAATAACTTGTTTTCTTCATCCACATTTTCCACTCTTTTATCAGGTTGATCAATGGTGATGTAGATATGGTATAAAAACATAGCTGCGACGATAGGTAGGGACCAAAAGCCAAGATAATAGAACATGATAAGTGGTAGGAGATACCAAGAGGTTGGTAAGATCACAGAAGCTAAGGCTAGAAATCCTACAAAGAAAAATCCGACAACTATAAAAATTATTCTTAAGATAAAACCAATTACCCTGCCTATGATTGTGTTGTCGCCGTAGAGAGGTGTGAAAATAAGTTTGATGTTTAAGGTAAAAGAAAATTCGTTGTTTACAAAATAGGTGATCTTTTTAAGAACATTAAAAGTGTTTCTTGGTATCTCATAGATCCACCAATAGATAAAGTTATAGATCAATTTGGGCAGTATCAGCACAAATTCAGGATAGCAGAAAATCAGGTTTTTTGACAGAATAGAAGCCTCTCCCGGGTGAGGCTTCTAAACGTTTATTCCAGTCCTAGAGAGTCGAATACGAAATCGAAAATAGCGCTCTTTCCCTGTTTTGTGTCCGACACATTATCCGTGGAGAATCTTAAAACCATTCCCTTCACCGAACCCGAGCTCATAGAGCTTAGGTCAAAACCTTCTGTTTTCCACTTGATGATGGTCTTCCTGCCAAAAGAAGAACCGAGTTCTCCTTCTTCGACCAAGCCATTGTTATCTGTATCACTCCAATTAATGGGTTCAACATAGATTATTTGTCTTAAATCATCCGGATCATTGATAGTTTCATAGTCGGCGTTGGAGGTTAGTTGAATATGACCCGTAGCGTTATTATAGATTTTTAGCGGATAATCTTCTGTCCAATTGGGATGGAGCCCACTAAAGGACGGTCCGGGCAGCTCGTCTACGAGGTTTTCCGGATTGGTACCTGCTGCGAGATCTTCCAAAAGCTTGATATCTGCGCTCCCCACGGAAAGAGCAGCCTAATTGAGTTTATTTCTATACCTTACAGTGTGGAAGTAAACATATAGTTTATGATGTAAAATGATTTTGTGGGAAGGATTTGTATTTTTTCTTGAAAAAAGTGGTTAATATTTCGAAGTAAAGTACAAAATATCAAGAATAATAAGTTTTCCACTTGCTAAAAAGGAACTCCGAAGAGCAGTAGGTAAAAAAGATAAGGATTAATTAGAGAGATAAGTAAAATAATCAGTTTGGGATACCATGGAACTAAAAGAGTCTTACAATAAGAAAATACTATCAATGATAAAGTCTGACTCGGTTATACTGAAAAGTTTACCACTAGTTTTGTTATTTTTATTTATTTGGTTGTTGGCCACACAGCCTAGTTACCTTTCAAATAGTAATACATTCTATAACTTCAAGATAATTATTTTCTTATCACTAATCTACCTTGCATATAAAGAATATCAGAGTAAAAACATGACTTGGGTAAGAGTTTATATATTGTTAATTGTGGTTATAAATCCGATTGCAGAGTTTAAATTCTCAGATAGCGCTTGGTTCTCAGATAATATTTGGAGAATGATAACATTTTTAATAGGAACAATATTATTAATTAAGTTGTATGGTTTTAGATATACTAAGGAATTAATACAGAAAATATATACGCGTCTGGCTTTCTCCTATAGGAAAACCGACGAAATAGTCAAGGTATTATTTTGGTTAGTTTTACTTCTCTTTTTACTGATTTTATACGCAATTATAGGTGCTTTTATAGGGTACTCACCCAAACCAAGTATTCCTGAAGAAATATTACCGTTATTACTGGCATCGTTTACTTTGTTTATATTAGCATTCAAGTTTTTTAATAATTTCTGGGGAAGAAGAAAAATTCTAAGATTTTTAGAAGTATCTTTAGTACTTGTCACTTTAGTCACAGGCATATCAATATTGCTAGAAATTACTACCTATGAGCCTAATAAATTCAATCTTCCGACTGACCTTAAGTTTTATGATTCTAACGGGGCTAAAGAGCACACTGAGCCTAGCGAAGCTAATGGGTTAACTGCACAGCAACCAAAAATAGAGATTGAAGATATTTATAATGCTGGTGATACCTTTCCACAACCAGCTATAGGCGATTACGAAGAATACTTAGAATGGAGAAAGAATATTAGTGACTTGGAGTATGTGACTTTCTTGAGAGAAGCCTTAGATAATTATCTTGACGGGGGTAATGACGGCGTGTCACATCTAGCTATAGTTGGTTTAGAAACCGAAATTACTGGTTTGAAGAATTTTGACAATAGTTATTATAGAAGCAAATTTGTCACGTTTCCACTTAGTGGTTCTCTTGCTGGAGGTGTGGAGGTAAGGATAATATTTATTGATAAAGCAGATAAAGTGTTTACTGCATGGATATACCCCCTTGCAACAAAAGATTTGGAACTTCGGGGTTTTTGGCAGAACGAAAAATTTGATAGCGATGCTGTAGAGGAAATTGTCAATAATCCGTCCTTTGCTGAATTGGATGCGTTTTAGGGAAACTTCCTACCAAGAAAGTAACTATAATGAATGTATTGGTATTCCTTATTTTTTGAAAATATAAATCACAAATTCACAACCTCATTGTTTAGTAATGACCCGGTATATAATTGATAGTTTTGTGTGTGTGATAACATAGGTTTATGGCACAGTCAAAGTTGGGATTAAACATGCAAAAAAAATTTGGTAAATACGATATTCTCCAAGTTGATACATTCAAACATGTAAAAAAATTGGAAGATGATAGCATACAATTACTTATAACCTCTCCACCATACAATATTGGAAAGGAATATGAGAAAAGAAAAGATTTTGAAAAGTACCTTCATCCTTATAAAGATTTTGCTCGAGCAATTTACTCCAAAATAAGAGACGGCGGCAGTTTAGCATGGGAGGTTGGAAACTATATCAAAAAAGGCGAAGTTTTTCCCTTAGATATTTATTTTTATAATATTTTTAAAGACGTTGGATTTCATCTAAGGAATAGAATAATCTGGCATTTTGGTCACGGACTCCACGCTAGTAAAAGGTTTTCGGGTAGGTACGAGACAATATTATGGTTCACAAAAAATGATAAGAATAAAGAGTATGTGTTCAACCTTGATAATGTAAGAGTTCCTGCAAAGTACCCAGGAAAGCTTTCCTATAAAGGTAAAAATTTAGGTAAACCTTCTGGTAATCCAAGAGGAAAGAATCCTTCAGATTTTTGGGAGATAATTTGTGGGGATTGGGAGAAGGAAATTTGGGAAATACCTAATGTAAAAAGCAATCATCCTGAAAAGACTGGTCATCCCTGTCAATTTCCCGTGGAATTGGTTCAGAGATGTGTTCTAGCATTAACAAACGAAGGAGATTTGGTTTACGACCCGTTTATGGGTGTGGGTTCCACGGTTATTGGTGCTATTATGCATAATAGGGATGCATTAGGTATGGAAATGGAAGCAAAATATGTTAGCTTAGCCGAGAAGAGAATTGCTAAATTAAGAGCTGGAAAATTAAGAATAAGGCCTCTAGGTAAACCAGTATACAAACCAACAGGAAAAGAAAAGGTATCGAAGGTACCAATAAGTTGGATTAAATAAAGATGAAAATATTTGGAAGGTATTCCTTCGCTAATGGCGAGGATTATGTAAAAAATAATTATAGTCAAGAGTTAAAAGAGATTGAAGAAGCAATCGGTTTAAACGATGCTTTAAAGAGTTTTAGCAAGGAGAGCAAAGAAAAAACTATGCCAGGTAAGACACTGTACTCTCCACGAAAATTGAATAACGAGTTTAAAAGAATCTTTAAATCTAAAGGGTGGCAATATGGAATAAGAGAGAAATGCGATTACCCGACAGAATACTTTATAGACGGGTATTCTCCAATAAAAATTAATAATGCATACAGGGAAATGGACTTTATAAAAAATAAGCTAGGTGTTGAGGTGCAATTCGGTAAGTATTCTTTTATGGTTTACAATGTATGCGCTAAAATGACCATTTTTAGTAACTTAGGGCATATTGATGCCGGAGTTGAGATAGTTCCTGTGAAAGAGTTGGCGGCAAAGATGTCTACTGGCGTGTCGTATTTTGAACAGTTTGTATGGGATTTAAATGCCAGAGGAGTTTCAGATATAGATATTCCCGTTTACATACTAGGAATTGGCGTGTAGTTTCTTTACCAGGAACCATCTATTGTTACTAAAACATAGTATCTTTTACCTGTTTTCTTGTTTAGGTGAGCTAGTAAATCAATTAACTTAAGGAGTTTCCTTGTATTTTTCATTCCAACATCGTACTTCCCAAAAATTAAAAAATTATTAATCTTGAAATATTTTAAAATAATATATTTTATGATTTACTGTGGTTAAAGCAAAATACGGCATTTGCATAAACTTAAAAAACATGTCTATAATGCTGCAGTAAAAAAGGTGACAGCAGAGTTCCTGCTGAAAAGCCGGTATATCTATCCAAGGAATTGGGTGTATATGTCAGCCTTTTTGTTGAAAGCGAAATAAAAAAGATGGATAAAACGATGAAAAATAGAAATGATTTAAAACCGCATAAATGCCTGGTCTGTAATGGGTTTGGGACTGTTTCCTTTGATAGAAGAGTGTGCCACGCATGTTTGGGAAAGGGGTACATTATTTTGACCGAGAAGAGTTGATAGATGAATAATATTGACATAATTAAATCAAGTTATAAAATCCCAATTCCCTCGAATTTAAATAGTGTATTTGGGGAAGACTATCTAGCTAAGCATATTTATACCCTTTTACTTCTTAGAACAAGAATTTCAGCTGGTGCTGTTAAAAGTGCGGGTAAGGTATACACCCTAAAACGTGGGTAGTGCGTGTGTGGTTGGAGAGAAATAGCCAGAGAGTTTGGATGTGACCACAGAACTGTAGGCAAGGCACTTAAAAGACTAGAAAACGTGTACCAGTTAATAGAGCAGAGCCCTTCAAGAAAGGGAACTGTTGTAACGATAAATGAAGTGGACTCTGTGATTGGATTTGCACCACAGAATGAATCAAAGATTCCCCATAGAACGTACCACAGGATGAACTCTAACAAGACTATATATAGTGATAAAACTGAAAAGACTAATAAAGGCTACTCTATTAAAGCAGGAAATCTTAGGGATGAAGAGCATACATTGATTGAGGAAATACTGGACTGGATTTGCATGCCTGTGTTTAAACCAAAGCTTTCGAGAGAACTGTACAGGGGGCGTTTAACCAAAGTTTTGACTACGCAGGGTTTAAAGAATGTAAAAAAGGCTTATAAGAGTGCCGCCATTTATGGTGGATATCCCCACCCAAAGATATTTTGGCAAAATATAAACTCGGAGTGAGGTATATACCACTATCGATGGTTATAAAAGCTTGCTTACAATAAATTTAACGGGACTCCTGGATGTTATGTTTAATTGTTGCGCGTACCTAGAAAATCACCACTTGACACCTAAGACCTTGGAGTGCTACTTTATGGGCGCAAAATAGCGACTTTTGCAGGAATTTCTAAAGAGAGTTACCGTTAAAAAAGCAAGGGATTGGTAGTAGACCAGCTTATTGTTTTATAAAAGTACTATAAGAAAGACAGATAATTGATCACGAAAGATATACAGAAATTAATTGAAGAAAAGCGTAAAGACTACAAAAAAATTAAAAAGGTTTATTGTCCTGTTCTAAAATCTGACGTTCATTTCACATCAGAAGGATTTAATCATCTCATTTACGACTCAAATAGAATGCCTAGAAATATTAGCGATCAATATATGAGACTTAGGTGTTTACAATACGCACCAGAGGTCATTGAAAATTGTGAGAGTATTTCAGAAATAAGAAGGAGAAAGAAAAAATATAAGGGTAAGATGAAAGACCTTATAAGTTATGAGCTTATTCATCCAGTATCCCCAAGAATGAAGATAAAAGTAGTCGTTGAAAAAATAGGAATCTATAACAATATTTACAAACTTGGAAGTGTTATGAATAAGAATAAAATGAAATCTAATAAAAAGAAGCGCCAGAAAAGGCGCTCTTAGTGTGCTAGTCTCTCGGCTTAGACATGTCTTAGCTGAAGAAGGGCTTTCGCCCGACTAGCACGCTTACATTTTAGCAACCATTTATAATTTTGTAAATACCACAATCACTATTGTTGCATTAATGAACTAGCGTGGTGCCTGTAAGGATATATTACAACTAAACTGACATATAATATACATATATGAAGGAAGATGCCATATTAATATTATTATCAGCTTTTTCAGGTGGTTTATTTGCTGGTATATGGTCAGATCACTTTGAATCTAAAAGACGCTTAAGAGAATTACGTAGAGATAAGTATATTGATCATAGGAACACAATTGTCCAAATTGAACACGAGCTAATACCACTACGAGTAAATATGTCCAGAAACCTAAGAACTTTAGAAGCTTCCTTCGATCATGAAGATAATGTAATTAGACTTATGCTCAGGTTTTATAAATTATTTTTAAGCTCAGGTTTAAGCCTTAAAATTCTGAGTATTGATATCATTAATGATTACTCAAATTTGTATTCTTTAATAGAGACTATAAACTCTGATACCCAATATCTTGAAGAAGAAGTAAATGCAATAATGACCTCGCTTAAAGATAAAGAAGTAAACGAAAGCCTACTGGATGTCTACAGCGTGCACATTGGTAATCTACAAAAGAAGTGTAAAAAGGCAGACATTTTATCTCTTGATCTTCTATCAAAGGTTAAAATCATTATCGATATAAGTGATAAAAAAGTTAAAAGTGATTACCTTAAAAGTGGAGGAGAGATTTACTATGATATTTCTAAGCAGGAACTTGCTGAAGAAAACAGGAAAACGATTAAAGAAGAAACACCAATTGTCTCCGATGAAGGTACTCAATTTGTTGCACCATATGCTGATGTTATTAAGCCAGTATCATAAAAAACACGATTATAACCTCACTAGCACTAAAATCAGCTTATCTATAAAAGAACTATTTGTGAGCATGTCGTATATCATTTATTAAACGACGTTTAAAGCTGTTTTTTTGAGATATTTTCTAGTTTCGTGTACCCTATAATCTTCATCTCGACACACTTATTCCTATTTGATTGTACTTACCCTGTTGAGGAATTTGTAAAAAAGAGATTTAGAGAAGACCTCCTTGATACTAAACTGAAAGAAATTAGTAAAGAACGTGAGTCTCTATCCACACAGCTAGGAGAAAGAAAAGGTGAATTGGGAGAATTTAAAATTTTCAAAGTTAGGAAAAGCGCGTTAACAAAAGCCAGAGAGGAGTTTATTGATAAGTACAATGAACTAATAAGGGAGGGAAATGCATCTGGTCTACTAAAAAGAGAACTACTGAGGTCTAGGGTAAAGAAACTTGTTGTCTATAAAGACCATATTTTGATTGATGGGGAGATAAAGGTATCTACTATTGAATTAGGTAACACTCCCCACAGAAAAACTGCTCCCTAAGATCTTACTTCTATCTCCGAATGCAGCCCACGACACACCGGCCAGAATTAGTATTAAGATTGCCAAACTGGAAATCACAATTAACTTTGTTTTCATTTCTTCACCTCCTTTCATTGCTTAACTTTTCACTATTAAATAAATCTAGACTTTTTATACTAGCAAACTCATTGTCAGCCGTAATAATGTGATCCAAAAGCGACAAACCGGTTAGTTGGCATGCTTTTGCAATTTTTTCGGTAATTACTAGATCCTCCTTACTGGGACTGGGATCCTTAGAGGGGTGGTTATGCACAAGGATAATATTGACGGCGTCCTTTAGTAATGCTTTTTGTATTATTTCCCTAACAGGAATCAACGTTTCATTAACAGATCCGATACAGATCAGATCCTTAGAAAGAAACCTCTTTCTAGTATCAAGAGAAATTAAGTAAAGATGTTCTTGCCGTTTACCAAAAAGTTCTTTCTTTACTATTTGGAAGGCATCTTTGGGTTTGTGAATGTACCTATACTCTTTCTTATTTGCCAAATGTATTCTTTTAGATATTTCTAAGACAGCTATTATAGTTATGGCTTTCACTCGCCCGATGTACTTCTCCTTTGCCAGCTGTTCCAGATCACATTGGAATATATTAACCAGGTTGCCGTGTTTTTTTAGCAGTTCGTAGGAAATATCCAAAACTGATTTGTGTTTTCCTCCGGATCTTAATATTATGGCCATCAGCTCAACATCTGAAAGAGCTTCCGAGCCTTTATTTACGAGTCTTTCGCGAGGCTGATTTCCCTTATCGAAATCCCTTAAGGTCAGTTTTCCGTACATATATGCAATATAGGTTATTGCAATACTTGTTACAATATGTTAGTTTCTAATTAATTTAGATAACTGCCATGCCCGAACATATTGGAAAAAAAATAAAGAAAATAAGAGATGGTTACAATCTTTCCCAGGATCGTTTTGCTAAGAGAATAGGACTTTCCGGGAAAACTATTTCTGCTTATGAGAGGGGGAGAACAAGCCCTCCTTTAAAAGTTTTGGATAAGATTTCCTCGATCTACAATACACCTATTGTTAATATGAATGATGTCCATAAGTACGAGTTGAGATCAAAGATTAATAATATAGAAAGTGAATTACTACATTTAAAAGAGTTGTTAAAGGATAGGTTATCTCTTTGAATACTGTGGACGTTTCCTAGCTTTTCTTAAATAATACTTTTTTCGTTCCACCATTCGGGGATCTCTGGTCAATAAACCGGCTTTTCCTAGCGCTGTCCTATATTCGTCGTCCATTTTGGCTAACGCTCTGGAGATTCCGTGTGTTATTGCATCAAGTTGGGCTGATTTCCCTGAACCAAAAACTTTAATGGTACCTCTAAACTGAGTATCAGGATGTGAAACACCTATGATGTGAAAGGGTTTTTTCCAAGCAATATGTTCAATTTCTTTGGTAAAGTAATCATCAATCTTTTTGTCATTTACAAAAATATCACCTTTTTCTCGGTAAAGGAATACTCTGGCGATGGCTGTTTTCCTTTTTCCTGAGGTCATAACCAAATTGTCTTGTGAGTCTACTTTTGCCATATTATTTTATTTGCCCTTGGTGTGGATGTTCCTCACCTTTGTAGATATGTAAATTGATGATTCTCTCTTTTCTAAGTTTATTGTTTGGAAGCATGCCCCACACAGCTTTTTTAATTACATCCGTAGGTTTCCTTTCCAGTAGTTTTTCCAGAGACTCGGTTTTAATTCCGCTGGGGTAGCCTGTAAATCTGTGATATTTTTTTTGGGTTAATTTTCTTCCTGTCACTGCAATTTTCTCTGCATTGATCACCACCACTTTATCTCCCACGTTGATATGAGGAGTATAGCTTGGTTTATTTTTTCCTGTAAGTAATGTGGCTATTTCCGTAGCTACTCTGCCGAGGATTTTGTTATCTACATCTATCAAATGCCAGTTTTGTTTGATCTCATTTTTGCTTGGGATATAGGTCTTTTTCATTTTATAGCTTCCTTATTTTTCGCCTTATTTTTCTTAACATTCTTAGCTGTTATTTTTCTCCCAGATTTCTTTTCTACCTTTTCAGTAACCTTTTTCTCCTTTTTTCTTGGTTTCTCAACAAACTCAATTCTTGCCATGGGAGCATTATCACCTTCTCTATTCTTGATCTTAATTATTCTGGTGTAGCCTCCAGGCCTTTTACTAAATCTTGGGCCTAAATCACTCAAGATTTTTCGTACAGCATCTTCTTTGAAAAGCTTGCTTTTCATATACTTGACGTTGTTAAAGCCATTTCCTTTTTTTGCCTTAGTAATAAGTTTTTCTATATGAGGTCTTAAGTACTTTGCTTTGGAAACTGTTGTTATAACCTTCTCGTTGATAATAAGGCTAGTGGAAAGGTTTTTTAGTAATGCTACTCTATGACTCTTGTCCCTTTGCAATGTCTTTTTAGCGACTCTGTGTCTCATTTTTCTTTCAGACCTTCTTTGACCAGCAATTTATTGATCTCGGAAATTGATTTCTCACCAAGGTTTTTAATGTCAGCTAATTCCTCCTCGGACTTTTTGGACAACTTTGCCAAGGTATCAACACCTGCTTTTTTAAGTGCGTTAACGGTTCGAGTTTGTAAAGGGAGCTCATCAACGAGGATCTCCTCAATGTTCAAAACTTCTCCGGTCTGAATTTCTATGTCTTCCGGTTTCTTTTCCGGTTCTTGCTCCCACTTCTCTAATACTTCAAAGAACCTGGAAAGAACACCTGCGGATTTGTAGACAGCCGTGGAAGGTTTGATCGTGCCGTCCGTTTCCACCGTGAGAACGAGTTTGTCAAGGTCGGTTCTACCTCCGGCTCTTGTCTCCTCAATTTCCAGATTGGCACTAATTACCGGAGAATATAAAGCATCGATGACGATCACACCAACTTTGGAAGTTTTTCTTTCTTCCATAGGGGAGTAACCAACCCCTGACTCCACTATTAGTTCGATCTCTAGTCTAGTTTTTTTGTTAGCTAAGGTAGCTATATGCAAGTCTTTGTTTATAACCTCTATATCTGCCGTAGATTCGATTTTCTCAGCAGTTACTTCTCCTGGTCCCTCTGCTTTTAAAATAGCCACTTCCGGGTTGTCACTAAATTTTTTTAGGCGAACTTTTTTCAAGTTTAGAATAATTTCTACTAAATCCTCTTTTACTCCCTCTAGAGTTGAGAACTGGTGATTGGCTCCCTCAACCTTAATTTGCGCAATAGCCGCGCCATCCATTGAAGTAAGCAAAACTCTTCTGAGTGTATTGCCTAGGGTATGACCAAAACCTTTAGGTAATGGGTCGAACTCAAATACACCTTGTGTATCTGTTTCGGAGATGGTTCTAATTTTTAAATCTTTAGAAGTAATTTGCATAAAAATTCTCCTTATCTAGAATAATATTCAATAATTAACTGCACATTGATATTTTCTAGTGAATTATCTAATGTGGGCAGACTAACAAATTTTACATACTTTTCTTTTACGTTGGCTTCAAGCCATTCAGGAAGTACAAAACCTTCTCTTAAATGGATCTTTTCGAAATTTACTGGCTTGATAATATCATTAATTAGCAGTTGCATGGAAGGTATGGTGGCTACTTTACCGTTTATCTCAAAAAACCCTGATCTAATAAACTGCCTGGCCTGAGCCCGAGAAACAGCAAAACCGCTTCGAAAGACCAAGTTATCAAATCTAGTTTCCAAATGTTTTAAAAGCTTTTCGCCTGATACCCCTTTTGTTTCCAACGCATCATCAACATATTTTTTAAATTGTCTTTCTAGAACTCCGTAAATTCTTTTTGCTTTCTGCTTTTCTCGTAACTGTTTACCGTAGTCAGAGGGTCTTCTTCTTCTCCTTCGGGAGTTTCCATGTTGACCGGGCGCGTAGTTTCTTTTGTTAATAGCGCACTTATCAGTGTGGCATCTCATACCTTTAAGATATAATTTTTCGCCTTCTCTTCTGCACAATCTACATTTAGGTCCTTTATATCTAGCCATTCTTAAACTCTTCTCTTCTTTTTAGGTCTGCAACCGTTGTGGGGAACCGGTGTGCTGTCCGAAATTGATATTACGTGTAAGCCTCCAGTTTTTAGTGCTTTTATAGCAGGTATTCTCCCCAATCCGGGACCTTTTACCGTTACGGAAACCTCTTTTAGCCCTGCATTGCGAGCTTGGGAGGCAATAGTTTCAGTAGCTTTAGTGGCTGCATAGGGGGTTGATTTTCGAGAGCCTTTAAAACCTGCTTTTCCGGCGCTGCCTGTAAAAAGAGTGTTGCCGTCCGGGTCTGTAATGGTAATTAGCGTATTATTAAAACCAGCCTTGATGTGTACCTTCCCGCTAGAAGGAATTATTTTATCTTTGGATTTTTTTCTCTTTGATGGTTTTACCATAAATTGTTATTTCTTGACTAACTTTCTCTTTTGACCTCCCACAGTCTTCCTTTTACCTTTCTTGGTTCTAGCATTCCTTTTTGTACTCTGTCCTCTTGCCGGTAGCCCGTCTCGGTGTCTTTGGCCTCTGTAAGATTTGATATCCATTAACCTGCGCACGTTTTGTCTAGTTATTCTTTTTAGCTCACCTTCAACCGTAACCTGTAATTCCACAATAGTACTTTGGATCTTAGCCAGATCGCTTTCAGAGAGATCTTTTACTCGAGTATCAAGACCAATACCTGTTTTCTCAAGTATTTTCTTCGAGATAGTTGCCCCCACGCCGTGTATATAGGTTAGGGCGGTTTCTACTCTTTTTTCATCCGGAACGTTAATGCCTACAATTCTAGCCATAGAATCAACCCTGTCTTTGTTTATGTTTAGGATCTCTTGAGCAAATAACCCTCACGACACCCTTTCTTCTTATAATTTTGCACTTTTCGCACATTTTTTTTACAGATGCACGTACCTTCATATAAAAATGGTTACCTGTATCTATAGGTAATCCTACCTCTAGTTAGATCATGGGGAGAAAACTCGATCTTTACTGTGTCTCCGGCCAATATCCTAATGCGGAACTTTCGCATTTTACCAGATAATGTAGCTAAAGCAATAGTCTCGTCCTCTAACTCTACTTTGAACATTCCTGCCTGAAGTGTTTCGATGACTTTTCCGTCTTTAGATATTACTTTCTTTGTTGTTTTACTCATTATTTCTACGGCCTCGATTCTAACAAACTAAGTTTATCCGGTCAATATAAATCTTCCCATGGTTAAAGGGTTTATTGACTAAAAATAACCTTTTTACAAAAAAATAGCATTTTTTGGTGGTTTTTGTTTTTAATCACTAAGTGATGTATCGAACGTAGTGAGATATAATAAAAGTGTATGTTGGATATTAAATTTATTAGAGACAATGCGGATAAAGTAAAAAAAGCTGTTCACGATAAGCAATTAGTGGGTACAGTTAATATTGATGAATTATTAAAATTGGATAGCGATTATCTGCTTGTCTTGAAAAAGGTTGAATTAAAGAGGAATTTAAAGAACACTCTTTCGGATGATATTTCAAAAGTTAAGGATAAAAAAGTTCGCGATAAACTAATTATTGAGGCAACCGGTGTCAAAGAGGACTTGTTAAAACTGGAGGATGAATTAAAGCTCATTAAGCAAAAATTAGATCAACTGATGTTATGGGTTCCTAATGTTCCTGCCGATGACGTTCCTTATGGGCAGGGTGAAGAGGACAATGTGGTGGAAAGAGAGGAGGGAAAGAAACCTAACTTTTCTTTTGAACCTAAGGATCATTTAGAGATTGGTGAGCAATTGGGAATTATAGATTTGGAAAGAGGGGTGAAAATAGGAGGTTTCCGCAGCTATTTTTTAAAAAACCAAGGCGTTGATTTGCAAAATGCTATTTTGGACTATTCTTTGCATGTTATAAGATCAAAAGGCTTTGACGTCCTTGATATTCCTCATATGGTGAGGCCGGATTATTTTGAGGGTACGGGCTATTTTCCATGGGGTAAAGATGACCATTATTTTAACCAGGACAGTGCGGCTTTAATAGGTACTGCTGAAGTATCTTTAACTTCCTATCATGCGGATGAGATCTTAAATGAAAAGAATTTACCTATAAAGCTAGCCGGGGTGAGCCCATGTTATCGAAGAGAGGTTGGCAGTTATGGCAAAGATACGAAAGGTATTTTTAGGGTGCATCAGTTTACTAAAGTTGAACAGGTTGTTCTTTTACCTGAGGGTGAGGATCTTTCCAGAGAATGGCACGAAAAAATGCTCTCTTATTCGGAGGAAGTTCTTGGTGGTTTAGAGCTACCGTATCAAGTTGTTAATATGTGTACTGCTGATTTAGGTCCTGGACAAAGGAAAAAGTATGATATAAATACCTGGTTTCCTGCTCAGGGAAAGTATAGAGAAACACATTCCGATTCTTACTTTTTAGATTTTCAAGCGAGAAGATTGAACATACGTTACCGAACAAGGAGTGGAGAAATTAAATTTGTATATACTCTCAATAATACAGTGGCTGCTTCACCTAGGCTCCTTGCAGCTTTCTTGGAAAACCACCAAAATCAGGATGGATCGGTATCTGTGCCTAAGGCTTTGAGGAAATTTACGGGTTTTGATGCTGTAAAAATTTAAGTTGATATAATATTTAAGTGATGTCAGTACTCCCATTTCAAGGATTAATGTTACCCAAAGTTGTTTATTCCACAGTGTCTGATAAAAATGGTCAAATTGATGTTGTACAGATAGGAAAAACACGTAAGATCAAGGTAGATGGGAAAGAGCAATCTTTAAATTGGGACGCACCAAGTGCAAGAAGATTAGTTTGGGGACGTGTGATCGATGTGTTGAAGCAAAACGAACCTAACTTGAAAAACATTCTCATACTTGGCCTGGGTGGTGCGACCGTGCAACACCTTATTAACAAAGATTTCCCGGACACGCAGATAGTTAGTATAGATATTGATCCCATAATGGTTGATATAGCTAGGAAATACTTTGATCTGGAAGGCATTAGTAACCATCGGGTTATTGTAGATGACGCATGTAGGGTAATTGTGGAACCTGAAAACTTTGATCTTTATAAGCAAAGTTTCCAAGTAGCCTTTGTCGATATTTATATAGGTAGCAAGTATCCGGAGCTAGGTAAATCCGGGAACTTTGTCTCGGCAATAAAAAACATGGTTTCGCCTGGTGGTTTGGTGATATTTAATAGAATGTACACCAAGGAACATCAAGATGAGGTGAACTATTTTATTGATTTTATACAAGAGTTTTTCCATGATGTGCAAACATTGGTTGTTGCCGGATATACTAATTCTGATAATGTGTTGATTTATGGCCGTGTTTAGCTAAGATAGTTTCATGAATATTTTCCAAGCCTTTATTTTGGGAATACTACAGGGAATAACTGAGTTTCTCCCTATTTCTTCCTCCGGACATCTCATACTGCTACCAAGCCTGCTAGGGTGGGAAATACAATCTTTGGCATTTGACGCTATACTTCATTTAGGCACAGCAACGGCGTTAATTGTATTCTTTTGGCGGGACCTACTTGCTGCAGTTAAAAGTAAGAGGTATCTAAGCCTGATATTAATAGGCTCTATTCCCGTTGCGATCCTTGGTTTTATTTTAGGTGGTTTTATTGAGTCCAATTTAAGATCAGCGCAATTCGTGATCATGTTTTTACTACTGGGAAGTTTGATCATGTTTTTGGCAGAAATTTTTTATAAGAAAAAGTGGCATTCGGAGAGAATAAATAATGTTGAAAAATTATCATTAAGTAGTGGACTTATAGTAGGTGGTTTTCAGTCACTGGCGTTGTTCTCAGGAGTATCTAGATCCGGTTCTACTATTGCCGGAGGAATATTAGTGGGTTTAACACGAGAGGTGGCTGCCAGATTTTCATTTATCTTGTCTATCCCCGTGGTTATTGGAGCAGGTGTGTTCAAAATAATTGATTCTTATGGTGAGCTATACTTAGATCCCAGCTTGCTAATAGGTTTTTTATCGAGTACCGTAACGGGAATACTGGTCATTGGCTACCTTTTAAAGTACTTGAAAACAAATAACCTGTATATATTCATTATATACCGTGTATTGCTTGTTTTCTTGGTAATTTTGTCATTTGCCTGAAAATCTCATCTTTACGAACCGCCAATAAAAAAGACCACCCAATATTGTACTATTAGTTGTTATAATAATGATGTTTGTAGTGTATCACTTAGAGGAAAAGAGTGCTATTTGTAGATTATTAGCGAATAATATATGGCAGCTAAAGGAAAAATCCCGAAACAGGGTGGTTCGGGATTTTAGGTTTTAATACTTAACCTACTGATTGAGAAATCTGGAGATGATTTCCTCAAGTGCCTTACGATTCGTAGGCGAAAAATCTTGCGAGCTGACCAATCCTTCGACTTTGAACAGACCTAGACTAGCCATGTCTCTGGTAAGGTCATCGAGAAGACGCTCTCTCTGTTCATCGAGCCACTTAATTCGCTCATCTATGATGGACTCGTGATCCTCGCCTACAGCTCTTTTTGCTTGTTTGTGGGCTGAATCGTACACTCTCATGTAGAGATGACGAAGTGCAGAAAAAATCCCCTTAAGATCCACTTCCTTCCCGGTTTCGAGAGCGTTGAGAGCCTCTGCAATTTCGATGATATCGAGAAGATCTTCAATCTCATCCTCAGTTGCAGTGTCATCACCTTCAATTTGGAGTTTGTCTCTTAAACCCCTGAGCAACAATTCGACCTGGTTGTACTTCTCAAGGTCATCTAAAACACTAGCCTTTTGGTGCATCTCTCCTCCTTTTTGTTCTTATGTGGTTTGTTAGAAACAGGATTGTTAAGTGAATAATATCAAAAAGCAGTCTTCTGTAAAGAAGCAAATTTGGCACTCAATGCTATAATTACTTGTTTATAATATCGAGCAAAGCGAGATATAATCATCCTGTTATGTTGGGAAAATTATTTGATTCGAACGAAAAGCAACTTAAAAAGCTTTATCCTCTTGTCGAAAAAGTAAAAGAGTACGAAGAGGAGGTAGAGAAGCTTTCCGAAGAGCAACTAAGAGAGCAGACAAGTAAGTGGAAAATTGAACTCAGGGAATTATCCGCTAAAGAACAAGACAAATATCTGGAGGAAATTTTGCCAAAAGCGTACGCTTTCGTTAAGGAGGCCACAAAAAGAACTCAGGATATTAGTTTGCACGATGTACAGCTACTTGCCGGCATTGTCTTATACCAAGGTAAGATCTCCGAGCAAAAAACCGGTGAAGGTAAGACTAATACCGCCACCTTACCCTTGTATCTAAACTCATTAACTGGCAGAGGCGTGCATCTAGTCACCCCAAATGATTATTTATCAAGGCATGGCGCAGGTTGGATGGGCCCCATATATCATTATTTAGGGGTTAGTGTTGGTGTCATCATGCAGGAAAAAGCTTTTATTTACGATAAAGATTATAAGGGTGGTACTTTTCAGGATGAGTATGCCATACACCTTAAAGAAGTCCCCAGAGCTGATGCTTATAAAGCTGACATTACCTACGGAACAAACCATGAATTTGGCTTCGATTATTTGAGAGATAATATGGTTAGAAACCTTGAAGATATGGCGCAAACTTGTAGCAACGGGACTTGGGGCATACATAACTTTGCCATAGTGGATGAGGTTGACTCAATTTTGATCGATGTGGCTAGAACACCGTTGATCATCTCTACTTCCTATGCACAACCCACAGAAAGGTATCATCAGGCTGGCGATATCGTCAGAAAGCTACTAAAAGACACAGATTATGAGATCGAAGAAAAGCATAAAAACGCGTTTTTGACTGATCTGGGAATAAGAAGAGTAGAAAAAATGCTAGGGGTTTCCCACCTTTACGAAGAGGACTTTGAGATGGTGCATTTAATTGAGCAGACCCTAAGGGCGCACACGGTATACGAAAAAGACAAAGACTATATTGTTAAAGAAGGACGAATTGTGGTTGTTGATCAATTTACGGGTAGATTATTACCTAGTAATAGGTTTTCTCAAGGTGTACATCAGGCACTGGAGGCCAAAGAAGGAGTACAAGTCCAGGAAGAATCAAGGACCATGGCGGAAATATCCTATCAGAATTACTTTAGAATGTATGGAAAATTAGCAGGTATGACAGGTACTGCAGCTACGGAGGCAGAGGAATTTTACAAAATTTATAAATTGGATGTTGTAGTTATACCAACTAATGAAACCGTAATAAGAAAGGATTACAACGACGTTGTTTACAAGACTGAGGCAGGTAAGTTCAAGGCCGCTGCTGATGAAATTGAGGAAAAATATAAAAGAGGACAGCCCGTTTTGGTTGGTACTACAAGTGTTGAGAAATCTCAGTTACTGCACGATTTTCTTAAACGCAGGAAAATTTCCCATGAGATTCTAAATGCTAAAAACCACGAAAAGGAAGCATTGATCATTGCCCAGGCGGGTAAGAAACATTCTATAACACTTTCTACAAATATGGCCGGTAGAGGTGTAGACATCAAGCTTGGGGGTGACCCTGGATCAGAGAAAGAAAAGCGGGAAATTATGGAATTGGGTGGCTTGCACGTAATTGGTACCGAGCGTCATGAATCGAGAAGAATCGATAATCAGCTAAGAGGCCGTTCCGGTAGGCAAGGAGAGCCAGGATCATCAAGATTTTTTGTTTCCTTGCAAGATGATCTTATGAGGGTTTTTGGTGGTGTGCAAGTGGAAAACCTGATGGATAAATTTGGCATTGACGAAAACACTCCCTTGGAGTCAGGCTTAGTGACTAAAGCTATTGAAAATGCTCAAAAGAAGGTAGAGGGATTTAACTTTGATCGCAGGAAACAAGTAGTGGAAATGGATGACATCATGAACGTACACCGAGATGTAATTTACCAACTGAGAAGAAGAGTTTTGGAACTAGCCGGAGGTAGTGAGGAAAATAAGGAATGGTTCATAAATAAGCTTAATGAGCATGTTAAGTTTTCCTCGGAAGATTGGCATAGTTATGAAAAAAAATATGGCAAAGATGCTTGGTTGCATGGATTGGGAGTTATCAGCCTTCCGGTAATTGATCTCTTGTGGATGGATCATTTAGTGGCTATGGATCAGGTTCGAGAAGGCATAGGACTACAGCAATATGCTCAAAGAGATTACAAGGTTGAATACAAAAGAGAGGGGCATGAACGTTTTGAATTGTTAGTTTCTAAAATTTATTCCACCATTGCCGAGAGATTATTGGCTGCTGTTGAGGCTCCTGAAACGGTAAGAAAAGAAGAAATATCTCGGCATATGCGAGGTGTAAGCTACCAAAGAGGTGAGCTTGAATCGGGTGTAGCTGATGAGGTGCGGGCTCAACAAAAGTTAGGCACTCCTGGAGTAGCTACCCCCAAAGTAGAAAGGGTAGTATCAGGTCAGGAAAAGGTAGGCAGAAACGAGCCCTGCCCGTGCGGGAGTGGTAAGAAGTTTAAAAAATGCCATGGTAAAAACGTTTAGAAGCTCATCTTGACATACATCTTTCCGCCATTCATACTTAATACTAGGTGATTTTCATATACTTGATATTTCTGATGTCACCTGCCTAGTACTATGTTAAATTACTGCTTTAGAAACAAAAGCATGTTGAAAGGGGGTGTGAAACTGTGCTAAGAAGTCAAAAGGGTTTCACACTCATTGAGCTTTTAATCGTCATCGTTATTATTGGTATATTAGCTGGTGTTCTTATTGCGGTTATTAATCCTACTGCACAACAAAACAGAGCTAGAGACGCTGGTGTACAAGCAACTATGAATAAAGTTGCATTGGCTGTCGAAGGTTTTAATTCAGCCTACGGTAGATCTCCTAACGATGTTGAGTTTATTGGTGCGATACAAAATGCAACAGATTCAGGAATTGGCGGCGGCGCATGTGATGATAATGATTTCCAATGTGAATTTACAGTCACAGGAAATGCCCTGATAGCTGATGATGGGGTTGCAGGTAACAGCGATGCTTGTGCAGCTGATGGTTGGAGTGGCGCCGGAGATAATGATTGTTTCTATCACTACAGAGGAGAAACAACCGGTGTCGGTAACGAAGTAGATCACTTTAGATTAATTGGACGATCCTTCGGAATAATCAACACAGCGTTTTTGTACGACAATAGAGTTGGAGAATTGGTTGAATGTCCTTACGGAGCAGGTACTCCTGCGGATATCAATGCAGCCACTGTTGAAGCTGATCTAACTACTCCATGCGATTAGTAAGTTGATGGTTAAAGCCCCGCCTCCGGCGGGGCTTGACGGTTTTTTGTAAAACGACTTCCTTATTTGTTGTATGGGGTGTTTTGCGTTTAGAAGACGCTATACTCAGGGATTTACGCTCATAGAATTGCTCATTGTTATTGTTATCATCGGTATTCTAACTGGTGTGATGGTTGTTATAATTGATCCTCAGAAGCAGCAAAATAAAGCTAGCGACGCCACGATTATTGCTTCTATGAGCAAAATAATTCTTTCCACGGAAGGATTTGTTTCTTCTTACGGGCGTGTCCCCACAGAATACGAATTTATAAGCTCCTTACACTTTAGAGTACGCGAACTATTTGGTAGGGAATGTTCCTATGTTCTTTTGCCGGATTACGAGTGTTTGTTTTTTATTGACGGCATAAACATTCCTACTACTTGTGATCTTACTTTTTGGAAAGGGTCACTGGGAGATAATCAATTATGCACTTTTAGATATATCGGACAAATTACCGGAGACCCTGAGAGGTTCCGTTTGTATGTGAAATCCATGGGAATTGTCGATACACTTTTTGTTTTTGATAACAGAGAAGGAGGTAAGATATTTGAATGCCCTCCGGATATTAACGATATTAGGTCTCTAACTACCTTCTGTAGATAAACTATTAGTCACTAAGGGACGTATCGTGCAAAGCGAGATATAATAACTGTGTGAACGACTGGGTAGCAGATTCATCGAAAAATGAAGAGGTTTCATCCATAGCCCCCAAGGAGGATCGACCCAGGGAAGCTATTACTCAACTTGGTGCTTCCTATCAAATTAAGGATGTTACTAAATCAAAACGGGAAGCAAAGCCGTTTCCAACCGTACTCCTAGCTTTGATAGTTGTAGTCCCGGTTATATTAATATTTACTGTGAGCGCCCTCTCGGGAAAAAAAGGTAAGCAAGATGAATCATTCTTGTTTAACACCTTGGAGAGTGAATATTTTACTTATAATTACAATCCCGAATACGAGGCGCAGTCTATTATCGACAAGAAGATCCCTTTTTTGGAGAGCCATACGTTAAAAAGTTTTGCAGACGGTGAAAAGACACTTACACTGACGGTTAAAGATGTAAAATTCGACTATAATTTGAATGAAAGTACTCTAGTTAAAGCCCGAAGAGAGAACAAGGGAATCTACGATGAAAAAGACTTTGAGCTGAACTCCAAGCGAGGATTGTATTTTGCCAAAACGGATGAGAATTTTGAGCATTTGGTAGTGCTAGTAGATCGTAACCGAAATGTTTTATATGAAATTATGCTCTTTAGCACAACAAACTTTGCTAACGATAGTGAGTTGGAGGAGGAGTTTAATCAAGAGGTATTAAAGAGTATCACTTTCCTTTAGAGTTGTGATAAGTTATTTCCTACTTCGTTTGAAATTAAAAGATGAAAAAAGTAGTTGTTATAGGCGGGGGCACAGGCACCTTTACCGTCTTAACCGGATTAAAAACCAAGAATCTTGATTTAACGGCTATTGTAACAGTAGCAGATAGTGGTGGCAGCACAGGAAAATTAAGAGATGAGTTTGGGTTTCTGCCGGTGGGTGATTTCAGGATGGCTCTTGTTGCCTTAGCTAACACTAACGGTGAGAGCGATACCCTTAGGGAACTTTTCTTGTATAGGTTCGAAAAGGTACCGGGTTTAAGAGGTCATAATTTCGGCAACCTTTTTTTAACGGCGCTGACTGATATTCTTGGTTCTGAGGACAAGGCCTTCGAATATGCTTCCAAGACCTTAAGAATAAGCGGACGTGTACTGCCCATCACTAAAGAACCGGTTACTTTAATAGCTGAGTACGAAGATGGAAAGATTATCATTGGAGAAACACATATAGATGAGCCGCATAGTAAGCATGATGGCACAAAGAGAATTTACAATCTCTCGATACAACCTAAACTTAGAATATCCAGAAAAGCCAGAAAAGCTATCATGGAGGCGGATGTAGTCGTTTTAGGACCGGGAGATTTGTACACAAGTCTAGTGGCTAATCTAGCGGTGTCCGGGGTAAGCACAACTATTAAAGAGTCTAAAGCTGGTGTGGTTTATGTTGTTAATTTAATTAATAAATATGGACAGACACATGGATTTAAGGCCAAAGATTATGTTAACGAGATTTATAAGTATCTTAAGTTTTACCCTTCGTACGTATTGATCAATGAAACACCTCTACCAAAGCGGATCCTTAAAAAATATAAAAAGGAAAAGGGATTTCCTGTAAAGAACAACCTAGTGAAAAATCCTCATTATAAAATAATCGGCAAGGATTTATTGGCAGGTAGAACCATAAAAAGACAGTCGGGCGACGAAGTGAAAAGGAGCCTTATCAGACATGATTCCGATAAACTCGCCAAAGAATTAGTTGAAATCATTTGATATAGTTACATTGTGGCAATAAAAGAAAAACACAAAAGACCCTCGTGGGATGAATACTTTTTAGATATTATGGATGCTGTTTCCAAGAGATCAACTTGCAATCGAGGTAGATCGGCTGCGGTAGTTGTCAAGGGTAAAAGAATTATGGTTACCGGTTATTCTGGAGCTCCTATTGGTATAGCTCATTGTGATGAGGTTGGTCACGAACTTCGTGAAGTAATTAACGAGGACGGCACTAAAAGTCAGCATTGCATAAGAACGACGCACGCTGAACAAAACGCCTTCGCACAGGCCGCAAAATTTGGTTTATCTATTGATGGTGGAACCGTGTATTTAAACATGGAACCTTGTTACTATTGTGCCAAAATGCTTATTAATACCGGAATAGTTAGGTGCGTTTGTCGAAAAAGATATCACGGTGGAAAAAGATCAAGAGAAATACTGAAAGAAGCTGGTGTAGAGCTGGTAGTTTTAAGTAATGACCTTGAGTCTTACGGCGAGGAATAATAATTATTATTTTCCCTGATAAATTTTTCTGAGTTTTCTAATCGTGCGATAAACGATCGTTCCTACATTAGTTTCGGATAAGCCGGTGATCTTAGCAATAAGTTTATTAGTATAGCCATCGAAAAACTTCATGTAGATTATCTCTCTTTCCCGAGTGTTTAACTTGTTTAGTATTTTGTGGAGCAAATCTTCCTCGAACATTGTTTCTATCTGCTCGTGAGGTGATTTTTCTTTTGACGGTAGATCGTAAGTTCTGTCTAAATTTGTGATCTTTTTCCTTTTTTCGTTGTTTCTGTAGTAATCAATAAGCGTATTTCTGGCAATTTTATAGAGCCAAGCTGAAAATGACACGCCCTGCCATTGAAAGTTATCCAAGCTTTTTAAGGCTTTTTCGAAAACGGTGGAAGTTAGTTCTTCTGCGGAAGTCTCCTCCGAAACTCTGTAGCTAAAAAACTCATGGATATATTTTTTATAATGTTTGTATAAAGGGGAGAAATTACTCTTATCCTTTCGGGAATCCTTAATGAGTTTCTTTTCTAAGTCTGGTTCTAGGGAAATTTTACTCATGTTGTATGGGTTTGTGAGAAACAAATAAATGTGATAGTTGGTTAAGTTTATTGATCCTTTTACCTCTAATAACAACTAAATCATGTCTCTCGGGAACATAATTTTTGGGGTTTACAATCCAGTGACTTCTTTTAAGATGAAATTTATCCTTTTTGCTGTCGGTAAAAATAACGTATTTGCCTATTTCTTCACTTTTGTAATCAACTAAGTCTAAAACCGCCTCCAACTTTATTGGAAAATAGTAGTGAGTGGCGTCAATGATAAAAGATCCGTTTTCGCCTGGGAAGTACCTGATTTTTGATGATGGTAGTGAAAAGGTTCTCATATATTTGTCAATTTCTTGGCTGTTTATTTTATAAAACCTCCCGATTTGTGTAACGGCAATTTTGTACGGTCCTAAAATATCATCTGTTTGCATGGAGTGTATCTTGACAACTTTTTCGAAATCGTATTTACCATAATCTACAGGAACCCCACCAACGATAAGTGCCGTTTCAGGCTTAATTATTTTCAACCAGTAATCAAGAAGATCGCCATCTACGAAATTTAGTTCTAGGACGAGAAAGTGTTTATAGGGTTTAATAGAATTTAGACTTAGTTTAACCTTGAATAATAACCAGAACCATTCGAAATATGTTTTAGGGTAACTAGGGTAACCCAAGATCGTTAAGGGAATACTAAATTCTGCTTCGGGGGACTCAAGATTTCTTCTCGCGGGATATTTCTCACGAATCACATAGTAGATAGTCTCTCTGGCGATGGAAGTTTGCCCATCTCCCATTACGGCAATTACATTAGGTCTATGTTTTTCGAGTGTTTCTAAGGTAAGTTTGGTGAGGAGAAATCTATAAGGTTTCCTGAAAACACTATTTACCAATTTGTGAAAAGTAGCTTCAAGTTTGTTCATATCACTATTTTATCACTGTTATGCTGTGATATTTAAGTAAACGCCCCGATATAGTTAATGTCACTACTTATTAGTGAGCGAAGCGCGTTTAGTCTCTAAGGGACGTATCAAGTGTAACGAGATATAATTAAAACATGCTCTATGCAGTAAATGTTTATTTGTTGGCCTCCTTGGTTTTTGTGATAACGTTTATCCTTTTTATTCCTTTTATTAGCCTTTTGTATAGATTCAAATTGCAGGATCCTTTTAGAAAAAAACACAGAAAAGATAGGTTTGGGCAGGTCATGGATGTTTTCGACAAAATTAAAGCGCATAAGTCAGGAACGCCTACCGGAGGTGGAATACTAATAGTTCTGGTTGTCTTGTTTATTTATACTTTTCTGTACTACGGAAGTGCCTACGAAATTAGCAGAGAGAAGTATCTTCTTTTCACTTTTAGTTTAATTATCTTTGGTTTGATGGGATTTTATGATGATTTTAAGAAGGTTTTTAGATTTAGGGGATTAGCCCTTAGAGTACGCCATAAATTATTAATTCAGCTCTCTGCAGGATCCTTAATTAGTTACTGGGGGGTTACAAATAATTTATTCCGCGTAAATATCCCCTTTTTTAATTTTGAGGTCACATCATTTTGGCTACTCTTTGCTATTTCTGTTTTAACCATAATCTTTCTGAGTAATGCCTTCAATATAATTGACGGTATTGACGGGTTGTCTTCCGGATCTTTATTGATCACCTTACTTACTTTGGGATTTTTCGTCTCAAATACAACCGGGGACCTAGCAGATCTAACATTCGTTTTTGTAGTGTTTGGAGCCGTGTTGGCTTATTTATACTTTAATATCAACCCCGCCAGGTTATTTATGGGTGATACGGGTGCCCTTGCATTAGGTTCAATTATCGGTGTGCTTACTTTAACCACAGGGACTTTTTATTTGTTACCGGTTTTTGGATTTGTTTATATTGTTGATGCATCGACATCTTTGATTCAGTGGTTTTCCTTGTATTTTAGAGGCAAAACCGTATTTAAAATTGCTCCGTTACATCATCATTTTGAAGCTATTGGTTGGAATGGTACTAAAGTAGTTTTTAGGTTTTGGTTGGTGCAGGCGTTCGCCTCCCTCCTATCCGCGGGTTTGTTTTATTTATTTGTTTAGCTGGTTTCCACACTTCTATCAAACCACTGCCGAAAGCTGATGAAAATACAGTTTCACCAAATGTTGCCAAACCAACTGTGTTTTTTCCTGTGGCTCTTGACACACCAAGAATTTTCAAACCAGGCACATTTAGTAGATATAATCTGTTTGACAGGAAACAACTTACAAGAACATGGGAATTTTTGTAAATAGTAATACTGTTTGGATGTTTTCCAACAATTGTTGATTTTACTATTTTCCTTTTTTTAATGCTGTATAGGTGAATTAAATTACGCCCCATATTTGAAACAATTGCACTTTTATTATTTATAATTTTAATATCCCGCATATTCCCTGAGTAATTTGGATAATCGTATGGTTTACCTATGTAGGTAACCTTTACATTCGATTCTCCACTTACTTTTATTTCAACGATATTTCTTGAGTAGTAGCATGCTACTAACCCAATTTTGCCATCTGGGGTGAAATCTATCCCTCTTGGAGAAATTCCACATTTTATTTTTCTTAGGAAAACAGGTTTTTCAGGGTTGTGAATGTCGAATACGCTTAGATCGTTTGAAAACCAATTTGATACGAAAAGTAATGGTTGGGTTGGATGTATTTTTATGAACTTTGACCACTTACCTCGAGTACTCACGAGCTCTAATTTTTCTAGATTGTCCGCATTTAGTACAGCAAGTAAATCCTTTTTTGATTTTTTACTACATAAAGTTGATACAGAAACGTAGATTAAATTACGATATATGATTGAATGAATGCAGCTTGCAGGTAGTTTATTGCTTGTTATTTTTATCAGTTTATTATCTACAAATTCAAACATATCGATACCACACCCTTCGATATATGAGGCAAATAATTTGTTCCTTCCAAAATTTAAATGTTTAGGGTACTTACCCGTTTTTATATAAGAGGATTTTTTTAGGATTATGGGATTACTGCTAGACGTAATACGGTGCGGACTATTCTGCGACTGTAAAATTTGTGAAGTGTGTGCTGATATATGGCCGCTGGTTTCGTTTCCGTATTTCTTTGTCCATAAGGTAAAATTGTTTTCCGCGTTCATTTTATTGTTCTAACTAGCTGCTAAGAAAAAACAAACCGAAGTACAGTAAGAAGCACTTAGTGTACTTCGGCTTTGGTGATCGAAACACCATTCGTGACGGGTTTCATGTTTTGGCAGAAGTCGCAGGATACCTCAACAATTTTTTCACGATCCGATTCAGAAACAGTTCCATTATGGAATTCGGATTCCAAAATGAAAATCCATGTTTCTAGACCTCGTACCTTGCTCCTTTCAACAATCAAATAGCCATCCTTACCATTAACCAGGCACTTTAAACCATTCCCGTTACTACGGAGCAGGTTATAAATGTCCGACCACGGCATGTCAGACAGATCCATGATCCCTCCTTATATGGTTGGGATAATTTAAGAATATACTTTGGTGCAATCTATGTAAATAGGAAAGAATTTTCAGTAAGTAATTTGCTAGAATTATTTACAAGATGGAAAAAAAGGATATTTTCATTCAGAAGGTGCAAAATATATTTGGCCCTAAGCATGTGAGAATAATGCAGCACTTGTATACAAAGCCGCCGGTAACCTTTCGTGTAAATACTAACCGGATAAGTACAAATGACGCTCTCCGAGAACTAAGAAGTCAGGGTTTCGGAGTAAAACCTGGGCCTTTTTATAGTAGTTACATTGTTAAAGAAGGTCCTGACAACCTTAAATTATCGGAGACAGAGCTTGTAGATCAGGGAAAAATATATATCCAGGGGTTATCCAGCATGCTGCCGGTGATTATGCTTGATCCTCAGGAAGGTGAAAGGATATTGGATATGTGTGCTGCTCCTGGTAGTAAGACTTCTCAGATAGCGCATGTTACTAAAGGCCGTGCCCAGATAGTGGCAGTAGACAATAACAAAAAAAGGATCTTCAAAATGGAAGATAATCTTAAGAGACAAAAGTTTTCTAACGTGGAGGTTATTAATAATAACGGGGTTGGTTTAGAAAGAAAGTATAAACTTTTTAATAACTACTTTGATAAAGTTTTGTTGGACGCCCCTTGCTCTAATGAAGGTCTCATCTGTTTAGCTGATCCTGATCCACTAAAGTATTGGTATCCAAGATTACCAAAGAAGCTTTCAAAATTACAAAAAAAACTAGCTGCGTCAGCAATCAATATGCTTAAACCCGGAGGAACTTTGGTCTACTCAACCTGCACTTATAGCAAGGAAGAAAATGAAAAGGTTGTCACTTGGATTTTGGAAAAATTCAAAAAAATAAGCCTTCTCGAAGTTAAAAAAGTCTTTCCTAATGGTTTTTTTACTGGGTTCTTTGCCGCAAAGTTTGTAAAGCTTGAACAGCCGGTAGATAATTTGGATTGACTTCTATACTTTTCACAAAATATTTTTCTGCAGTTTCCGGATTTCCTAGGTTGTATTCAACCAAACCAAGCTTGTGAAGTGATTGGAAAAGCGCAGGATTAATTTTTAAGGAGGCTAATAGTAATTCCCTTGCCGTTTCAAGCTGCCCCATGCGCATATAGGTGTTTCCTAAGTTATGCATTGCTTCACTGTAGTCAGGTTTAAGTTGAATGGCTGTTTCAAAGTGTTGTATTGATCTTTGCCAGTCGTTTTCTATGCCATAGACATCTCCTAGGTTGTTATGAACACGCGCACTGTACGGTGAGACTTTAGCGGTTGAGAGCCAGACCGATTTTCTGGTTTTCCAGTCAAATGTTCGAGCAATACTTCTTCCTGAATAGACTACGGTTAACAAAACGGTAAGAATAATGGCTAGATTTTTGCCTTTCCATTTTCGATCTAGCTTTAAGAAAAGCATTGCCAGAAGTGTTGTAAAAAACCCGGCAGCCACGTAGAGATATCTTTCCGCGGCAAACCAAGCAACCTGTAGGGGGCTAAATACCGGTAGAACAGAGATAAATATTAGTGTTATCAAACCAGCGACAATTCTGTATTTAGGTTTCTTCCAAAGATAAATTAACCCCAGTATGACTAAGATTGCTATTACGGTCATAGCTTGATATTTGAAAGTAGAGATCATCTCCCCTTCGTGGTAAAGAGTAAGATTTTTAGGGTAAATAAGCAATTCACCCACCATGTAAATGGAATAAGGAAGCCTGTTTAAGAACGGCGTGGCTTCCGGTGTGTCCAAAGATTCTATCCTCTCTGATACTGAGATCTCACTTTGGAAAAATCCTATGTATAGAAATACCACGATAGAAATTATGAAGAGTGGTGAAAGTTTTAAAAGAGGTTTAAGACTGATTTTTGTTTTAAGCAAAAAGAAGTCTATACCTGCGATAAGAAGCGGAATAATGAGAACCCAGAAATTGGGGAAAAATACACCTAAAAAGGCAAACAATAAGAAAACGGTAATAAGATACCTTCTATCTTGATTCTTTTTATACATAAGGTACAGTAACGTGCAGACATAGAGAAAGAAGGTAGATAGCAGGTAGTTGACTGCGGAGATCCATAAGAGTGATTCTGATATTAAAGGGTGCACAGCATACAAAACCATGGCAATGGCTGCGATTTTCTTGCTGAAAATGTTATAGATGATGAAAAAGAAAAGAACCAAATTTACAATATGCAAGAACAAAGAAAAAAGATGGAAAGGAACTTCATTTGCCCCAAAGACAGAGTAAATCGTTCCCTGCAGCATAACCTGTAAATTACCGGATTTAAATGCGTTCCCTAAATTAATCACGTCCGGATGATTAACAATTCCGGGAATGTCATCTGAGACGAACTCTCCGTTTACGCCATTAATAAAAGTAATAATGGCAAGTACAGCCACGATTAAAAAAAGCGGAATATTAGAGACAAGCACCCTTTTTAAATCTTTAAATGAAGCTATTTTTAATTCTACTTGTTTCATTTTTCTAATGATATTATGATACAGCAATGAACAAGAACACAATCCTAGAACTAATCGAAACCGCTATTACCAGCGCTATTGTAATATTAATTATTTATACTACCATTGCTATGCCCGAACAAGTACAGGGCGCAAGCATGGAACCCAATTTTTACGGTGGCGAAAGGATATTAGTGGAGAAGATCACTAAATATTTCAAGGACTATGAAATTGGGGAAGTGGTTGTTTTAAACCCTCCGCAAAACGATAATGTCGATTTTATTAAAAGAATTATTGCAGTTCCCGGAGATATCGTTAAAATATATAATTGTGAGGTTTATATAAATAGGGGTGGGAAAAAATATAAGCTGGACGAACCATATTTACAAGAAGATACTTGTACTACAGCCGGAGGACGTATAAAAGAGGGTAGATCGCTAAAAATTGAAGAAAACGAGTATATGGTTCTGGGGGATAATCGTGGTAGATCAGCAGATTCGAGGGTTTTTGGTCTTATTGACGTAGAACGCATAGTGGGTAGGGTAGTTTTTAGATTTTGGCCCCCTTCTCAGGTTGGTTATATAAACTAAAAAAGAAGAATTATCGGTTTGGAAACCTAGGTTTCTTCTCTTCCCGCATAGCGGGAAAGTGAGTAGAACAAGTTGTTGACATAGTGTATTTGTCGTGGTAATTTACGCTTCGTTGCCCTTTTTTCTTATAAAAGGGCAAAAAACGGGGCTAGTTATTATCTTTTTTATAAATGCGTCATTCTTTTTCGAAGCTAAAAAGGAAGCTTGCTTTACCCAATCTGATGGATGTGCAGTTGGAGTCGTATGATTGGTTCTTAAAGCAAGGTATAAAGGAAATACTTGATGAGCTTGGAGTGATCGAGGATTACTCCGGTAGAGGGTGGGTCCTAGTCTTATCAGATCCGGAAATCGAAAAAGAAAACATATCTGTAGAAGATGCTATCCATTCAGGTAGGACTTATGATGCCTCTTGGTATATAAAGACCACTCTTAAAGATACTCTCAGCAGGAAAAAAAAGGAACAAAAAATATATATGGGTGATATACCCCTGATGACAGACCGGGGTACTTTCATTATTAACGGTATTGAAAGGGTAATAATCAATCAGCTTATTAGATCGGAAGGTGTGTTGTTTACTGGGGACATATCTCCCGTTACGGGACAGTTCCTCGGAGGGGCTAAAGTTCTACCAAAAAACGGTGCTTGGCTGGAAATTGAAACGTCCAGAAGTGGAGTTATTAATGTAAAGATAGACAGAAAAAGGAAAATGAGTATCACTACCTTATTAAGAATTTTTGGATTGGAAACTGATGATGAGATTAGAGACGTATTTGAGAATGTAGAGACTGACCCGGAGATTAATTATATTGAAAGCACGCTCTCAAAAGACCCATCTAGTAGCTTTGACGAAGCTTGTTTAGAGGTTTATAGAAAGCAGAGACCGGGAGAGCCCTTAGTTTTGGAAAACGCCAAAGCCTATGTAGACGCGTTGTTTTTTAATACCCGTAGGTATAGTTTGGGGGAGGTTGGAAGATTTAAGCTAAATCAAGAATTGGGACATAATTTTCCCAATGAGCCAAAACATAGATTACTGCAGTTAGAAGATTTGATCTCCATAGTAAAGAGAATTATTGAACTGAATAATGGTGTTGGCGAAGTAAGTGACGTAGATAACCTAGCTAATAGAAGGGTTAAGCGTGTAGGTGAATTACTTCAATGGCAGATGAGGATCGGGTTTTTGAGAATGGAAAAGAACATTAAGGAAAGGATGACCATGCAGGCAAGAGAGGAACTCCCTATGCCGGGGATATTAATTTCTCCCAGAGCGGTGGCTGCAAGCATTCATAGCTTTTTTGCCACCGGGCAACTTTCACAGTTTCAGGACCAGCAAAACCCGTTGACGTCTTTAGCTCATTTAAGAAGGCTTTCGGTGATGGGTCCTGGTGGTTTAACTAAAGAGCGCGCTAGTATGGCTGTGAGGGATGTTCATTATTCTTCCTTTGGACGAATATGTCCGGTAAGAACACCCGAGGGACCTAATATCGGTTTGATCAATTATTTAGCTATGTATGCTCGTGTTAATAATTACGGGTTTGTGGAGACGCCTTATCTAAAACTAGATAAAAGCAAAGTCGGAAAAGTTAGAATTACCGATGAGGTGGTCTATTTGGCGGCCTATGACGAGGAAAATTTTTATATCACTGACGCTTCGGTGAAAACAGATGACAAGGATTACATTACGGAAAGCCAGATACCTTTGCGAAGGGCTGGAGACTTTGTTTTAGGCGATGTCTTACTAGCTGATTACATAGAAGTGTTGCCCAGACAGATTGTTGGTATTAGTGCCGGATTGATTCCCTTCCTGCAAAATAATGATGTAGCTAGAGCTCTAATGGGCACCCAGCAAATGTCCCAGTCAGTTCCTTTGGTTAAGCCCGAGTCCCCCATTGTGGGTACCGGAATAGAAAGGGACATTGCCTTTAATTCCCATGCGGTGACTGCCGCCCAAGATAACGGTGAGGTGACTTATGCGGATGCCGGTAAAGTTGAGGTTACATATAAAAAAGAAGGCAAAGCTACCTATATGGCTACTAAATTCCAGCAATCAAATACTAAAACCTGTTTTAATCAATATGTGAGAGTAAAATCCGGGGATAAGTTTAAAAAGGGCGACATTTTGATTGAAGGTCCCTCTTCCGAAGATGGTGATATTGCTATTGGCGCGAACGTCAGGGTAGCTTATATGATTTGGGAGGGATACGAATTTGAGGATGGCATTGTTATATCGGACCGCCTGGTTAAAGATGATGTTTTTACCTCCATACACATCTCTGATCATTCTCTACCTGTTTTGGAAACTAAATTGGGACCTGAAGAAATCACTAGAGATATCCCTAACGTCGCTGAAGATAGTTTGAGGAATCTTGATGAAGAGGGTGTGGTAGCAGTAGGCTCGAAAGTGAATTCCGGTGATATTTTAGTAGGAAAAGTTGCCCCTAAAGGAGAAGCTGAGCTATCAGCAGAAGAAAGACTTTTAAGAGCCATCTTCGGTGAAAAAGCCAAAGATGTCAGAGATAATTCTTTGTATATGCCCCATGGGCAGCACGGTGTGGTTATTGGGGTTAAAAGAGTAACCAAGGAAGAAAATAAGGATCTTCCTGCAGGAACAATGGAAGAAATAAGCGTCTACGTTGCCCAGATGAAAAAGATAGAAATCGGAGATAAATTAGCCGGCAGACATGGGAATAAAGGTGTTATCTCAGCCATCGTCTCGGAAGTTGATATGCCCATGTTGCCTGATGGATCAACAGTAGATATTATTTTTTCCTCAGAAGCAGTTCTTAAGAGAATGAATGTGGGTCAGATCATTGAAGCTCCGCTGGGTATGGCAGGAAAAATTCTGAATAAGAAGTATGAGGTACCTTTACTGCAATCCATTCCGGAGGAGGATATCCAAAAAGAATTAACGGCAGCGGGATTACCTAAAAGCGGAAAAATGAAACTTGTGGATGGTAGGACAGGGGAATATTTTCATGACGAAATTATTGTTGGGAATACCTATATTTTAAAACTAGTCCATATGAGCGAAGAAAAAATGCACGCACGGTCCACTGGGCCGTACTCGTTGATTACCCAGCAGCCGCTGGGTGGTAAGGCGCAATTTGGTGGACAGAGGTTTGGGGAAATGGAGGTTTGGGCACTAGAGTCTTATGGGGCAGCGCATATATTAAATGAAATGATAACCATAAAGTCCGATGATCTAATAGGCAGAACTAAGGCGTATAGTTCCATTATTCAAGGTACGGAAATACCCGAACCTACAATACCCGAAACCTTCAAATTGCTGGTAAGGCAGCTTAATGGTCTGGGAATAGGCATCAAACCTATTTTTTTGACTGAAACTAAAGGAGTAGCAGAGAAAACAGAAGAAAAAGAGGAAACTGGAGAGAAAATTGACGAAAATTTGCAGGAGCTAGAGAAATAATATGAAAGATTTAGCCAGTCTGAAAAAATTCGACGCCATTAAGATCTACCTCGCTGATAGTAAAGAGATCTTGTCTTGGTCGTATGGTGAAATTACCAAACCGGAGACAATTAACTACAGGACTTTCAAAGCGGAAAGAGATGGTTTGTTTGATGAGAGAATTTTTGGGCCTCAGAAAAATTATGAATGTTATTGTGGAAAATACAAGGGAATAAGGTACAAAGATGTTATTTGTGATAAATGTGGAGTACAAGTAACTACTTCTAGGGTCAGAAGGGATAGAATGGGGCATATTAAACTTGCGTCGCCGGTAGCTCATGTGTGGTTATTTAGGGGAATTCCCTCAAAAATGGCCTTGATGTTAAACGTAACACCTAGAAACGTTGAGTCTGTAATATATTTTTCGGCATTTATCGTTACGGAAATTGACGGTTCCAAAAAAGCCGAGGCGATCAGCACGGTCGAAAAAGATCATGAAAAATCAAGACTCATTTTAGAAAAAGAAATGGAAGAAAAAATAAAAGAGGTGGAAAAGGAATTTAAAAAAGGAGGCAAAGGTGGTGATGATCTAAAAGACCAGGAAAAAGAGTTCAAGCAGAAACAGAGTGTACAAGCAGTTAGGAGTGTTTATGAAGAGAAAATGATTGAGCAGGATGCCACTTTTAAATTGATACTAAAAAAAATTGAGAGCATCGAATTATTTACGGTTCTCTATGAAAATGAATATCTTAGCCTACATGGGTATTTAGATAAGTTTTGTAGATTGGAAATCGGTGCCCAGGCGCTAAAAGGAATTCTCGAGGAGATGGATCTTAATAAACTATCACTAGAATTACGTGATCAACTCGATGAATCTAAAGGCCAGAAAGCTATAAAAATTGCTAAAAGACTAAAAGTTGTAGAACAATTTAGAAGAGCGTCTATACCGCCCAGTAATATGATCATCGATGTTATTCCTGTTATCCCTCCCGATCTGAGACCTATGGTGCAATTAGAGGGGGGAAGATTTGCCACCGCTGACCTTAATGATCTTTACAGAAGAGTGATCAATAGAAATAGTAGATTAAAAAGGCTACTGGACTTAGGTGCGCCGGAAATTATTGTTAGAAATGAGAAAAGAATGTTGCAAGAGGCGGTTGATGCATTGTTTGATTCTTCTAAACAAAGACAAAGAGCCAGAGTGTCTAGGGGGAAAAAAGAATTGAGATCGTTGGCGGACATGATCAAGGGTAAGCAGGGCACCTTTAGACTCAATTTACTAGGTAAAAGAGTTGATTACTCCGGACGTGCGGTCATTATTAATGGTCCTACTCTAAAATTAGATACTTGTGGAATTCCCAAGGAAATGGCTTTGGAATTATTTAAACCGTATATACTTAGGGACATATTAGCTAAAGGCTACGCACCCAACGTTAAAAGTGCTAAATATTATTTAGAGCAACGAAGTCCGGAAGTTTGGGATATTCTAGAGAATGTTGTGGAGGGACACCCCGTTTTACTTAACAGAGCCCCTACTTTGTGGAGATTGGGTATCCAGGCATTTTACCCCAAGTTAATTGAAGGAAACTCCATCAGATTGCATTTATGTGTTTGTTCCGGATTTAATGCTGATTTCGACGGCGATCAGATGGCAGTGCACGTTCCTTTGTCTAAAGAAGCCATTGAGGAAGCAAAAACTGTGGTTATTTCCACCAATAATTTATTGAACCCTTCCAACGGATCTCCTATGTCCATTCCAACGAAAATAATGCTTTATGGAATTTACTTTATGACTACCATCGATAGTGATCTAAAAACGTACGAAGGAGTCTTTTCGGATGAAAATGAATTGTTATTTGCTATGAATGTAAACAGATTGGTTGGATTAAAACAAAAAGCCAAAGTAAATATAGATGGTGAGATCATAGAGACAACTCCAGGTAGAGTTATGTTCAATAAGGTGATACCTGAATCGTATGGTTTTATGAATGAGGACATGGATAAGAAAAATGTCACCGTTCTTCTTTCCAGAGCATTTGCTACAGAATCAACTGAGGTAGTTGTGGGACTGATCGATGACTTAAAGGATTTAGGATTTAAATACGGCACCATATCAGGACAATCAGTAGCTTTATCGGATATACAGATCCCTAAGGGAACAGAGGAGATAATTGAACGGGGAAGAACGGCCGTTCGTGATGTTGATAGGAACTTTAAGAGAGGTTTGATCACCTCCCAAGAAGCTACACGATTAACTGAGGATGCCTGGTACAAAGTTGTAGATGATATAAGCGAAAGAGTGTGGGACAACTTGGAGGAAGATAATCCGGTGAAGGTGCTTGTTAAATCAGGATCTACAAGAGCATCTCGTAGCCAAGTTAACCAAATTGCAGGTATTAAGGGTCTTGTTGCCGATCCTACCGGCAAGACTGTTTTATTGCCTCTGTTGGGTAACTACAAGTTAGGATTATCGGGGTTAGAGTATTTTGTTGGAGCTCGTGGTGCTAGAAAAGGATTGGTTGACAAAGGACTAAAAACTGCTGATGCAGGCTATTTGACTAGGAGACTTGTTGATGTAGCTCAGGAGGTAATTGTCAGAGAGGAAGATTGTAAAACGGAAAACGGCAGAAAGATGAAGGTTGGGGAAGGCACTATGTTACAGGATTTTGCTAGCAGAGTCAGAGGAAGGTATTTATCGGAGGCTGTTAAAGCTAAGAAAAAAATTGTTATTAAAGCCGGTACCTTGCTGGAAGATGAAGATATTGCTGAAATAGAAAAACTAGGTGTGGAGGAAATAATGATCAGGTCTCCGTTAGGATGTGAAACGAGCAGAGGTATTTGCCCAAAATGTTATGGTATGGACTTGATGAGTGGGAAGGAAGTTAAAATAGGTACAGCCGTTGGTGTTGCTGCTGCGCAGTCCATCGGAGAGCCGGGAACACAGCTTACTATGAGGACATTCCATACGGGTGGTTTAGCCGGAAAAGATATAACACAAGGTCTACCAAGAGTAGAAGAGCTAGTAGAGGCAAGAACACCAAAATTTTTAGCTACTATGTGCGAGCTTGACGGTAAAGTAAAACTACACGTTTCAGGCGACGAAAGAAGAATTTTAGTGGCAGGGGTAGATAGCGAGGAAAAGGAAACCGTCGTCGAATACCTGGTGGACCCATTATCGGAAATCTTAGTTGAAGATGAAGATAAGGTTAAAAAGGGTGACAAGCTTACTTCGGGGCATTTGGATCTAAGAGATCTACTAACTGTTGTTGGTGCTTGGGATACGCAGAAGTATATTATTGACGAAATTCAAAAAGTTTATGCTTCGCAAGGAGTTAGTTTGAATGACAAACATATTGAGGTCATAGTCAAGCAGATGTTTAAGAACGTACGTATAGCAGAAAGCGGAGACACAGAATTTTTAATTGACGAAAAAGTGTCTAAGGACAGTTTTTTGGAGGGTAATGAGAAAATTTTAGCGGAAGGTGGAGAACCAGCGGTAGCAGAAATGCATTTATTAGGAATTACTAAATCCTCTCTCATAAGCGATAGCTTTTTAGCTGCAGCTTCGTTTATTATGACCAGTAATGTGTTGACCGATGCGGCCTCGTCTGGTAAAGTCGACTCGTTACTTGGGCTTAAGGAAAATGTTATTATTGGAAGGCTAATTCCAACCGGTGAAAATGCAAGATTAGAGTAAAATTATGCCAACAGTAAACCAATTAATAAGAAAAGGCAGAAAACGAAAAACAAAAAAGGTAAAAACTCCGGCTATGGGGGAGATTTATAATTCCAAGAAAAGGAAGTATGAGAATGTTAGATCACCGTATAAAAGAGGGGTATGTTTGCAGGTGATGACACAAACTCCTAAGAAACCTAACTCTGCTTTGAGAAAAGTGGCTCGGGTAAGATTATCCAATAGACAGGAGGTTACAGCATATATACCGGGGGAAGGTCACGGCCTTCAAGAGCACTCAGTGGTTTTGGTCAGAGGCGGTAAAGTTAATGATCTTCCCGGAATCAAATATACTATTGTGAGAGGAGTATATGATCTAACAGGTGTAGAAGGTAGAAAAAGTTCACGCTCAATATATGGCGCCAAGAGAGAGACATGAGATCCAAGAGAGCAAAAAAAAGACCAATAGTACCGGATCCCATTTATAAATCCAAAATAGTTACGCGAATGATTAATGTAGTTATGCTTGGTGGTAAGAAAAGCACGGCTAGAAATATAGTTTACGGTGCTATGGAAAAGTTGGCTGATGACAGAAAGGACTCTCTGAAGGCCTTCGAACAGGCAGTAAAAAATGTTATGCCTTCTCAGGAGGTGAGGTCACGAAGAGTTGGAGGCGCAACCTATCAAGTACCATACCCGCTTAAATATGATCGTGCGGAGGCTTTGGCTGTAAGGTGGCTTGTTCGAGCTGCTAGAAGCAAACAAGGTACTGATATGGTAGTAAGACTGCACAAAGAACTTAAGGATGCAAGTGAGGGGTTGGGAGACGCAGTGAGAAAACGAAGCGAAATACACAAGGTTGCCGAGGCAAATAGGGCATTTGCACATTTTGCACGGTTTTAACGTATGACTGAAAGCAGCACCACACAGGAAGAATATTCTATGGATAAAATACGCAATATTGGTATTATTGCCCATATCGATGCCGGCAAGACCACAACTACGGAGAGTATTCTCTACTACACCGGAAAAACTCATAAAATAGGGGAAGTACACACAGGAGATACCCAAATGGATTGGATGGAACAAGAACGAGAGAGAGGTATTACTATAACCAGCGCAGCAACTACTTGTTATTGGAATAATTACCGCATTAATATTATTGATACTCCCGGACATGTAGACTTTACAGCTGAAGTTGAAAGGTCCTTACGCGTTTTGGATGGTGCTGTTGTTGTTTTCGACGGGAAAATGGGAGTTGAACCACAATCCGAGACAGTTTGGAGGCAAGCAAACAAGTATGGAGTCCCAAGAATCTGTTTTGTGAACAAGATCAATCAAGTAGGTGGGGATCTTGAAAAAAGTATTGAGTCCATTAGGCAAAAGCTATCGCCAAATGCCCACCCTATATTTTTACCTATCGGTTTCGAAAAGGATCTGAGAGGGAATGTAGATCTAATAAAAATGAAAGCCTATGTATACACGGAAATTAAACAGGATGAGTTGGTTGAAGAAGAGGTTCCGGAGGATTTGCTTGAGAAGGCACAAGAATTACGACAAAAACTGATCGAGGCTGTCGTGGAGTACGATGAAGCCATGATGGAAAAGTTCTTAAACGACGAAAAACTCACTGAGGAAGAGATTGCCATGTGCCTTAGAAAAGCTACCTTGTCGGCAAACTTCTTCCCTGTTATCGGAGGTGATGGTCGTGGCGTACCTGCTCAGTATGTTTTAGATTCAGTGATTAATTATTTACCCGCTCCCTTGGATGTGGCTAACGTGGTGGGAACAAGGATTTCTGACGGAGAAAAGTACGTTTTAGATGAGACTGTGGAGGAGCCTCTTGCTGCTTTGGCTTTTAAGATCCAGACCGACCCGTATGTGGGGAGGCTCACATATATCAGGGTTTACGCCGGCATTTTAGATGCAGGGTCATACGTAATGAATACTACGAAAAACAAAAAAGAAAGAGTGGGAAGGATACTACTCATGCATGCCAATCACCGGGAGGAAATCAAGAAAATAAAAGCGGGTGAAATAGGTGCAATTATAGGTTTGAGTGACACCACTACCGGAGATACGCTTTGTGACGAAAGCAACCGGATTTTACTGGAATCAATTACTTTTGCCGAGCCTGTTATCGGAGTTGTAGTCGAACCAAAAACAAAAGGTGATAGAGATAAAATGGGAGAAGTTATCAAGAAATTTTTAGAGGAAGATCCCACTTTAAAAATGAAAACAAATCAGGAGACTGGAGAAACTCTCTTGTATGGTATGGGAGAACTTCATCTGGAGATAATTGTTGATCGCATGAAAAGGGAATTTGATGTAGAGATCAACACTGGAAAACCACAGGTTGCTTATAGAGAAACCGTACGTCAGAAGGTTAATGCAGAAAACAAGTATATCAGACAGTCGGGTGGACGTGGGCAGTACGGTCACGTTCTTATTACTATGGAACCTTTACCGAGAGGAAAAGGTTTGGAGTTTGCTAATAAAATTGTGCGCGGAGCTATTCCCAAAGAATTTATTCCCGGCGTAGAAAAGGGTATTAAAGAAGCTGCTGAAAGTGGTAGTGTTGCGGGTTATCCCGTGACGGACATAAAAGTTTCTTTGTATGATGGCTCATTCCATGAGGTGGATTCTTCTGAACTGGCTTTCAAGTTAGCTGCTATTGGAGCTTTTAGGGAGGCACAGAAAAAGGCAGATACTTATTTGATCGAACCTATTATGAATTTAGAGGTTGTGGCACCTGAAGAATTTATGGGTGATATCATAGGAAATATTTCCGGGAAAAGGGGAAAAATAGAGCAAACAAAATCTGAAGGTCAGGCAACTATCATTCAAGTGAAAGTTCCATTGGGTGAAATGTTTGGCTATGCCACGGAAATAAGGGGTCTTACGCAAGGCAGAGCCTCTTTTACAATGGAACCAAGTCACTACGAGGAAGTACCAGCTCAGATAACAGAGGAGATCGTCAAAGGAAGGTCTTGATTTTAATCGCTTTTCTTGGTTAACTACCTCTGCTAAAATTTTAATAGGAATAAATAATTAGTTAATTAATTTGAAAGGAAAAAAATGGCTGAATTTCAAAGAACAAAGCCGCATATCAACATAGGGACCATCGGACATGTTGACCATGGTAAAACAACCTTAACTGCAGCTATTACAAAAGTATTATCAGAAAAAGGGCTAGCAGAATTTTATAAATTTGAGGATATTGATAAAGCGCCTGAGGAAAAAGAAAGAGGCATCACTATCAATATTACCCACGTAGAGTACGAAACCGAAAAACGGCACTATGCGCACATTGACTGTCCGGGTCATGCTGACTACATTAAAAACATGATCACCGGCGCCGCGCAAGTAGATGGTGCTGTTTTGGTAGTTTCCGCTCCGGATGGACCCATGCCTCAGACCAGAGAGCATATCTTGTTGGCTAAACAAGTCAATGTGCCAGCCATGGTAGTTTATATGAACAAAGTAGACATGGTGCAGGATGATGAAATTCTGGATCTTGTGGAACTGGAAGTTAGGGAATTGTTGACCAAATATGGTTTCCCGGGTGATGAGATCCCTATTATCAAGGGAAGTGCTCTTAAAGCGCTTGAAGGAGACGAAGAGGCAAAAAAATCAATCATCGAGCTTATGGATGCTGTTGACGAATATATCCCTACTCCTGATAGGGAACTTGATAAACCATTTTTAATGCCTGTGGAAGATGTCTTTTCCATTAAGGGCAGAGGAACTGTAGCCACTGGAAGAATAGAAAGAGGAAAAGTTGCCTTAAATGAGGAAGTGGAAATTGTAGGCATTAGAGATACCCAGAAGACAGTGGTTACGGGCGTGGAAATGTTTAGAAAGCAACTTAAAGAAGGTCAAGCGGGTGACAATGTGGGTATTTTGCTAAGAGGGATCGATAGGGAAGACATAGAAAGAGGGCAAGTTTTAGCAAAACCCGGGAGCATTACACCACATATGGAGTTTGAAGCCCAAGTCTATGTTCTCTCAAAAGAAGAGGGTGGGAGGCATAAACAGTTCTTCAGTGGTTACAGACCCCAGTTTTACCTGAGGACCACTGATGTTACGGGAAGTATTACACTTCCTGAGGGAGTAGAAATGGTAATGCCGGGTGACGATGTTAACATGACGGTAAAGTTGATCACTCCCGTTGCCCTAGAAGAGGGTCTAAAGTTTGCTGTCAGAGAAGGCGGACATACTGTTGGGGCTGGAGTTATTACAAAAGTAATTTCATAACCTGGTTTTTTAAAAGGAAAGGGCGCTGCTATGCAGCGCCCTCTCTATGAACGGCGATGGCTAAAGAACAGAAGGATATAAAAATTAGAATAAAGCTAAATTCGTATGACAGTAGGGTCATGGATCTAAGTTGCTCCAAAATAGTGGATACGGTGATTAGAACAGGAGCAAAGGTTGTTGGTCCCATACCGCTGCCTACAAGAAAAGAAAGGTTCACTGTTATTAGAGGTCCCCATATTGATAAGAGATCAAGAGAGCAGTTTGAGTTAAGGACACACAAGAGAGTGATAGATGTCATTAATCCAACTAGCTCAACAGTAGATAGCCTATCTAGATTGAACTTGCCTGCAGGTGTAGGTATTTCAATAAAGATGTAGTATTTTGTTCTATTACGAAGTAATACATCGAACGAAGCCAGATTTATCAAGAAGTGATTTATCGAGCAAAGTAAGATATAATGCAGATTGTGACTGAAAAAGGTACATGATTATTAATGTCTTGGGAAAAAGCTTGCGATATGGGGCGCCCCAAGGGCGCTTTTTTTGTGGAGTATAAACGAATAACGCGGTAATAAGATGAATAAAGTTATAAAAGGAAAAAAAGTAAAGATGAGTCAGATATTTTTGGGGAACGGTAAGGTTGTTCCTGTGACCATCATTAAAACGGATGACGGGATAGAAAGTGATTATTTAGATAAAGAGGTTGCCGTTACGGGAAGATCAAAAGGAAAAGGCTTCACTGGAGTAATGAAAAAGTGGGGTTTTAAAGGGGGTCGAGCAACGCATGGGCAATCTAATAAACCAAGAGCAGCAGGGTCTATAGGATCTCAGACGCCCGGTCGTGTTTTTAAAGGTAAAAAAATGGCGGGCAGACACGGAAATAAGAATGTGACCATTAAGGGTTTAAAAATTGTTAACGTATCAAAAGACGGCAGTGAGTTTATGGTTTCCGGCCCTATACCAGGAGCAGTAAACTCTAAAGTTAAAGTTTTACTTGTGGACTAGGTATGAAAGTTGACGTAGTTGATAAAACAGGAAAAAAAGTTTCAGAAGTGACACTTGATAAAAAAGTGTTTGGTCAAAAAGTAAACCGTGACCTGTTAACTCAATATATACATGTCTACCGTTCGAATAAAAGGCAAGGAACTTCCGCTACAAAGACAAGGGCTGAGGTGTCTGGGGGAGGCAAGAAGCCTTGGAAGCAAAAAGGTACTGGCAGAGCCAGACACGGCTCGAGGAGAAGCCCTTTATGGGTTCATGGAGGTATCGCACACGGACCAAAACCTAAATCTTGGCAATTATCCATGCCCAAGAAAATGAAAAAAGCCACTATGATCAGTGCTTTATCAGAGAAGTATGTGGGGAAAAAAATATTTGTTGTTGATCATGTAAAACTCAATAAACCAAGCACCAAAAAAATGAAAGAGCTGATAGAAAACCTTAATTTAACAGGTAAGACATTGGTGGTTTTAGAGAAGAGTGACGCGAACGTTTTAAAAAGTACCGCCAATGTCAAACAGCTGGAGTGTTCGTTAGCTCAAAACATCAATGCTTTTGATCTAATTTCCAGTGAGAATGTACTATTTGCTGAGGAATCACTGATTAGTTTGCAGGAAAGGATCAAATGAGATTAAGTGAAACAGTTATAAAACCAATAGTGACTGAAAAAACCCTGGCTTTAGAGCCGGAGTCAAAATATGTCTTTAGGGCAAACAAAAAAGCATCCAAGGGGGCTATAGCTTTGGAAGTGAAAAGACTTTATGATGTCGATGTAGTTAAAGTAAACACCATGATAATGCCGGGAAAAAAGAGAAGGATAGTTGGCACCAGAAATTTTATTAAGACGAGGGGATGGAAAAAAGTGGTTGTTAAGTTGAAAGAAGGTCAGAAAATTGATCTTGTAGGTAAATAAAAATGATCAAGACGTTCAAACCCACAAGTCCGGGAATAAGGTTTAGGAAGACTTTGGTGAGAGAGGTGGATAAGGTTAAGTCTAATAAAAAGCTCACCAAATCACTTAAAGGGCCGGTGGGAAGAAACAAGGGAAGAATATCTACCAGGCACAGACAGAGAGGAGCAAAAAAACAGTATAGGGTGATAGATTTTAAGAGAAATAAAAGGAATATTCCCGGCAAGGTGGCAACTATCGAACACGATCCAAACAGGGGTTGTAATATCGCTCTTATTAATTATGCCGACGGAGAAAAAAGATATATATTATCACCGGAGGGATTAAGAGTAGGTATGGAGATCACGGCCGGTAAGAAAGCTCCCTTGGAGGTGGGGAATGCACTTCCCTTGAGTGAAATCCCACTTAGTACTAAAATACACAACGTCGAAATTAATCCCGGTAGAGGAGGACAAATTGCGCGGGGAGCGGGTAATTCAGCAGTAATTATGGCTAAAGAGGGAAAATATGCAAGCGTCAAACTGCCCAGCGGCGAGGTAAAGATGATCATTGATGCTTGTTATGCCACAATTGGTGGATTGAGTAATGCTGACCATAGACATATCAGAGTGGGTAAGGCAGGAAAGAAAAGGCACTTGGGCTGGAGACCTGCGGTACGTGGAGTAGCTATGGGGACTGATGCCCATCCTCACGGAGGTTCTTATTCGGATACTGGTATTGGTATGCCTTCTCCAAAGACTCCTTGGGGTAAAAAAACTAGAGGTAAAAAAACTCGAAGAAGAAAAAGTACAAATAAGTATATTGTAAAAAGAAAGACTAAAAGGAGGTAAATAATATGGGTAGATCACTGAAAAAAGGTATTTATGTAGACGAAAAGCTACAGAAAAAAATTAATAGAGTCCTGGAGTCAGGAAAGAAAACTCCCATAAAGACTTGGTCGAGAAGATCAACTATCACTCCTGAGATGGTTGGGTTGACGTTTGAAGTGCATGACGGAAGAAAACATGTTGCCGTGTATATAACTGAATCAATGGTGGGTCACAAGCTAGGGGAATTTGCACCTACCAGAGTGTTTAGGGGTCACTCCTCAAAAAAGTAATTGTTATTGGGATCTTATGGGTAAAGCGGAAGTTTATGCAAAACACAAAATGGCCAGAATATCACCTAAAAAGGTGGGTATTGTTATAGATATGATTAAAGACAGGTCTCTGCACGATGCTAAGCTTCTTCTCACTTTTGATCATACAAAGGCCGCAAAAATGGTCTTAAAAGTCTTAAAGTCAGCGGAATCTAATGCAAAAAATAACTATAATTTGGATCCGGAAAAGCTCTATCTCTCCGAAGTATATGCAAATCAAGCAAGAACATACAAATTCGGTCGTATGGGGTCAAAGGGAAGATTTGACCCTATTCTTAAGAGGAATAGTCATATAGTAATTGGTTTGTCGTCCACTAAGGTAGAGCCCGTAGAAAGCAAAGGACGGATTAGAAAGGTAACCAAGAAAAAGTAGCATGGGTCAAAAGATACATCCTTATGGATTTAGATTAGGAATAACCAAAGATTGGAAATCCAGATGGTTTTCGGATAAGAAAGGTTATGCCAAGAATGTTTACGAAGATTATAAAATTCGTGAATTACTTAAAAAAAGGCTTGATATGGCAGGTCTTAAGAGTGTAGAGATAGAAAGGGCAGTCAATGAATTAAGAATTCAAGTTAAGGTATCAAAGCCGGGTATAGTTATTGGAAGAGCAGGATCTGGAATAGAGGCCACAGAGAAAGAGTTAAAAAAAATGACTGATTCCAAAATAAAAATTAGCGTAGAGGAAATTAAGACACCTGAGATAGAAGCCGAGTTAGTAGCCCAATACATCTGTAGGCAGCTAAAAAGGCGGATACCAGCTAGAAGGATAGCTAACAATGCTATAAATACTGCCATGGATAAGGGTGTGAAGGGAATTAAGATCCAAGTTAAAGGGTTGCTAAGTGGCAGCAACACAATTGCCCGTACCGAAAAGTATAAAAACGGCCCAGTTCCTTTGCAGACTTTAAGAGCAGATATCGATTATGCTCAAGTGAATTGTAATTTGTTGTACGGAACAGTGGGGGTAAAAGTTTGGATCTACAAAGGAGAAATAGAATTGTAAGAGGTTTTTTTAAAAGCCTAGGAGTGTACATATATGTTAATGCCGAAGAAAGTGAAATATAGAAAACATCAAAGAGGTACTAATAAGGGTGTAGCAATTAGAGGTAGCACAGTCTCATTTGGTGAATACGCATTAAAGTCGGAAGATAGGGGTTTGCTTACTTCAAGACAGATCGAGGCAGCAAGAAAAGCGATAAGTCATAAGACAAAAAGAGGTGGTAAGTTATGGATTAGAGTATTCCCGCATAAGTCAGTTTCTAAAAAACCTCAGGAAACAAGAATGGGTAGTGGGAAATCACCTCCGGATCACTTTGCAGCCGTGGTAAAACCGGGAAAGATAATTTTTGAAATATCAGGCGTAACTGAGGACATTGCCAGGGCAGCTTTTAGAAGAGCTGCTGATAAATTGCCACTTAAAACAAGGTTTGTGATGAGGGAATAAAATAATTATGTTAAAAGCAAGAGATTTAAGAACCAAAAACATAAATGAATTAAACGAAATACTTTCTAAGCAAGTAGTAAATTTACAAAAGCAGATGAGCGATCTTTTTAAAGGCAAAGATAAGAATGTTTCGAAAATGAAGTATTTTCGTAAAGATATTGCTCGTCTAAAAACAATTATTTCGGAGAAGAGATTTTTGGAGGATACAAAAAATGCCTAAAAAAAAGTTAGAAGGAACAGTTATTTCAGACAGAATGGAAAAAACGGTTGTTGTATCAGTTAAGGTACAAAAAAGACATCCTGTATATAAGAAATTAGTTAGAGGAACAAAGAAATTTATGGCCAGGGATGAATTAGGAGTTAAAACGGGTGATACGGTGCTCATTGAGGAAGTGCCCCCTTATAGTAAATCCGTAACCTGGAAAGTTATAAAGGATTTATCAAAGGATAAGGGGTAATTATGGTGCAAGTAGGTACAGTACTAAATGTAGCGGATAATTCGGGAGCCAAAAAACTAAAACTGATTGGTATTCCCGGGAGTTCAGGTAGGAGATTTGCTACCGTAGGTGACACGGTTAGCGCGGTGGTAAGCGGTGCAACCGCGGCGGGAGCGCTAAAAGACCATACAATTATTCGTGCCTTGATCGTCAGGACAAGAAAAGAAGTTAGAAGGAAAGACGGCAGTTACATAAGGTTTGATGATAATGCGGCTGTGGTGATAAGTAAGGATAAGAACATGGTTGGAACTCGTGTGTTTGGTCCTATTGCTAGGGAAATAAGAGATGAGGGTTTCTTAAAAATTGCCTCTTTAGCTAAGGAGGTTTGGTAAAAATTATGAAGATCAAAAAGGGTGACAAGGTAAAAGTGATCTCCGGGAAAGATTTAGGGAAGATTGGTAGTGTGCTTAGGGTTAATTTGCAGACAAGTAGGGTGGTTGTGGAAGGGGTTAACATAGTAAAGCGACACGTTAAGCCGGGAGCGGTATCTAAGGAGGGCGGTATTATAAAAAAGGAAGCACCGATCAGCGTTTCAAATGTGATGTACTTTGATGATCAACTTGGCCGGCCTATAAGGCTTGGTATTAAGGTAGTTGACGGAAAAAAATACCGAGTTAATAAAGTTACCAATGAGGTAATTGATAAATAAAATGACCAGGTTAAAAGAAAACTATCTTAAAAAAATAGTACCCGCCATGAAAAAGGAATTTGGTTTAAAAAATGTTATGCAGGTGCCAAGATTAATTAAAATTGTGGTTAACGCCGGTATAGGTTCTTTTAGAGAGAGTAGGGATGCGGTGGAAAGCTTCGAGCATGATCTTACTCTTTTATTGGGCCAAAAGCCCTATCCCAGAAAAGCAAGGTTATCTGAGTCCGGCTTTAAAATTAGAAAAGGCGACGTAGTAGGATATGCAGCTACTTTAAGAGGAGATCATATGTGGGCATTCTTGGATAAATTAATAAATGTATCCATACCAAGAATTCGCGACTTTAGAGGTTTGAATGAGGATTCGTTTGATGATGCAGGTAATTATTCTCTAGGAATTACTGAGCATATTATTTTCCCGGAGGTGGATCCTAATACCACAAAAGGAATACGACATATGCAGGTGACCATTGTGAGTTCTAGTTCCGATAAAGAGTTGAACCGTTCGTTACTTAAAAAAATCGGCATGCCGTTTAAAGAAGAAATAGATGAAAACAAATAGAAAATTATTCATGAAAGTGATATATTAACAAGCTAGTATGGCTAAAGAAGCATTAAAACAAAAGCATAGCAAAGGTAAATTTAGATTTGAAGTTAGAAAATACAATCGCTGTAGGATTTGTGCTAATCCCAGAGGCTTTATGAGAAGATTTGAAATTTGCAGAAAGTGTTTTAGAGAACTGGCGCATAGGGGTGAGCTTCCCGGAGTGCAGAAAGCAAGCTGGTAGATATGAGTTTAGACAGAATATCAAACATGCTAAGTTCAGTAAAAAACGCTGCTATGGCGGGCAATTCGAGCATTGAGACTTTTTATTCGAAAGAATGTGAGGATATTGCTAAGGTCCTTAAGAAGGCCGGCTACTTAGACGATGTGAGGGTTTTCAAAGAAAAAGGAAAAAGTTATAAACGATTGAGAATAGATCTAACCAGAGAAGGTGAAGGTTTTAGGTTAACGGAGATCAAAAGGATCTCCAAACCGGGCAGAAGATTATATACAAGTAGTACGGAAATTAAACCTGTAGTAGGAGGTTCGGGAGTGTTGGTGGTAACTACCTCCCGAGGAATAATGAGCGGGTATGAAGCTAAGAAGAAAAATCTGGGGGGAGAGGTAATTTGTAGGGTTTATTAATTATGTCACGTATAGGTAGATCACCAATTAAAATTCCGGAAAACGTTGAGGTAACAATAGAGGGTGATTTAGTTACTGTGAAGCATGCCAATAATGAGTTGAGCATAACTAAAAGGCCGGAAATTGACGTTGTTAACCAAGATGGTGAGTTGGTTGTTACTGTTAAGCTTGAAAGTAAAAAAGCTGGTGCTTATTGGGGATTAACCAGAGCTTTAATAAATAATATGATCAAGGGTGTTACAGCAGGTTACGAAAAGAAATTAGAATTAGTGGGAGTTGGTTACCGTGCTAAAAGCGTCTCCGATGGAATGGTATTGACTTTAGGTTATTCACATCCGGTGGAATTTAAAAAACCTGATGGTATCGAACTTATCGTAGAGGACAACAAGAATATTACCGTTAAGGGAATTGATAAGCAGCTAGTTGGACTGACGGCGGCAAAGATAAGGTCCCTAAGAAAACCGGAGCCATATAAAGGCAAGGGTATAAGATATTCGGGAGAGGTGGTAAAAACTAAGCCAGGTAAGGCAGGAAAGGTTCAATAATGGGTAAAGTGATTTTAAGAAAAAGTAAAAGTGATAGACGAAAATTAAGAGTTAGAAAAAAGGTATTTGGTACGGAGAAGAGACCTAGATTATCTGTTTTTAGGTCTAACAGTTATTGCTATGGCCAGATCATTGATGACAGCAGGGGGAAAACTTTACTAGGTCTTTCATTTAAAGAAGTTAAGAAGATGCATAAGAAGGTTAACAAAACTGAAGCCTCTTTTGAGATCGGTAAGCTGTTGGCGAAAAAAGCGCTGGAGAAAAACATTATAAGTGTGGTTTTTGATAGAAATGGCTATAAATATCATGGCAGAGTTAAACAAATTGCTGAGGGCGCTGGGGAAGGAGGTCTTAAATTATGATTCCGGGCAACAGAGGTTTTGTAAAAGGACAGGAGTTAGAAGAGAGGGTATATCATATAAAAAGGGTATCTAAGAAAGTCACTGGAGGTAACGCTATTGGATTTACGGCTTTGGTAATTGTAGGGAATAAGAAGGGAAAGGTAGGATCAGCTTTAGGTAGAGCAAAAGACGTTTCCAGGGCTATTCAAAAGGCTGTAAGTAAAGCAAAAGATAATGTGGTTGAGGTAAATCTTCAGAATTCCACTATTCCTCATGAAGTACTTCATAAGTATGCAGCAGCAAGGGTACTGTTAAAACCGGCTCCTGAAGGGTCGGGTATCATTGCCGGCGGTCCGGTAAGAGCAGTTTTAGAGCTTGCAGGAGCTAAGAATGTTTCGGCTAAAATGCTGGGATCCAGTAATAAGCTGGCTAACGTTAGATGTACGATTTTAGCCCTAAAGAAACTGAGGAAAGTTTAAGATGGAACTTCATAATTTAAGGAAAAGAAAAACTAATAGGAATAAGAAAAAGAGAGTTGGAAGGGGATATGGTAGCGGTAAGGGTGGTCATACAATTGGTCTAGGGACAAAAGGTCAGAAATCCCGGGGTAGCGGAAAGATCCCCCTGGGATTCGAGGGCGGACAAGTACCCCTATACAAAAAAATCCCTAAAAAATCCGGTTTTAAGAATCATCGTAGAAAAGATATTGCGGTGGTATCCCTAGTAAGACTCAATTCTTTCCAGGATGGAGACAAAGTCAATCCGGAGACATTGCTGCAGAAAGGTATTATTAGCAGTACACCGAAACATGGTGTTAAAATTATTTCTAATGGTGAACTTCATAAGAAGCTGGAGATCGAAGATGTGATGGTGAGTAAAGGAGCGAAGGATAAAATCGAAAAAAGCGGTTCTAAAATAATCGAGAAATAAAATGATCAAGATATTAAAGAACGAAGAATTAAGAAAAAAGATATTTTTTTCATTATTAGTAATTATAATTTTCCGTGTCCTAGCACATATACCTGTTCCCGGAGTTGATCTGGCAGCAGTAAGATCTTTTTTAGGAAGCAATGCCTTGTTTGGTATGTTTGATCTATTTAGCGGAGGCGGCTTCCAAAATTTTTCTATTGTTACTTTAGGTTTAGGCCCATATATAAACGCCTCGATCATTATACAATTATTTACAAAAATGATTCCTGCACTCGATGAGTTATCACGTGAGGGAGAAGCCGGTAGGGAAAAGATTAACTTGTATACAAAACTTTTAACTATACCTTTGGCAATGGTTCAAGGGTATGGCGTGTACTTTTTACTCAGCCGGCAAACAGTTATCAGTACACTGGGGTCTCTTGAATTGAGTGTTTTACTTTTCTCATTTGTGAGTGGTTCTATGATCATGATCTGGCTTGGTGATTTGGTTACCGAATATGGTATAGGACAGGGAATTTCTATGTTAATTTTTGTAGGTATTATTAGCCGGCTACCTAGCGGTGTCCTAAGTTTTATCTCTTTACTTGATAGTTACGGTCTTATTACTATTATTGTTTTTCTGGCTTTAGCTGTAGTAGTCATTGTGGCCATTGTGCTGGTGAATGAGGGAACGAGAAATATTCCCATAGAATACGGAAGACGTGGTGTAAGATCGCAGAGAGTAACTAATTTTTTGCCGATCAAAATAAACCAAGCAGGTGTCATCCCTATTATTTTCGCTGTTTCGTTGGTGCTGGTACCCTCTCTAATAAGCGGACCGTTGTTAGCGACCGCTTCGCCGGTACTAAATAAAATAGGTGGGTTTTTAGCGGTTAATTTTGCGCAAACCTCAGCCTTGTATAATCTTTTATACTTTTTATTGGTTTTTGGTTTCACTTTCTTTTATACCTTCATGCAATTTGATCCGGCAAAAATAGCTGACGACATTAAAAAGAGAGGTGGGTTTATTCCCGGCATCAGGCCGGGTAAGTCAACTGCTGAGTTTCTCAAGGGTATTACTTTGAGGCTAACTTTGTCGGGAGCCATTTTTTTGGGATTAATTGCAATATTACCTTATTTTATTCAAGCTTCTACAGGTTTTACTAGTTTAGCGATAGGAGGAACCAGCATGTTAATTGTGGTTTCTGTTGTTCTTGATACAATTAGGCAAGTGGAGTCAATGATGGTGACTAGAAATTATCAAAGTTTCTTGCAGTAAGAATATGATAAATCCAAAAGGTTTATACAAGGCACAAAGAGCTAAGTCCCAGATGCAAAAGCAATTGGAGCAAATATACGCTGCCGAAGAAAAAAGAGGCATTAAGGTAGTTGTTAGGGGTGATAAAAAAATCGAGACAATTATTATTGATAGCGAAGAACAAAAGGAACTAAAAGATTTGATAAATAAAGCCATGAAAGCCGCAGATAAAAAGGTGGAGAAGCAATTAAGAAGCAGCGTTAATGTAGATGAATTAAAGGATATTCTTTCCGGTTTCTAGTTTATGGTCATGAAAATTTTGTTGATAGGACCACCTGCGAGCGGCAAGGGCACCATAGGTAAAATGTTGTCCGAACAGTTGAACATCCCCTTAGTGAAAACCGGCGATTTATTACGCGACATTCCTGAAGAAACCATTTGGTATCAAAAAGTTCACGAATACATGGATAAGGGTTTGCTAGCACCAAACTATATTGTAGGAGGTTTATTGGAAGAAGTAACAACCCACTCCCGTTATGAGAGAGGATATATTTTGGATGGGTGGGTGAGGCACATAGATGATCTAGAGCATTTTGACCCCCAAATTGATAAAGTAATATTTTTAAACATATCTAAGAAAATCTCTCAAAGAAGAACCCTGGCAAGGAGAGTATGTGAAAAAGAAGGACACGTTTATAATCTGCTTTCAAAAAAACCACAGGTGGAGGGTATTTGCGACATCGACAAAAGTAAACTGATCAAAAGGGAAGACGATACAGAAGAAGTACTAAATACCAGATTTAAAGCTTATCGAGAAAATACTTTAGAGGTTATTTCTTACTTTAAAAAAAATGGCTTACTTGTAGAAATTAATGCCGAAGGTACACCTAAAGAGGTCCTTGATCGCGTCATAGCCGCAATGAAATAATGTTTTAGTCATAAAGTGACATACCAAATGAAACGAGATATAATTTTCTTGTTATGAAAGCACGTCTGCCAAAAGACTCGGATTCAATACAGAAATATCGTTTTATTTATCATTTCGTTCCCCACGAAACAAATCGTACAAGAGCAAAATTATTAACTCAGGGAGCCTTTGTCACCTACAGTTTGATCTTAGTTCTTTTGGTTATCATGCTGCGCATATTACCTATTTTGGCGCCGGGGATATTAGGATATGCCTCTAACATTAGCACGGATGATCTTTTGAGATACACCAACGAAAGAAGATCAAAATTGGGTCTAAAACCGTTACAACTAAACCACGCATTAAGCAAGGCTGCCGAAAGAAAAGCTCAGGATATGTACGCGTATGAATATTGGGCTCACGTCTCTCCTTTGGGCACTAAGCCATGGGATTTTATTCTCTCAGAGGGGTACGATTACACTTATGCAGGAGAAAATTTGGCTAAAAATTTTTATAACTCTAAGGAAGTTGTAGAGGCCTGGTACGAATCCCCCACGCACAGAGAAAATTTACTTAGTGCAAATTACGATGACATTGGCTTTGCCATTGTAAATGGAGTTTTGGAGGGATATGAAACAACATTGGTAGTGCAAATGTTTGGTCGTTCTAGAGTACCTACGCAAGTTGCCGCTGCCAATCGGCTAGTGGACACTGGAGAAGAAGCTGTCTTTGAGGTTGTACCCCCGACTGTGCCTGAGGCCGTTACCAGTGTAGAAGGAGAGACCGTTAAGGAAATCATTGAAGACAAGCAATTAGCCTTGCTAGTATCCAAAGAAGTCGTAGAAACGAAACCGGCCATAGACGTTCGCAATGTTACCAGATCGATCACTATCACCTTTGGAGGATTTATCACCACTTTACTAGGTATAGATATTTGGTATTCAAAAAGACACGGTATTTTAAAAGTAACCGGCCATACCTTGGCGCATTTGGTATTTCTACTTGTGGTCATTGTTAGCGTGATGCTTTCTGTCTTTCCGGGAGTCATTTTATGAGGTTTAAAAGTTATAAGCTAGTTGAATACACTGTTATTTTGCTGGGAATCACTACCTTTGTGGCATTGTTTTTTTATGTGGGTAATGATAAACAGCTGAGGATAATTATTACGGCCTTGGCAGCTGTATTTTATGTACTTTGGGGAATAATCCATCACATACTCGAAGGTAGATTTGACTTTCAAATAGCTTTAGAATATATTCTCATAGGTTTTTTTGTTTTTCTCCTTGTTTTAACTGCACTTAGTATCTAAGATTTACAAGCTATGAAGATAGTAGTGATCATTCCTACATATAATGAAGCGGATAATATCAGGCGTCTGATTGGTATGCTTTTGAATGAGTTCAATAAGATCCCGCAACATCAGTTTGAGATATTGGTAGTAGATGACAGTTCTCCGGATGGAACAGGGAACGTAGTTAGAAGGTTGTCAGAGAAGCATGCCAGCGTACATTTACTTTCGAAAAAAGAAAAGGTGGGATTAGGGGACGCCTATGTGTATGGATTCAAATACGCTTTGCATGATCTTCACCCGGAAGCTTTAGTAGAGATGGATGCAGATTTTCAGCACGATCCCAAGGATCTATCAAAATTAGTGGCCGCCTTAGATAAAGGTGCAGATTATGTTATTGGTTCACGTTATATTAAAGGTGGAAGTATACCAAAGGAATGGGCGTTTTATAGAAAGTTTATAAGTTTAGCCGGGAATATTTTTACTAAGGTGGTTTTGGGTATATTTAGTGTCAACGATTTCACAACGGGTTATAAAATTTCCAGGGTAAAAGGGTTTGTAGACCGCATTAACCTTGATGAAGTTAATTCCAGTGGATTCGCTTACAAAATGGATCTTTTATTTAAAATGCACCGTCTTGGGGCCAAGATCGTTGAGGTACCCATAAAATTTGGTTTAAGAGATAGGGGAAATTCAAAAATGGAGAGGGAAAATATGCTTGATTCTCTGAGGGTAATCATACTTTTGAGGTATCAGGATAGCAAAAGCTTTATAAAATTTATTTTTGTAGGATTTGCCGGCCTTTTTATTGATAGCGGACTTTTCACTCTCTTAAGGCTGACCCCTTTAGGTTCAACCACTGCTAGTGCCGTCTCAGGATTTGCCGGCATGCTTACCACTTATACCCTTAACGATCTGTGGTCTTTTCGAAAGAGAAAAATAACCGGCACGAAAAAGAGAGTAACAAGTTTTGCGCTCTATTTTATTTCCTCATATATTCCAATAATATTTAGGACTTGGCTCATTAAATTTTCTATTGGCAACTTTGGCGATACTACACCAGTAGCTTATGCAGCGTTTTTTATTGGTATTTTAGTAGGATTAATTTGGAATTATACGGTCTATAGCCGGGTTATTTGGAAAAAGGATTAAATTATTTGTAAAATATGTAAGCATAAACTATGCCAAAGTTTTCGATAGTTATACCTGCGTATAACGAAGCAGATAAAATAGTTCCCTCCCTGACGCAAGTAATTTCCTTTATGAGAAACTTTTGTGAATCGTTTGAAATAATCGTGGTAGATGACGGAAGCGAGGATAATACTACTGAGCTAGTGGGAAATTACGCCAAAGAGTGCCGCGAACTAAGGCTAATAGAGAACTCTCATAAGGGAAAAGGACCATCTGTTTGGACGGGGATCATGGCCGCAAGAGGTAATTTCATTTACATGGCAGATGCTGACCTTTCAACCCCTATAGAAGAACTGAAGAAATTATTTAATTGGATAGAAGAACACGATTTTGATATTGTAATTGCTTCTCGGGAAGGAGTAGGGGCAAATCGGGTGAATGAACCTTATTACCGGCATCTCATGGGAAGAATTTTTAACTATTATGTACAGTTTATGGCTTTACCCGGGATTAAAGATTCTCAGTGCGGCTTTAAATTATTCAAAAGTAAAGCAGCAAAAGATATTTTTCCTAGAATGCGCACATATGGCGAAGACGCTAAGGAGGAGAACACAGGATATATGGGGGCATTTGATGTAGAAGCACTATATTTGGCAAGGAAACTAGGCTATAAGATAAAAGAAATACCGGTAACTTGGACATATGTTAAAACGACCAGATTGAACCCCTTAAAGGATTCGTTTAGAATGTCCTTTGATGTCCTGAAAGTTAAAATTAATGACTTGAGGGGGTTTTACAAAGTTTAAACTTGAGGAGTTATTATGAAACTAGCAATAATTGGCACTGGCTACATAGGATTAGTAGGGGCGGCTGTATTTGCTGAGTGGGGTAAGGAAGTAGTGGGCATAGACATTGACCGGAAAAAGATCAAGAAGATCACCTCCGGGGAAATGCCTATTTACGAGCCTGGTTTATCCGAACTCGTTTTAAAAAACATTGAAGACGGAAGATTGAAATTTACTACCTCACTTCCTAAGGGTATTAAAGATGCGGAAGTAGTTTTTATCTGCGTGGGTACTCCGCAAGGTGATGATGGCGCTGCCGATCTAAGTGCGGTGTGGGCTGTAGCCAAGGAAATTGGTCAGAGTCTTACCTCCTACAAAGTCATTGTTGTTAAGAGTACTGTGCCGGTTGGTACTAACGAAAGAGTCAAGGAAATCATTAAGGAAAATTTAAAGCAAAAGGTAAGTTTTGATGTTGTTTCCAACCCCGAATTTTTAAGAGAAGGTTCCTCTATTGAGGATATGCAAAACACCGACCGAACGGTTATTGGTTTTGATTCCCAAAAAGCTTTAAAGGTCATGAGGAGGTTATACAAGCATCTAAAGTCTCCTCTTGTGGAGTGTGATCTAAGGTCATCAGAGCTCATAAAATACGCTTCTAATGCCTTTTTAGCTACCAAGATCTCTTTTATCAACGAAATAGGCCAACTATGTGAGCGAGCTGGTGCTGATGTACAAACTGTAGCAAAAGGAATGGGTCTGGATAAAAGGATCGGCGCTTATTTTTTAAATGCGGGATTAGGTTACGGCGGAAGTTGTTTCCCTAAGGATGTGGTTGCTTTGTATAAAACTTCTACAGACCAAGCGTACGATTTTAAGCTGTTACGCGGCGTTATGGAGGTAAATGATTTGCAAAAGGATTATTTTCTAAAAAAGATAGTTTCTCATCTTGGTAGTAACCTTTCAAATAAATCTCTAGCCTGTTTAGGTTTAGCCTTCAAAAATAACACTGATGACACCCGCGATTCCGTTTCCATTAGACTTGTAAAAATGTTGCGTGGTTTGGGTGCAAATCTTAAAGTTTATGATCCGGAAGCCATGGAAAATGCCAGGAAAGAACTCGGAAAACCTAACATTACTTACTGCAGTTCGGCTTATGAGGCTGTTAAGGGTGCCGACGCCCTGTGTATTTTAACTGAATGGATGGAATTTGCTAATCTTGACTTGAAAAAAGTTAAAAGATTGATGAAAGCGCCGGTTATTTTTGATGGTAGGAATCTTCTGCAAAAAGATGAGGTGGAAAGTCTGGGTATTACCTATTTTGCTATCGGCAAAAAGACCAACGGGTTGACTGAACAGGAAGATCGGCCGATCTACGCTATTTTAAGAGATGATAAAAATAAATAACAACAAAAAAATATTGGTTTTCATACCCGAATTTCCCGTTTTGACTGAGACATTTATTGCTAGGGATCTAGAAAAACTGGTGCAGTTAGGAAATTTAGAGATAACTATTGTTTATCTAAAAAAGGGTAAAGGTGAAATTCCTGAGATACTAAAACCCCATGCTCACAAGGCAAGACTAAATGTAATAGACCTCCTCTTTTCTCTAAGGTACTTTTTTACGAAATCCGACAAAATATGGGAATTGCAGAAAATTATCAGGGGAGATTTGACGAAGAGCACCTGGGGGAAATTTTACTTACTAGTTAAAGCCTTGGGTTATGCCAATATCCTGAAAAACTACCAACCTGATGAAATACATGCCCATTTTTATTCTGATTTTTCCTCTTTAGCAATGTTTGTAGCCATTATTTTGGATAGGCCATTTAGCATCACTGCCCACGCAAGAGATGTGCTGGAGTATCCTCACTTACCAAAGACCAAAGCAAAGAAGGCTAAGTTTATTTCTGTGTGTAATCAACATGCTTACCGGCGATTAATGAGAATTTCTGAAGCAGATGAATCCAAAGTACATCTCATTCACCATGGAATTGACTCTGCACATATATTTCCGAAAGAGATCAACATCACTAAACCCGGCGGCCCTATGATATTTATGGGAGGAACCAGATTAACGGAAAAGAAGGGCATCGAGTATATGATCGAGGCTTCTAAGATATTAAAAGATAGGGGCTTTAAGCACGAAGTATATTTGGTAGGACCGGGACCCTTGTACGAAAAGTTACAGCAGAAAATAAGCGAATTAGCTTTAGAGGAAACCTTTTATATTAAGGGACAAGGTAAAGGTGCTCCTTTTTCGGAGATAGCGCAATACTATCTCATTGCAGATCTGTTTGTACTACCCATTGTTAAGAGTGAGTATGGAGATGCAGATGGTATTCCTAACACAATTATAGAAGCTGCTCTAGCTAAGCTCCCTATAATAACCACCGATGCAGGTAGCGTGACCGAACTAATCATTGATGATGTTACAGGTGTGATCGTGCCGCAGAGGAATTCTGAGATCCTGGCTACTGAGATAGAAAGATTACTTTTAGATCAAGAGAGAAAACAGCGGTTAGGAAACGCGGTATATTTGAAAGCCCAAGAAATGTTTGATCAGGAAACTAATGTAAAAAAGCTGGAATCACTACTTTTGCTTAGTCCGTGAGGTATAATTTCCTTATGAAAATCGCAGTCTTTGCGAAAAAAACCACTCTGCATAAAGACTACGGTGGGCTGGAAACTCAAAACAAAGTATTGTGTGAGGGTTTAGCTTCCAGAGGGCATGAATTAATTGTTTTTTCCCCAAAATGGAACTTAACGCTAGATGAAGCTCATGAAAATGGGGTCAAGTATGTTTTTGTAGATTGTGTTTACCGCATGGGTCCACTACTTGGTTTTTTTGGCTCTTGGCAAAAAAATAATTGGATAAATCGCTCTGTGCAGGAGTTTAACAAATTTCATCAAAAAGAAGTTTTCCATATAGCTTTAGCACAAAGCTCTGCAGGTTTAGGCATCATTAAAAAAAAGAGGGATCTGGAAATTAGAGTAATTTCTATTTCTCACGGTACGATCATTGGCGAGTATAAAACTTTTCTTACCAACGCACACTTTCCAAAAGACCTTTTTCTGTTCTTGAAAAATACCGGCTTTATTCTAAAAAACTTTTTTAGAAGACAAAGGGATTTTGTGCACGGATCAGATAAGGTGGTAGCGGTTTCAAATTATGTGCGCACCGCTCTTATTGAAGAAACCTTCATTTTAGAAGACAAAGTAGTGGTAATTCATAATGGGGTTGATGAGAAGGCTTTTTTTCAACCGCATAATTTACCAAGAGGAAGTAAGGTTTTATATGTAGGTCAGATAATTGCATCAAAGGGAGTTAATGACATCCTAACTATATTTAAGGAAAAAGAGTTTTCTACTGTGCAAATAGATCTGCTGGGCTCAGGAGACCTTCTGGAGAAATTAAGAGAAGAGGTGTTATTTCACCCCAATCTAAGGGATCATGTTAATTTAGTGGGTAAAATTGCATCCTACAATAAATTGATCGAAAAATATTATAAGAATAAGGAATACGGGTTATTTATCCTGCCTACAAAAAGGTTTGAGGGTTTACCTATGGTGCTTATTGAGGCCATGTTTTCGGGACTGCCTGTAGTAGCCTATGATGCGGGAGGAGTAAAAGATGCATTGGTAAACGAAGAAACCGGTTACTTGGTAGAAAAAGGTAATATAGAGTTATTTAAAGAGAAAATGTTACATATAATTAATAACAAAAAGGTTAGCCAGGAATTTAGTGAGAATTCTCTAAAAATTGCCAAGGAAAGGTTTACTACTACCAAAATGCTGGATAGTTATGAGGAAATTATCAAGGAGGTGTTGGCGTGAAAATTACGCGTATAGTCTACGAATGGCCTCCCCCTTGGATGGGGTTAGCGCCTGCTCCTTACGAGTTGACGAGATCACAAGTGAAACTGGGGCATGAAATTGATATATTTTGTGGATTGTGGCCTAAGGCAGGAGGTCCGGAAACTTTACAAAACGTCAAATTGCACACAGTATGGCGTGCTCCTTTTCAGGGGACAATTTCTTTTACCTCTTCATTAGCCATGTTTCTAAATTATTTACAGTGGCGAAGTAGGAACCAGGTAGATATTATTCATGCCCACGGGCATTTTGGACTGTGGATCTTCCTTTATCGGAATATCCTAAGAAAATATTTTCCGTGGCTCAAAGAAATGCAAACGCCCCTTATCGTGCATTTTCACAATACGGTTAAAGGCAGGAGGGTAAAACTGGAAGAAAGCGAAAAGGAGATCAAGTTAATTTCTAAGATACTGGATTGGCCTTTAGCGGAATTATCTGATAGGTTAGCGGTTAAAACTGCCTCAGCCTGTATTTTTGTTTCGGAAAAATTAAGAAATGAAGCTATACAATACTACAAAGCTCAAGCAAGCAGGTGCTATGTGGTAGAAACGGGAGTTAACCCAGAATTTTTTAAACCCATAAATCCGGAAGAAAAAGCTAAAACAAGGATCGAGTTAAGGTTAAACCCACAAGACAAAATAATTCTTAATGTTGGGGCTTTGGTAGAAAGGAAAAATATCCATCTGATCATAGAGTCGTTAACCTATTTACCAAAAAACTATAAATTATTCCTCTTAGGTGAAGGTGACGAGAGCTATACCGGAAAGTTAGATGCCTTGATCATGGAGAAAAAAATTAAAAATAGGGTGATCAAAGTAGGCTATACACCCTATCCTCAAATTCCCATAGCTTACCAGTCAGCTGACCTTTTTGTCCTACCTTCATCTTTTGAGGGGCAACCCAAGGTTGTGATGGAATCTCTCGCCTGCGGAACACCCGTTTTAGGTTTTGGTTTCAGGCTTGAGGAAGAAGTAACGGGTTTAGAATACCTGGAAAATTTAGAACCTATGCATATTGCCGAGAAAATTTCGGAGATGATAAAAAATCCCAGGCAAGTTGATAGGTATAAAATTATGAAAAATTACTCTTGGGATGTGAAAGCGGAACAAATTGAGGGAATATACAAGCGTGTTAAAGAAAATTACCTCCAATAAATTATTTTGGATCTTTGTTGTTACCCACCTACTGCTCTTTAACATTAATTATGCTGAGTGGGGGGATAGCTACCGCATATTGAGAGCCTCAGAGTTTATCAGGCAGGGAGAGTACCCCGAAGATGAGAAGAGGCAACCCTTGTTTTCATTACTTTTAGCCCTTAGACCTGAAAATGTGGATCAGGCGCTTTGGGGTAGGGTGGAAATGTTTGTTTTCAGTCTGGCCGCCTTTTTACTATTTAAAAAATTACTGGAGACTTATAGTCTGGAAAAAGGCACTAAGGATCTGGCTTTACTATTATTTACTTTTAATCCGGTTTTACTCTACTGGTCAATACGGATTATGGCAGACCTGCCTTTTACCGCTTTGGTAATCTTACTTTTTTATCTTTATCGGAAATGGCAAGGAAACTTAAATTACCGGAAAATAGCTCTGCTGGGTCTAGTTGTAGGTTTAGCTTCACTGATGAGGTTTGAAGGGTATCTTTTGGGCGCATCTCTAGGTTTGGGTATGTTGCTTAAGGGTTTTAAGCCTGAAAAGATCAAGCAGGCGGCGGTTCTTTTTATCACTTTTCTTCTGGTGATGATGCCTTGGTTTTTGTACAGGAATCCCCTTACCTCGAGCTATTTAGAGGAGCCAAGCGGCAGGGCTTATGATGTGCGTATGGTTGTGATCTATCTTGCTTCCTTACTGTATCTTTTTGGTTTTACCTCAGCCTTCTTTTTTGTTTTTGGCAAACATGGGAAGCTAAAACGATTATTGTCAACAAACTTAGCTTTGGGTATCTTTATAATCTTAGAATTAACCTTAGCTTTAATTTGGCCCGCCGCTATTCCTAGATTATTTACTCCCATAATTCCTCTTATGATCATTCCTTTGGCCATGTCAATTTACCAATATTTTCATGAAGATAGGATCCTTTCGTTTAAAATTACCCTATCTCTGCCCTTGTTATTTATGGTTTATTTGTTATCACAATACTTTTTGAGATTGCAATTCTTGATCTTGGATAAGCAGTTGTTGTACGCAGCTATACTGTTGCAGATAGCTAATTTCAGTTTTATTTATTTCAAGAAGTATACCTGGTTCATGGCTACTTTAATTTTGTCGTTAATTATTTGGTCGTACGCTTCTATTTCACTTCACAAAGACATATTTAAAGCTGTTATAGACGCCAATCTTTATGTGACAAAAAATTTACAGGGTAGGGTAGCTTATAACGATGTGAGCAGTGTCTCAGACTGGTATTTAAACCGCCGGCAAACTGGTGACGACCTTACCGGAATTTATCTTAATATGGATGCTAGGGTGGGAAGGACCTATGATGTTTTATCAGAGAAAAACCTGGATTACGTTATGATCACTAATGAGCACAATCCCACCATGGATTTTGATGCCCGGAAAGTTGATCATTTAGAAGAGGTAAAAGAATTCAGATATACTATCAGAGGTACCGAGTTTTTTACGAAAATTTTGAAATTTGTGGACTAATCATGCATCATGTTAAAAAATTATCCATTGTTATACCTGTTTTTAACGAGAAGAAAACTGTTTTAGAATTGTTGGCTAAAGTAAAAAAGGTTGATCTAGGAAAAATTACCAAGGAAATTATTCTTATTGATGACTTTTCCAACGATGGCACACGGGATATTTTAAGAGAACTTTTTAAAAAAGATCCTCAATTGAAGATCTACTACAAAAGTGAAAACTCCGGAAAAGGGGACACACTAAAGGAAGGTTTTAAAAACACCACCGGAGATTACGTTATCGTGCAGGATGCAGACCTGGAGTATGAACCCAACGACTATCTTAAATTGCTGAGGGTTTTAGAAGAAGAAGATGTGGATGTGATCTATGGTTCAAGGTTTTCCGGTAACTATGAGGATATGACTAATCTGCATTATGTGGGGAATAAACTTCTTACCCTAGTGACCAATATTTTATTTGGTGTCTTGCTGACCGACATGGAAACTTGTTACAAATTAATGCCGGGGGATTTTATTAGGAAAATAAACATCAAGTCTAAGGGGTTTAATTTTGAGCCGGAAATTACGGCAAAGATACTTAAAGCAAAGATGAGAATAAAGGAAGTACCCATTTCTTATAAAGGGAGAACTCATTCTGAAGGTAAAAAGATTACCTGGAAAGATGGTTTGTCAGCGTTATTAACTTTACTGAGATATAGATTCTTAGACTAAGATGCAAAAGATTTTTATTTTTATGAAAAAGCATGGTTTTTTGGTTTTGTTATTTTTATTTTCCATGGTAATGTTGGCGGCAACATTGAAGATAAATTTCTTTAGATATAGCAATTTTGACTACGGCAAATTTGATCTAGGGAATATGACACAAATGGTTTGGAATGCCGGCCAAGGAAGAGGACTATACTTAACTGATTATTTTGGGACTAATTTACCGAGGTGGGCTATGAGTCATGTTGATCCTGTTTTATATCTCTTTGTACCTATTTTTAAATTGTTTCCACACGCTATGACTTTGGTGGTCTCGCAGTTAATATTGGTCATTTTTTCGTCATTTTTGGTTTATGCGATAGCTAAGCTTCATTTGCAATCAAAATTTGCTGCCTTTTTACTAGCTACAGCCTATTTGGTAAATCCTTCCATAGGTTATATAACAGCTTGGTCTGGTTTTCATGGGGTTACGGCGGTCATCCCGTTTTTCTTAGCGGCCTTTTATATTTTCGAAAAAAATTACCGGAAAAACACACTCAATAAGAACTCGCTGATTCTTTTTTGGGTGTTTTTAATAATTACCATGATGGGAAAAGAGCAGGTACCCTTGTATATCTTTATGTTTGGGGTATTTATCATTTTGTTAAGGAATGAAGAAAACCCGGATCTAAAAAGTATGCTTTCTTCAAAAACAGGCAAGCTGGGATCAAGCATGATTTTAGTAAGTGCCGTTTGGTTTTTCCTTTCATTTTTTGTAATTATTCCAGCCTATTCTTCATATAGGGTGGAAGGTTATTTAAAGTTTGCCGAATCTTTGGGAATTCAGGGATCAACCGTGAGGGATGTGGCCCTACCCAATTATTTTCTTAATAGGTATGAGGAATTTGGTGATTCATATTTGGAAATAGCCAAAAATATAGTTTTGATGCCCGATAGATCGGTGAGCGTCTTCTTTGGAGGGGATAAAGTGGAGAATTTTCGTAGAACTTTTGAGCCGTTGGCTTTTCTGCCTTTTGCTCACCCCTTAGCCTTGGCGATGGCTTTTCCGGATCTAATTATTAATTTTATGACCTCTGCTGGAGGTATCGGTACTGCGGAGATAACCAATCATAGAATATCCATGATCATTCCCGTTTTGTTCATCGCGACAATATTGACCATTGGCTATTTTTCGAATATTTTCCGGAAGTACATCAAAAAGAAACACACCGTAGTGGTGTTTTCGCTGCTTGTTTTTGTTTTCAGCCTGACTACCATGCATTATTACAACAATCCGGTTTATTTGTGGCTTTCTCAGGCATTTCAGAAGAGAATCGTTTCCCGAGTTTTTGCCAAGACAGACAAGGGAATTATCAAAAAAGACCTGACAACAGGAGAAGTTGTGCGTTTAACAGAGCTGGAGGATAAAGATCGCGAGTGTGCATTAAAAATTGTTAAAATGATACCGGACGGGGCTTCGGTTTCCGGCTCAGATTCATTTGGCGCTCACCTAGCTAAAAGAGAAACGTATGCCATTTTCCCGGCACTTTATAACGAGGCAGATTACCTTATTATAGATGTCTTTGCTAGAAAAATAACCACAATTTTGGACATAGACGTGGAAATTATCAGGGACGTGGTGGAGAAAGTTATCAAAAGCGAAGATTACGAACTGAAAATCGGCTGTGGGAACTTTTTTGTTTTCGAAAAAGTAGGGCCACATGATAAAGAAACCCTTTTACCTATACAAGAAATATTTCGTTATGATGGCAAGTTTGATTATGAATTTTTCCAAGGAGTAAATGTGGTTGATTACGAAATTCCCAAAGTTTTTGAGAAAGGAATTAGCAAGAAAATTGACATTGTTTATCACCGATGGGGTAGTGGATCTAAAAAGGACACTTCTTTAGAGGACTATCTCATGTTTACCTCATTTGTTAACCGCGAAACAGGTGAAGTTTATCAATTAGCTAATCTACCCTCTTTTTCCTTAAAAAGGCCTGAGGAGTGGGAAAAAAACAGATATTATTTTGAGAGTGTTGAGGTGGTTGCCCCTGAATTCCTTGATTCGGGAGAGTATCTTTTATTTGTAGGTATGGGAAATAAAATAAGAACCCGAAGCATGTATTTAGGCACGGTAACAGTAAATTAATCCCAAAACTAGATTAGTCACAAAGTGACGCATCGAGCGTAGCAAGATATAATGACTTAGTTATGCGTTCATTAGAAAAGTGGCAATTCATCAGTTTTGTCTCTCGAATGTCTGCCATGCTCTTGGGTATAGTCCAGAGCTTTTTAATTTTGCGCATATTGAGTGTTGGCGAGTGGGGTTTAGTGCAGTTAGTGGTTTCGGTGGGTTCGGCACTGGGGATCTACCAACATCTTGGCTTAGCTAGCGCTTCCAATAGAGAAATTGCTGCTGCCCAAAAGAAAAAAGATGTCTTTAAAATATTTATTACCACCGTTTCAGTGAGATATCTGGTAACCACTCCCATAGCCGTGGGTTTGTTTGTTTTTGCACCGCGAATTTCTGCAGCCTATGAGTTTATGGAGATACTATTACCTTTACGAATTTTTGCGGTGATCATCTTTCTGCAGGGTAGTCAAGCAATCTTTAACGCAGTTATTTCGGGCACAAAGAGGTTTAAAGAATTATTTATCTTCCAAGTAGTGGTTGCTTTAGTTAGCCTGCTCCTCTACGTTCCTTTGGTTTATCAATACAAGATTTTGGGCTTTTTTTATGCCGGACTCATACATGAAACTCTAAAGACTGTAAGTTACGGTATTATAGCCCTAAAACCCTATTACAAAAAATTGAGATTTCCCACCAAAAATGAATTCACACAAATTTTCAAAGAATTGTTTTCTTTAGGAATGTCAATTTACATTGTAAAAATATTGGTTATCAACTGGGAAAGATCGGGAACTAACTTATTGGGATTTATCGGTAATATTGAATGGTTGGGAATCTATTCCTTTGCTTTGTTGTATGCCAAAAAACTTATGCATGTATCAGATGCCATAACTGATGTTAATCTACCTGTTTTTTCCGAGAAATTTGTGCATAATATTAAGGAATTTAGGGATATCTTTGCCGAAAACTTTAATAGAGTCTTTGTTACTATCGTCTTTTTTGCCATGTCGGCAATTTATTGGGCAAAAGAGTTAATACAGGTTTTGATCGGCAGTAGTAAATATAACGAGGCAATACCCTTGTTGCTACCCATGGTGTTTAGTTTCATTTTTGTCTCTCTGATAAATATTTTAAAATCAAGTTTGGCTATCCCCGCGAAAAAGGTGAAAGATATGATTTTAGGATTTTTATTAATGTTTATTGTTACCGTAGGTTTCTATTTTATTACCCGAAAGTTTTACAACCCCGTTTATACCATGTCGTATTCAATGCTTTTGGGTTCATTTTTAGGATTTGCTTATATGGTGCGCCTCTTGCAAAGTAGGCTGCAGATCAGGTTTATTTCTTATGCGCATGTTTTGTTGATGGTACAGGCGTTGGTTGTCAGCCATATGGGGAGTATTTCTAATATTTATGTTAAGTTTCCGGCATATTTTATATTTGTAGGTTTGTATTTATGGTCAGTACACATAGCAGGGTTTATCAGAAAAGAGGAGCTGTTTTCTTTTGTCCAAAAAGTTACCGGTTTTATTAAAGGTTCGAAGAGATGAAAGAAAAAAGGAACTTTATTATTAAACTCACTATAAGCGTGAGTCTTATAGCCATTATTTTTTATGGTGTGGATAAAGAAAGCTTTCTTAATAATTTTAGGCTTTTGGATTATGGATATGTGCCGTTTATCATACTTCTTTTGGTCACAAACTATCTTGTCAGCTCCTATAGATGGAAAACATTATTGATCCATAAGAATTCCGAGAGGGTATCTGTGAAATACCTGACCTACCTATATTTTACCGGTGCATTTTTTAACAACTTCATGCCCACCAGCATTGGTGGAGACGTCTATAAAGTTTACAAACTGGGAAAAAAGCTTGGTGATGCTGTGGATGCTTTTTCGGCTACCTTTATGGAGAGATTTACCGGAGTTGTTGCTCTAGGTTTAATTTCTGTTTTTAGTTTGGTAAAAATGCTGGGGATTTGGGGAGCGCTAATTTTAATAGTTTTTGTAGTAGGAATACTCATAGGTTTTTATTTATTAAGTTTTCTAAGTTCCAGATCCGAAAAGGTAAGAAAACTCTACCATTCGTTAAATGCCTATCGAGGCAAGAACAAAATACTTTTATGGGCTTTTATTACCTCATTTATAGTACAGTTTCTTGCCATAGCTACGCAGTATTTTGTTTTTCTGGCTTTAGGAATAAAGCTCCCTATTGTGTATGCGCTTTTTATATTTCCGGTAATTACTTTGGCAGGATTTTTTATCCCCTCACTAAACGGTATTGGTGTGCAGGATGCCTTGTACATGAAACTATTTGCCGTAGTAGGAGTTCTAGGAAGTTTAAGTTTAAGCGCCTCCTTGGTCTACCATCTTTTTAGACTAGGAGTTAGCTTAATTGGAGGAGTTATCTATGCATTGGGTAAAGACGCTTAATAAAAAGACCATCATTTGGCTACTTGTTTTTGTGATCCTATTTCTTATCACAAGACTTCCTCAGCTGGGTTTCGATACAATTAATCCGGATGCTGTAAATTGGCACTACAGATCAGAACAGTTTGTTGTTGGTCTTAAGCACCAGATATTTAGCAAAACTTATCAGCACTATCATCCTGGCGTATCTTTAATGTGGCTCACGGGAATTCCTATAGAGATCTTTAAGCAGATCATCAACATTACCCTTTATGATCAATTTAGCTTTTACGCTTTCCACTTTATTGCCAAATATTCCCTGGTCTTGGTACAGCTAGTGCTAAGTATATTAATAATCTACTGGTTGACAAAAGTAATAGGCTTCAAAAAGTCATTACTGGTGGTGTTTGTTATGAGCATGGAGCCCTTTATTGTTGGTAATTCAAGACTGTACCATATGGACCTTATCTTTATGCTATTTATTTTTTCTTCGTTACTGCTTTCCTATCTTTACATTAAGACAGATGATAAAACTTATGGTTTAATTTGCGGCTTGTTTTTAGCAGCCTCCTTTTTAACCAGAAGTATTGGTGTAGGTGCCTACCTATTCACTATTATTGTGGGAGGATCTTTCTTATATTATACCCGGAGGGATTTTCGGAAAGTTTTGAAGTATGTTTTAGTAATCACACTACCCTTTTTGGCGGCAACTTTTTTATTTTTCCCTGCTTTGTGGGATAAACCGTGGGAAGTACTAAAGGATATATTTAGTGAAGGTAGCAGAATAGGTGTTCGAAAAGGACATAGTCAGATATTTTTTGGAGAGCTTACCAAGGATCCGGGTATTTTCTTTTATCCGCTAGTGATATTAATGAAGACATCGCCTTTCTTACTAGGTGGGGTATTGCTCTATCTCCTGAATTTTATAAGAAGTTTTTCGAAGATGAATTTAAAAGAAAAAGCCAAAAGACTTTTTATATATCTTGCCATTTTCTATCTGGGATATTTTCTGGTCATGACTTTTCCCGCAAAGAAACTCGATAGGTACATGATAGTACTCTTTCCCATCTTAGGTATCATGGCTGTTTTTGGATATTGCCGCCTGCTAAAAGTTTATCACTCTCATAAAAACCTTAAACTCCTTTTCTTAATAATATTTATGGTCTACGTTATCTGGCCGGTGATCAAGCTACACCCTTACCAATTTACCTATACCAGTCCCTTATTCGGAAATAGTCAGCAAGCCAACAAGATAATAGCCCAGAAATCTTTTGGTATAGGCATTTTTGAAGTTAAGAAACATCTACAGGAGAATTATGGTTCTCAAGTAAAGGTGGGATTCATAGACACAAAACCCATAAGATCAATCTATCCCAACTCCCTGGTTTCAGATATTAGAATTTCCGGTACCGGAGATTATAAAATTCTTGTTCTGGCTGTAAATGAAGAGATTCCCGAAAAAGTTCTTAAAAGTGAGGTAAAATTTATCCAGGATTCGTCTATTTTTATAAACGGATTGGAATATTGGCGTTTTTATGTTAAACAAGACAAGTAAATATCTTATAATAATTATAGCTGTGGGCATAGCCATTAGGCTTATTGGTATTTCACATTCTTTCCCATTTATTTTTCACCCTGATGAGCCAACCATCGTTCGCTCAGCACTAGGTATTAGATTTTTTAAGAATCCCGGGCATTTTGACTGGCCGCATCTCTATATATACCTAAATTATTTCTTATACATGGTTTTTGCAAAATTAAGAGATTTGATCCAGCTCTTAGGTTATAAGGAATATACTTATTTCTTGGCACCTATAATCTGGAATGACAAACTGATCTTCTACTTGTTAACCAGAGTTTTTTCAGCTGTTTTAGGTGCTTTAACGGCTTTACCTATATTTTTGATTGGCAGGGATCTATTTGGCAGGAGAGCAGGTTTACTCTCGGCGCTGGCTTTTGCTGTTGTTCCCTTTCATGTATGGCATTCTCACTATTCGCTGGCGGATGTCCCTATGACCTTTTTTCTTACTTGGTCGCTTTATTTTTCAACACGGATACTCTTTAAGAAAAATGTTTCTAATTACTTATTAGCAGGCTTGTTTGCGGGCTTGGCCGCTTCTACAAAGTATAACGGAGCCATTATCATCTTTGCTATTTTACTCGCGCATTTTTTTAGGTTGTGGTGGGAAAGAAGCGAAAAAATAATTAGTTTGGAGTCTTTAGAGAACCTTGTTTTTGCAGGAATTACTTCTTTAATAGGTTTTGTGGCGGGAACTCCCTTTGCCGTTCTTGATTACCAGACTTTTTTAAGAACGGATGGCCCGAAAGGTGCTTTATGGCAATTTAAGAATGTGGGTAGTTTGCCTTTAGGAGAGCATATTAGAGAATTTATTCTAATTTTTCCGGAAAAACTTTTTGAGAACTTTGGTTATACATTTGCAATTATGTTTCTGGTTTCTGTGTTTTATATCTTGCTGAAAATCATTAAAGACAAAAGTTTTTTTAACACAAGGGATCTTTTGTATCTTAATGTTCTGGGTATGCTTTTCATATACTACATTACAGGTTTTGAGAATGACCGGGCACACTATTATTTTGTAGCCTACCCATTTGTTATTATCAGCGGCATTGGTTTGTTGATCTCAGCTTTGGAGAAGTTTAAATTTAAGTTCAAGTATAAAGAACTTATCTGGGTGGTGGTTTTTTTAGTACCGGTTTTGCTGACTTTACAAGGTTCTTATACTTTTTATCGAAAAGACACCCGCCAGCTGCTATATTATTGGCTTCAGGATAATAAGAGAGAGTTAAGTACTGTGTATTATGAAGACGCTGATTTTAAACCTGTGTTGGAGAGGGTGGAGATAAAAAATGTACATATCAAAAAAGCGGATGATATGGTGGCAAGATCGGTTCTTGTCTCGGAAGATGCGGGCAAAGCTGATAGAAAATTGCTCTTGAGTATTGATAACGAGTATAGAAAAGGTCCTAAGATATATATCTATCAATAAAATATGAGAATAATCAAGGAAAACAAATTATTTATCTTAGTATTTCTGTTTTTTGTTCTCTCTAGGCTGCCTAGCTTGGGCCACGATATGTTCAACACGGACGCATGGAAGTGGAAAGCACGCACTTACGATTTTGGTTCCGGGGTATTTAACTTGGAATTCGAGAAAACCATACAAAAATACCACCCCGGGGTTACCCTGATGTGGCTGGGTGCCGCCGGCGTGAAAGCCTTTAATTTTTACTACGAATCTTTGTTGGGTGTTTTACCTCCGGATAATAATATTGCCGCTATTTTTCAACTGCATTCTGTGCAAAAGTTTTTTGTTATTTTAATGATCGGTGCTCTGCTGGCGCTTATTTTCCACCCCCTAAAGGAAATTTTTGGAAAAAAGTACGCCCTGCTGGCTATTTTTTTCATGATGTTGGAACCTTTTTATATAGCCTTAACTAGGATGTTTCATTTGGAGGGTTTGATGTCTACCCTAATGATCGCCAGCTTTGTTTGGCTTTATTACTATTTTTGGACTCGTAGGAGAAAACATCTGATAATCTCCGCTCTATTTGCTGCCACTGCTTTTCTTACTAAAACGTCTGCAGTCTTTTTAATACCTTTTTCAGCACTGATCATCTTCATCGAAAACTTTGTTAGGGAAAAAAATTTCAGAGCGGCTACTGTAGGTGCAAGCAAAACTTTTATCTTATGGATGGGTGTGGTAGCTGCACTTTTTATTCTCATATGGCCGGCTATGTGGACTCACGCCAGGCTAGCTCTAGGAACTTTATATAGGGGTATTTTTACTATTGGAGTAGAAAGGGGTCATTTCCAGCTGTTCATGGGGAATTGGGTGGCAGACCCGGGGTGGTTGTTTTACCCTCTGGTTATTCTTTACAGAATTTCTTTACCTTTATTCATAGGTTTACTGGCCTTTTTAATTACTTTTCGAAAATTTATTAAAAGCAGGGAAATGAAGTTGTTTATAATTTACGCTTTATTATTTTCAGTATTTTACTTAGTAGAACTTTCTATACCATCTAAAAAACTTGACCGTTATATATTACCGGCAATACTTGCCCTCATTCTTATAGCCAGTTTTTATTTCCGGTATTTATTTGATTACCTTAACGGGAAAATTAAGTACTTAGGTTGGTTGGCCACTGTTGGGGTAGTAGTGTACTTTCTTATCACCGCCCTGTATTTGCACCCCAATTACTTTTCCTATTATTCCCCTCTTTTTGGGGGACTTAGCAAAGGCATTTATGTCATAGAACCTAAATGGATGCTTGGCCAGCAAGAAATTATCAGTTACTTCCAAAAAATCAAAATGGAAAATGATCACGAGGCATTTTTGGAAGGACAGAGCGTAGATGAAGTTCTTTACACTGCGGAGATCGAGAACAAACTTACCATAGGCTTTCAGGAAAAGTACTACACACAGATCTGGCCTTTCATTGAAGAAATTGGCGGAAGGGCTACTATAAAAGATCTCACACCCATGGCCATAAGAACTAATTATTTTGTTTACCCTGTTTATGAAGACGATTCAGCCAACGAGGGCAGATTCGAACTGGAATTCCTCGACACTATAAAATTGCGTCATGTTGACTTATACAACGTCTACCAAAGGGTTAAGTAGTTTATGAGAAGGATCATCACGGAGATCAAAGTTAAGCATTTGTTGTCCGGTACGGCTGTAGTTGCCTTGGGATCCTTGATCAACAGTTTTTTCAGCTATTTACTGCAGTTATTCTTAGGACGAAACTTATCCCCGGCTGATTTCGGTACCTTCAACGCTTTACTTGCTGTGTTTTCTATAGTTGGTGTGGTTTCTGTGGTCATGGGTATCTCTTTAGTAAAAATTGTTTCCGAACTGGCCAGTGGGCGCCAGTGGGAAAAGATCACCGCACTTTTTTGGAAATTAAGTACTTTTCTTATCGCTTTAGGTTTGTTAATCCTCATAACCCTTTATTTAAGTAGGAATGCCCTCTCTGACTATATGCAAATTGAAGAACCTCTACTTTTTCTATTTTTAGGTTTATATATATTAGCAAATTTGCTAATTGTGGCACCACAATCTTACTTGCAAGGTCTACTTAGGTTTAGAGCGATAGCTTTGTTTTCTGCCAGCAACGGCCTGTTAAGACTTATCATCACCTTTGTATTTGTCATGCTGGGTTTCGAAGTGGGTGGAGTTTACTTAGGATTTTCTTTATCTCTACTTTTTATTTATCTTTTGGGTGTTATTTTGCTGAAAAACAATTTTGTTAACGGCAATAAGCCCAACATTAAGCTGTATTACAAGAAAATTGCCCGTTTTGCCGTTCCCACCCTTTTTATGTACATTGGAATGCTGTCACTTAACAACATTGACATTATTTTAGTGAAAAAATATTTTGATGCTGATCTGGTTGGTTACTACGCGGGTACTGTTCTTATGGGTAAAATCATCCTCTTTGGTGCCAGTCCTATTTCTACCGTCATGTATCCACAGATATCAGCGTTGAAGGCTGTAGGTAAAAATTATCACGATAAATTTAAATTATTTTTAGGGATGACCCTGGCTATAATATTTGGGTCTCTAGTTGTCTACAACTTTCTGCCTAAATTTATCACCGGTCTCTTTTTTGGAGAAAGGTTAATTTCCTCAGCAGCGTACTTGCCTATGTTTTCTATTTTTATTTCTATTTATGTGCTGATCCACTTTATGATCAGATACTTCTTGGCCATAGATAAAACGAGAATCACCCTTATTGTCATTCCGGCAGTAATATTGCAATACATATTAATAAGCCGATATCATACGGACATCTTTGAAATAATGCGCATCAATATCCTGGTTTCCACCTTAATCCTTGTCACCCTAGGTATTTATCTGTATAAATTATCTAGAGACGCTGCTCGCTAAAAATAATTTTATATGCTAGTTTCCATAATTGTGCCTGCGTACAAGCAAGCCAAGACTATAAAAGAAGATATACGTGATATTCATAAGGTAATGTCCAATACGCGCTGGGATTTTGAAATAATTGTTGTGGTTGATGGTTCTCCGGATAAAACTTATACAGAGGCAAAAAAGGTAAAAAAAGATAATCTTAAAGTCTATACTTACAAGAAAAACTATGGCAAGGGCTATGCAATAAAATACGGTATAGCCAGAGCTGTCGGGGAGAAAATTGCCTTTATTGATGCCGGCATGGACATTGACCCCAATGGTATCTCTTTAATACTGGAACACATGCTTTGGTACGATTCCGATATCATCGTCGGTAGTAAAAGGCACTCAGCTTCCAAGGTAAATTATACTTTTATGCGAAAAGTATATAGCGAGGGATATTACTTGCTGGTGAAGTTTCTCTTTGGATTGAGGGTAAGAGACACGCAAGCGGGTCTAAAGGTGTATAAAAGACATGTATTGGAAAAAGTCATGCCAAGACTGCTCATTAAAACATTTGCCTTTGATATAGAACTATTAGCTGTAGCAAATCACTTGGGTTTTTCCAATATTCACGAGGCTCCGGTACAGCTGACCTTAAATTTTCAGCCAGGCTCCAAATGGCAACGTTGGCTGCCTTTATTTTTAGATCCAAACATCAGGAAGATGCTCAAAGATACGCTGGCCGTGTTTTATAGATTGAAATTATTAAGGTATTATGATGATGGAAATAGGAGAAAATGGGTTTATAATAAGGAATTAGACATGAGAATTAATACAGGTCTTTAAATGAAGTTTTCTGTCATCATACCGGTAAGAACAATAAATGAGTATATTAAGGAAACTGTTTCGCACCTGAAAAAAGTACGCTATTACGATTTTGAGGTTATCATAGTTTTAGATAAATACGTCAAGGTGAATTTTGGCTCTAGGGAAAACCGCTTTAGGGTGGTGGAATCCGGGCCTGTTAGCCCGGGTAAGAAAAGAAACGTGGGAGCTAGGGAGGCACTTGGTGATGTTTTGGTGTTTCTAGACGACGATGCTTACCCTGATTCTGGATGGCTGAGAAGTGCCGCCAATATTTTTAGAGATAATCCCGAGCTGTACGCTTTAGGTGGTCCTGCTTTAACTCCTCCCAACGTGGATTTTTTAGAAGAAGTGACAGGGCACGTTTTAGAATCATACTTAACCAGCGGTTTTACTGCTTTTAGACATAAAAAGGTTAAACGAAGAGAAATTGATGACTACCCTTCCGTTAATCTATTTGTCAAGAAGGAAGCTTTTGATGAAGTAGGCGGGTTCAATCCTGACTATTGGCCGGGTGAAGATACTAAGTTATGCCTGGATCTAATAAAAAAGTATGAGAGAAAGTTTCTTTATGATCCTGGTCCTGTTGTTTACCATCACAGAAGGAAGCTTTTTAAGCCTTTTTTGCAGCAATTATCCCGATATGGTAGGCATAGGGGATGGTTTGCCAGAGCCTTTCCAAAAAATTCTTTTAAATTAGCCTACTTTATTCCCTCGCTGTTTGTTTTGGGGTTAGTGTTTGGCCTCGTCGGTTCATTTATAATTCCAAAATTATGGTCAATTTACTTACCGGCTACGTTTTTATATTTCACCATGGTTTTTACGGAAGCGCAGAGAGCCAGCATGCAAGAAAGAAATTTTGGTGCCTTTAAATATATATTTTTTGGTATTTTTAGGGCTCATTTGCATTACGGTTTAAACTTTATGATTGGATTTGTGATCAAGCCTAAGTTTGCCCTCAGAGAAGTGGATGAGGAAACGGGAAATTACCAAGAAGGATGAGATGCTGAAAGGTCAGGACGAGTATACAGGGCTCGAAAATTCCAAGGTTCGCATAAAAATTATCACTAAAAAATGTATCAGCGCGGCTACTTGTGTTATTAAAGCGCCCGAGACCTTTGACCTGGACGAAGAAGGAATAGCCTTTGTTAAAGAAACCAATTGGAATGAGGCCGTTGAGATAGTGCTGGCAGCAAAATCTTGTCCCACTAAAGCTATAGTAGTAGAGGATCTTAACGGCAATCAGTTGTGGCCGGAAAGGTAAAAATTGACCGGGGAACATATTTATAATAGTCTATATGTAATATGTATAAAATAGCTATTGGATACCCTCCCATTGTAACTAATAAAGGAGTTCCACTGCTTTCGCAGAACAGGCAATTTCAGTTTTTTAATGCCAAAACCTTCATTTATCCTATGGTGCCGGCGTATGCTGCCTCGGTGGCTCAGGAAAGAGGCTACAAGGTGGTTTGGCTGGATGGTATTGCAGAGGAGTGGTCCTATAAAGAGTGGTTGGGTAAGTTAGAGCAAGAAAAACCTGATCTACTGATGATGGAAACAAAAGCTCCGGTAATAAGGAAGCACTGGGAAATTATTGACCAGCTAAAAAGTAAGTTCCCTAAGATGAAGATAGTTTTAGTTGGTGATCACGCGACTTATGATCCCAAGGAGAGTATGCAAAATTGCCGTGTGGACTACATCATTACCGGAGGTGATTATGACTTTATGCTTACTGATCTAGCGGATTCTTTGACAAAGAAGGTGGAGTTGGTAGGCGGTATTTGGGGTAGAACCGAGGATAAGGATGTAAAACTAAGTAATTTAGCCAAATTTGAAGATGATTTTTGGGTCTCCGGACCACTGAAACAGACGCATGATCTTGATGACCTGCCTTTTGTCGATAGAGATCTAACCAGATGGGAATTGTACGCCTATGCTAACGGGAACTATAAGTATACACCGGCTACCTATATGTATTCAGGAAAGGACTGTTGGTGGAACCGCTGTACCTTTTGTGTCTGGGATCATACGTTAAATCCTTTGGGTACGTATAGAAGGTTTTCTCCACAAAGATTGTTCGCTGAGGTGAAGCATGTGGTGGATAACTATGGTGTGAAAGAGATCTTCGATGACGCAGGCACGCTATTTATCGGCCCTCCTCTTAAGGAATTCTGCCAATTGATGATTGATTCAGGTTATAACAAAAAGGTTGTTTTGGGCTGCAATATGAGGCTAGACGCACTGAGCCAGGAATATTATGATTTAATGAAGCAAGCCAATTTTAGATTCATTTTATATGGCATGGAATCAGCCAATCAGGAAACTTTGGATAGGTTGGATAAGGGCATGAAGGTACACAAGATAGAAGAAGGTGCGCGCATGGCCAAAAAAGCAGGACTAGAACCCCATTTAACTATCATGTTGGGTTATCCTTGGGAAACGGAAGAAATGGCTAAAAACACTATAGCTTTATCAAAAAGATTATTTAACGAAGGATATGTTGACACTATTCAGGCCACTATCGTTATTCCTTATCCGGGAACACCTCTATACCAGGAGTGTCTGGATAATGATTGGTTGTTAGTGGATGCAAAGGATTACGAAGCCTTTGATATGAGGCGTCCCGTAATGAGAACTCCTTTTCCACAGGAAAAACTATACGAGCTAACTCAAGAGCTCTACTCATCATTTTTCACTCCTAAGTATATTTTCAGAAGAGCGGTATCCGTAAGAAGTTTTTCCGATGTTAAATATCTAGCCTATTCTGCTTGGAAACTGCTAGGTCATTTATTGGATTTTGATAAGGAACAGACGGCAATAAATTGGTTATCATCAGGCTTTTGGAAAAATGTTTCCAAAAAACTGTTCACACACTTTAAACCAAAAAAGGAAGACAAGACCATCGGGGATTCTATAAAGAAAAGCATAGAAGTGGAGGAAGAAGAGAAAGCCTCTATTAAGGTCTAACCTAGATCACCCTGGTCTAACCTGGTTAGACCTAGTCGATTCTTTCTATAACCAATTTTTCAATAGTTAGGGTGCCGCCGCCGCTATAGTTGATCATTAGTCTGATGGCACCCACATTGTAAGGATTAATGGTAATTTTCTTTATATCCTTGCCGATCTCTACCTCACCGGAAAAAGATCTAGTTTCATCGTTGGTATTTTCTAAATTAAAGTTAGTTCGTTGTAGCGGTGGTGAGGTTATAATATCAACCGAGCCGGCATCCTCCGTGTCCGTACGATACCACAGGGATATCTTATAAAGACCTTTTTTAAGGGTCACATACGGTCCGGAAGAGATCAGACCTTCTTGATCAGCACTTTGTAGGTGATTTTCGGGGGTTGTTTTGCGTTCCACCAAGGAAATATTTTCATCAACATTAAAGATCATTTCCTCAAACTGCCCACCCGGGATTTCCACTACGTCACCCACGCTGTCAAGCCTATCGAAGAAATACCAAGAGCTAAATAAACCATTTACCACTGGTGCTATAACTTGGGGATCGTAAACATAAACCTGCGTTTCCGGACAATCGTAAACGTATAACGGCTCCCCAAGAACCTTATCAAATTTACTAGTATCGAACTTTTCCGTAACGATAAATGAATATTCCGGTGGCTCAGGGATTTCCGGAGCCTTTTGCACGTACCATTCGTAGGAAGTTAGCCAGTGGGAGGGTTCGAGAAAACTTCCTTGAGAGGAAATTTGATGTAAAATCACGTCCTCATCTGAAAATAACGTGTGCACGGTGTTCCATAGTTCGGATAAACCGTATTTTAAATTATGCTCTTTGGCTATTTTATCAATACACACGGAATTGGGAGGTTTGTAATTTTTATAGTTGGCTAAACCTCCCTCATTGATCTTAGTGAAAAAAAGTGAGGAGACAAACACCACCAGAAATATTACCGCTATATTTAGATATTTTAAATAGTTCTCTTGCAAATGTTTAGCTAGCTGTACCCCCGTAAAGATGAGAAACCAGGTATAAGGGAAGATCATCATAGGAGTGAAATAGCGGGTGTGCACTAAGCTGTGGTAATAACCAAAAAATATGGTGGCAGCAAAATTAAGAATACTTTGCCCTAAAATGAAGAGCCCAAATAGAAGCATTCTTTTTTCATACAAATCAAGCTGCACCTTCCGGGATATTTTTTTTAGGTATTTAAACAAGAGGAAAACAACAGTAGCTAGAGAAAAAACAATAAAAATAGTAAATAAGGCTAAGTAGTTGGAAAACTCGTACCTATGATTAGCTATGTTAGCAAAAAGAACCCTCTCACTAGCGATGTCTCTAAAGCTGTTAAGCATGTTCTCGAAATTTCTTCCACTATAAGTCACGATGCCGGGAAAAGATTTGGGGAAAGGCAAGATGATCGAATACAAAACACTACCGACAAATGTGGCCAGCACTATAACCACAAGCGCTTTCCAAAATCTTTTGAAAATATCTTTATCGAGGAAATAGGTAACAGCTACAACTATGGCAAAAGGAGCGGTAAAATCCTTTACCACCGATTTATCCGAAAAAGTTACCAAAGCAATGAGCACAAATAGGATAGGATAAAGGAAGACCCTCTCTTTGCGTACTAGCTCGAAGATGATCAATAAACTGAGCATGACTATGAGCAGTTCCCCTTCGTGAAATACCGGGGAAATTAGCAGGAAAATGTGGAGAAATAGCTGATTTTGCGCCATGAGAGCAATGAGCAAGGCGAAACCCGAGAGGAGCAAGGATTTTTTTAGATAGTGCCTTTTTGGTAGCAGATACTGCACAATTTTATATAAAACAATGAAAACCATACTAAGAATTGACCAGGCAGTGAGAATATTAGTGAGCAGATAATTCTTTGTGACGGCAAATATGATGCTAAATATCAGAAAATCAGGAAAGAAGAAAGGTGCGTCGGGAAATTTATAACTGGTAAATGAGAAACCTTCGACAAAGATGCTTTTATGAATAGTGGCTAAGTACAAAGCATCGGAGTTAAAAAACAAGTGGTGGGGCAGAACACCGTTTAGCATGGAAATCAAAGTTATAATCAGTGAAAAAATAAATAGTAGAAGTGAGGCGTAATAAATTATTTTTGGTTGGATTTTATTCATTAACACTAGCTGCATTTTAACATTTCCAAAAAATCGGGTAGGATGTTTATCAGTTATGAAATATTTGCTAACAGGCGGTTGCGGATTTACAGGTACGAATTTTGCTGAAAAACTATTGGATCGCAGTGAGGAAGTTATCTTGCTGGATAATCTTTCCCGAAAAGGAGCCGTGGCCAATCTTATTTATCTCCAGGAAAAATACCCTAAAGTGAAATTTGTGCATGCTGATATAAGAGTGGATTTTGACAAAATGCGAAATTTAATAGAACAGGTAGATGCTGTTTATCACTTGGCCGGGCAGGTGGCTGTTACAACTTCTTATGAATACCCCAAAGATGACTTTGACACCAATGCTCTAGGTACGATTAATGTTTTGGAGGCTATTCGCAGGTCGGAGAGAAAACCCCTGATTATTTATTCCTCAACTAATAAGGTTTATGGAGGAATGTCTGAGATTGAAATTGTTAAAGAGGGTCATCGCTACGTTTTTAAAGATTTACCTAAAGGTATTTCTGAAGATAGATTGTTGGATTTTCATTCCCCGTATGGATGTTCCAAAGGTGCAGCGGATCAGTATGTACGCGATTTTTCCAGAATGTATGATCTTAGATCAGTAGTTATGAGACAGTCTTGCATTTATGGTAAAAGACAGTTTGGTATCGAAGACCAGGGTTGGGTTGCCTGGTTTACGATTGCTGCTCAACTAGGTAAGCCGATAACCATTTTTGGTGATGGAATGCAGGTGAGAGATGTTTTATACGCCGATGATTTATTTGAAGCTTGGGATTTAGCAACAAAAAACATCGATAAAGTTTCGGGAGAAATTTACAACGTGGGAGGAGGGCCAAACAACACCCTATCGTTGCTGGAGTTATTGGAGATGCTGGAGGGTCTTCTGGAAAAGAAAATAGACTATAAGTTTGACGAATGGCGACCCGGGGATCAACCTGTCTACATATCAGATGTCTCAAAAATTAAGGATGAACTTGACTGGGAACCCAAAACGATACCACAGGAAGGTGTGGAGAAAATGGCTGATTGGATCATCACCAACACCAATCTCATACAAGAGCACCTTGGAGAGCATGCATGAAGAAGAGAATACTGGTTTTACATAGATACCCCCCTAGACAGGTAGTTGGAACAAATGCGTCATTTATGGAGTTTCTTCGTGAATTAATAAGAAACGACTATGAAGTTTACTATCTTACTTATAAGGAAGAGGAAAAATATCCCAAGGAGATGGAAGGTCTGGAGTATATTAGGCTTCCGTTTACCTTTGACAGGAGTGACCATTCGGACAAAGTGAGGAAAACCTACCTTTGGATCGTTCTCGCACCGTTTTACGTGCGATCTTTACAGAAAAAATATAATTTTAACCTTGTTTACTGTGATGATTCGGTACCGTACTACGGATTCATTGCCAAGATGATCAGCCCTAGATCTAAAGTAGTCATTCGACTGGGAGACTTGCAAACGGGTTATTCCCTGGCGGATACATATCCCATGCTTTTTAAGATAGCTTTAAAAATTGAGGTGATAATGTGGAAGAAATTGGACGGTGTAGTAGCTATCAGTGAGCCCTTTAAAAAATATATTATTGAACAAGGAGTTGATAAGAAAAAAATTACCTATGTGCAGGAAAGTATCAATTTAAAAAATACCGATTTTTCGGATATTGCGGTGCCGAGAACAAAGAAAATTATGTTTCACGGATCTTTGCTAAAGTGCAAAGGTCTGGAGACTTTGTTTGACGCCTTTAAAATATTTAAAAAAAAGCATAAGGATGTGGGGTTAATTATAGCCGGTGGAGGAGGGGAAGAAGAAGCCATAAAATCTTATGCCAAAAAGATCAAGCTAAGAAATGTTACTTTTACCGGTTGGTATAACCATGAAAAACTAGCCAAGCTAATGAGAGAAGTACAGGTCAGTGTTGTTATGAGAAGTTCTAATATGGCTAATAATTTTGTGGTCACCACCTGCCTTTTAGAGAATTGGGCCTATAAAAAACCTACCTTAGTTCCTAAATTAGCTGCTTTTGAGAAAGTGATAGAAGATAAAAAAAACGCTGTTTATTATGAACCCGATGATGCTAAGGATCTAGCTGAGAAAATGGATTACCTATATGAAAATACGGATATTTATGAAAAACTTGTCAAAGGTGGCTTGAAAACTGCTAATAATGTATTTAATCATCACAAGATAGCTAAAAATATGGTCAGGGTCTTAAAAAGTTATCTTTAGCGATACTCCTGGGTCATGGATATAAAGAGAAAAATTTATAAAAACGATAAGTTAATTGCAGCTCTACTCTTCCTATTTATCAGCCTATTTTTTTTATTACCGGCATTTTTATCCAAAGGTATTATAGTTGGTGGTGATTGGTCTTTTCCTTATACCAAGCTGCAAAGCGATTTGTGGTTACAAAGTGCCCTTTCCCCCTGGAGGAATTTTTCCTTGATCGGTGGTTATGAGCCGGTACGGTCGTCTCTGCCTTTTATTTTTTTAATTAATCTGATCTTTAAGCTAGGTTTAAGCGGAGCTTTTATCTCAAAGCTAATTTTACTGGCTTATTTCGTTGCAGCTGGCTTAAGTATGTATCATCTTCTGAGATATTTTGGCTTAAACAAGACATCCTCGTTTATTGGTGGTTTTATTTTTCAAACATCACCTTTCATGTTTAATTTTACGGTTATTGGTTGGGACTACATGCTTTTTTCCATGTCCGTGCTGCCCTTGTTTATCTTGCTATTTTTAAGGTCTGTGCGGGAAAATAAAGTAGCGTATCTGATAGTCTGTCTGCTTATTTATTCACTAGCCTTAGCCAACTCCACGACCATAGTCTGGTACTCAATAACTATACTTGCATTGGGACTTAGTTTTCTTAGAGAGAAGAAGCTTCTAAGAAGATATCTTATTTATTCCTTTTTGCTGCACGTGTTTTTAATAGCGCTTAATCTTTACTGGTTGATAAATCTATTTACTTTTAAAGATCCCAAGGTATTCGGTTCGGATAACGTGCTTAGTTCAGTAAGTTTGGGGATGTGGACTAGATTTCAACTGCAAAATATTGTGCGTGGTTGGGGAACTATTTTTAATTATTCTTACGAATCTTCGTATTTGAAGTTTTTGACTCTCATCTCATTTGTCGGAGTTTTAATTGTCATTTTTAGTGCCGTCAAAGTAAAAGTATTAAGAAATATTCATAAAATTAGCTTGCTTTTTATAACTTTGTACCCATTTACACTTTTAATGCTAGGTTCGTACAGGTTGTCAAAGCTTCCCTTTACCAACATCATTAGAGATCCCGGGAGGAATATTGCTTTACTTTCTTTGGTTAGTGCTATTTTTATGGCGGCCTTTTTACACTATTTTTACAAGAAAAACCGTAAAATCTTCTATCTCAGCGTATTGTTAGTAATTCTCAACGCTAACCCCTTCATTTTATGGAAATTATACGAAGACAAGGGAGAAATCGAAAATATTAAGCTGCGTACCTTTGAGTATGCCCATGACTATATAGATGTAGAAAATTTCTTGTTTAAAAAAGACATTAAAAGCAAAGTTTTAAAAGTTCCCATTACCTCAAGCTCAGAAGATTTTAGCAGGAAAGAGTTTCATGGTGAGTACAGAGGATTCCAATCGTCCTTTTACGATATAACACCTGCGCAGGGGTTTGTGAAAATTACCGGAAAGGATACCGACGTTTCCAATACCTTCTATGCCGGCTTCGTGCGCAAGTTAATGGAGGAATTTGACGATTCCGTGGAGACGATCATGAAAAAACTGGATGTGCAGTATCTGGTTTTTTATTTTGATAAGATGAGCCCTGACTACTGGTATCTTTTTGATAAGGTAAGTGCGTCAAACTTGTTTAGGGAGGTTACAAGGGAGTCTCTAGGTTACACTTCAGATCGTGTGGCCATATTCGAAGTAGTGGATCCTTCGCAAAAAATAAAACTGAGCAATAACTTTATATTCACCAACGAAAAGCGGGTTTACACGTATGACACTTTACTAAGCTATATGGATGAGTATGATGTTTTGCTTGATGAAAACTTAGCAAATTCGGAGGGATACCCACGCTTGGTTTTTCCTAAAAGATACTATTCCGTTGATCTAAACAACATGAAGCCCGCAGGTTTTTCATTACCCAGGTACGTACAGCCTCCCAGCAATCTTTTTTCGTACCAACTTAACCTGAAGAAAGAAAGATCACGAGTGGAGAACGCCAGTAGTTATAGGGAGGCATATAGTTTGCTTATCAATAATAATTCGCGTAGATTAGCTGAAGTTGTTTTACACGAAGAAGCTGACACTGAGATTTCTTTCAAGGAATATGTGGATAATTACCAAAAAATGCAGGAAGTATTTTCTGCTGTGCCTCTTGAGGAGCGTGATTTAAAGTACTTTTTGCTTATTCAGGATCTATTTACGCATGTGAACTATGCCGACACCGTTTTTGCAAAGCATAATTTCAAAATGTATAAAGACATTAGCTATACGGAGGAGGGCGGGAGGTTATTGTTTGATGATTTTAAAGAGTGGCTTTTAGGTAATACGACAGTTTGCCAGGGAATTTGTTACTACTTTGATGAAGATGGTTTGGGTGAGCTTATCATGTCTCATGTTTCCGATTATGAAATTATCAAGAGTGCCGAATCACTTGACAGCGATAAGTTAATTGAGATATACGATTTTGATTCTGAAGATATAGCACTTATTGATTATGGCGACTTTCTTAGTTCCACATTATTTACGTCCGAAAAGGTAAACGATGACCAGTTATTGAAATCATTGGTGGCGCTGACCAGATTCAGTTTGCAAACTACAGAGCAGAGCTCATTTGTAGACGAAATGGATAATGTAGCTTATTTTAAGGTAGAAGAGACAGTTCCTTCTCTGAACTATGAATTTTCCTTTAAATACGACAAAATGGAACCGAGTGTGGGCATAGCCATTATTGAAGAGTACGATAGTCTTAAAGATGAGTATCTGGTTGGTGCAAAAAGAGATAATTACCAAAAGGGAAGGCGACTAGCTTATTTTCTGGTACCGACTAATCCCGAGGAGATAGCTGATAAATTGTTTGCCGTAACGAGACTATTGCAGTCTGATGTTGCCACAAAGGGTTTTTACATTCTACTCTTTAATATATCCGATAGCCAAGGTTACAAGCTGAAGGACTTCAATTTTGGTATAAAACAGCTTCCGGCCATATATTATGAAAATATTATCCCGGAAATTAGATCTTTAGAGGTTCAGCCTGATTTTAAGGAAGAATCCCTTACTAAATATCGTGTGGGTAATCTTGGCAGCTTGTTTGGAAATCACGTACTCATCCTTAACCAGCAGTTCAATTCGGAGTGGAAACTATACGATGAAGAAGGACAAGAAATCTTTGCACCACACTTTGTGGCTAACGGTTATGCTAATTCCTGGATTTTGGATGAGAATGTACTGGGGGGCGCAAAAGAAATTATCATTGAATTCTCTCCAGCTAAATTATCTAGAGTTTGGTTGTATTTTTCTGTCTTACTTTATACTCTTCTCATTAGTTACAATATAATTACTTTGCTTAAAAAACTATGCAAAATAAGAAATTAAACATCTTATTAATAAATAGGTGGCTTGGCTACAACGAGGGCGGCAACGAAACTTTTATGAAGGATTTTATTCACTGGACGGTCAAAAGGGGACACAGTGTTACTGTAATAACCACGCAAGGGAATGCTTTACAGGGTATTAGAGGAATAAAAACTCATTTTCTTAAATCCCCAAAAGGGTATTATTCGTACGGATTCTTTGGGATTTTTTATGCCTTCTTATTTTTACTAAAAAGTTTTGTAAAGTTTGTGCAAATTTACATTAAGGGTGAGAGGTTTGACGTAATTTCCATACATTTTTCATTAGAGGCCTTGTTGGCGAGGTTTATAAAGTTATTTTTTGGTATCCCTTATGTTATTTGTTTGGCTGGCGATACGCCCTTGGAATTACTAGAAGGGAAAAGAGCTGATGGGGTAGTGCATGTAACACACTTTATGAATGAGCAAAGTAAAAAATATGGTTATTCAGCACGAGTGATCTCTAAAGGTATTGATTTGGAGAGATTTAATCCTCATCTGGAAGTTGATGAATTAGCGGAAAAATACAAACGGAACGAAGATACAAAAGTGCTACTAACTGTTTGTAGACTAGATCCCAGAAAAAATCTCATTACACTTATTGAAGCTATGCATATTTTAGTCAACGTGAGGAGGATTAGAAACATTAAACTGTTAATTGTGGGTGATGGGGTCGAAAGGAAGTTTTTGGAAGATAAGGCTTTCATGTACAAATTAAAAGATTATGTGAGATTTATTGGGGAAATTTCGAACGTAAATCCTATATTACCTAAATACTATGTCCTGGCTGACTTATTCGTACTCCCCACGCTGTACGAAGGATTTGGCTGGGTGTATTTAGAAGCCATGGCTTGTGGGACGCCGATACTTACTACCAACTGTGGTTCCAATCCGGAAGTTGTGGGGGAAACCGGTGTTATGCTTGAGCCAAGGGATCCGGAATTGCTGGCGGAAACTATTGAAAAACTTCTTGATGACCCCGTGGTTTTGTCTGAACTTAGCAATCGCGGTTTGGAGAAAGCCCGAGCTATGCCTTGGGAAAAAATTATCAAGAAATATGAGGAATACTATACGCAAACAAGTGTAAAGAAATGTGAAAAATTTACGTGCAGGCTTATGGTGCTGGGTTATTTACTGATAGATTCGTTTCCCATTCTTAGCAGACTTTTCGGGGGGGTTATTTTTAACCCCGGAACTAGAAAGGAGAGTGTTTGGGAAGGTACAGGGCAGGTTGGTAATGAGTAGTTTAAGTCATTAGGAATCTAGTGCACAAAGTAAGTCATAATATCTGTTGGGTAGTATGTCTACAAGATCTAATTCCTTAGGTTCATACGTCTCGTCCTCAATTATGCTAATGTTAAATCCGTATTCCTTTAGCATATCAAGTAAATTATTCTCTCCTGACACGTTTATTATTCCCTCTGGCCAGTATTCCATATAAATTTTACTAATTCTTTTTTCCTCAAATAGTTTTTTTGCTCCCTGAATAATTAAAATCTCAGCTCCTTGCGTGTCAATTTTGAGCAAATCTATTATTTTATTTCTGTAACTTTTACTAAAGAAATCATCAAGACTCGTACATTCTACATATGTGGATTTTGCGTATCTTGGAACATTCTTCTTCGAAAACGAATGATCTCCGGAACTATACTTGTCAATATTAAGTTCTGCTTGCTTGTTTTTTTCCGCTACTGCTAGGTTATAAATTTTAATATTGCTAAAATTATTTTCATTCACATTTCTTTTCAATATAAGGAAATTTTTTTAATTCGGTTCGAAGGAAAGGACTACCCCATTTTTATTCATATATTTACCAGCAAGTAAAGTGTTAACTCCAATATTTGCTCCTATATCGATCACGAAATCTGTACCTTGAACAAGTTTTTTAAATAATTCCAACTCTTTGAACTTGTTATGCGTGTTGAGTTGCATGATTCGAAACATACCGGAATCATTGTGATAACCATAAATATTTAGGTTATCATATTCAATCATAGATACAGAATTGTTGGTGATAAGCGAGTAGACCTTTTCATAGATGATAGGTACTAGAGGTAGTTTCCATAAGCCTTTATTTTCAAGAGGCTTAACAACTTTCTTAAAAACATTAAATAAAATATTTTTCATGCTGATATTTAGCAATTATAACAAGTAACAAATCCATAATGTTAAAATATGACTACGATATCGCCATTTGATTTATGGGAATAAAAGAAAAATACACTTTCATAGTAAACACATATCCAAGCAAGCTTAGAGATAAAGAGTTGCCAAGAACTTTGAAATCCATTTTTAACCAATCCTATGATGATCACATGGTATTGTTAGTGGAAAATTATAAAGACTTGTCGAGACTCAACCCCTTACTTAAAAAGCATTCCTTTGACATGAGTCGTCTGAAATTGATCAATGATTCCAAGAAGAAGTTATCTCATCTTTTTGAGATTGGTTGGCGAAACGCACAAACAGAACTACTCGCCTATGTAGCAGACGATGTTGAACTAGAACCTGACTGGCTAGAAAACGCGCACAAGGAACTAACTAGCGATGATAGTATTGGGGTGGTTACCGGGCCAATTATTTCAACAACCTACCCTACTGGGGAAATGCATCGTTTGTACTTGATTTCACAGAAAAACATATTTTTCAGAATACTGGTTTGGCCTTACTTGCATTTTGCAATGGAAGGCAAAGTCTTAGCGCCCGGTAATCTATTTGAAAGCGGCGCGTATAGTTTAGGAGCGGCACTACCTGAGGCTAAAGATTTTCCTCGACAAGAAATTGATTTAGCCACAACTTCAAGTATGGTGATAAAAATAAGTGTCTTAGAGGAAGTAGGTGGTTTTGATACTAGATTTAATTTTAATCATGCTGACGGCGATCTGTTTATCCGTATAAAAAAGGTAGGTTATAAAGTAATTTTTAATCCTAAAGTTATTTCTCACCACCATTTGAGAATGGGATCATCAAGAAATGCTTATATAATTGGCTTAGACACAGGAATATTTTATCGAAAACACATAAGGCCGAAATCTTTTAAAGGGGTGATAGGTGTATTTCTGAACACACTGCTCTTAAATTTTTATTGGGTCTATAATGCAATAAGAACAAGAGATGCGAATCAATTAAAAGGTATATCAGGTTTCATTAAAGGTTTATTAGGCTATGCAAAATAAGAGTGAATTAATAGAAAAATTTAATACTGAAAAATATAAAGACCTAGGAGATATGAACGAAGCCACGAAGGTAAGATTTCAGGTGATAATTTCGCTACTTCCTGAGGAAGGAACGGTTCTAGATGTGGGGTGCGGCGGTGGGTATCTCATGAGTCTTATGGAAAACCTAGGGTTTAAAACGCAGGGAATTGATGTATCAAGCAACGCAGTAAAAGAGGCTAGGAAGAGGGGTTTAAATGTTAAAAAACTTAATCTTGAGGAAAATTGGGGTGAAAATGTCAAAACAAAATTTGATTTAGTTGTGGCAGGAGAAATTATCGAACATATTTACGATACAGACTCTTTTCTTGAAAACATTAACCATGTTCTAATACCAGGTGGAGTACTAATCATTACAACTCCGAACGTGGCTACCTTGGGGAGAAGATTGATGTTGTTATTGGGTAAAGGCCCTCTACTAGAAACAACCTTAGGGAGTGAGGATGCCGGGCATATTCGTTACTTTACCTTTTCTACTATGAAAAATTTACTGGGGGAGCATGGTTTCAAGACTGTGAATTCAGTATCTACAGTCGTTAATTTTGATATAGAAGGAAAAATAAACAGTAAATTATTAGCGAAAGTTTTTCCTACCTTGGGTTCCACTATAGTTATAAAGGCAGTAAAGAAATGAAAAGGGAGATGGTGGTAATTTTTAATGCGCAAGTGGATGAAAAGAGTATGGGTGGAGGGGATAAGATAGTGCTTAATATAACTAGGGTTTTACGTGATAGGGAAGTGGGTATTACCTATGTCGGATGTCCTGAAGGAAAAGGTATGTTGAATGGGTATCTACTTGGTGTACCATTTATTAGTTTAAACAAGTTTAAAGTTGCTAAGTTTGGTTTAGTTTTTAGCTACATTTTAAGAATTCTGTTTTCCTACAGAGTGCTATTAATTAGTATAAGTAAGGACAAACCTGTTTTGTGGTCAGCCTCCGATTTTTTACCGGATACTCTACCAGGGTTTTTATATAAGATATTTCATCCTTCTACGAGATGGTTTGTGAATGTATTCCTCAAAGCTAGAAACCCATTTAGAAACGAAGTACACCTCAGCTCTGATACAATTTTATATTTTCTTTCGCAGCAAATCACAATCTTTCTATTTAAGTTGGCAGGAGATTACGTCTATGTTTTAAGTGAATCTGATGCATCCTACCTTATCAGCAAAGGTATTCCAGAATATAAAGTTTTTAAAGTTACCGGTGGTGTTGATCTAGAGGAGATCGATGCGGTAGAGGAGCAAATGAAGCAATATGACGCATGTTTTATAGGAAGATTCCATTACCAGAAAGGACTGCCCGATTTAATATCAACCTGGACGGCTGTAGTGGACGAGATGCCTAAGGCAAAGCTTGCTATAGTGGGATGGGGCTCTGAAAAGGAAGTAAGTAGCTTGAAAACAACTATCGTTGACGGCGGCTTGAAGGATAACGTTGCACTGCTCGGTTTTCTTGATGGAAAAGAAAAGTTTAAGGTTATGAAAAGCAGTAGGATTTTACTCTTTCCAAGTAAATATGAAAGCTGGGGTGTGGTAGTAGCCGAAGCCATTGCGGTAGGCATTCCTGTGATTGCGTATGAACTCCCACAAATAAAGGATAATTTTCCAGATGGTGTTGTGTGGGTAAAAGATTTTAATCTCGAAGAGTATAAGGAAGCTGTAATAAGAATACTAGGGAGCAAAGACGAAATTGCTAAATTATCTTCAGGCGGTAAGCTGATTAGAGATACTTTAACTTGGGAATACAGTGCTGAGGTAGTTTATAATAAGTTAACTTTATGAAATTCCTGCTCATTCACGAAATTGGTCACACTGCAACATATCTTCTTATGGTTATCGCGCTTGCGCACCTGCTCAAGTATAAAAAGTTACCCCTAAAAGAGATCTTAATAGGTTATACGGTTACAATCCTGATGGACTCAGATCACCTTGTTGATTATTTGCTCTATAAAAAATGGCTCTACTTTAATCTTCACGAGTTCTTTTCTTCCAACTACTTTGAGGTTAACGGTACGATCTACGTACTACTGCACGCTTGGGAATGGGTCGCTATATTGCTAGGTATTTTTGTGTTGACGAAAAAAAGACATTTGATAATTTTATTTATAGCCGTAGCAATAGCGGCACATATGGTTTTTGATACCGTTTCTTACGGTTTTGATTCCAAAGTATATTTTATTACCTATAGAGCTATAAACGATTTTGCCAGCTCCATTTTTTATTCTATATACTAGGTGTTAAAATCTAGGTAATTATATGAACGAGCTAAAGAAACCTAATCTATTTGTAGTAGGTATGCCTAAAACGGGTACTACCGCACTTTACTATTTTTTAAAACAGCATCCTGAAATCTATGTCCCGAGAGAGAAAGAAATAAACTACTTTGCCACTGATTTGAAGGAGGAGAAATATGCGCATGATGCAATATTAGAAAAGTATTTCCAACTTCCAGAGAATGATTATCTTAAATTTTATGAGGATGTAAGAGAGGAACCATTTAGGGTTGATGTTACACCAGTCTATTTATATTCCAAAATTGCTGCAAAGAAAATTTACCAATTTGATCCACAAGCAAGGATCATCGCTATACTCAGGGAACCTGTAGATTTCATGTTTTCATTGCATTCAGAGTATGTTTTTGATATTACAGAAACCGAAAAAGATTTTCTCAAAGCGTTAGAATTAGAAGAAAGCAGAAAGAAAACGGGGGGGGGCTTTTCATATCTTTACTATTCGGAATGGGTAAGATACGCAAAGCTTTTAGAGAGTTATTTGAAGTGTTTTCCAAGAGAACAAATCCATGTAGTTTTTTTTGAAGAATTTAAGAAGGATAACACGAAGACCTTCAAGGAGATTGAGAAGTTTCTGGGAATTGAAGAAGCAAAGGAGATGGCGTTTAAATCACACAATTTGCGTAAAGTTACGCGGTTTGTATTTTTGAAAAATATTGTTGAATCCCCAAGATTTTGGATAACTGCAAAAAATTTGCTACCCGAAAATCTGTTGGAATTGTTGAAGAAGATCTATTACAAAATAGTCAATAAGCACGAGATTAGAAAAGAGTTAGATCCGGAAACAATAACAAATCTTAAAAGGAGATTTATGGATAATATTGTCCGCTTTGAAAAGCTACTAAAAGAACACGAGTTTATTGAAAAGGACTTTGACCTACTCAAATTTTGGGGATACGACAAACTCTAAACCTAATTAGTAAAAACTTGGTAAAATAAGGCTGTTTTATGGCAGGAAAAGCAAGCAAAAATATTACCAAGTACAATATCATCTGCTTATCAAACCAATTATGGGATTTTCCTAACTGGACAAACAAAAGACATGTTATGTCCAGGTTAGCTAAAGGGGGGCATCAAGTGTTGTTTGTAGATCCGCCTATAAACTTTGGCAGGTTGTTTTTCAAGCAATTACAAAAAGGTTTGTGGGGAGTAAGAAGGTTTTTTACCCATACTAACGTAGATAAATCCGGTGTGTTAGTTTATACGCCAATTAATTTCCTGCCAACATCCAGAATTACCACTTTTTCCCACCTTCGAAAAATCAGAAAATTAGCTAAAAAAACCTTTACCAATAAGAGAAAAACCATTCTCTGGGTTTATCATGTACAGCTGGCTTATTTAGAAGAGTATACTAAGAATATTCCCCATGACATCTTGATCTATGATTGCGTGGATAATTACGAAGCTTTTCCGGAGAGTGATTCGGTTTTTTCTACCAGTATCGCTAAAAGTAAAATTCTGGAGCAAGAGAAAAGCCTAACAGAGAAAGCTAACTTTGTTTTTGCTTCTGCTCCGGGGCTAGTGGATAAATTAAAGAATTACAATGATCGGGTGTATTACACACCAAATGTGGGCGATTATAAAAGATTCAAAAATACCAAAAGCTATAAATATAAAATTCCTAAAGAATTAGCCAAAATCCCCAGACCCCGCATCGGCATGATCGGAGCTCTTGATTCTTATAAGTTTGATGCGGAGCTGGTGAGGAAATGCGCTTTGGAGCATCCAAAATACTCCTTTGTACTTATTGGCCCCATCGCCCTAAAAGATAAAACTGCAACACTAAAAGATCTGGGTTTGGCTGGCATGAAAAATATATATTATTTGGGGGCACGTCCGTACGAAGAAAAGAAGTACTATATGGCTGGTTTTGATGTGGATATTATCCCCTATAAACTTAACGATTATACGGTAGGGGGGTGTTTTCCGGTGAAGTTTCACGATTCATTGGCTGCCGGGTTACCGGTGGTGGTAACGGATCTACCTGCCTATGCACCCTTTGAAGATGTGTGTTATGTTTCGAAAAATGATGATGAGTTTTGCGTTAATGTAAAAATGGCTCTCGAAGAAGATAACAAGAAGCATGGCGAAGAGAGACAGCAGGTGGCTAAGGAAAATGATTGGGATGGCAAGGTGGAAAATATGCTGGGTATTATTGACCAGCTAAGCAAGTGAACCTACAGAAATTTATTTAGCAAAACCTGTATGAGACAAAAGCAAATTAGTACAACAAGAAAGTACGGTATGTGGCTAGGTTTTTTGGTAGGTTATTTTATTTTTACAACAATCGTGTACCTTTTATTTAGGAAAAGTTACTTTGTGACAATGCTGGTGACGTCAGTGATTAGTTATATAGGATTAAAAATGGAGAAATACCTTAAATGAGTTTATCAAGAGAGTTTATAAAAGGTTTTGGTGGGGGCTTCAAAACTTTTTCCAAGAGCATTTCGATGGCAGTAAACTCAGCCTTGCTGTTGATAGTTTATATTTTTGGAGTAGGTCTGACAGCTGTGGTGGCAAAGTTTCTTGGTAAGCATTTCTTAAAGAGAAAAATTGACCATAGTAAAAATTCATATTGGTCCGCTTTGGATCTTGAAAAAGAACCGTTAGAACATTATTATAGGCAGTTTTAGTAACTATGACGGATAGGATCGGAAAAAAAGTACAAGATTTTTATAATAAAACGCCATTTCCCGACTATGAGCTGAAAAATATTAATGATAATGAGGATTTGGAAATAGCAGCTTGGTCCTTTGCAAGAATTTTGGCTAGAAGTATTCCACAAGGATCAAGCGTCATTGACGTGGGCACGGGGACAGGACAGCTTGCAGCTTACTTGTCTTTGAGACGAAAAAAAGTGTGGGGAATAGATTTTTCCGATTCGTCTCTGAACAAAGCAAGGAGATTAAAGGACAAGTTAAACTTGAAGTCGCTGACTCTGAAGAAAGCAGATGTTTTAGATAAAGATCAATTGGCAGGGATAGATGAGAAATTTGATTATGTATTGTGTTTGGGTGTTTTGCACCACACTGTTTCCCCCTATGAAGGATTCGAAAATATCCTGGATCTACTTAAACCAGGTGGTTATATTGCTGTAGGTTTGTATAACCGCTCCGGAAGGTTTCTGTTAAAGATCAGGCAGATATTGGCCAAAACAATATTCAAAAATAACCGGGAAATTAAGGACCGGTTTATAAGGATGCAGATCGGTGATGTAGAAGACACGGAAAGAGCTAGGGGTTGGTGGAACGATCAATATCTACACCCTCACGAATCTACTCACACAATTGGTGAGGTCTTAAGTTGGTTTAAAAAAAAGAATATTGAGTTTTATGGCACGCTACCATCCTCGCAATTGGCAGATCAGGGTGACGTTGAAATAGCGGGAGTTTGGAATAAGACTGATATAAAAAGACCAAGTATCTTAGTTAGGATTATAAAGCAACTGAGCTGGGTTTGGACGACTCACCACGAAGGTGGTTATTGGGTTACTTTTGGGAGAAAAAAATGAGCAATAAGTATATTTTAGGTATTAGTTGTTATTATCATGATGCTTCCGCTGCTTTGCTTAAAGACGGCCAGATAGTTGCAGCTGCAGAGGAAGAAAGGTTCACTAGAAAAAAGCACGATATATCCTTCCCTATAAATGCTGTAAAATATTGTTTGGAAAGTCAAAAAATTACTATAAAAGATGTTGGTCACATAGGATTTTATGAAAAACCGTTCTTGAAGTTTGAGAGAATTTTGTCTCAGCATTTGGAGTATTTCCCCCTTAGCCTAAAAACATTTATTAGTTCAATGCCCTCGTGGATCAATCAAAAATTAAGAGTCGTGAGGACTATTAGGAAAAAACTCAAATATAACGGTGATGTTTTATTTATACAACACCACATGACTCATGCCGCTAGTGCATTTCTGGCCAGCCCTTTTAAAGAGTCGGCTATATTAAGTGTTGATGGTGTTGGAGAGTGGA
>CAZEBU010000001.1:0-349092 GCA_964510435.1 uncultured Candidatus Saccharibacteria bacterium | reverse complement strand
TATTCTCGACTGCTGCCTCCCGTAGGAGTAGGGCCCGTGTCTCAGTGCCCTTCTGGCTGTTCATCCTCTCAGACCAGCTACCCGTCATAGGCTTGGTAGGCAATTACCCCACCAACTACCTGATAGGCCGCGGGCTCGTCCTTAACCGCAAAAGCCTAAGCTTAAGCTTTGGAGTTGCCTCCACATCGGGTATTATCAAGGATTTCTCCAAGTTATCCCCGAGTTAAGGGTAGATTCCCACGTGTTACTCAGCCGTTCGCCATGCTATCCAGTAAACTGGGAGCATTCAACTTGCATGTTTTAGGCACGCCGCTAGCGTTCACCCTGAACCAGGATCAAATTCTCAACAAAATATTCTTTTTGCCTTATGAATCTCGAACGATCACATAAAGCTTTTCAATTCTTACCTTACAATTCTCTTTTTTTTAAAGGTGCGCTTAGAAACTTTTTGTATATACCAAAGTCCAGGCACAGCAAAAAATTGCTACATGCAAGATAACAACCTCGTCAAGCTAAGTCAAGAACTTAGACCCAAGATTTTACTCAATCTTTCTGATTTCTATGTGGTTAGTTCTAAAAAGCTTAGATAACGTCTCACCTAGTAAAGCTTTATTATGGATAGGTACACACGTTATAAGGTCTATATGTGCGCTGTTTTTTTCTGGCCAGGTGTGTACTACTAAATTGGAGGTGGCTAGAATATAAGTAAAACTAGGGCCTCCTTTTTTAAACTTAGTTACCTTGGTATCCACCACCTTTAGCTTATGTTTATTACAAAACTGTCCTAGTATTTTACTTAGCTTTGTCTTAGATTTAATGATTTCTCCGGGAATCCTCTGTATTTTAAGGACAAAGTGATCTACATAGGGAAAATTCTCAATTTCCGTCTTTTCGAAGGTATATATCTGCTCGCTTAATACTTTACCTTCCGAAGTTGTATGCTTCGTAGCTTTGAGTACATAAATTGCACTAGTGTTTCCCACGGTTTCCGCTCCTTTGTACCTTGTAAACTTATCGATCCTATCTTCTATCACTAGATTATATTGATTGATAATATCTTGTATTTTAATCTTTATATCAGGGTTTTTAATACCTGCACCAAAGTTAAAAATGATATAGGAACCCTCAAAAGTCTTTCTTTTGATTAATAATTCCACTGCACGATGCAAAAACAACTGTGCACCCGTTTTTGTATAAGGGGGATCAATGAAAACTACATCATAATTATTCTCTTCACTTTTTAAAAAGGGTTTCCTAACATCTTGCACCTCCGCAGTAATATCTGAAAAACCTCTCTCTTTAACTATCCTTCCTATTGTCCCCGTTACTTCCGGATCTATATCAAACACCTTGATACCGGCGTATTCAGGCGCCATAAATCCCAAGGCCACCGAAACTAAGTCATCGTCTCCAATAAAGGCTATACGCTTACCCTGAACCATACCTTTATCCATGAGTATTTTTGCTTTACCTACTGTGGAATTCGGCGTAGCAAAGAACTGGTCGTAATCCCGTTTCTGTTTAATTTGGTATTTCTCCCTGATCTTGCTAACTTCATCCTCAAACTCCTTGAAATCGTATGAGAGTAATGACCACTTATAAGGCTTTAGATCAAGCTCGCTTATCAAACCTAACCCCTCTTCATTAAGTTCGACAATATCTCTATTAGCCTCTTTAAGAATTCCCGCAATCGAAGACTTGAAAGTTTTAAGTATATTCTTGGGTATACCGGTTAGGGTTATTAGATCGTTGTTGGAAATATGGTCTTTAGAATTTATGATATAGAGGAGTCCTATTAGTTCTGCTTCTTTCAGATCGGGATTCTTACTTTTCAGTTTGTAAATAAAGTCCTGCACTTAGCTGATTATACAAAAAGAAAAAGAGGATTCCAATGTGGGAAGAGAAACCCTCTTTTTGTCAGGACAACATAAACGGAATACTGTGAAACCTTTCTATACCGTTTTGGTAGGGAACTAGCGTCATAAAGTCCTGGTGATGCACAAAGAGATAACCGTTAGGAAATCCCGGATGGTAAAAAACCACCCCATTGTACTTCTTATCGTCAACGCGAATCAACATGCCTTGTTTACCTTCTATAGAAGCCAGCAAAGGGCAACTATTTGAGATATCCCACCAAAAAAACTCCGTTAGGTCACAACTCTCAAAACCGTGGTTACAATCCATATTCTTCTCTCCATTTGTGGATGACTCCTTGATACTATTTTTTGCTTTGTGTGTCAAATAAAGTGCTATCTACTCTAGCTAGAACTGTAAGTATTGTTATCGGTACTTAACAATGTTAATTAGTATATATGCGTACCCTCATAGCATTAACTTTTATTCTATTATCTGGATTATTACTCATAAACACAGTAAGAGCCCAACAAGAGGGTACGCTCATTAGAACCAACTTGGAGTCAACAAGATTGTCTTCAGTGGAAACTCTTCCCGGAGGGCTGGTTGCAGGGGAATTCGACGCAAGAGCCTGGAATAATCCTTATAATGGCTTATTTGTAAGCTATGATCTAGGGAAAAATTGGCGGCAAGCTGGCCTGGACGGAAAAGGTGTAACGGACATTAAATACTATGAGGGGGATACCTATGTAACAACTTATTATGTTAAGGATCAAATCAATGGCTTATTTATTTCCCAAAATATAGAAAATGGTTTTACACAAAGCGGCCCCAACGTCTCTACTTCAAATGTTGAGGTTACTCAAGAGACAGTGTATTTGGGAAGCTACAGTCATGGTCTCTGGATCTCAAAAGATAGTGGACAGACCTGGAAACAAAAGATAGGTGACGGTTCGGGGTGGTTTGGTCCAAATATAATCTCTATTAAAGCTAGGAACAACCTGGCGTTCGTATCTACACCCACTGTTGTATACAAAAGTGTAGATAACGGTACTTCCTGGCAGGAAGTTAGCTCGCTTGGGGGTAAGCAGATCACAAACTACCACATCAACAACAATATTGTTTTAGCGGGCGCCAACAACAACTCCGGACTGTTCAGATCCGATGATTTCGGAGAAACCTGGTCAAATGTAGCCGGCTGGGGAGAATACCCCACCGGTTCCATAACAAATTTCAAAGATACATATTATGCACAGAAAATTGATCAGCCCAACCAAAGTTATAAAATTTACAAATCAATGGACAAGGGAATTACCTGGGAATACTCGGGTATAGACCCTCCACATAGGGTAGTGGATATCTCAACCCTATTTTCACATCCAAGCTATTTCTTCCTAGTGATTAATTTCCTTGGACTCTATCAATATACAATTCCTATGGAAAATAACTACAAACAACCGTTTCTTTCCATACCGTGGGATTACTCCTCTCCCGGCGAACTTGTCGATAAAATATCCGCTTACTTTGATCATCAGTATCCTTTATTAGAGTATTTCTATAAATCTGAACCAAGCTCCGTTAATAACACCACTCTAAATTTTGCAGGCCAAGAAGAAAGAACACCACTCATGTATTATAGTTCGCATAATGGAGTGGACTTTTTATTACATAAGGGCACGCAGATATTAGCGCCTGCAGAAGGATACGTAAAATACTACACATGCTTAAAATGCGGGCACTCCATTAAAATTAACCACACCAACGGGTATGAGACGACTTACATGCATCTGCAAAAAGAAAACCTAATTACTAGCGCTCCCAATGATAATCTCTGGGTCAAAAAAGGAGATGTACTAGGCCTGGTGGGTATGTCAGGAAATACCTCCGGCCCACATCTGCACTTCAATGTTACCAAAGATAAAAACAACAATGGATTATTTGACGATTTTCCGGATGGGTTCGTTGACCCTTTTGGCTGGCAAGATCCTTACAACAAAGATCCTTGGGCAAATCTATCGTGGACGGATATCCTAGGTGATCATTCAGGTACGGAAAGTGCGTACCTTTGGACAAATAACATAGATAAAATAGTTAAAACTATCACTCAAGATTCTCTGGTCATTCAACTCAATAATAAAACTGTGACTTTTGATTCACAGGAACTTGATAAAAATGCCTTCACCGCTATAGCTTACAGTTTTATTAAGCCGCTAATACCCTATACTCAGTTTGAACTTGCCTATATAGAAAATACTTCATTATCACTGACGCTTATTGATCACCAAGAGGAAAAGGTTTTCAGTTTGGATGAAAAGATAACATTATCCGTTGATTTAACAGACTTAAGCTTGAAAGACATTATTGTGGGCAGCTTGAAAATTTATTTCTGGAACGATTTCGTAGAGCAATGGGAACCTCTTCCTACCATCTTCGACCAGTTAAATAACAAGCTGATTGCAGAAACTGATCATCTCTCTCACTACGCTGTTTTAGGAGAAAAAATATACAGTATAGCTCCTGAAAGTACCCTGGAGATCACAGGAGAATTAGTTGACGGATGGTATGTAGATGAACCTGTCATCCAGCTTTCAGCGGAAGACTTTAGCGGCCTTGGCATAACAACTATTTACTATTCTTTGAACAAGGGGTTGGATTGGGAAACATACGTCAATCCCGTAACCCTGGATAGCATTGGTATTGTAGAGATACTATACCGGGCGGAAGATGGAGCAGGAAATCTTGAGAGGACACACTCTCATATAGTAAAAATAGGGAGTAATGATCAATGGAGGTCTTCGGTAAAAATCAGAGATAACCTTTTTTCTACTAACTAATAATTCCACCACCTAAAACAGTGTCTCCACCATAAAAAACAGCGCTTTGACCAGGGGCGATGCCAAAGGAGGGTTCTTTCATTTTTACTTCCAGCGTACCGTTCTCCAGCTTTATCTCCGAATCATGCAGTTTGCCTAAATGCCTAATCCTCGTCCGGCATCTTAGCTTGCCTTTTTCTTTTAGTCTCTCGGGCATCTCCCCGGAAATCCAATGTATATCCTCCACTAAAAAACTATCCTTTAAGACATCTTTTGCAAACCCTACCACCAGCACGTTATTTTCTACATCCTTATCAACCACATACAAGGGGAGGCCAAAGTACTTATCTACTTTAAATCCGTGTCTTTGGCCAATAGTGTAATACCAAACTCCGTCATGTTCGCCCACATCTTTACCATTAACGTGCACCACTTTTCCTTTTTTAGGCTTGATCCTTTCCTGCAAAAACCTTTTAATATCCACCTTGCCTATAAAACAGATGCCTTGGCTGTCCGGTCTATTATAAGTGCTTAAACCTGCTTGCTTAGCTTTAGCTCTTACCTCCTCTTTAGTTAGCTCTCCGAGAGGGAAGAGCGTTTTGGTTAGCTGTCTTTGCTCCAATCGGTAGAGAAAGTACGACTGATCCTTGCTACTATCAATTCCTTGTCTCAATATAACGACATCACTTTTCCCTTTGTTATTGGCCTTATTACTGCTAATTCTGGCGTAGTGCCCAGTGGCAATATGATCGTAACCCTCCTCAAGAGCCCAATCCAAAAACAAGCCAAACTTAATATCTTTGTTACACACTACATCAGGATTAGGTGTCCTGCCCGCTCTATACTCTTCGAAAAAGTAAGAGATGACCTTCTCCTCATATTCCTTTGTATAATCCAGATCCTTAAACTTAATATCTAACTCCCCGGCTACCTGCACGGCAGAGGCACGATCTTCTTCGGCGGTGCAACCGTCGGCTTTTTCATCCCAACACTTCATAAAAACTCCCGTAACCTCATACCCCTGCTCTTTTAGCAATAAGGCAGCTACGGAGGAGTCCACACCTCCGCTCAAACCGAGGGCTACTTTTTTTCCTGATCGGCTTCTTTCGGTCATATATAAGTCAGATTATATCTCACTTCGTTCGATGTAATAAGCTAGTTATTATATAGAAACTTTAAATAGAATTTGCTAGGGGAGTGCTAGCTCATATAGCCTTCTAGCTCACGTTACCTTTAAGATAGCAGTTAACTATGGTGTCCTCCATGGCGTCAAGAAGATCTTCAATTATCCCTAAGGCTTCATCATAACTAAGTTTTCTAAAGTTGTGGGGAAAATAGTGAAATACCCTGTTCCTACCTCTATGCCACAGCTCCCAAAGTCTGTTGGCAAAGTCCTCCTGGTTCTCGTTTGAACTGCACAGTTTTTGAAAAACATTACCGTGGTCATCCATAAAATGGGGATTTAATATTCTGCCAATCCTGATCTCATCACCGTAAAACTCGTCCTCTTTTATCAACCTTAGATCTAAAAATAGCTTCTTTAAAAAGCCTTCATAAGCTTTGGAAAAGGGAAATACCAAATAAGAAAAATCCGAAACTTTATGAGGGGTGTCTTCTGCGTGAGCTACCAAAAGCTCACCATCAACCAACAAGCCTTTAAGATCGTCGCTTAGATAGGCCCAAAGTGCAGATTTTTTATCGAGCAAGCTCATACGTACGAGTATAGTCAATAATTAATTAAAAAGAAATACCTACTGCTCGGTTGCTTCAAATTTGTGCCTAAATAACCACTTAGAGAGTTCGATGACAACAAACATGAGTACGGAAGCGAGCGCCACCACGGCCCAGTAATTACCTATGGGTACAACTTTTAACATATTTCTTAATGGTACGATAATAAAAGGTGCCAACGCCAGTAACAAACCGCCGGCCACCGCCGCCAATAGCCAAATGTTATTAAAAATGTTAGTTTTCCAAAAAGGATCTTTCAGAGCTTTGATGGAAAATACATAAGTCAGGGAATCAACACCTACGATAGCAAAAGCCACCGATCTTGCCAGTTCCAAACTTCCTGAAACTTTATAGGCATAGTAAAAAGCACTAAAGGCGAAGATGCCGCCTGTCAGCGAACCTATAAGAATAAGTATCTTCATCCAAGGTGCTACTAATAGTTCCTTAGGGGACCTAGGCTTTTTAGACATAATGCCGGGGGACTTGGGATCTATAGTCAAGGCTAGGTTGGGAAGGCCATCGGACACTAGGTTTACCCAAAGAATCTGCGCTGCTGTAATAGGCAAAGGCAATCTGAAAATTATTGCTGTCATGACTAAAAAAATTTCTTCAAAAGCATCGCTTAACAGATACAGGAGCATTTTTCGAAGATTATCAAATATGCCTCTACCTTCTTCGATAGCTAAAACAATAGTCTTAAAACTCGAATCCAAGAGAACAAGATCAGCTGATTCTTTAGCTACATCCGTAGCTTCTCCCACCACAATGCCAATATCAGCCGCGGTAAGAGCAGGAGCGTCATTTACTCCATCTCCCATCATAGCCACCACCTCATCATTATTCTTAAGCACCTGCACTATTTTAAGTTTTTGTTCCGGCTTGGTTCTGGCAAATAGTTTGACATATCCATCGGTGTATAACCTCTTAGCCAGCTCGTCATCACTCATTTTTTCCAATACAGTCCCCAAGATAATATCCTCTTCACTGATATCTATGCCTATTCTATTAAGAATGGATACCGCAGTTTTAGGATAATCTCCAGTAATAACCACTAATCTGATCCCGGCATTTTTAGTTTTCTGCAAAGATTCCTGCACGTCCGTACGAACCGGATCCGAAAAAGCAATTAAGCCTTCCCACTCTAGATCATTGTCAATATCATCAAGTTCAAGTTTTTCTTTATCTCTTTTCACAAGTTTTCTAGCGAAACCCAAAACTCTTTTTCCTTGGCTGCTGAGGTTTTCAATTTGCTCTAGAAGCAACTTTTTCTCTCCTTCGTCTAAGGATGCCTTGTCAACAAGCATCTCCGGGGCGCCATTGACCATTAAAATATTATTTTCGTCGTCAAATCTATTTAAACTAGCAAAAAACTTGTTCTCAGAAGAAAAGGGTATGCTGTCCAACCTCTCGTACCTATCTTCATCAACACTTCCCTTTTCGCTACCCCACTCATAGGCCGCAATAACAATAGGGTCATCAAGATCATTGGCCACAACAGATTGAAATACTAAACCTGCTTCTACCCCTATAACATCCGTGACCTGCATTCTGCCCTGCGTCAGAGTTCCTGTTTTATCGACACAGATCACGGTCACACCACCCAGAGTTTCGGCAGAGACAAGATTGCGGACTAAACCCTTATGTGCCAGTATTCTTTGCATACCGATAGCTAGGATTACCGTGAGACCAACCAGTAAACCCTCCGGTATAGCTGATACTGCTAAAGCAACGGAGGTGGTAAAGATCTCTCTGGGGGGCTCTCTAAGCAATAAACCTACAATAAAAACTACTGCTGTCAAACCAACTATCAAAACAGACAACTGTTTACTAAACTTCTCTATCTGCTTCCTTAGGGGAGTATCGCCCTCTATCACTTCCAAGCTCTCCGCTATTTTTCCTATTTCCGTACCAGCTCCGGTTTTCTCCACGTAAAACTTTGCCTGGCCAGCAGTAACCACAGTTCCCATAAACACCGCATCGTCTTTGCCCTTGGAAACGGGTACAGACTCACCCGTTAACATGGCCTCTGTGATAAACAGCCTGTTAGCATACAAGAGCTTCCCGTCGGCGGGAATTTTATCCCCCTTATTTAGTATCACTAGATCTCCGGGTACCAAATATTGCACATCAATGGTTTGCACCTCTCCGTTCCTGATAACCTTGGCTTCCGGATGGATTAGCTCTTTGAGAGCCCTCAGTGACTGCCCTGCTTTCTTCTCCTGAACGTAGCCCAGAACAGTATTGACTAATACAGCTATACCTATAACCAAAGTGTCTGCAACTTCGTGTAATAAAAAGGTGACCAGCCCCGCAATTAACAAGACATATACCAAAGGGCTGCGTAGCTGGCTAACCATTAAACTAATATTGCTGGGAGGAGGTTTTTCGGGCAGTTCATTTAGCCCGTATTGCCTCATTCTACCTTCAATTTCCTCGAAAGAGAGGCCTGTTTCGCGCATGCCTTTATGCTAACATAATTAATAGGCTTATGAACCAGTACATTATGCTTATGAACATAGGAATACTCCTCATTTCCGCCTTGGTTATTACTAGGGCCATTACCTATTTTATTGATTCCTCCACCAAGCTTGCCCATTTATTTAACATTTCCGAATACACCATCAGCTTTCTGATCATCTCTCTTGCCACCTCACTGCCGGAGTTTGTCGTGGCCATTACTTCGGGTCTGGAAAAAAACTCCATCCTATCTTACGGCGATGCTATTGGATCAAATCTCGCTCTCTTAACTCTGATCGTTGCGCTGCCTATTTTATTTGGACATAGCTTATCAACCAAAAAGCTCATTAAATCAAAAGACATCTATTACAGTGCCTTCTTCCTGGTACTGGCTTTAGCTATGGCCATTGACGGTACTTTAACCAGAATTGACGGGATAGTACTTATTGTAGGTTATCTTTTTTACTCGCGAGCTGTGCTTAAAAGAGGAACTGCCGTACAAGCCATATTGGAGAAATTTGACCGTACAAATGCATGGAAAGAGGGTGTTATATTTGCCTCTTCTTTGCTGCTCATCTTGTTAGCCAGCGAGGGTATCGTTCGTACAGCCATCAATATTAGCGAGTATTTAGATGTCAGTTTGGGTTTTGTTGGTTTAACCATGACTGCTTTAGGTACCTCTTTACCCGAAATTGCTTTTGTTTTTGGCATTATAAAATCACACGGCAACCGAGACGAAATATTAGGAGATGTTGTCGGCAGCGTGGTGGCAAACTCTACTTTAGTACTGGGTACAGCAGCCTTAATTTTCCCCATTCATTTGGGGGGTTCTCATTTTGGTTTCCCCACCATATTAATTCTCATCTTCACTTTGGGGCTTTTCCTGGCTTTCTCTAAAAGCAACGAGGAAATTTCACGTAAAGAGGCTTTTATCTTACTGGGGGTATACATCCTTTTCATCGTTGTAGAATACTTTATGACACTTCAGTCTTAATAAAATATTAAGTTGTATAATATAGGGCATGAAACAACCAAAAGTGGCTTTGGTACACGATTATCTTGTCCAGTATGGCGGTGCAGAAAAAACACTGGAAGCCATCTCCGAACTTTTCCCCATTGCTCCTATCTATACTGGTATTTATAAACCAAAAAATCTGCCTGAAAGCATTAGATCTAAAGAGATCATCACCCAGAAAAGCGTTAATTCTGTCTTCAATCTAATACCTATTTTCTCAAAATATTTTACTTTTCTGATTCCCTTGGTTTTCGAAGGATTTGACTTAAGAGAATACGATATTGTCATCTCCGATAGCAGTTCTTATGCTAAGGGCGTACTAACAAAACCCAACCAACTGCACGTTTCTTTCATTCACACACCTCCCAGGTTTATATATAGCTACTCTGTAGAAAACACTAAAAGAACCGCCTGGTATTACTATCCTGTGGTTATGCTGGTGGATCATTTCTTAAGGCTTTGGGATTCTCAAGCAGCCCAAAGACCGGATTACCTAGTGGCAAATTCTCAGGAAATCAGAAAGCGTATCAAGAAGTTTTATCATAGAGAGTCTTTGGTTATCTATCCTCCCGTAGAGCTGGCAGATACCAAACTTCCTTTTGCAAACGATGTCCAAAAAGACGGCGGTTACTATCTTACAGCCGGAAGATTGGTTGCCTACAAAAACTTTGATGTTGTTATCAAGGCCTTTAATCAACTGCCTCAGCTAAAGCTTTTAGTTATTGGCATCGGTAATGAGGAAAAGAGATTAAAAAACATGGCAGGAGAAAACATCACTTTCTTAGGTAGAGTAAGCGACGAAGAAAAACATAAACTGATGCATCACTGTCTTGGATTGATCAATGCTGTCAAGGATGAGGACTTTGGCATTGTACCTATAGAAGTGCTATCACATGGTCGCCCTGTTTTAGCACAAGCCTCTGCAGGACATTTGGAAACTATACAAGATGGGGTTACCGGCATGTATTTTGAAGAGGTTGAGGATAAATCACTTGCAGATAAGATAAGTGTGTTTGATAAAGCTATAAGAGAAGGTAAATACGATTCCAGGACAATTCAAAATAGTGTTCAGAAATTCTCAAAAGAAACTTTTAAGAAAACCTTTCATGGTTTTGTTTTAGATAAGTGGCAGGAACATGAAGCTAAAAGTAAGTGATATCCGTGTTAGAATTTCCCCATGCCGGAACTACCGGAAATAATCACCATCCGCAACGATCTAGCCAGGGAAGTAGTCGGTAAAAAAGTTGTTGGTATTACGACACACGCTGATTATCCTTTAAACCCCTCCAAGGAGCATTTCGAAAAACACGTTATTGGGCATAAAATAGAAAATGTCTCCAACATTGCCAAGCTAATTATTTTTAAAATATCTTCCGGTAAGTACATTTCCGTACATCTTAAAATGACCGGAAATTTATTATTTGATACCGACGACAAATATAAAAAAATCTCTCTAAATTTTAACGATGGAAGTGTCTTGCATTATTCCACCGTCAGGAAGTTCAGTTTTTTCGAAGTCTGGGATGAGACAAAAAAAGATAACTATGCCAATAGGTTTGGAAAAACTGCCTTAGAATCCAATCTAGGAGCTCAAGAGTTTGCTGAACTTATTAAAAGCCGTAAAGTGGGCATAAAGACCGCTTTACTTGACCAGAGACTGGTAAGTGGAATTGGCAACATCTATGCCAACGACGCCTTGTATTTAGCCAAGATCCATCCTAATCACAAAACGCGTAAACTCAAGAACCAACAACTAAAAACGCTCTTCGAAAAAGTTATTTTTGTTATGGAACAAGGTGTTAAAAATCGAGGTAGCTCCATAGACAGATTCAAAGATATCTATGGACAGTCCGGAGACCATCAAAACCATTTTTGGGTTTACGGGAAAAGGGGTAATAAGTGTGCTCAATGCAATATGGACATCATTCAGTTTGAAAAAATACAAGGCAGGGGTACTTATTACTGCCTAACATGCCAAATAAGCCCCTAAATGTAGTAAAATAAGCTAGCCGGGGAATTATTAAATTGCGTCAAACCAACCTTAAGGTCAATAATGATCATAAAAAGTTTAAAGTTAACTAACTACAGGAACCACAAAAAACTTACCCTAGAGCCGGAGGCAAATACAAATCTTATTTTAGGTGACAACGGTAAGGGAAAAACCAATATTTTGGAGGCTATTCACCTATTATCAACTACAAAGTCTTTTAGAGCCAGGTACGACCGTGATCTAATCTCTCATGATGAGAAATTCGCGATTATTGAGGCCAAGTTGACTTTAGACTCAGCATCAGAAACTCTGTTAATGCAAATATCCAAGACTCCACGCGCTGATCATACCTCCACTAAGAAGGTAAAGATCAACAATGTGGCCCGTCCGCTTCATAACTTTACTCACTACTTAAAATCGGTGTTTTTCTCACCGGAAGATATCGATATCATTACAGGATCCCCTTCCCTAAGGCGAAGATACGCAGATTTAGTTCTCTTTCAGGTTGACGATAAGTACAAAAAGTACCACAGAAGCTACCTTCAGGCTGTTAGGAGAAGAAATAAAATACTTGAAGCCCTCCACGAACAACAAAACGCGCTGGACCAACTACCGTATTGGAACGATAAAATCCTTGAATACGGGGAATATGTGCAAATAAAAAGATCAGATCTAGTCAACCAGCTTAATCTCTATTTTAAAAGTGCTGATAATCCACACCAAAAATACTCTCGTGACTTGCAAATTGCCTATAAACAGAACACTCTGGATACAAAAAGGCTTCTGGAATATAAGGACAAGGAAATTATAGCCAAATCAACACTAATTGGCCCCCATAGAGACGATCTTGTGATCTTACAAAAGAATAGGGATATGGCACAATTCTCCTCCAGGGGAGAGCAGAGAACTGCTATGTTCCTCATGAAGATCGCCGAATATTCCTACATCCAGACACAAACGGAAGTAAAGCCGGTTCTACTGCTAGACGATATCTTTTCGGAGCTGGATTTAGAACATAGACAAGCTATTCTTTCCTTCATCAACGACAAACAAACCATAATTACCACTGCCTCTAGCTTAGAGCTCCCTCAGGGATTCGTCTCTAAAACCTTTAACCTCAACAATTAAGTATTATTCTTCCTCTTTTGCGGGAAATGTGCGAGAATTAATCGTATTTATATTTTTTAACTATGTTCATACCCGAATACACCATTACATCAAGCATTCTTAAAAATGTTGCTGGTATAGAGCACAATCGATCCTATATTGAAAATGTCAATATTCTACCCAATTTCTTGGAAAAGTTGGAGAAGGAGGCTACTCTGGATTATATTCATCACTCCTTTAAGTTTTTCGGGGAGCATATTGATCCCAAACTAATAAAAAACCAACTTGATCGGTTATCTAAAACAACCCTGCCAAAGATCGATAACCTACAAAACGGTCTTTTACTGGCGCGGGAGACAGCTGCTACCTATGAGTTAGAAGAAAAGGATCTCAAAAGTTTACACCAAACCGTTTCCAAAAAAATTATTCCCAATAGGCAATTAGGCAAATTTAGAAGTAATAAATTGGAGCGAAAGACCGATCCCCAAGAAATATTGGCGGAGATTACTGAACTTCTCGACTGGTTTATGAGCTTAGATGCTATGGAAACAAACCCCATCATCCTCGCCGGAATTATGAAAGGCCAGCTGGAAACCGCGCACCCTTTTGAGCACTTAAATTTTATTGTCTCCAACCTAACCTCCAGAACCATTCTCCACAGCAGAGGATATGAAATAGCCAAGTATTTTTCACCGGAATCCTTTTATAACGCCTCAAAAAGAAGCTATGAACAAAATTTGTTGAGCATTATTGAAGAAGAGGGAGACCTCACCGCCTGGTTAGAATACTTCACGGAAGGTATTTCCACGCAGGTTGCCACCACAGCAGAGAAAGCCAAACTATATGCTAAGGACACCAAACTGGCTAAAGCCAGTGGAAAAATTTACCTCACTCCCAGACAAGAAAGAATCGTGGAATATCTGCAAGACTACGGATTACTGCAAAATAAGCAGTTCCCTATTCTTTTTCCTAAGATTTCGGAAGATTCAGTTTTAAGAGACCTAAAAAAACTAGTGAACACCGGTATTGTAGTCAAAAGAGGAAGTACAAAACTTTCCAGGTACGAACTTAGATAATGATAAAATACACCTAATGAAATTCTCAGAATTTGCAAAATATCTACAAGAATTAGAAAACACCCCCAAACGTCTGGAAATTACTTCTATTCTTTCTGATTTGATCAAAAACCTATCCGAAAATGAAATCGACAAGGGTATCTATCTTTCCCTAGGTTATCTAAATGCCCAATACGAAAGTGTAAAATTCAACATCGCGGAAAAGATGATGATAAAGTCTCTGGAAAAAGCCTACCCCAATGGCAATAAAATCCCACAGCTGTACGCGGAGTTGGGTGATCTGGGCAATGTGGCCGAAAAAATCCATAGGGGAAAATCTCATGATTCTTTAGATATCGTAACCATGCATGAAAAATTACTGGAAGTAGCCTTATTTGAAGGCTCAGGCTCTCAGGAAGCTAAAATTAACGCTCTTGCCGGTCTATTCAAAAAAATAGACAGTATCTCCACTAAATTTGTAGTCCGCATAGTACTAGGTATTACCAGATTAGGCTTCACAGAGCTAACCGTCATAGATGCCCTCTCTGAGTACCTTACCGGCGATAAAAGCCTCAAGAAAGACATCGAGTCAAAGTACTTCATTCATCCTGATATAGGCTTGATCACAAAAATTCTCAAAAAAGAGGGTGTAAAAGGCTTAGGTGCTATAAAAATGGAGCCAGGAGTGCCCATTCTCGCCCAAAAGGCGCAAAGGCTGGGAACCGTAAAGGAAATAGTTGAAAAACTAGGCGATTGCTGGGCGGAATTTAAGTTTGACGGCACCAGAGTACAACTGCATATGGATAAAAATAAGAAGTTCACCGTGGAATCTCAGCAAGTTGAGCTTTTCGAGAAAATAAAAAAAGAAAACTATCTCATTAAAACTTATACCAGAAACTTAGAAGACTCCACACACCAACATCCGGATATTGTTGACGCGGTCATAACCCAAGTTAAGGCTGATTCGGTAATTTTAGATGGAGAAGCCATAGGCATCGATAAGAAAACAGGAGAATTTCTACCCTTTCAACAGATCATGCAAAGAAAAAGAAAACACGCAGTCAAAGAGATGGCTTCAGAAATTCCCCTAGTCTACTTTGTCTTTGACATTTTGTACTTAAACGGAGAATCGCTTATCCATAAACCTCTGGAGGAAAGACATCAAATTGCCAGAGGGATAATAAAGGAAAACGATGTCATCAAGCTTGCTGAATACAAAAAAACCGCCAATGCAGAGGAGCTCACTGAGTACTTTAATATAGCCAAAGATCTGAATTTAGAAGGGCTTGTCGTAAAAAAACCGTTGGATCCTTATCAAGCCGGGGCTAGATCCTTTTCATGGGTGAAATTAAAAATGGCTGACGAAAAATTACTCAAGGACTCTCTTGACACCGTTGTTCTAGGATATTTCCATGGCAAAGGCGAGAGATCCAAACTGGGAATTGGAAAATTCTTAGCAGGTATATTTGATGAAAGCACGCAAACTTTTAAAACCATTACCAAAGTGGGCACAGGTCTCAAGGACGACGACTGGAAATACCTCAAAGAATTAGCTGATAAGCATGCGGTCACAAAAGCACCAAAAGGTGTAGAATATACAAAGTACTATCAACCGGATGTCTATCTATCACCAAAGATCATGGTGGAAATAGGTGGGGATGAGATCTCCGTTTCCAAGACCCATTCGTCCGGTTATGCACTGAGATTTCCAAGGTTATTATTTTTTCGAACCGACAAGGATCCGTCTCAGGCAACAACTTTGGAAGAAGTGAAAAGTCTCTACTCTTTGCAAAAAAGAGGTAGATATAAAAATAGTTAACTCTTTAAGGGGGTGAGGTTATCAATGGCTGAAGGTGCAGCTAAAACATCTAAATATACAAACCTGGAGCCTAATGTAGCCGGCGCACTAGCTTATATTCTTACTCCTTTTACCGGAATTGCCTTTTACATTCTGGAAAAAGACGATAAGTTTGTGAGGTTTCATGCATTTCAATCAATTTTATTTGGTGTGGCATCATACGCAACCTGGGTAGTAGCTACTTCCCTTATAGTACTTCTAGTTGGTGTACTGCTTGTCCCCATAGTGTCCATAGTAGTTTTCATTTATTACGCGTTACTCATGTGGAAAGCCTTTAACAACGAAATGTACGAATTGCCTGTCATAGGTAAGATTGCTAGAAACCAGGTAGATAAGTAAAAAATTTTCACGAGGAGTTTAGTATGCAAAGTAGCAAAGGACTACCAGATACCTCAACTAGTGAGATGGGTGATCCCGAAAAACCGGGTGATAAGAAGAAGGACGAAAAAGAAGATAAGAAGGTCGACGAAGAAACTATTGATAAATTGGTAGATAAAATTAAAAATCTATAGGTGAGATCAATATCAGACATCTTAAAAAGTAGGTCATTAACCTCTAACTTTAGGAATAAGTATGAGTTTCAGGCCTACGGAAATAGGTTAGCCGAAGAATTCAATGATATTAAACACCGAGCCCTATATATCAAACTGGCCAAAGTAGAGGATAGAAATCTCCTGGAGGCTGCCAGAGAGTATGTTTTAGGGGCTGAGAACATTACAGAAAAAGGAAGGCTATTCATGTGGAAATTTCACGAGTTAAAAAAAAGTAAAAAAGTTGAAGAGAAAAAATAATTACCATATTATTAATACAGTTATGTTCAAAAAGATCTTGAATGTTTATAAACTACAAATAGCTATCTCATTCACACTAGCCATTACACTTATCGCCACAAAATATGCGTTTAACACGACCCTCACTACACCCACCATAATTATTGGTGTGCTCATAGGCACTTTTATCCTCGAACTGGATTATTTTGTTTATGCTTACATTTTGGAACCAAAAAAATCATTCTCTATATCTCTTAAAGGTTTTTTGGATCACAAGGACTTTGCAGGTGCCTTGGATCACATTTACTACAACAGGGAAGAGGTAAAAGAAAAAACTTTAAATAACGTGCTCTTTCAGATGGTACTGGCAGGAATTTCTTTGTTTGTGGTCTCATCGACAGCCGGTATATTCGTAAAAGCCTTGGTCTTATCAACTTATGCTAATTCCATCTATAAAATGGCCATGTACTATTTTGACGGAAAAGCAGAGCAGTGGTTCTGGGCTCTTAAAAAACAGCCAACAGAAAACGGTATTTTGGTCTACGGCCTTGTCTTGTTTTTAGTGTTAGTCTATAGCATTACTCTTTTTTAAGTATCGGAGTTTGATCAATGTATGGGATAATTATTTCTTTTGCCATTATTATTTCCTTGATTTTAGGGGAGAAGATAGCTAAAGATAACAAAATTGATACAAATGTCTACTGGGGTGCGTCATTATGGGTAATTCTGGGTGGGGTTGTAGGGGCTAGGGTATATCATGTCATTGATTACGCAGACCACTATCTAAGTAATCCCATAACAGTACTTTTTATACATCAGGGGGGCCTGGGAATCTACGGAGCAGTCATAGGTGGTGCTATGGGACTGTATCTTTTTTCTAAATTCCAAAAGAGGGATTTTTTGGCATTATTAAACGTGTCAGCAATTGTCATACCGCTGGCTCAGGCTGTCGGACGCTGGGCAAATTACTTTAATACGGAGCTTTACGGAATTCCTACGAATCTCCCCTGGGGTCTCTATGTACCTCCCGGTGTCAGACCTTTGCAGTATGAAAATAACGACATTTTTCAGCCGATTTTTTTGTACGAGTCATTTCTTGACATAGTACTGTTTTTTGTTCTATTGCTTTTATATCAAAGAAAAACTATGTTACAAAAAAAGTATTTCCAAGGAAATACATCTTTTTCGATGATGGGTTTTTTTACTCTTATCTACATAGTTGGCTATGGGTTAATACGCTTCCCTCTTGAGTTTCTAAGAATAAATCCCTGGGAGATATACGGAATCAATGTGGCACAAAGTTTTTCTCTTATTTTTATAATCTTTGGGCTTGGGGGGCTTTATAAGATTATTAAAAAGTAATTGCCCATCCCCTTCTTTCTGAATATACTGGAACAGGATGAAAAAAAGAGTGCTGCTAATCTTGACTTTTTCGGGAATACTAATTTCCTCTTATCTGTTCTATGCAAAACTAACTAATAATCCATTATTATGCCTGGGAAACGCGGGTTGCAGCATAGTACAAAACAGCCAGTACTCTACCCTACTAGGAATTCCCTTAGGTTTGTGGGGTATGGGCTATTATTTTATTTTATTTACTGTTTTTTATGTGGATAACTCTAAAAATCTAGCTATTTTTAGAAAATTGTGGATAATTTGGGGTATCCTCTTCTCTACCTATCTCACTGGAATAGAGGCTTTTGTTCTAAATGCCTATTGTTACTGGTGTTTAGCAAGTTTTATAAATATACTTATAATCAATTTCGTTTATTTTGGTTTTAAGGAACATAAATGAAGATCATTATCTCCTGCGACCATGCAGGGTACGAAATAAAACACGGACTCATTGAATATCTTAAGGGGAAAGGGCACGATGTCAGCGATATGGGCCCCTCCAAGTACAACGCCAAGGATGATTATCCGGATTTTATTATTCCCTCAATAAAAAAGCTTACCAATGAACCTAAGACTAAGGGTATCCTCATGTGCCGCAATGGCGTGGGCGCCAGCATGCTGGCAAACAAGTTTAAAGGTGTTAGAGCTGCGCTTTCCTTTAACAAAACACACGTAAAATCTGCCAGATATGATGATGATATTAACGTTTTGTGCTTGCCTACCGATTATCTTTCAGATGAGGAAATTCTAGAGATCGTAGATACTTTTTTGGAAACACCTTTCAGTGATTTAGAACGGCATAAAAGGAGATTGGAAAAGGTAAAGCTGGAAGAAAAGATTAATTTTGCAAAGTAAAAAGGAAAATGATTATTCCGGGTATTTTAGAAAAATCGCTCAGTGAAATTACCAGAAAAATAAGCCTAGTAGAAAACGTCTCAGAAACAATACAAATAGACTTAGCGGACGGCGTGTTGGTGGACGGAGAAAGCTTTTTGGATGTTAAAAAAATTGATGCTCTGGAAAGCAAAGTAAATATTGAGATCCATCTCATGGTAAAAAATCCTCTTTCTTACATTGACTACTCCATGACTAGTATTAGAAAGTTCATCCTGCAGGTTGAGGCTGATAATGTTAAGGAATCTCTAAGACTTGCGGAGCAGCTAGGTTTTGATCTAGGCATTTCCATCAGCCCCGACACGCCAAATCATGAACTCGAACCTTTCATACACTTAGTGGATTATGTGCAGTTTATGGGCGTAGTACCGGGAGCGCAGGGGCGGCCTTTTGAACCAAAAATTCTGGAGAAGATCAAGGAATTTAGATTAAGGCACCAAGAAGTACCAATGCAGGTGGACGGGCACATGAACAAGGAAACCATTGAGCTTGTAAAACCTTTGGGTGTGACCCATTTTGTGGTGGGCTCGGCAATTTTTAACAGTTCTAATCCTGCAGCTAAAAAAGAGGGGCTTGAGTTATTGTTAAATTAAAGGTTAATATCTTAGGTGATATGTTTGATATCAAACCCATGAGTCCCAAAATCGAAACCGTAGCCTTCTTAGGAGGCGCCGGTTGGAAAGAAGGTGATCTTCCCTACAAAGGAGCGTACGATACTGCTAAGTTGCTGGCCGAAAATGGTTTTAGGATCATTAATGGCGGAGGTCCCGGCGTGATGAGAGCTTCTACTTTAGGGGCACAGGCAGCAGGAGGGGAGGTTGTAGCTATTACCTACAGACCAAACAAAATAAAAAGACATTATGAAGGGGTAGACAAAGACAATCCTTTTGATCATGAAATAGTCACCCTAGACTACTTTGACCGCACCAAAGTCATGCTGGAAACCACTGATGCCCATATAGTTTTTAACGGCAGTATAGGCACCTTGAGTGAGTTGGGTATGACCTGGATCAGCTCCTGGATCCATTTTCCTAATAGCAAACCTATTGTTCTTTTTGGACCCTTCTGGCTGGATTATATTGATCAGATCAAAAGGAATATGTTACTGGACAAGGGTGAGGAAAAGATGATGAAAATATGCGAGTCTGAGCAAGAGGTGTTGGAGTTTTTAGAGAGTTTTAACAGGTAGTTTTTCCCACAGAAAAAAAGAAGCCGCGCACACTGTTGTTGGATTATTAATCCTCAAGTGGCGCGGCTCTTGCCTGCTCGTGGGCTTCGAGAGTGGAAATTACGCGTTTGCGCGGGTACGGCGATTATCGCCCTCGAACAAGCATCATCCTCGGCGCAGAAGTCGGCATCACCTGATTTAGGCGGGAGCCGGCGAGCGGCACCGTATCACGACGTAGTATCCAGACCCATGGGTCAAGAGAAAGTACCTCATTTTGGTACACCCTTTCTGGAGCTCGTCGTATTTGGGAAGTAACTAGTATTGTAACCCTATTTTTAAATTGTGTCAACTTATAGTAATTTACCCTTGTTCTCCTCTTTGGTACTTCTGATATACTAACTCTAATGCCCAAGAAAGTACCGCTTCAAAAACTGGAAACCCTGGCCGTCGACCTCAGAGAACTCGTCATAGACATGTTGCTCAAAGCTAGATCTGGCCATAGTGCCGGTTCCCTGGGTGCCGCTGATATCTTCGCGGCCCTATATTTTCACGTTTTAAACATTGATCCTAAAAATCCCAACGACCCCAATCGAGACAGATTTGTGCTTTCCAACGGACATATCTGCCCTATTTGGTATGCCACACTTTACAAAAAAGGCTTTTTCGAAAAAAACCATCTTAGTACGCTTAGACGCATAGACTCAAAACTGCAAGGACATCCCGAACATAACTCACTGCCGGGAATTGAGAACTCCGGTGGGCCGTTAGGACAGGGTTTTTCTCAAGCAATCGGCATGGCTTTAGCTGCTAAGATGGACGAAAAATCTTACCGAGTTTACTGCTTAACCGGAGATGGGGAGCTCAACGAAGGACAGGTGTGGGAGGCGGCCATGTTCGCGCCCAATCACAACCTCAATAATTTAGTTTGGATCATCAGCAGAAATAATATTCAAATTGACGGTCATACTGAAGATGTCATGCCTCTGGAAAACTTGAGAGAAAAATTGGAAGCCTTTAACTGGTTTGTCATCGAAGTGGACGGGCACAATATAGAAGAATTAATTAACGCTTTTGATATGGCTGGATCAGTTTCCCAAAGACCAACGGCTATTATTGCCCACACTATACCCGGCAAAGGTGTAGACTTTATGGAGTATAAATTTGCCTGGCACGGCAAGTCTCCTAATAAAGAGGAGGCCAAGAAAGCATTAAAACAGCTCAGAACGCTTGAAGGCAAAATTAGACATTCTTATGATTAAGAGATCTGTTAAACTCAATATTAATCTCATACCACTTTTTATTCTCATAGCTATTTTGGTAGTGGTATATTTTTTATTTTTAAGCGACACCGAACTGATCAAAATAGACCGGGCGCCTGAAGTGAGAAGAATAAACGGATTCCCTACCGTGGCTTACACCGAAAAAGAACTTGAAAAAAAACGGCTGGTTATTACCAGCGACGAAGAGTTAGCTAGTTTTTTAAACTATGTAGACGAATCCGGTTATTTGATCATGCGTGAAGATATAGATTTTAATAAAGAATTTTTGTTAGGAGTTTCTTCCAGCACCAATCCCGGAGAAGGCTACAAGATCAAGATCAGAAAACTTTACGAGGATAAGGACAAAAATAAACTTATTGTCTCCATACGCGAAACGGAACCCGGGGAGACTTGCCTCTTCGAGGAAAATAAAAATACCACGGTTGACCTGGTGGCTATCAGCAAAACGGGCAGGTTCATAGATTTTGAAAGAGTAAAAGAAGTTAAAGAATGTGAGTAATGCTTAACAAAGATCTGTATTTAAGCGAAGATGCCTTAACAGCCAACGTAAAACATAAATCTAACAGGCAAGGATTTGGTGACGCCTTGGTCAAATTGGCTCAAAAATACCCTGAGCTGATTGTTCTAACCGCTGATCTTACAGACTCCACAAAAGTTGATATGTTTTCGCAAAAATACCCGGAAAGGTTTGTAGAAGTAGGCATAGCCGAACAAAATATGGCTGGCATTTCTGCCGGACTGGCCCTAAGCGGTAAGTTACCTGTTATGACTTCATTTACCACCTTTAGTCCGGGAAGGAATTGGGAACAAATCAGGGTTTCTATCTGCTTTAGCAAAGCTAATGTAAAAATAATTAGTACTCATTCAGGACTTTCTGCCAATAAGGACGGGGCTACTCATCAAGGACTGGAGGACATAGCTCTCACCAGGGTGCTGCCCAATATGGTAGTTATTGAGCCCGCTGACTATGAACAAAGCAAAAAGGCTATAACCGAAGCACTAAAGCACCAAGGACCGGTCTACATTCGTCTCAACCGAAACGAAACCCCCATCTTTACCACCTCAAAAACTCCCTTTAAGATTGGCGAGGCGCAGATATTGAAAAAAGGTGAGGATGTTACCATGATAGCTTGCGGTCCCCTGGTATATACTGCTTTGGAAGCCGCCAAGGAACTGGAACTCAAAAAGAGGATAAGTGCGGAGGTTGTTAACTGCCACACCATCAAACCCCTCGATGAGGAAACTATTGTGAGATCCGCTAAGAAAACCAAACTAGTGCTCACCATTGAAGAACATCAAACAGCCGGGGGTTTAGGCAGCGCTGTCTCTGAGCTGTTGTCGGAAAAATCTCCTACCTATGTGCATAAAATAGGTGTTCAAGATACTTTCGGAGAATCAGGAGAGTACCAGGAATTATTGGAAAAATATCACTTAAATAAGGACTATATCAAGAAAAAAGTGGTAATTTGGCAAAAAACTGCTCATGGAAAAAGATAAAAAAATAGACATCTTAACTATCGGGGACGTGGCCATAGACCTTTATATGAAAGTGGAAGGTAAAGAAGTTTCCAAGGATAAAGATCCTAAACATCCCAAGATCTGCTTTTATCACGGTAGTAAAATCCCTGTTCGAAACGTAAAAACTAATATTGCCGGCAATGCAGTTAATGTTGCTCTGGGTGTGAACGAGCTCGGGTTAACGGCAGCTATTTATTCTGAAATGGGAGATGATGAAGAAGCAGATAGGATAGAAAAAGAACTTGCCGAAGAAGGCATTATCACTAGATTTTTGAGAAGAAACGAAGGTACCCAAACGGGCATCCATCCGGTAATAGTCTATGAGGGTGAAAGAACTATCTTTTCTCATCACGAGAAACGGAATTACAAACTGCTCGATTGGCCTGAACCAAAGTGGATATATTACACTTCCATTTCCCCCGGCTTCGAAAAATTCCAGGAAAAACTAGTTGCATATTTCAAAAACAACCCGCAAATTGGCGTGGCTTTTAATCCGGGTACATTTCAACTAAGAGCTGGTTTGCATGGTTTGAGAAACATCTTCTCCGTGTCGCATGTGCTATTTGTCAATAAAGACGAGGCTGTGATGTTCGTCGGTGAGCACGATCTAGAAAACTTACACCTTAAACTACAAAAGCTTGGTCCTAAACTTACCTTCGTTACCGAAGGGGACAAGGGTGCCTCAGCCCACGACGGAAAGCAATTGGTAAAAATCGAGGCCTACAAAATTAATAAACCGGTCATAGATAAAACCGGAGCCGGAGATGCCTTTGCTTCAGGTGCTATGGCAGCCCTGAGTCACAACAAACCTATTGAGGAAGTGCTCCTCTGGGGCTCAATCAATGCCTCAAGTGTTATTAGAGAAATAGGTGCTGTACACGGTTTAATATCTAAAAATGAAATGGAAAAACTGGCATCTACAATGTGATAAAATGTGAAAATGAGTGAGCTATTCAAAAGAAACATGCCTGTAATACTTATTGGAGGAGTAACAGTACTCATATTCTTTTTCATCATTATAACTTCCCAAAAAAGACCACCAACTAGCGAGCCGGAATTAATTGAAGCAAATGCCCAAGAGCTCATTGCACCTCATACATATGTAAAAGGTCCGTTTGACGCACCCATTACTCTGGTAGAATTCACCGATTTTGGTTGTCCTGCTTGTAAATCCTATCACCCAATTGTAAAGGCACTGCTCGAAGAATACCCCGAGCAGATAAGATGGGGTGTACGGCACTTTCCTTTACCCAGTCATAAAAATGCTGAACAGGCTGCCATGGCTGCGCAAGCTGCGGGAGAGCAGAATAAATTTTGGGAGTATGCAGATATTCTCTTTGAAAATCAAAACAAGTTCTCGGAAGGAGACCTGTTAGGGTACGCGGACTTTTTGGGCATGGATGTGGAAAAATTTAAACAAGATTACGACAATCCAACTATAGAGGACCTAGTCACTGGAGATGTTACTTTCGGCAGGAAAATCGGGATAAACGCCACACCTACTTTTTTCATCAACGGTAAGCAGGTAAGACCAGCCGGGCTGGATGATTTTAGAAATCTGATTGACGAACAACTTGCAGCTGGCAATCAAGAAGGTGCACAAGAACAGGAAGTGCAGGATACAACCACAGATGAACAGCCAATAGAAAAGGAAGCTCCACCAGCAGAACCGCTAACCTTCATTCACCAAACTATAGACCAGAGATTTGGCACACTGGAAATAGCTTTTTCCGACGAAGGCTTTTCACCAAGAAATACTCAAGGATATGCCGGACAAAAAGTCGTCTGGACAAACAATACATCTGAAGATTTCACTTTTGTTCAGCTTATGCCTAGATACGAAGAGCTATCGGAACCTTTTTTGGTTGAGGCGGGAGAAACCTTTGAATTTAGGTTTGCTTTACGAAAAAGCGGTTTGTGGACCTATAAAAACGAGGGCTCAAGCACCAGAGCCAGCGTCTTTGTGAATAAATTACCACCTGATCTGGAACAACTTCTACCCGATAATTAACCAACAATTAAAAAATGAAGGCCGAAGGGCAGATTTTGTTAAGCACACATTTTTCACACTGTGGACTCCTTGCCTTGCAAACATACCTCCCATGCACAACCAATGCTCCGGAGATATTCCTCCAGGAACTTTTGGGTAGCACTTGCATGAGATCTTTTTCTATCTTTACGGCATCCTTGTGATTGGTTAGTCCCAACCTTTGGCTGACGCGGGTTACGTGCGTGTCCACTACCACGCCCTCCGCTATATCCCAGAGCTCCTGTAAGATGACGTTAGCGCTTTTCCTGGCAATTCCAGGGATAGTGACCAGCTCTTTAATAGTTTTTGGTACTTTGCCGTTAAAATCAGCCAAAATTACCTTGGCCGCTTTGATCAATCTCTCCGCTTTTCCTTTATAAAAATTTACCTCTCGAATAATAGCTTGCAACTCCTCTAAATCTGCTTGGGTATAGTCCTGCCAAGTTTTGTATTTCTTAAAAAGAGTTTTGGTAACTTGATTAACTTTAATGTCTGTCGTTTGCGCTGAAAGCATTACAGCTACCACTAATTCGGTCTCGTTTTTATGCACAAGCTCTGTTTTTGGCTGAGGGTGTTCTTTTTTTAGTAATTTTGCTGTTTCTTGGGCTCTTTGGATATTGTTCATAAGAAATATTATACCCTCTGAAACGGGAGATCCCAGAGGGTATATGTGCGGTCTAAGTCCAGAGAAGTTTCGTAGCAAGCTCCACAATTTGGGAAGAAGACATTCTCTTGTCCTCAACCCTATCGGCACCCGCTTCAAGACCTTCTCGTCTGGTCTTTTCATCAAGTTGGCTTGACCACATGACAATTTGCGCTTCCGGGTATTTAACCCTTAGCTGCCTGATCACTTCCGGACCTTTTAGTTCTCCCATGCGGTTATCCACAAAGAAGATATCTGCTTCCTCAGGAAGATTTTCCGGGTACGCATGGGGCATTCGTAACGTTGTAACCTCACAATCCGGAGCATTGATCCGGAAAGCATCCTTTACATTAACCAACAGAAACGCGTCGTCGTCTAGGATGACAACTTTCATAGTCATAGCAAATCTCCTTTGCCACACGGGCTACTAATTAGGATCTTCTGTCACAAGCTTGACGATCTTTTTCTCATCTACAGGCTTGATGGAGGTAATATCAGCTCCCGCTCCCAAGAACCTAGCCACATCAATCTGCTTCAGGGAAGTATTCGACCAACCAACGATCCTGGCGTTTGGGTACTTAGGTCTGATCTTCTCAACCACATCCGAACCTGTTAACCAACCCAGGTTGTGATCTACAAAGAAGACCTCTACCTGCTCCGGAATACTTTCCGGAAACGCATCCCTCACCTGAATACCTACGATATCGTAATCAGATAAGTTATTCCTCAACGTTATGACAATTGCTTCAAGAGTTATTGCAGAATCATCAATAACCACAATGGTTTTTTTCATGATTACTCTCCTCTTTTATTTTTCTATGGGTTACGGAAAGTATACAACAAAGCAGATGTACGTTCAATTTTAAAAAATTATAGTAATGAAAGCTGGCTTTCCGGTACTTCTCTCTTTTTTTTCTTCTTGCTACCACCCACCTCAAACCCCAAACGCTTGATCAGAGACTTAAAGTTGTATTTTTCCAAAGTTTCTTTTACCCTTCCCTTGTTAAAAGTTGAGTACTTGCAGTTTTTAAGCTCCAGATCTAAGGGAGCGTCCATAATAATAGTGGCCAGTTTTTTGCTCATCAAGGCCTGCTCATAGCTCTCTTTTAGCTTGTTCTTAAGGGATTCCGGCTCTATTTTATTAATATTATTATAGATATTCTCAATATTTTTGTACTCATATATTAATTTTTTAGCTGTTTTATCACCCACACCATAAACTCCGGGGATATTATCGCTAGGATCTCCACGCAATCCCTTATAATCAGGAATTTGTTGTGGTGTAAATCCATGCCTGGCCATCACCTCTTCTTCGCCTATCCAATCAACGTTTCCTCTAGCCATCGGGCTCATAACCTTCACTTTGTCACCCACCAGCTGCCATAGATCCTGATCATTAGAAACGATAACAAATTCCACATCCTCGTCTGCATACTTTTCAACCATAGTTCCAATAACATCGTCCGCTTCGTACCCGGGCAAACTAGCCCTGGCTACTCCAAAAGCATCAATGATCTCAAAAACTTTGGGTATTTGCGATGAAAGATCATCCTCCATGGGTTTTCGATGAGCTTTGTAACCGGTGAATTCTTCCACCCTAAAGGTTGGTTCAATATCATCCAATGCTGCTACCACATAATCGGGTTTTAGCTGATCAAAAAGGTTTATGAGCATGCTGGTTACTCCGTAAACTGCGTTGGTAGGTTCACCGTTTTTATCAGTCAAGGTAACGGGGAGAGCATGATATGCACGGTGTAAAAAATTAAAAGTATCGATCAAAACGACTTTTTTCATTGGTAATATACAAATTAGGAGGTTAGCTCTTTGAACTCATCTTCGTAAATAGTTTCCTTTTCCAACAAGACCTCGGTGACCTTATCGAGCTTAGCTCTCTTTTCACCCAAAATCTTTTTAGCCCTGCTGTAACAGTCGCTAACTATCTTTTCTACCTCCTTATCTATCTTGGAAGCCATTTCGTCGCCGTGGGAAGGACCATGATATCCCAGCTCACGAGCCAACATAAATTCGTCACCCTTGCTATAGTATGATATTGGGCCCAAACTACTCATACCAAACTGAGTAACCATTTTTCTAGCTAATCTAGTGGCCTTGTCTATATCATCTGCAGCGCCAATGGTAAGCTCGTTAAAAACCAGCTCCTCGGCAGCACGTCCACCCAGCATAGTAGTAATCATAGTTAGCAGCCTTGTTTTTGTTTCGTTGTACCTATCCCGCAAAGGTGCAATACTGGTATGCCCCAGAGTTCCTCCCCTAGCCACTATAGAAACCCTATGCACCGAATCCATATCAGGCAAATTAGCTGCCACCAGCGCGTGTCCGGCTTCGTGGTAGGCGGTCATTTTGCGTTCTTGCTCAGTTTGCAAAGTTTTTCTTTCACTACCCATAGTCACTTTAAGAGCCGCCTCATCTAATTCGTAGTCGGTAATCTTACTCTTATTGTCTCGAGCAGCCAGAATCGCGGCTTCATTAAGCATATTTTCTATATCGGCACCGCTAAAACCAACAGTTTTCTTGGCTACTTTCTCGATTTTCACGTCATCGTCAAAAGGCTTGCCTCTCATGTGAATTTTCATAATTTCTTCTCTTTCTTTTAGATCGGGCAAGGGAATATTAATTCGTCTATCAAATCTGCCGGCACGAATTAAAGCAGGATCAAGCATATCCGGCCTATTGGTAGCGGCCAAAACAATGACATTAGCTCTAGGATCAAAACCGTCCATTTCAATAAGAATCTGATTTAAAGTTTGTTCTCTTTCATCGTGTCCGCCGCCGATTCCCATACCTCTTTGTCTACCAATAGCGTCAATTTCGTCAATAAATATTAAACTGGGTTGGCTGGCTTTAGCCACTTTAAACAAATCTCGTGCTCTCGCGGAACCCACACCCACAAGCATTTCCATGAATTCACTTCCGGCCACACTGAAAAAAGGCACCTTGGCTTCCCCGGCAATTGCCCTAGCCAGTAAAGTTTTTCCCACACCTGCCGGTCCGATCAATAAGACACCTTTAGGTATGCGGGCGCCAAGTTTCCTGTATTTCTGAGGGTGTTTCAGAAAGTCTACAATCTCCATCATCTCTTTTTTAGCTTCTTCTACGCCGGCTACATCTTCGAAAGTCACTTTTTCACCGTCTTTTCTGTTAAATAAGCGTGCCCTGGATTTCCCGAAAGATAAAATATCACCGCTGGCTCCCTTCATCTGCCTGAAAATAAAAAGTAATATTAAAACAGGCAAGCCAAAAGAGAGCAGAGGAGTTAATATTTGTGCAAAGCCAAGCCTGTGTTCTACTTTGATCTCTCCGGCCACCTTAGATCTATCAACCTGGTTATTAGCCAATATTTGGTCAAAACTAATGTCGGATTCTTTTTCACTTAAAAACTTGGAGCCGTCTTGCAGGAGAACTTCGATCTTATCTTCTGAAACAACAATATCCTGCACCTTGCCATCTTCGATAAGCTGAATTGTGTCACTGATAGGTTTAACCTCTAAACCACTGTTATAACCAGAGAAAGCGGTGATTAATATATAAAAACCAAAAATTAGGAAGATGTAAAAAAAGACGTTACCAAAAATACTCCTAGGTGGAGGGGGCACCATCTTGCGAGCAGATCTTTTCTTTTGATTACCTGTTTTTTTGGGTGCTCTATTCATATAAAAAATCCATCTTTTCTTTGGTTTCCTGCAGCACTTGCTGAACAATCTCACGTGTTCTTTTAGTTCCTGCAGCTAAAATCTCTTCTACTTCCTGCATGTTATTTTCATATTGTATATAACGCTCTCTAATAGGTTTTAGCAATTTACTAAGAGCTAAATAGAGTTTTTCTTTAACCTCAATATCCCCTACCTGCCCCTTCTCATATCTTTCCTTAAGTTCGTCTACCTCTTCTTTGTTTAAATTAAAGGTGTCGTGGTAAATAAAAACGGGGTTACCTTCTACCGTACCGGGGTCATCAATGTGGATCCTCTTGGGATCAGTATACATGCTCATAACCTTTTCCTTAAGCGAATTTTCTGTCTCGTTTAGGTCAATGGTGTTGTTAAGTGATTTGGTCATTTTGGTATTGCCGTCCAACCCTACTAAGCGCTTTACATTTCCTATCAATGCTTCCGGCTCCGGGAAGACTTCGCCGTAAGTGGAATTGAACCTCTTAGCAATTTCCCTGGTAAGTTCTACATGAGGTAATTGATCTTCCCCCACCGGTACCAGGTGAGCTTTGACGCATAATATATCCGCCGCCTGCAAAATGGGAAAATTAACAAATCCCAATGAAAAGGCGTCCCCCATTTTCTTGTCCCTGATCTCTTCTTTAAGGGTGGGATTTCTCAAAGCCCGGTTATGACTAACCAACATACTAAAAATGGTGGCTAATTCGTACAGTTCCGGAATACCTGATTCTACAAAAAAAGTGACTTTCTTAGGATCTAATCCCGCTGCTAAATTTCCCAGTAAAACTTTTCTCACACTCTCACTAACCGCCTTTGCATTTTCCACAAAGTCCGGGTAAGAAAGAGCATGCATATCGGCAATAATAATGAAGGTCTCATATTCATCCTGTAGTTTAACCCTATTTTGCAGAGATCCTACATAATGGCCAATATGCAATTCGCCTGTGGGATTATCTCCTGTTAATATCCTTTTTTTATCTGCCATGCTTTGTTTATTATAATTTATTTGGTGCCAACGGGTGGAGTTGAACCACCGGCCTGACGCTTATGAAACGTCCGCTCTAACCGCTGAGCTACGTTGGCTCACTGAACAAAAGGATTATATCAAAATAATGTGTAGAGCGGTGTGTGGTTTTTCCGCAAATCAAAAACCCCTCTTTGAGGGGTCTTTATGAGACAAAGCTTGGTTGCGGGGCCCGGATTTGCACCGGGACCTTCAGATTATGAGCCTGACGAGGTACTATTCCTCCACCCCGCGCCATGCAACTTTGTAATTTATCAGAATATTGCCGTAATGTCAAAGAATAACGCCACCCAAAGCATTATATTACTTTCACCTTCAAGATTACCAGCTTTGATCCTTTCGGCAATAGTTTTTTGACCTGCTACCTGTGCTTGCAGATCTTCCCCTTTGAGCTCCTTAGGGATGACATATACTTTTTCTCCAGGCTTTATTAAATTCAAGTCATTGCGGGCTTTTTCTTCGATAAATTCATCCGTATTCTTGTAAACTACGTCTCTTTCTAATTGCTGCTTCTCCTCCTCCAATTGGACAACCTCTTGACTTAAGGTATCTAATCTCTTACTATTCTCCAGTATTTCTAAGGCAGTACGTGTAAAATTTATTGAAGCAAGGGTTAGAAGAACGGCTAATATTATATATTTTGTACGGGCAGGCACCGCCATACTTAGAATTGTAATAAATTAGTTGACATTGAGCAACCATGATGTTACTATAGCCTATAGGAATGTCTGTCCGGTAGTATTTGATTAAATTTATTGCCCAAGAACATAAATATATGATTGAACTAAATAAAGCGCACAAAAACTTTATAGGTCACCTGGGGGACATTGGTAGGTCTGAATCTACCTTAATTGCTTATGGGAAAGACATTGAGCAATTATTGGAGTATTTGGAAAAGTTGGGTTTAAATAAGGTTCACGAAATTGAACTAGTCCACCTGGAAGAATTCATGGGAAAACTGGCTAAAGAAAATTACACGCCAAAGTCTATTTCCAGAAAAACAAATTCCACCAAAACATTCTTTAGATTTTTGAGCGATAAGGGCCATATTGAAGAAAATGTGGCTGATAATCTTAAACACCCTAAAGTTCAGATCAAACCCCCAAGGATACTTTCTAAACTTGAGTATAGGGCGTTAAGGGACGCTGCCAGAGATGATTCAAGGGCATACGCTATTATAGAAACTCTCTTGCAAACCGGTATTACCATTTCCGAGTTAGCTGGCATGAAAATGTCTAATACTAACCTGGGATCTACTCCTGGTAATCTTTTAGTACCGGCAAAAAACAATAAGCCTGCCAGAAATATTCCTCTAAATAGAGCGGTTATTGACGCTGTTTCCAAGTATATAGAAAAAGAAAGGCCTGAAATAAAAGATGCCGAACATGTTTTCATCACCAAAACCGGCAATCCTCTTTTAGTGAGAAATATCAGGTCTACTATTAAGAGATACTATAATATTGCCGGTGTCGAAGAAGCCAAAGTGAACGACTTAAGACACACTTTTGTCGCCCATCATTTGGCCAGCGGTACAAATCTTTTACATGTTTCAAAGATTGCAGGACATGTGAGAGTTTCTACTACTGAAAGATATTTGGAATATATTGAAAGAGAGTCCGAAGACGAGAAAACCGAGCTTGGGGTTTTATAACTTTGGTGGGTGATCCTGGACTCGAACCAGGGACCGGTCGTGTATAAGACGACTGCTCTACCAACTGAGCTAATCACCCATAAATTTATTCACCCGCGTCATTATTAAACTCATCCTCCTCAGACTCAGGACCTTCAGGCTTTGGTATTTTCCTCTTGATCTCCCGCTGTTCCTTCCAATCCTCGTAATACGAAATATCATCCCTCCTACGCATTCTCTCAACTTCGCTGATAGTCTTTATCAAGGCAGATTCTAACAAAAAATCCTTCTCTGTGGCAAAATATTTTTTCCCGCCATAACTAAGTTCGATTTTTACTCTAAACTCATCCTCCGCTGAACCTTTGTTCATGACTATTCTCACCAGAGCTTCTTCCTTCTCTTTGGGCGTTAATCTCTTAACTATTTTTTCGAACTTTTCTTGGCCCAGAGTTTTCATGCTTTCAGAGATCTCTATATTATCGGAGGTTATTTGATATTGCATAGCGCTATTTTATCAAAGTTTATACTTTTGGAAATATTTGTTTTCCTTGTTCATCATATAAGATAATCGATTGCGTAGGGCAGGATTGCGCTGCCATGATCAAAGTATCATCATCAAGCTCTTTGGCACTATCCAAAACCACGGCGATCTCTTCTTCGTCCAGTTCAAATCCTTTAGGAGCTACCACTACACAGGTGGCAGCGCCAATGCATTTTTTTCTGTCTATAGAAACTTTATGAATTTTCCTCTCCTTATTCATATTTCTTATTCACTATGCTTGGCAACTTCGTTGGCCCTTTCCATCATTTCGTCTATTTCCTTATTGTCTAGCTGATGAAGCTGCGCCCCCATTTCTATAGTGTCAAATCCACTAGCAATACAGCCCACACAATGAAGTCCGTAATCGGTGAGGATCTCAGCAACTTCCGGGTATTTAAAAATTACATCAGCTAAATTCATTTCCTTGGTTATTAATTGTTTTTTCTGTTCGGCCATATTTATTCGAACCCTTCTAGCAAACTTTGCAACGCTTCCAAGGGAAGGGTAGCACATTTAATACGGCTGGTGGTTAATTCTACACCAAGCATCTCCAAGAGTTCATCTTTAGACATTTTCCTGGCCTCGTCAACAGTTTTTCCCTTTAGAGCTTCCGTCAGCACCGAGGAAGATGCTATTGTCACTGCGCAACCACTGCCGTCAAACTTGATGTCTTCAATTTTTCCTTCTGACATTTTTAATTGCATAGAAATAATATCTCCGCATAAAGGATTTTTCTTGATAGTTTCACTGCTAGCATGATCAAGATGACCCCTATTGCGGGGGTTTTTGTAATGCTCCATTAATTCTTCCCGATAAATATCTTGCATGGTTACTTTAAAATTCTTATGGCTTTATAAATACCTTTCATCAGCTTGTCAATATCTTCCTCAGTATTGTAGATATAATAACTAGCTCGTGTGGAAGCGGGTAGGTTAAGCTTTGTGTGTAGCGGCATAGCACAATGATGCCCTGATCTTACTGCTATGCCTTCAGTGTTTAGAATGGCCGCTAGATCATGAGCATGCACTCCTTCTATAGCAAAGGAAACTAGCCCTGTTCTTCTCTGAGGGTCTTTTGGGCCGATGATTTTCAATTCCTCTATCTCGGGTAGGGTTTTTAAGGTATATTCATTTAATTTAACCTCATGTTCCCTAACTTGCTCCAAACCTAGCTTTCCCAAATAATCAATAGCAGAGGCCAACCCTACCACTCCGGCAATATTCTGAGTACCAGCCTCAAATCGTTCCGGTGGATCAGCCCAAGTAGCACTTTTTTCTTTAACTTCGTAGATCATCCCACCTCCGTATTTGTACGGCTCCATTTGCTGGTAGAGCTCTCCTCTCACCCAAAGCACACCTACACCTGTGGGACCAAGCATTTTGTGCGCTGAAAAAGCATAAAAATCACAACCTAGACTCTGCACATTTACTTTTATATGGGGAACAGCCTGCGCTCCGTCTACGCACAACAAAGCTCCTACCTTTTTAACTTCCTTGGAAATTTCCTTTACCGGAAAGATTTCCCCGGTAACATTGCTGGCATGGGCTACAGATACTATCTTTACTCTATCGTTAAGATTAGCCCTCACCTTAGCTAACAAGGTGTCTTTTTTACCAGGCCGGCACTTTAAAACACACAGCTCGGCACCTGTTTTCTCAGCTATCATCTGCCAGGGGACCAAATTACTATGATGCTCAACCTCACTGACCATAATAATATCTCCATCTCTAAGATTATTTAGGGCCCAGGACAAGACAACCATATTCAAAGATTCTGTTGCTCCAGAAGTAAAAATGATCTCTTTTGCACGAACCGCCCCAATAAACTCCGCAACCTTTTTTCGGGCATCTTCATACATACCCGAAGCTTCCTCGCTAAGAGTGTAGATTCCCCTATGCACATTAGCATAGTGGTTTTCGTAAAAGTCAGAGATGGTATCAATTACTTGCTGGGGTTTTTGAGAGGAAGCAGCGTTATCCAAGTAAACCAGCTCCTTGCCGTTAAATTTTCGCTTAAAAATAGGGAAATCCTGCTTTACTTTTTTTGGGTCAAACATTTATCTTTACTTTAACTTTATGCCTAATCTTCTCATCTTTTACCTTACTTAATAAAGATCCAAAAAATCCCTCCACAATCAATTTCTCAGCCTCGCCTTCAGATAATCCCCTAGTCTGTAAGTAGTAGATCTGCTCAGGGCTGATCTTACCCGTGGTAGCACCGTGCGAGGCCTTGACATCATCAGCCTCGATCTCCAAAACCGGTTTGGAAGTGTTTTTGGCGTTCTCCCCCACCATTAAAACTTTATCGTCCAGGTAAGAATTGGTTTGCTGGGCTTTCTTGTTGATAATTATTTTTCCCACGTACATTGAAGAAGAATCATCCTGCAATACACCTCTCACAGCGGTATTGCAAGTTGTGTGAGGTGCGTTGTGAGTAGCTATAGTAGTCAGATCCAAGTGCTCACCCTTACCAAGCTTATAAGGAGCAATGATTTCCGCATGGGCGCCTTCTTTTTCAAAGGTTAAACCTAGACTGTACCTTTTGCCGGGTGAGAGATCTTCGAACCATAAGACATATTGAGTGTCCTCGTCCACCTGGATTTGCGTATTCTCTCCAACCGGCAACAATTTGCTTTTCATTAGCCGACACTGCCTTCCATCTCTAATTCGATAAGTCTGTTTAGTTCCACGGCATATTCCAAAGGCAGTTCCTTGACGATGGGTTCAATAAATCCGGAAACGATCAAACTCATGGCTTCCGCTTCGTTCAAACCCCTGCTCATCAAATAAAACAGCTTTTCTTCGCCTATTTTGCTCACGGTAGCTTCATGTTCTATTTGCGCCGAACTTTCTTTGACGTCCATGGTAGGAAAGGTATCAGAAGCAGATTCGCTATCTAAAATTAAAGCGTCACACTCTACCCGGCTTTTAGCGTTTTTAGCCAGAGGAGACACAGAAACTAAACCCCGGTAACTGGTTCTGCCTCCGTTAGTACTCACCGACTTAGAAATAATAGTCGAACTAGTGTTAGACGCCAAATGCAGCATTTTTGCGCCTGCGTCCTGATGCTGCTTCTCGCCGGCGTAGGCAATAGATAAAACCTCGCCATGAGCATTTTCCCCTACCAAGTAGCAAGAGGGATACTTCATGGTCAGTTTAGAACCAAGATTGCCATCCACCCATTCCATGACAGCATCTTTTTCCACACGGGCACGCTTAGTAACCAAGTTATAAACATCGCCTGACCAGTTTTGTATGGTAGTGTACCTAAATCTGGCACCGGGCTTAACAATTACTTCTACTACTGCGGCGTGCAATGAATTAGAAGAATACACAGGTGCTGTGCAATTGTGCACGGCAATGCTGTTGCAGACATAAGACTCATCACCTTCGACACTAAAATTGTAAACTTTAACGCTATTGTCATGAACAGTTTTTACTTCCTTTATTACCTTTATCGGTAAGTAGGCATAATTTTCATCAACATGAAACATAGAAGCACGATTTTTATCATTCATTTTTTTATCAACATTAATTCCTACCAACTCACCAAATCTGACCATATAATTACCGCTAACACCAACAGTAAACATATCTTGTCTATCTTCTTTCCCACGTTCTCTTCTATTTACAAAGGCGAAAATTCCCAACCTTAGAATGATATTACGCACATCTAAAGCAAGGCTCTCAGATACAGTATTTATTCTAAAAATTTCCTTTAAACCATGCTTATTTTTTCTTTTGTAATAATTACCGTCACCCCTGAAATAGCCAACAACCAATTGCGCAAGTTTGTCATCACTTTCTGCTAAAACCCAGTCAGGAATACTTTTCGAATTAGCTGATTGTCCAAATTCTTTAAAAATACGAGCTAGCTTTGCAGAGGAGAACACAAGCTCAACACCTGCTCTATTTTCGTAAGTAAACTCATTGAATTTTTCCAAACCAAAAATGTCTTTAACTATGCTTTTTACATCTTCGATGTACTCTCTTTCATTTTCATTAAAGGAAAATCTTAAGTAGCCCTTTTCTTCCGCACTACCTTCGGCTAAATAATAACCGACTAATCGAAAAAAATCGGGGGTAAGCTGCGCTTCAATTTTTTCTTTTTTACCTCTAAATTCTACTTCAAAAGTCCTGGAGTCTTGAGAATTAACATTTTCCCTATCTATTGGAATCACTAAATAATCTTTATCGTCTAGGTCTTTGGCTTCGATCCATTCTAATTTAAACTCGCGGTTCTTTTCCTTCGATAACTCTCTTCGAGCGGCTAGAAATGGGTGTGCGGGAGTAACTTCAAAGGTTTCATCAGATAAACCATAAACTTTTATTTTATACATGGATCCTTCGTGTTCACGAACCATAGTCTTTTGTACAGGCTTATAGCTGGCCTCGGCCGTTAAGACTAAATCACCAACCTTTATATCTTCGATATTTTCAAGTCCATTAATGGTGGTAATCTTATGACCTTTAGTAAAACATCCCTCCACATAATGAGCATAGCTCCCCTCATCGGCCACGATCAAGGTTCTTTCAAATTGACCCATGTTAGCCGCGTTGATCCTAAAGTAAGCCTGCAAAGGCCTTTTTACATGAACACCCTTAGGAATATACACAAAAGAACCCCCGCTCCACACCGCACTGTTTAAGGCTGCAAACTTGTTATCCGTGGGAGGTATGATCTTGCTAAAATACTCTTCAAAAACGTCAGGGTAGTGCTTTAAGGCCTCGTCTGTGCTCATAAAGACAATGCCCTCTTCGGCCAGCTCCTCTCGTAGAGAATCGTAGACGACTTCGCTGTCAAATTGGGCTTTTACACCGGCCAAATGCTCTCTTTCGGCCTGGGGAACACCCAATCTTTCAAAGGTGTCCTTCATCTCTTGGGGAATGTCGTCCCAGCTTCTTTCCGCCTTATCCGTAGGTTTTAAGTAGTAGTAAATTTGGTCAAAGTCTATTTTCGAAAGTTCACCGCCCCAAGTTGGCATAGGCTTGCGCATGAATATCTTGTAGGCTTTGAGCCTAAAATCAAGCATCCATTGTGGTTCCTTTTTCATCTTGGAGATCTGCCTTACTACATCTTCGTTTAAACCTTTTTGTGCCTTGAAAACGTAATTTTCAGGTACATTGAAGCCATATTTTTCCTTGTAGTTCTGGTTAACCGTTACTTTGGCTTTCTTCACTTGTTTTGTGTCCATTTGCTTTTTACCCATACTTACTCCCCAAATGGTGCATAACCTTTTTCTTCCAACTCATGTGCCAAATTCTTGCCGCCAGTCTGCACGATCTTACCTTCTCCCATAATGTAAACGATGTGTGGCTCAATATATTTTAAAATTCTGCTGTAGTGAGTGATCAACAAAACAGTCATTTTCGTTTCCTTTTGTATCTTATTTACAGCCTCCGAGACGATCTTAATAGCATCAATATCCAATCCGCTGTCCGTTTCATCCAAGATGGCTAGTTTTGGCTGCAAAACCAGCATCTGCAGGATCTCCATTCTCTTTTTTTCGCCACCGGAGAAACCTTCGTTTAGATAGCGTCCTAAAAAGCTTTTATCAATACCTAAATCCGTCATTTTCTCCTTAATTAAAGCTCTAAACTTGACTGGGGACAATTTTTGTTCGAACTTCTTATTGTATGCCATTCTAAGGAAATTGGAGATAGTTACACCGGGGATTTCGCTGGGATATTGAAAAGAGAGAAAAATACCTTTTTTAGCACGTTTATCAGGAGCCAGATCCAAAATAGATTTACCCTCAAACAAAATGCCACCCTTATCAACGGAAAACCCGCCATGACCCATGATGGTCTGCGCTAAAGTACTCTTCCCGGAACCGTTCGGACCCATTAGTACATGTACTTTGCCTTGTTCTAAAGACAAATCTATTCCGTTAACTATCTTCTTACCCTCCGCAGAGATGTGCAAAGTGGATATTTCCAAAATGTTTTTAGGCATATTTTTTTTGGGGAAAATTTATGTCTTCCAAAACGCAGAGAGTATCATAATGGGGACAAATGTGACCAACGCTGTAGTAAACTTCTTTTCCTTGTTTTTCACGAACCAAAATGCCGTTCTTCTTCATTTCATTTAGATGGTAAGAAACAGTGGGCTGAGTTAATTTAACATAGTTAACAATTTCGCTTACGGTGGCCTTTTTCCCTTTCGACAAATAATTATAGATCACCATACGAGACGGCACTCCCAGCGACTTAAAGCAGTTTGTACAATAAGATAATTTTGACATCATATCGATACTAGTCTATATGAGCATGGGTGTCAAATTTGCTACACTAGTAATATGAAACGAATCTTAGCTTTTTACCATGTATATAAAAACAGCCTCTATAACGTAGCTTATTACAAAGATGTCCTTACTGTAGATATAAAATTTTCCTTAAAATACTTTTTTTCCTTAGCTCTGCTGGCCGCCTTTATCACTACTACCCGAGTTGTTATCCCTCTGATTCCCAAGGTACAGGTAGCTTTAGATAACATGCTCATTGAAATGTCGGAGATCTACCCTGACGACCTTGTCATAACCTCAGAAGCAGGTGAATGGAAAATTAACCAAAACGAACCTTTTGTTATACCTACTCCTGACTTTTTCGAAGTTGATGAAGATGAAACGGAATTTCCTGACAATTTCATAGTTTTTGATCACCAAGGAACCATCAACGATCTTAGGGAGATGGATACTTTGATCTTAGTCAACAAAACCAACATACTAGCAGTTAACAACCAAAACAAAATAGAAGCCTACCCTCTCGATAGCATGCCCGATGGTGAAGTAAACAAGGAAAAAGTCGAAGAGGCATTGGAAAATATTGGTATTTATCTTGATTATGTGCCTATACTGATCATTGTTTTTACCTTAATAGCCACATTCTTCTATTTTGTCTTCTTTAGACTGATCTACCTGGTATCAGTGGCCTTTTTACTTAGAATCTTTGGTCAAACCAACAAACTACAGTTGAGTTTTGGCAAATATTATCAAGTAGCCATGCATGCTATTACATTGCCTTTGTCAATTGAGTTGCTTTTTACTTTAGTGGGATTTAATTTTGGCATGCCCTTTTGGTTCTTTGGCATTAACTTGATTTTTGGTGTGGCTGTTGTTTATAGTCTTGCCGGTTTAAAAGGCAGAAAGCCTGCTGAGAAATAGGCGTTTTTTAGGGATTTCACATTTTCATTTTGGTATGTTACGATTTTCCTGTTAAACTGCGTTCTTTGTAGTTTAGCCGTGATCCCTCGTAGCTCAATGGCAGAGCGCCCGGCTGTTAACCGGTAGGTTGGTGGTTCGAATCCACCCGAGGGAGCCATGATTGACTATCCGCAAAATTAAGTATCGTATCAAAGGGTTTTACAGCGTCATACCGCACTTCTTTACCTTCCACCCGCAGGTTCGATAGTACTAACTTAACTAATTGCCGTTTTTCTTCAACTTCAGAACCAATAAACAACTTGTGAGCCTTATTTGCCAGTTCTAATAGGTATTTGGCGGTAATATAGTAGCTATCTTCTGCTTCTTGCAACATACCTAATCTGGTATCTATTTCTGCTACTTTTTCACGAAAGGATTGATAATACTCGTCATATTGTGTATCAGTAATACGCCCATCTAACCTATCTATATATAATTTTTCTAATCTCTTAGAGTAAACCTCATGCTCTTTAGTCAATTTTTCGTGTTGTTGTTTACGAAAATCTACTTTACCCTCATGCACATTTTTAAGGTTACTTACAATTTGTTGCACAATATGTTCTGGAACTTGCATGTTCTTGAAAACCTTACCCAACTGCTCCGTAATATAATCCTCTCTAAGCCATTCTGCCCCGTGTTTTCCGTGATATTGCGTGCAATGATAGTAAACTATACCTTTATGCTTTTCGGGCGTTACAGAAAGCCCACAATGCCCACAGCGTAGCAACCCACGATATTGATAGGGTTTACCAGCATACTTAAATCTCTTTTTATTAAACCCTGCCTTAATCTCTTGTACTTGGTCGAATAATAGTTTTGAAATTAGCTGAGGATACTTATGCGGATACATTTTCCCATTCCAAGTCATCACGCCATAGTAAAAATGGTTTTTAAGAACTTGGTCTAGAAAACCTTTTGACCACTCTAAACCATAATCTTCCTTCAACTTCTTGCGTATCAAGTCCATAGAGAAGGCTTTAGTTGCGTACCACTCGTACACCTTTACAACAATTTTTGATGCAAACTCGTCTGCAACTGTTTTGGTCTTATCCTTACTAATAGAGATTTGCCTGTAACCATAGGGTTTCCTGCTAGGATATATTCCACTTCTCAATAGTTGTGCTTGTTTCCTTTTCACATTGTCACTCAATTGAAGTACATAGCTTCTAGCAAACATAACCGCCATATCCCAACGAAGCAGTTCCGCACTATTAGAATCTTTATGTATAACAAGATTCTCTCGATAGAAGTGAATTTCGAGCTTGCCTTCTTTTCGCAAATCGTCTAATTGTACAGATTCTCTGAAACTCCTTTGTAATCTATCAACAGTATCAACTACAAGTGCTATTGGTTCGTCTGATTGCTCAATCTCCCTCACAATCTCTTGAAACTTCTTTCTAGTTCCTGTGGTGGAGGACTCTTCAATCTCATAAGTTTTCCAAACAGTTATGTCTTTATGTTTTACATACTCAGATATACGAAGTAGTTGTGCTTCGTTTGAATCTTGTTTTTTATCTGATACTCTAGCTAGAATTATTGCTTTCATAAAGATGCCTTACTTCCCAGATTTAGTTCGATTATCCTTTTTACAAAGCATTTGACAGTTCCCTGAATCAGTCTTACCACCATCGTGCCAAGGTTTTATATGGTCAGCTTCCATTTCTTCTATTTCAAAATGCTTTCCGCACATTGCACAGATACCTTTCTGCCTCTCGTAAGATTCAAGTTTCATTTTTTCACTAAATGCTCGAATGTTAAGGTATCTTTCTTCACCAGTTAACACATACCAATACACTCCTTTTTTACTGCCAACATCTTCATCGGTAATCAATCGAGATACTTCGCTTTCCAATTTTTCGGCATCCAAGTTGGTGTCTTCAAACTTACCAAACAACTCACCCCACTCAATTCCTTTCATTATGCTACGGTACTTAGGAAAGACCTCTTGTACCCACTCAATCACTTTCTGAAAATACTCCCATAACTCTTTGGCACTCTTATCGTGCTGATGTTTACCCATGTAATCTTCAATTTTACTATTGCTAATCCAGCGGAGTGCCGTTTCCAAATATTCTTGGCGATTTAATGCCCCACTCATATAGTCATGTGCTAAAAGATACGCTGGGGCATTACTCTTACTAAAATATCGCTTGGCATCAGTTACCCATGTTCCTGAATAAATCGCATTTAATAGTTCTTGATTTGTAAGTTTTTCTCCAGCAGTGTTAATAACCTTAAACCACGCCAATTTTTCATCGTGGGTACCTTCACAAAAATAAATCATTAGTTCATAATCAAGAATCCCTTCTTTTTCTTCGTCCGTTAAATTATCAAAATACATTTGATGCCCACGGTGCGTAATGTTAAAATCTCCATCCACAAAATTACATACACTAACCGTGCGCTGTTGCCCGTCAAGAATTTCAAAACTGTCGTTTTCATTCTTTACCCAATACATTGCGTTTAGGGGAAAACCGCCTATTACCGAACTCATAACTGCAGTTTGTTGTTCTGGTTTATAAATAAATTCACGCTGATACTTCGGTCGGATGTCTAACTTACCGCCGTAACCCACCACACCCTCTTCATCGCTGTTTTTATAACCATCGACAATTTTACGAATTGGAATTTCATGTAACTTAATCTTCAATTTATTTTCTTCCTTTAATTAAAATACGATTGTATATCTTCTTACCCTTAATGATGGTGAAGCATTCATAATTAATCCATCTTGCTGAATTTGCTATACCTAGTATCTCAAATTGCTCTGGATTGTATTTATCAACAAATGTAATTGGAACCCCCATCACACCGTCGTAATCCATAGGAATATCGGAAATCTTATTAACATTTATGACATCATAATTATCGTATTTAGGAAACTCTTCTGGGGTGTATTTCTTGTACAATACAGTATTTTCGTGGCGTTTTGTTGTTTCAAGATTCGTGTACCACATAATTCTACCCATACTGATATATTTCACACCACTTTCAACTTTCATTCTAGACTCCGTGGCTATATCGTAATCCATCGGTACCTGAAACCATTTTGTACCACCGTTATCGTAACCAAGCCATAATCTGTCTTCTTTGATGTAACCAAAAGTTTCTTTATAAGTTGTAGCATTCTGGTCGCCAAGAATTAAAAACTTCTTGTCATATTCCATTAGCTGGGAGACATATTCACGAAAAAGCGAAAATGGTGGATTCGTTACAACAATGTCGGCTTCCTTGAGCAACTCAATACATTCCTCGCTTCTGAAATCACCGTCGCCTTCCAAGTATGTTGTTGTATTTTTGTCATGCCTCAGTAATTGTTCTACATCCTCAAGGCTTATTGCACCGTCCTTATTAATATCCAATATCTCATTAATCACAATCTTATGAGGTCGCTCATCTTTAGATTTTAACCCCTCTATTTCAAACAAAGGTAATTGATTACCCACAATAGGAGATTCGACATAACTAGTGGTAATGAGCCTTTTAAGCCCCAAAGCATTAAAGTTAGACGCAAGATATTTGAAAAAGTTACTTTCAAAAGGGTCATCGCAGTTACAATAAATTATTTTACCTCTGAACTGCTTTTTGTAGTGCTTTAGTTCTTTCTCAATGTCAATAAGTTGGGTATAAAACTCGTCTTTTTTGGCTCGCCCTGCTTTGTTTAAGTTCTTGTTTAATGTCTTACTCATAATTTCATTCTTCTCTATTAATAAATTTGTCTAGTTCGAATTTGCTTATCCTGTACTGTTTGCCAGCTTTAACAGCCACTAATTTATCTGCCCGTATCCATCTGTAAACAGTTAAATAGGCTACTTTTAGCATTTCGGCAACCTCTTTAATTGTGTAATACTGTTCTTTTTCCATATTATCTATATTTATCATTGTTTAACATTTCAACTTGAAAGTCAACTAGCTTTAGTGGTTCAAAACCAACAAGATGTTCACGAACAATCCTAAATGGACTGAGAACGGAAGGTGCTTGTATCTTCCTTGTCTCAGCGATAAGCCTGTACCAACTTCTTCTACTGTAATTACCAAACATGGTGCGTATTTCCCTCAAAGTCATTTCCTCTAACGCCTGTTTTAATCCAAAAAACTGTAATATCTTTAATGGGCTTAGTTCTGGATTGTTAATTACTAAACCAGCAAGCAAATCATTGGTGGAGGTTGCTTTGTAGTCAAGAATTGCAGGGCGTTGGGATTCAATCTCATCGAGATAGTGTATAAGTACTTTTTGTGAAATCTCTGAACTAAAAAGATTTTTGAAGGTTATTTCTTTATCAATATCCAATTTTGCTAATAACTGTTTGATTTTTCTTCTAGTGTTTAAGCGTGCTTCCATTCGCAACACCTCGAATCGATTTATTTGTTTCAAGCTGTCGAAAAGGTCTAATTGCATAATACTTCCATCTTCAAAAGCTCTTTTTTCACCTTTGTTTTTGGCATTTTCAAGGTCTTTTATTTTGTCATAAAAAGCTACCTCATAAGAATTACAGTGCCACTTGTAGCTATACCCGTTACGGTAATCGGTTTGGTTTACATCTAATGCCAAGCTGATGTTTGCTTCCTTAATTTTGCTAATTAAGTAATGTGGTGTTAAACCATCTGTGAGCGGAATGTTCTTGGAATAATGGATAGCCGAAATAGGAGCACTAACCAACACATCCTCAAAAACCATAATTCTCATGCTTTTCAGGGCTTTGTGCAACAAAGTAACAACAGCGGGAAAATCCTCATCATTTAACTCATCAAAATTATTTCCAAATAATAGCTTGGGTAACGAAAGTTCGACAGAAAGCGTCTCTTCCGACCTACCTGAAGTATTAAACCTATTCGTAAGCGTTAATCTAGGCTTATAAATACCCTTCAAACGGTCTTTCTTTGTAGGGTTTATTACATATGTGGCATAACCAACCCCTATTTTACTTTTCTCAAACATATCTTTATCTAAAATAGTAAACATACCTTTACTAAACATAATTTTTACGGTGTCTATCATACGGTTTCGTTACTTCTTCAAACTTTTTAATTACTTTTACTTCAATCTCATGTGCGATAATCTTATTTATTGGGTAGAAAATGCTATGTGTACCTTTAGTTGGGTATGTGAGCCTGTAACTACCGTTTGGTCGAGTAAATATCCCTATAGAGCCTAGATAGAACCAACCATTTAACACAAAACTAGCGAATCCAACTAGACCATCGTTTGGTTTAACAGGGATTATTTGTATTTCAGTTATTAATGGTTTCATTTGATTTCTTTAACTCTTCTTTTTTTATCTATATTTATCAAAATTGAAAAAAGTTCGATAACTTTTGCAATATCTTCAATAGAATAAAAAGCGGCAGGTTTATTACTTTTGTTATCGGTTTTAGGTTGCTCCATTACCTCACTCTTAATCATGGGATAAAGTCTGGCACCTCAACTGGGGTTGAGGTCAAGGTTGAGGGTATTGAGGGTTTTAGTCAGAAACTGAGTAGCTAAAGCACTCATAAAAGTCTTTATAAAGGTTAGGGCTGATATTTTATTCTATATGCCCCTGATTGTGGTTTAGGAGACAGATTATCGTCTCTTGTGGATGGGATATTTATGTGCTTTTTTATCTTGGGAGACATATCATTTTCTATATGTCCAATTGTTGGTCTTATATAGCTTTTCTCATCCTTTTCGGTAATCTTTTTTAATTCTCTTATAGTTACCCAACCACCCTTTGCCCCTACAAGAGCGTTAAATAGGCTAATTTTTACATCGCTTTTGAAGTTGATTGACCCTAATTCCCCAAACACAAAGTTGTTACCTTCCCACCTGAAGTCTTCTGACCACTCCGCTGTCTCCGTGAAATGTTTATTCCCACTTCTTGGTTGAAATTTCTTATAAACCTCATCAAATTTAGGATGCTGTACCTGATATATAACTATATGACGCCCACTACCTTTCCAATCTGGCAAAGTCACGCTTAGAATCTTAATAGCCTCCCATTCTTGCAACTTGTAAAAAATAGCTTGTCTTCTTTTTTTAGGAATAGACCCTACACCTACGGTAGTAGGTAAGTCATATTTTATGGGGTTGCCTTTTTCTCTGACCAACTCTTCTTCTTCTATTGATTGGAGCACTTCCAAAACTTCTTTGTTAAACTTTTCTTTAGGTGTCATTACATCTTTTACTTTACTTATCGCATTTTATCATTTCTGGTAAAATACTCTTATGAGTAAACCAAGTAAAGCTATATACAGCAAAGTCTTGGATGAATTTAATAACAGCTCGTTTCTACAAATCCAAGAAAAACACCGTCATTCTTTAATGAAAAAAATACAAAAATTAAGAGAAGGCGTTAGTGGTCGAAAAACCAAAGTTATCCTCTATTATGCAAAACTAGATTCACCTGCACAAAGAGAAGTGATGGTAAATCAATGGGATATAAAAGCGATATACTCAATACTAAATGTACTGGCTGACGATATAAATATAGAACTAGTGGTTAATACCTTAGGAGGTATGCCCCAAAAAACGAGGCAAATAATCAATCTGATAAGGCATAAACTAGATGGAAAGGGTAATCTTAGAATTGTTGTACCAGAAATAGCTAAATCTGCGGGAACACTTATATGTCTAGGGGGGGACAATCTCACATTAGGCACTACTTCAGAACTTGGTTTAGTAGACCCGCAAATACCCCGATATTCCCCGTCTGGTAAGGTCGAATACATTTCTGCGTGGACTTACATTAAATCCTTGGATTACCTTTTGAAAAAAGCTACTAACTCAAAAGGTAACTTAAAACAAGAATTTTACCCTTTGCTAGCAAACTTTGATATGCCGTTCTACGAAAAATGCAATCAAGCAATAGAACAAATTAAAGCAGACACTAAAAACCTTCTGAAAGAAGGTATGTTAAAAAAACAAGCTAGCAAAAAAATTAACAAAACTGCGAGGTATTTCCTAGGCGATGGCAAACCTCATGAAACACTTCTACAGCCTAGTGAAATTAGTAAATCTCTCGGAAAGAAAGTTGTAGAGATATTAGACGAAGAAGATTCTCTGTGGTCACTATATTGGGAGCTACATTGTAGGGCTACGCAATTAATGGAAAAAACTCCGATAGTAAAGTTTATTGAGGTCGATTCAACGATGTTAAACCGTCAAGTTACTATAACGCCTCGATAATATACGGGAGGGTCTAAAACCAACCTTATAGATTCACCATCCCCATCTATTATTTCGTATTTTACATCGTAATCATTCTTGTTAACCACTTTAAACAGCTCGTGTAACTTGTCTAAATGCTCTAGCTCGGGAGAGTTAGTCTTCCGTGATGAAATAAGGGCAAGTTTTTTCTCATACTTCTTACTTTGATTTACCATGTTATATCTTATATCTGAATTATACTACACTTCAACACTAAGCAACTCGCACCTTGTTTTTAGGTCTGAAAATGCAAATCCGTACTCTATTTCTCTGTCTATAAACATGTCAACTAGGGGGAGCCATAATGGATTGGTAGGTTGCAGATCAGTATTTTTGGTTAATATATCAGTATATTCCACAGGTTCGATCCAATTCTCATAACGTTCATCCCAATTTTCTTCATCAGCTAGTGCTTTATATTCCCTTTTTAGCGTTATATCAATTAATTTGTTAGGACTTAGTAGGAGGTTCGAGCCAACTCGCATTATTATTTCGTGCTTTTCGTCTCTAGTTCCCTTCTCAAACTTCTTTTGGCAGGCAAACGCAAAATCTAGAGCCGATTCAACCTTGACTCGCCAATTTTCCAAAGTACCGTCAGTATCTTCTAACTTTTCTTTCAAATCCCTTTTTTCATTTTCAAGGTCTTTCTTCTTCTCCTTATATGTGGAATCGTCTATGAGATCACCTAGTTTCATATCCACTAGCTTATTTAAGCGATTTTCTACACTTCCTAAAGCGCTCTGCTGCGATTTAAGAACGTTTTCCTGCATCTCTGACTGATTATCATGCACCACAGATAACCACTTTTTTGCCCAATTTATAAACTCAACTTCAGGTTTTACAGAAGCCAATAGTTTATCGAATTGTCTAATCAAATCATCTTCTGTTAAGGGTCTTGCATTACACTTTATGTCTTTGTTCTTTTTTGTACAGTGATAATAGGTGTAAGTTACTGTGTTTCCTGTTGTTTTGTAATGTTTAGTCTTTTTTGTTGCTGTGATAGCACTCCCACATTCCTTACAACGAAGTAATCCTGTAAGATCAAAGACGTGACTTCGTGAAATTGGCTTTCCTTTTTTACCTAACATCTTTTGAACTATATTAAATTCATCTTTAGTTATCATCGGCTCGTGGTTACCTTTATACCAATTTCCTGAATCTTTTATCCACTCAAATTCACCGTAGTAGAAGGGATTACCCAATATGTTATAGAAAGTCGATCTGGCAATAACCGTACCCCCGTTACTTGTTATTTTCCAATTTTCTTCAACATCTTTATAGACTTCTGATGCCTGCCTGCCGGATAACACTTCATCAAACATCTTTCTTACTAAATCAAACCTTTCCTCATCTTTAACTATGATCTTGAAGCCTTTCTTTCTATCAGGTGTATTTTTATAACCCAAGGGTGCTGGAGCAGGATACCAACCCATTTCCGCCTTGGTTTTCATACCTCTTTGACTGTTCTTACCAAGATCGTCTATAAACTTTTGAGCCATACCAAACTCAACATACATAAGCAGTGTATTTTCATTCTCGTGAGAATATATTTGAGAAGGAGTAATTATATCCACTTTTTGATCCTTAACCGCCCAAATAACAGTACCACCATCAACAGGATTTCTTGCCAACCTATCCAACTTCCAACATAAAACACCATCTGCTTCCTTCATATATAAACGATTCATCATCTCGGCAAACATAGATCGTCCTGGTGCCTTAGCAGACTTAGACTCTTGAAAAATTTCTACTACATGTAGTTCCCGTCTATCTGCTATCTCCTGTAATTCCTTTATTTGGGACGGGATCGACAGCATTTGTTTATCTTCACCCTCTGATGACCTTCTGCAATATATAAATACTTTTTTCATTTTTATAATCCCTTCTAAGCCTAAATAAATAGCCGCTCTGGCGCACTCAACAAGAACAGATTCATGTTGTCCAAAGCGGCTATCAAAAAACCTGTTCCTTTGAGTTGAGTGCTATTTAATAATATCATTTTCTTTTATCCATTGAGAACTTGTCTGTTAATCCCTTTTTAATATCTTTTACTTTATTGTTATATTTTCTTCTTCTATATGTATTATTAGACGGTAAGGGATTTCCTCGATGGAGAGGTATTGCACTACCTATATGATAGGAATCTGTCTTCCTATCCACTATGTACTTTTTAGCAACTTTATATGTGTTTGGTCTGTTGAATCCTGTTCTTACTGTATAAATCAATCCATTTTCTTCTAACTCTTTAAGGTAATTTCTAATGGTACGAGGTTTAACATTCAAATACCTACCAAGAGATTTTTGGCTTGGATAACACCACTCGTCACTTTGGCACCTTCTTAACAGTACACATAATAGATATCTTGCCGGAATCGACAGTTGTGATTCCTCTAATATTTCATTTGGTATTTGCGTAAAGTTTTTCATTTTCATTTTTGGGCGTTGAGGTAATCAAAGCCATTAACTTTAAGAAATTTAGTGCCTTTCTCTCCGCTTCTTTATAAGTAAGAACTGTTCCAAATTTAGTTTTGTAAATCTTCCTGTATTCAACTACTGCTTCTCTTGGCAACTTCATCTTCCCGAGTAAATCCTTGTCTTTATAACTTTTAATTGGCCGAAATACCTTTGCGGCTCAACTTTTAATTCAGTATTCCAATAGGAATCCAATACTTTTTCGAGTTCTGATGTTTTCTGAAAGTAGAAATAGACCCTTTTACTTGAGGTTCTCTCTAATGAATCAATAGGAAAATGCAGCGATAATGCAATAACGAGCGCTAAATCCGCAGTTTTATAGTATTTGTCTTCATCTTTTTTGTTGTTAATAGTCATAGCTGTAAACTCAAAAATGTTTTACAGCTATATATTGACCTGATAGCAAGTGGATTTCACTACGGAATGAAGCGAGAACCACAACGTTTTTTATTGCTACCAAGGTAAATAGAGATTAAAACAGTGGGAAAAAGTGGAAAATTACTTATTTTTCGGTAGAAGTATCGCACATAAGTCCAAATCTTTTATTCTCTAATTTGAACGGATTGCTTGGTTCTTTTTTATCAAGTTCTAACTTGTCTTGTAATTCGTAAAAAGTGTATTTAACCCTATCATAATTTGATGGATAACTATCTTTATAACCTTTTGGGTCGTTAAGCATCGCAACTAATACTTTTGAGGAGTGTAATTTTTTGGGGTATTCAACAAGCTACTTTAGTAAATTGTACTGATTGGTACCAAGTTTAAGTGGTTTCTCTACACTTAACTTCTTTCCTTTCAGCTGTAAAGTAACATTACCATCAAGACAAAATCTCAATAGCATACTGTGTACTTCCTCTGGTATGATCTTTTGCTGTAACTCCAAAGATTTATTATTCAAGGCTTCTACTGTGACATCCACAAGGTAGATAAGGGGCATAAAATCAGAGTTGTACTCAATCGCCTTGTTTTTACCTTTGTATAGGTGTTTCTTTAATTTCGAAATGTACTCATCTACTTCCCCTTTCATTTCTTCCCACTCTATAGCTTTAATATCATCATTACCTCTCAAAGAGTCGAAAAACCATTCGTAACCATTTAGTAAATCCCTAAAATCGGAACGTTCAGTATAAGTATCTGCGTATACCTTCACTCTGTCATAAACGTCACAGGCATAGTCCCATTTCCAACCAACAGGATTCCCATACATAGCATCTGCAAGGTCAAAAAGACGCTCACATAAAGCCGTGAAATGAAAAAGGGCATCTGTGTATGTAAAATCCCGTGGGTCGGGAGGATTTATTATTTCATTTTCATTTTTCATACTTATATAGATTTACTAATATCTTACCTTGCTATATTATAATGCTACAAATCATCAACCGCTAATTATTACGCCTATCAGGCGAGTATTCAGTCCCCCGGAAGGGGTATCCCTCCTAGGACTGGATGCTTAGCGGTTGATGGTTACAGAGGGGTATCCCTTCTTTGTTCTTATGAATATAAATAATGATTATGAAAATAGGTTTCTTTATAGATTGGTTAAGGTTGCTTATTATCTATTTCTCTTAACGGCAATTCTAATAGCAGTGCTTGGTGCATGGGAATCTCGTCCTATACCTACAGTTGATAGAGAGAAAAGCACAATAACGTGTGTCACAAATGGTAAAAGTTATTCTCTTGCAACTGTGCAAATGTACGGATCATTAGACGAAATACCATTAGGTAACTATGATTTTGATAAGGGAAATGAGTTTTGCTTGAAAAATAAAACCTATTACTTGGAAAACGAAAACCCAAATTCAGATTGGCAAATTGTCGCCAAGTACGATGAACTACCTAATTATGGAATCGAAAAACCAACAGTAGAATCTATGGCAGCAAAAGGTGACTATTCTTATAAATTTAGTATTAACATAGTTGAAAAAATACAAGGAAGCTGGGATGACTCGTTACTATGGCTTGTACTCGTAATTGGTGGCGCATTTATTATCCTTAATATAATTCGTGAAGCATTAAACTACTTATTTCTGGGAAAGGAGTTTGATTTTCAATGGTACAAATCTACCCTTGGCATCTCTTATCCCAAACACCCGTCACCGGATCAGAAGGCAGTAAAAGCAAATGTAGCTTTTTTTCCTAAATATGAATCAAATAAAGCAGAGAATAAATCTCCAGAGCAATTGAAAAAGGAAGTCCAGGAGTCTGTAGAAAAATCCCTAGATACAGAAAAGAAGGACCAAAAATCAGAGGTGGTGTTTTTACCTAATTATGAACCGAATAAGAAAAACCAGAATACGCCAATGAAGCGATTAGTAGCATTAATATCGACAAGGGGCAAGTCCACGGAACAGGTGTCGAAGGAAGCCTGGGCGGCGGTTCAGAAGTACCGAAAGGCCATGGAAAAGTCCCAGAAAAAGATACAAGAGTCACAGGAGCAGAATAGCAAGTAATATGACTGTCAGAGCCTAGTTACAAGTTCCCGAAACATTTGGTACTCGCTTTCTTCACTTAAAAAACCTCCCTTATCGAGCAACCGCCGATACCTTTTAGTGAGGTTTCCCTTATAGTACTTAATTCTTATTTTATCCGCTCTTTCACGTTGTTTCCTATTCCTTACTAATGGGTAAAACTCACTTCTTCTATTTTCGTTACGAGAACTGTATGTAAGATTCAAACAATGCCTGCAGCCAAAGTACTTTTCACCCATATACAAAACGCCGACACGTCTTCCACAGTATTTACCATTGGTATACAAACCACATATAAACCAGTACCTGGCTCCTCCGTAATTACAAGACGTTGTTGTTAATCGGTGTTTATAGTCATAAGACGACTGTTCTCCACTTGAGTCAGTTAAGTTATATAGAAATCTTACATGCTCTTTTCCCTCGGTATGGGTAACTACCTGCACCCCGGCGTTACCTGTTTCTATTCCATTTTTTGTCCACCTAATAGTGCCCTCATTCCAACCGCTTAAGAAGCCGAGTTTTCTCAACCAACTTATCTCTATCTTTTTCAAACTATCAGCCTCTTGTTTTGTAGAAAAATAGTATCTTCCCATACATTATTCATAACATAAAATTGCCGAAATCATTAGGATTTGGTGGGAAAAACCAGAATACTAAATCTCTGGTTTTAACCTCTATAAAGGTTAAAGCACCAAATATGTTTATTCCTAATTGTTCCATTGTGTATAATATGAATTGTATATGGCAGATATGAATAAAGCTAAAAAAAATCCTCCTGCCAAAAATAAAAAACGCCCACTAATAGAAGCGATCGCAGAGATAAGATGGCAATCAAAAACAGGAGACCAATCTGGTATGTTCGTGGATCCACATTACAGGATACTTGTTGGCAGAGCATTTGATGCGTTTAAAAAGGATTACCCTGTAGATGAACCCCAAATGGCTGCATCTGCCCCTGAAAGCGTTGTTGCAGGATTCGTTCAATACAGGTGGAGAAAAGTAAAGAATGGGTGGCCATTGGTTCAATTGGGTCCTGGTTTATTTACTTACAATGAAGGGGATTCTTACAAGTGGGCAACATTTAGAAAGGGAATAACAGATGGATATGAAAAGTTTCTTCAAATCCATCCTGATACTTCACAGCTCAAAATAGCAAATATCACGATCAGATATATAAACGCATTTCCATTCAATTTTGAACAAAAGAATGTTTTTAGTTTTCTAAACAAAACCATGGACATCGACATTAACTTACCAGAGCAACTTCATGACGAAAAAGTTTTTGGCAGCAATCCAAATGGTTTTGAGTTTGGATTTGGGTACCCCTTAATAAAGGATGGTACAAGTTTAAAAACATCCATCAAGAAAGGTCGAAAATCAGGTAAACCTGCATTGATATGGGACATAGTGATTAATAAAGAAATAGGTGGACCTTTGGATATAGATTCCTTTAACAGTTGGTTAGATGATGCCAACAATGTCGCCACAGAGTGTTACAAATCGTTGATTGGAGTTGAACTATGAGAGTTAAAACTAAACCCAGAGTAGGCACAGCAATACTAACAGAGACAGATCAAATACCTGAAAATTATGCCCGTGCAGGCTCCTGGGAGACATTCCCCGATACTTTGCAATCGATTAGAGATACTCAATACCCAAACGCAGCACTTGCAACAACCAGCGAATTAGCATACATTCCTAAAACAAGGCGTATAACATTTGGTTTATCTTCATTAAAAGGTTTTGGTCCTTCGTTGGTTAGTACCGGCCCAACACTATCGGCATTGGATATTTCAGAAAGTGTGGCTGTCTCTCCTTCTGCATCAGTTTCACCATCAGCAAATGCTGAAAGTTATTATGTGGTTGATACATTAGAGCGGGCATCAGTTTCACCATCAGTCAGTCCGTCGGTGTTAAAACAAACTGGAAAAGCTGTCACAACAAAGGAAGCATATAAGATTGCAATGGAATCGCTTCACGAACTAAAAAGAGAGTGGCAGGATTATGTTAAAAATGAAGCTGAATTTGAAAATTATTTAAGTCCAGATATCGATGATTTATGAGTTCCCCGAAAATGATAAACCAATAGAACAAGGGGATATTTTCTATCCAGTACCTTATCCTACAGTAGATACTGAAAGATTACCTGTTATAAAAGAAGATGGAGGGGCAGTAGAAAGTAAATGGGTAGATTTGAATCATACAGTAGACCATACTGTATTAGTACCTGTTACTGCAACATGGGCAATAGTTGCATCTCAAAACTGTGATGCTTCTCGGGTACCTATACTTTCTCTTTTCGTTATAAACGATTTCATAGAGGTTGTAGGACAAAAACCCTCGCACGACAAGAAAGCCAACATAACTAAATGGTGGGTTAATATGATTACACAAGAATCTAAAGCAAATTCTAAATGGTTCTACCTACCAGAAGATGATACTTTGGGATTTACAAAAAACATGGCAGTAAACTTTCACATGGTTATCCAAATTAGACGCTCACTTTTAGAAAAAAATATAGTTAAGTTGAGAAAAGGTGAACTAAATGACGAGGCCACAGAACACTTTAGGGAGAGCATTGCGCAATTTTTCAGACGATACCCTCATGACGAATGGTACCCACTAAATAAGAAGCAATTTGAATACTACAACAAAGAAAAAAAGCCCCCTGTAGATCCAAAAAAGTGGCAAACATAGACATTGAAAAGTTCCCTACCGCCCCCCTTGAACAACACAGGTCCTGATTTCTTCTATTACGGGGAGCCAGTGATTTTTCTGCTATAACATCTTCAGACTATAAACATTTGGAAAGAATCAAAAGTTCTTGAGGGGAAGGATCCTGGGTTACCATCAATTCTCGAGCTCTTTTCTCCCCTACAGCTCGCGTAGCACAATCAATTTGCTCTTGAGTTACATTTTCTTGTAAATCCTCAACCAAGCCATCTATATCACCTGACTCAAGCATTTGTTTTTGAACGGGACTAAGATTATTCTCATCGACCACATTTTCTATAGCAGTTTTTTGTACATAACCAGCCAAATCGCCAGATTTAATCCCCATAAACACAAAATAAATAAGAAACAAAGCTGCTAAACCAACAATAACACCAACAATCAAGAAGATAACTTTCAATACTTTAATAATGTTGTCCATTTATTTAAATTATACTAAAAATTCTAGTAGATCTCGGATAAAGTTCTGTATGAGTAATTACGCAAGAGCCCTATAGTGTTGACTGGTTTTTCACCCTGCCTTATAATAATCAGTGACATCAAATAATTAGACCAAGCAAACAGAAAGGGAATGATGAAATGAGCACATCAATCGAAGAATGTAATCACTCTGTGGGAGTGATACTGCGTTTTGTGCGTTATGAGGAGTATAAAAAGATTGAGGATTCAAGGATTGATGAAATGTATCTCACTCAAATAGAGGATGGTAGCCTAGAAGATTATTATGATCAGTGGACACACTCTCTATTTGAACAGTTCCAAAAATTGGAATTGCTTTCAGGAGAAACTCTAATCATCTCAGCAGGTTTGGCCTGCACAAAGCTGTGTGGGATAGTGTCTATAGATCCTTTTCTTGGCGAAACAATTACCATAGAAAGTGAATCAGATGAAATTGAGCTCCTGCATTTAGCTACCAAGATGATCATCACCCTTATTCCTCTCTTCGTAAGTGCTTGGGAAGGTGGTATGGGTTATGCAATGCGAGCAGACAAAGGTTCTAAAAACCAGCTTCCTCTCTAAATGGTTTCCAGCACCTTTATCCATTACTATATATTGGTCTTTACCGCCATAATTTTGCTCACATGCACACTTTATGGCGGTTCTTTTTTCTACACAAAAATCCACTCTTTAATAGTTCAAGTAAGCTGTGCTAGTATTCACCCTCGGTGCATAGAAACACTGTTGAGGGGGAGCCAATTTACTACTAACACAGGTGACATAATGGATGCATGAGCAACCCAAACCTAAGTAAAATTATTCGCCAAGACCCTTCCCTTGTTTGGTATACAAAAAACAATGCTAACTTAAGTAACAGAAGCATTTTGGAACACGTTCTAAACTACGGTACTTGGAAACAGGTGCAGGAAACTATTAGTGAATTAGGCTTTGGCAAAACAAAGGAACTCTATGAATCATTAACAAACAATTCAAGAGTCAACATCAGACCAAGAGCAAAATATTATTTTGATTTATACTTCTCGAATGCAAATGCATCCAAACATACTAACTAAAGAACAAAAAGAACTACTTCCAGCCATAAAAGTATCTTTTGCACCCGACTTTCAGGTTCAGGATAAGCTAATTAAGCAAAAGCTTTTAGATATCAGCATTAGTTAGATGGGATCCGGGGATTAAAACTAGTTCGAACATCCTCAGCTATGTAGAGCCAGCTTTGATAGAATTGTGTAGTGAGTTGGGACATTTCATTTGAAGGTACCGTGGAGAAATTTCCAGGAGAAAGCGGTTGGTTTTATGTTAGCGTACCTGGAAAATACAGTGAAAGTTTAAAAATAGACAGAAAAACCTGGGGAAGATATCCTATAACAGCGAATGTTGGAAAAACTTCTTGGAAAACCAAGCTTATGATTAAAAAAGGTGGTAACTTTCTTTAAGGAAAACATCTCTATTGGCGATAGCATAACAATTTCTTTTAGGTTAGAATGAAAAGCCAATAAACCTATCTATTCATCTTCCGGTAAAGCGTCAAACTCTTTTTTCCTTTGTTCCACCCATTCCTTCATTGCTTCCGGATCATTCATACTTTCTTTCATAGCTTCCATAACCTTTATATGAGCTTCATCTCCATTGGCAGCCATTTCCATACCATGTTCTTGGGCTTTTTTAGCCATTTCGTCAAATGTTTCGCCTATAATTTTATGATCACAAGCACCACCTAGCTGATTGCATGTCATTGTTTTCATATGCGACACCTCCTAGTAAAGCACCAAAAATTAATACATCAGGGTATTTTACCAAATAGAATAAATATTACATAGAGAGTGCTTTTAAATAAGTGAAATAATAAACTTCGGGTAAAGTTCTTTGTAGAAAGCCACTATCCTATAGGATTGACATCTATAGTATTTTCACTTAAAATAACCAACAGCCTTAAACAAAATATAAAAGGAGAGGTTATGAACTCAAAGGTTGCAATTAATGTTTATGCAACAAGAAGTTTCTTGGCTTTTGATGCGAATAGGAGATTCTCAGGAAGTAGTGCTATCTCAGTTCTTCTACCTAGAGAGGACGATGCCGAAACAACTCCCCTTACTATTCACGTGGGAGAAAACGGCTTGGTACACCAGGTTGACGAGATCAGCCAAGTAGGACCCTGGGGAGACGGTACAAGCACGGTACCAAACATGAGGCACTACCAGGGATCTTTCGAAGAACTCATGGAGGATTTGCAGGTTCTTGGTGATGTAGTTCAAGTTTCTTAGTGAGCTCTACCATAAGGGCACCTTATTCATATACTAAGGTGTCCTTCTTTTTTTCCACACAAAAATCCACCCCCAGCAAACCTGTAGCTTTGATTCCCAATCAAAGACATCATATAATACATACTAACTTACATACACATATTAGTAGGGAGAAAAGGACATGGCTCGAAGGAAAGATACACCGTCACTTACGTGGGAAAGAGTTTGGAAGGGCATAAGAGAGGGCTCGTTGGAAGTGAAGAGAGTTCCCGGAACAAGGATGCTTCTTGTTATTAAGGGTAGGATCAGGCTTACTTGGAAACAGAGGGGAAAGAAAAGGCACGCACGAGTTCGACTAAACAAAACTTATCTCAACCCCAGGTGGATTCCCCTACCGGCAAACTACCCAATCTCTGTTTCTAAACTTAGAAAGCTGAGGAGAGAGAAACTATACACTTTGGGAATTGTTCGTCTAAGTGAGGATGACTTCAGACTGCTTATCTACCAACAGCTTGATGATCTCTCTGCTTTGCAGAGACAGCTTGCAGAGCACACTCAACCAAAATACTTAAGGGAGACAAGCAGGCTTTGGAAGATGCTCGAGAAAGCAAGTTCTCAGGAACCTTTGAAGGCAGTTGAGCAGACAGCTTTGACGGGCGTGGTTCTTGATCGCATAGAAAAAATTGATGCTATCAGCACCCATCTAGCTGGTCGGGAAAAAGCGGTAGAGTCCAGATTGGATAGGCTAAATAAAGTCCAAAGCCATGTTAGAGGGGCCTTGGAAATTCTTTTAGACTTCGTGCCTGTAAGTGGTGAGACTAAGATCAACGGAACATCCAAAGGTTTGGGAAATTCACTAGGTCTGCACTACAAAACTCTTGAGCACCTGCTTGAAAACAAGCCTTTTGCTCATTATGCTCGGTGGGCTCGATATCATATAAAAAGAGCGCAGGAGTGCCTTACGGAAAATAACTTCAAGGGCACCTACCGGCATATTGAAAAGGCAATAGAACATCTCTAACAATTGGGCGTCTTTTGTTTGCTTCGTAGCGACACCAGACGCCTTTTGTCTTTTTGTTAGCTTCGAACTTACTCAAGACCACTTTACCTCTTGTACGTGTGCCTAAATGTGAATATAATAAGCGATATGAAATGCAATGTTGGGTCAACTGAGAAAATAATTAGGATACTTGCTGCTGGTGTTGGGGCATATCTTGGTTTTACGGTCAGTCCTTGGTTTTATTTAATAACGGTAATTGGGTTGATTACGGCAATTGTTGGATATTGTCCGGTTAATCATCTTCTAGGTATTAATACATGCAAAGTAGAAGGTGAAAAAAACAGTAATACTTCGTAGCTTGTAATTACGGTATGCTACTCTCCTATAGTGTTGACGTGCTGTTAAACTGGTGTTATAATCCCCTAAGACAATCTGGATTCCTTAAGTGGATAGATAGTCGGATCAGAAGTTGTATTAAACTTTTATTATCTTTCCACAAACAAAAATAGAATAAACAGGAGGAAAACATGTACGACGTGCAGGTAGTTTTACCGATGCAAGGCAGTCCAACGTTACACTTTGAGTCAGATGTGCTCATCGACAATGATGGAACTTTGCACAAACTGAGACTTTCGTCAGAAGACAGGAAGTTGCTTGAGGATGAGCTTGTAATCAGATACGATGGCGGAGTTTCTTACCGAGCCGGAGCTTTTGTGACAATTAGTCAAAGCTCAAAGACTACTGTCCAGGGTTATATACGGTACGAAAACGGCGAGTTCAGCGTAAAGGAGCGTTATAGCGATATGTCACTTCTTAAATTGTGGCGAATTGACCGTACCGTTTTCTGGTGGAGGCTTAGATACAGATTCGATTGGTTCAAGGTAAAAGGAGAGGTGAGATATTTTCTCAATCGCCGTTTTAGGTACCCAGCTCAGCGGTTAATAACCCGCATTAAAGGGATTCCCTGGTGGTTGGAACGTTGGCGAGAAGATGAACCGCCTTGCCCACACTGCAGGGGTTCAGGTATCTCTTATGGAGATCACTTGGACATGTTCGCCGAATATCCTTGCCACTACTGTGGTGGTGAGAAGAAACTTCGCAAATGTGTGTGTAACCCTTGGGGACTCTACCCTATTATGGGTAAGCGCTACAGAGATAGGGAAGATTGTCCAGATCACTGCAGCGACTACAAACTCCCATACCACGCTAGTGTTGGGTGGTTGAGGATAAAACCGAAGGAGGTCAACATGTTTGAAAACTTAGTATCGCTATTGGGTGCCCCATTTAGCGACGGCGGGAAATTAGCTCATTATTCGATTTCCCCAAATCAAATGGATAGTGTTCTGGAAATCCTGGGTTTATCTAGAGACGATCTGAACACTAGCGGAGGGACTGCAGAAACACTGCAAGTTGAAATTCGTGGGGAAAATCAGTTCGTACATATTGTAGGATCCCCTACAGTCGATACTGGACATGAACCTATTTGGTACGCAACAAAGGAAATCCCTCTCCAATAGGGGTTGGATGCCTTTTTCAACACAAAAACCGCCGTGAGGCTGTGCACAAGCACACTTTATGGCGGTTTCTTTTTTTCTACATAAATCCCATAGCTTTGACACACAAGCACATCCCTGCTAGTATCTCAGCAAACCCATATAAGAGGAGTCGGAGTGATATCAAGGAGGTGGATATGAACACAGAGCTACAGAAATGGCACCATATTTGGCTTTACGCAAAAGGATGGTATCTAACATCTGACGATATTGTTGAGGATCTTAAGGTTTTGGTAGGACATCACAGTGCCATGGATACAAAATTCCTCAGCACAAGTGACATCATCAGGGTCCTATGCGATATTGCGATTCCCCTCATGATGAGAGATCAAAACATAGCTACCGATAGGTTGAGAGGGATTTTCCTACGCTTGATCCAAAGCTACAGTGACCCAACAACTCGGATTGTGAGGGAGCTACTGAGTTTCATTGCTCGTGAGCAGGTGGAAAAAGATGGTATCACCCTTACTGCCCTTGGGAATCCAGATCCAAACCTCTTACCCCTGTCTGACCACAAGGACTCAAGACTCGGTGTATTCAGGGAATACATAAACACACTGGATCTAGGCTAGCTATTGTGCTCACAACATAAAACCCCGTTCACCCACGAATGGGGTTTTTCTTTACTCCTTAAAAACCCATGGTGAAAAAGCTTTTGGGGGTGATTGTAAAAGTGACTCTATCGTCTTTTCTTTCCGGGTCAAAAGGATATGTATCCTTTCCCATATAATGTTTTGCCAACTTGTCAATAAAGTCGTGACCACCTTCACGGGTTTGGTCAGTTACCTCTCCTCTAACTTGAACAAATTGATACATATTTTCTAAATTCGCGATTACAAAAGTGCATCTTGGGTCTTTATTCAAATTTCTGTGTTTGATCCTATCTCCTGTTGTACTAAAACGAAACCCATTGTTTTCAGGATCATATTCGAACCATACTATCGTCGAATGGATAGTTCCGTCCAAGTTGAATTCAGATAGGGTCATAAAATTAGGTTTACTAAAAAAGTCTTCAATGTTTTTTGGAAATTCCACAAAAAATCCACCTCCTCAATTAGAAATAAGTTATATAAAAAGAGTCCAACAAGTATATATGTGGGTGTGGGTAATGTAAATCTTTAACTGATTCCAAACCACTTAACCAGACTTATAATCCAATCTATCGCGTATACCGCGGAAAGTGAAATTACCAGCATCCTAAAAAATTTACCTATAAGGACTCCCAGAAAAAACTTTTTCACGTTGTAGGCTATGCCGCCACAGACTATTCCTAAGGGATCTATTGGCAGCGGTGTAAATGCAAAGACCGGAATAGTTATAAAGCCATGTTTATGCAAAATTCGTTCAATCTTTTTTAAAACAGCACTGTCAACCTTAGGCTTTTTAGCTTTGTTAGTATCATCAATATCATTTTCGTCGATTTTTTCATCGTCACTCCTACCTTTTGTAACCACATACCGCCCCCCAAGCCCTATATAATACGCGCTCATCTCACCTATCGAACTGCCAATAGTGGCAACAATAGTTACTATTAGAGGGTCAAGAAAACCAGCTGCTGCTAATACGAGACCATCGATTGGTACTGGCAACATAATTGATGCATTACCTACTATTGTGGCTGCAAATAGTCCAAAGTAGCCAAAAGTGATTATCCAAGATTCCATTCATCCAGTATAGACTTTTTGTACATTTTAAATCTAGTTAACTTTAAAAACCTCGTGTCGTACATCATCACCCTATAGCACTTTACCTAATCCCAACCACAGTGTATAATTACCCAAATCCATAAGAAAGAGAAGAAGGAGAGGAAAATGTCCCAAACGAGGTTCCAAAAGCTTCAGGATCCGGTCACAATGCTGATTATCACGCTGGTCATGATAGTGTTTGTGGTACCTACATTTGTCTTTCCCACATATTGGGAGTCGTATTGGTACCCACACCCGAACTTGGAAAGGATCTTCCTACTTGGATTGGGTATTTCTACTGGCGCTGCTTTTATAAGGGTTGTCCTTAAGCGTTTGGGCGGAATAGGTCAATCAATGGATGGGAGCATAGTGGGTACATGGCTGCTTGGCTATGTAGCTATGATCCTTTCAATGGCTGGCAAATACTTCTTGTAGACCAAACCTACCCTAAGTTGCCAACCCAAAACCTAAACCGTCGTATTTTCGTGCTTACGTGCACACTTTACGGCGGTTCTTTTTTTGCTATAATTTAAAAAATCCACCACTTAAGGAGACAGATAATTATGTCAGATTCATCAGTTCTATCCGGTCATATGTGCGGAATGCAAGGTTTTGATCCCTCTTACGACGTCTGTCCTGCCTGCAGGAGGAGCCAACTTGTTGACGAAGGCGTGTCAGAGGAAAATGCAGAGGAAGTTGCTATGCTTAGTCATCTTGCCAGCGGTCGTCCTGAGGAGACAGGCCCCATCAGGCATAGATTTGCTAAAGAGCTTGCGGAGAAGATGGCCAGCCTCAGGAGCTAGCTGACGATTTTTAGTTGTAAAGAAGCGCGGGACTTCAACAAGAGGATACTTTATCTATACGATGAAGTATCCTTCTTTTTTTTGGCATGTAGGTAGTTAGTAATTTATCTTCACACTGTCTTCATCAATATCGCCAGCCATGGCCAAATACCATGTTCCAGGCTTAAAGTATTTTTTTCCAACTCGTTTGATGTCTACTAACTGTAGTGAATCAATTTTATTTAGAAAATCAGGATAACGTGTGTGATCTCCGTAGAGCTCCTTAATGATGTGTCTTCTTACCCATGCACTTGATGTTTGCATTCTCCTTCTAGTTGATTTCAACACTCTTTTCTTGTCTTTAACAAATTCCTCTTCTGTTATCTCTCCAGACGAAACTCTTTTAATTTCTTCTAAGATTATGTCTATAACTTGCTGTACTTTTTCTTTTGGAGTTGATGTATAAATATCCCAAACACCTCCATCTGGAAACGACCACATTGATGCACTGACGGAATAAACCAACCCCTTTTCATACCTTAGCTTCTTATTCAACGCAGCTGTCTTACCACCACCAACAATAGAGGCTAATCCCGCCAAAGGAAGTGCATCTTCGTCTTTGATTCCACATACACGAAATCCTAACATTATCCTAACTTGGTTTTGACCAGGATATTTTAAAGCTAAAGTAGCTTTCTCACGTATAATGGGGAGCATTTCACCAAAACTAAATTTTTCCGACTTTCTTAATTTAAACTTACTCTCTAATTGATCAATCACATCGCCCATACCTATATCGCCACTTAACACTATTACTGCTCGACTAGAGCCCAACATGCTGCTGTAATAATTTTTAATATCATCTTTCGAAATACTAGCTACTGACTCCTTACTTCCTGAAACATTCCGCGCAAGATTAGTACCCTGGAAGTATAAATTTCTTCCTACAATACCTATCTTTCTTGCAGGACTTGATTCCAGCATACCAATCTCACTGATTATTGCTCCCCTCTCACGTTCAATTGTGTTCTCATCAAACAAAGAGTTTGATAGGAATTCCTCCATTAGAATAGCGATCTCCTTAAAATCCTCTTTTCCAACCACCTCGAACTTTGTTTTTAGAATATCCTTAGATGTTGATGCACCAAAAGCAGCTCCGAGCTGTGCAACGTGAGATGCAATTTTAATCTTGCTTGGGAATTTCTTAGAACCAGAGACTATCATATGTTCCGTAAAATGCGCCAAACCCTCCTTACCCACAGGATCAAAACGGGAGCCGGCAGCAAAAGCAATTTGTAAATGAATAGGCATACCCTTTCTTCGAAACAATACTACCGGCACACCGTTAGATAAGGTTGCTTCTTCAAAAGTTACGTTAAAGTCTTTAAATGTGAACATAGGGTGTTTTGCGCCTGTCATTATTGCAAATTTCTACTGTAATGTAAAATATTCGAAAAAAAAGAAGCCCCTGAAAATGTGTATTTTTCAGGGGCTTTTGCCCTTTACCTAAGCAACGTGCAATACGTGGCTAAACAGGCTTGGACAATTCCGATTCGTCGATCCCAAGTTGATCAAGCAGCTCCTGCAAGCTGAGGGGTTCGATTCGACGAAGAACGGGTAGGTGCTCGTTGTCTGACGTGGCTCGAAGGGAGTCCATCATCATGGCAAAGCGATTCACCTGATGCTGAATAAACTCACCCCTCTGCGCCATGTCGTAAAGCTCTGTGACATCAAACCAACCCGTGACGGGCACAGGCTCTTCACTCTCATCCTCAGGAACGCTGTACTCAATTTCTATGCTGTCCGCTTGCTTGGGAGAAAGGAACAACACGTTGAGTTCTGCGTTCTCGATACCACGAGGTGTGAGCTCCAATGGTGTCAGGCCGGCGTACTGGATCTGGTTCTCAAGTGCCTCAAAGGCATCCTCAGAACTAAACCTAATGCCAGCGCCGCTCAAAACCCTGTGAAGACCCTTGTCACGAGGGGTCAATGCACATGTGGATTTCGCTAGCTCAGCCAACAACACATTCCTTGGAAGTGCCCTCATAGCCTCCACATTCTGTGACGAGGTCAATGTGACACCATCCGTGGAGCGGTGCGCTGTTCCAGGATTGTGCCACATGAGTCCATAATGCTTGTCTGACTCCGGGCGTCGGATGAGTAGTGTCTTAATCGTACCGCTATCATCCTCCTTCAGAACATACAGCTCCTGACAAGGTGCAGGAAACATCCTCGCCAGTTTTTCGAATGCCGCATAGGGCATTCCTTTCCAGTCGTTCGCCTCCCAATCTTCACTGTATGCGGTGATGTTGGGGATATGAACATCCAAAACGTGTTCGGTCATGAATCTCTCCTTTTCTGGGTCTTGCATCGGATTAGCCACAATTCCTATTACTATTTGTTTGGAAAAATGACCATAAAATATAAAAAAGGTCCTAAAATAAAATATTTAAATTGTTTTACGAAAAATCTTTATCAGTAGAAAAGTAATATGAAGCTAAAGCCCAAAGGCTATATGTCTCTCTAAAAGTAAGATTGTCGTCCTCACTGACTGTTTTTGTGTCTCTTATAAGCAGTTGATTTTTAAAAATCTCTCTCACTTCTGAATCGTGAAAAATATGATGCAAGATCATCTCCTTGTTTCGGTGGTCTAGATACCCAGCCAATTCCTCCTTAGATCGCACATTCTCTTTCAGAGTTAGTTCGATCAATAGTGACAGCGTCTTCTCATATCTAGAGGATGGATCCTGAAATACAGTATTCCCTAACTGCCTTATACGATAAGATTCTATGTTATCGAGCAGAAAAGGGTACTCTTTCTCAATAAGAAGTTTACCCAACGCATCAAGATCCTTTGACTCAGTTACACCAAACATTCTTGGCATACTTATAGCTTTGGCCTGCAGAGGAAAGTTGTCGTGCTCAACTGCAATAAAGAAATCCCCAACCTTTACAATAGCGACGACGCTAACATAAAGACTAAACCTTACAGTAATGTATCCCGGAAACTTACCCTCATCCGAAGGTAACCACACTCTATAACTTACCGAATACCCTGCAACGGTGTGGTTCATCCCGTAGATCGTCTGTTTGCTAACAATTACATCGTCAGCAGTTGCTTCGCTTTCTAGGGTATTCTTTTTTACTCTAAAGGAGATTTCTCTAAACTTCTTTTCGTTGGTGGTAATACCAAACCTTTGGGGGAAATTCTCTATGCCAAGATTCTCGTGCCACTCTTGCAGAGATTTCAATAATGATTCTCGATTTTCTTTTTTAGATTTTATTGTCATTTTTCCTTACCCACTTAAGGGATTCAAGGGTTTTCAAAGAACTCATGCATTATAGCCTATAATACGTATGGAGTCAAGTTGTTAGAATACCCTTGCTACTCATTATACTATTTGCTGTTGTGTTAGAATAAGCCCAAATGAACTTAACACCATTTGAGGCCCTATTTCTTATTCCTTACACATCTTATCGCCGATTGGCTTTTTCAAACTCATTGGGAGGCCATAAACAAAACTAAGCAATATTTTCCTTTGTTAGTGCACAGCCTCGTCTACACAGTATTTTTCGTCCCAGTATTTTATTTTTACGAATTTCATCAGGTTTTCCACTTAATTATTCTAGGTCTTTTGGTTATTCTCAATTGATTATTCATTAATTATTTGCACAATGTAATCCTATAGCCTATTTCCGGAAATGTGCTATAATACCTGCAACAGTCGATAATATAATGAAAACGGAGAGTGGATATGGGCATGTTTGATGTTGTAGACGTCTTTTGGGGGTCAAGACACGATCCTCGTGATATTCAAATCGCCACCTTGGAGAAAGGTTTTTCTAGCAAAGTAAATATCAGGAAATACCCGTATAGGTGGAAGGGTCATGAGGAAGTTGCCGCATTTTTTGAAGATTCAGGTTGCAGTGAACTGGTTCTTGTTTCACCGGATGAGATATTTATTGGGCTCACCCAAAACGGATACCGTCCGATAAAGCCTGTCACTAGGCCATGTGAACAATCCGAGGCAGACTGGGTTGAGGCTAAGGGTTACCATCGATTCTTAAGGTTTGACAGAATATTACGTGCGAGCCTTAATCTGAGAAGTACAAACGAACAATTGTATCGTGGAAAAGAAACGTGTGTTTGGCTTCAAAAAGCAGTTCCTACTAAAGACGTGCTTGCTCATCTGAGAAAACGCTTTAATTTGAACTTTCTCATGGTGGTTTTTGACAGCAAACTTCCCCTAACTCCTGCTGATATGACCGAGGCACTATCGCGAGGGAGGTATGACATCGCCGTTGTTGAACGCATATTGTGGCAGCTGGCAATGTTGAGAGCTAACTTCCCGGATACCTTACTTCTTGTAGATAAGGGCCGTAACAAGAGTCTAAAAAAACAAAGTGATTGGTTTCAACGTTTCAAAACTGTCACTAACGCTCAGTGGGAACATGAAACAATCGCCTTTCGAGTCAACAACCAAGGCTCTGGTATCTAACCCCCAAATACCAGAGCTTTCTTTTTTACCAAACTTGACTAGCAAACTCGCCATATCGTAGACTTGGCTTGTGTCAAAAAAAGCAATCTACACTGTAATATTTTACTTTCTGTTCATAACCATAACCTCCTACCGTACTATATTCGCAGAGGGATCTCTAATCCTAAACCCTACAAAGGAGGTCTCCCTAACCAACCGCTACTCTGATCAAACTACAGGTAGTCTGGCTGTCCTTCGCGTATCTTATACCGAAGGAAGCGGTACGCAACACATAACCTTTCTTGATTTTGACCTCTCCGAAATACCGGATCTCGCTAAAATAGAGTCGGCTAACCTTGTACTCGCCTTGAAACCAGAATCCGACGACAAAGACGTTCCTTTCAGCGCCATGTTGCTGCAAGAGGATTGGGAACAATCTACAGTTACTTGGAATACTCGGCCAAAAACGATCGGTAATAAATTCCCTACGGCTGCCGAAGATTTGCAAGGTTACACCAGGTTTAATCTTACCGATCTAGTGCAAGAATGGACAAATAATAAAAACGTTATTTTTGGTTTTCAGTTGGAAGGTGCTAAAAATTCCGGTTACCAAAAAATATTCCTTTCGAGTAATACCAATATTCCCCCTAAACTAGAAATCGAATACTCAATATTATTGGATACGGTTATGGGAACAGCAGAGATCGCAGGTACGTCAGAAGAGGTCATACGTAGAGATGAGAAGATATCAAGAGAAAGTATTCTTTTAAAAAACCTTGAAGATATACTTGCCCACAAAAATGTAAAAACAATCATTGGAGGGATCTTCTTCTTATTCTTATTGAAAATACTGGTGTCCAAGCGTTCCTGAGATTTTTTTGATATACTCCTTTTTGCCAATCTTAGTTATAGCAATATTGACAAATAAATATCCGTTAACGTATTAGAAAAGGAGAAAAGCATGCTTACAATTAGTTGCATCAAGGCCGACGTGGGTAGCATTGGAGGCCATACCCGCCCCTCTGACAGAATGCTCGAAGTAGCTTCTGAGATGCTTGAGGATGCGCAGATGTCAGAGTTCATCGATCATCGGGTGACGTTCACCGGTGATGATCTGTGCCTTCTGATGTCCCACAGATATGGTGATCTAAACGAAGACATTCACCAGCTAGCCTGGAGGATTTTTGAAGCAGCCACGGATGAGGCAAAGAAAGATGGTCTATACGGTGCTGGTCAGGATCTTCTTGTCGACGCTCCCTCAGGAAATGTGCGTGGTGCCGGGCCTGGTGTCGCCGAGATCACTTTTGATGAAAAGGCCGAGGAAAGGGAATCCGAACCCTTCTTAGTATTTGCGGCCGATAAGTGTGGTCCTGGTGTCTTCAACTTTCCATTCTGGAATGTCTTCACCAACCCCATGTACTGCGCGGGGTTAATGCTCCCGAATATGCTCTCCGGATTCACCTTTACGGTAATTGACATGGACCATGTCGGAAAGGATAGAGTGATTGTCCTCAACGGAAAGGTCAAGGCCGTGGAGCTGGCTTTCCTTCTTAGAGATGAGAACAAATTTGGCATCAAGGCTATCCACTCCAACACCTACCCAAAACAACAGGTAGTTTCCATCTCAACCGACAGACTTCATAGTATTGCCGGGGAGTACAAGGGAAAAGATGACCCCGTGGCTATTGTTCGGGTGCAAAAGTTCTTCCCTGCTCCCGAAGAAGTGGTCAGCCCTTGGACAACTGCTCATTACACAGCAGGCGATGCCCGAGGAAGCCACCACATGCCTGTTATGCCTGTGGCTATAAGTACACCGGTAACCGGCTCGTATTGCCTACCCATTGTCTCCTGCTTAGCCTACTCCGTTAACCAAGCTGGCATACTTTCCAATCCCGTAGACATGTTCGGGAATCCGGTTTGGGATGCCACTAGACTCAAAGCACAGCGCAAGGGAGACTACATGCGTGAGCAGGGCTTTGTGGGCGCAGCTATGCTCCCTTTCGACGAACTTGAGTACAGCGCTTTCAAGAAAACCATGAAGGATCTTGATGCTGAGTTCAGGGTCGAGGAGTAGCAAAATGCAAATTCACACCTAGCCCACCTGGGCACCACTGATAACCAATCAGGCGGTGCCCTTTTTTACTACTACATTTGTTATTTCCTGATATAATGGCAGTAATTGTACTTTCCTAAAAGGGGGTGTAGTAAATGCCAGATAAAAAGATAGGCGAAATAACACATTATTATACAGATCTCGGAGTAGGCATTATCAAACTAGGTGCTGATTTAAAAGTGGGTGATACTATCAAAATTGTCGGCCACACTACAGACGTGGAGCAAGAAGTTGCCCAAATGCAATACGACCGCAAAGATATTGAAAAGGCTAAAAAGGGCCAGGAGGTGGGTATAAAGGTTGCGGAAAAAGTCAGAGACGGTGATGAGGTTTTTCTTGCCTAATAGCTTCCTGTTACACCTAAAGCCGCTATCTATTTGGAGGGGTAAATGAGCTTGGTCTTAACCAATACTCTTGTGTCACACCCCGGCTTTCCAGACATTCGTTAAATCTTTTCACAAAGACTTCCTCTTTTATTCCCTCTTCCGTAGTGTAATTATCTATAACATACTTATTGCAGTAGTTGCCATCGGTATCTGTACGAATGACTCCCGTGAGCACTCCTATTAGTACAAGTAGGACAAAGGCGCCTAGGGCAATAAGAAGTACCTTAAATTTTTTGCCTTTTGGTTTCCCTTCTTTTTTTAATTTTTCTGCCATAGGAAAATTATATCAAAATATCCAAAAAAACTAAGCAACTAAATAAATGATAATGGTTATAGGGAAAATCTTGTTTAAAAAATAGATCATTAATTTACACAGTTTTGTTTGTTAAAATTTTATAACTAATGTGTTTTTCAAAGTTAAGAAAACTGGTATCCTTTCGAACAAAAAAGAGGCCAAAATACGAATTTAAGGCTGCACATGCATTTTTTCTTGCCGTTATCTTACTTATAGCCTATCTGTCCCTCACTAAAAGTAATGATGAAAACAAAATACCGGTGCAAATAAACAACACGACTATTAATGCAGAGGTGGCCGTCAACAACAAAGAGCGCTCTTTGGGTTTGATGTTTCGAAGAAACCTCGCACAAAATGATGGCATGCTTTTTATTTTCGATAACGAATCTCGCCGTTCCTTCTGGATGAAGAATACCAAAATCCCCCTGGATATCATCTGGGTTAACAAAGATAAAAAAATAGTCCACATAGAACACAGCGCGCTGCCCTGCTTGGAAAGTCCCTGTCTCTCTTACAGTTCAAAGTATCCTGTGATGTATGTTTTAGAGGTAAACGGCGGATGGTCAATAGAAAACGGTACCGGTGTAGGCGATACGGTTAATTTTTAAGTTCCTAAAGTGATATAATCTAATCAAGATGATTCCTTTTAAAAAATTGTCGAGGTTTTCTCTAACTTTTCTTGGATTCTTACAAGCTTTTGGGATCTTTCTTTATTGCAGCTTGGTAGGTTTCCTGATCTGGATAAGTAGCGAGTTCTTTGGTCCAATAAGAACTTTCCTTGGGCCTTTATTATTTTTGGCGCTTCTTGTAGCATCAGTACTTATTTGTGCCTTGCTGGCTTTTGGATATCCAATAATTCTCTTTTGGGACCACAAAGATACGCAAAGTGCCATAAGATTAGTAACTTACACCGCGGTGTGGTTGTTCTTTTTTGTAACGCTTGTCCTTATTACGTTGACTAGATTCTAAGTAGTAAAACATCTTAGCCTTTTATTATTTCCGTTACAACATGTGTGTTATATTATTTAAGATATGAAACGTTTGCCTAAATTTAAATTTAGTATTCCTAAGCTAAACATAAAAAAGATCGAACTCAAGAGAAAGCAGATCATTACTATTATCGCTGTTTTGACCATTACCGTTATTACCGTAATGGGAAGGGAGTCTCCTCTTGGTAATAAGTGGGAGGATGTTCTTCCGGACAGTTCCATTTTTGATGATATTGCCGGAACAAGAACGGTAGATGATGATAAATACACTGCTTTTTTCTTCGAAATTTATGATCTCATTAAAAACAAGCACTGGAACAACCTCAGCGACGAGCAGTTAGGAAATGTAGCAAAATTAGCCATAGAGAAACTAACAGAGGAAGCAATTCCCGCGGCTCCCGCTACGAGAGACGCACTTGGGACACTTCTTAAAGAAACTATGAGGGATATGACGGAGGAAGAAAAGAAAGAATTTACGGTTCAGCTATCCGATATTATACTAGCCAACCTGGAACCTTTTGGAAGGAGTAGACTTTACAATTCAAAAAAACAAAAAGAGCTTGCCGATACGGTAAAGAACATAAATCCTAACGTAAACCATTACGATTCCCTTGAGGTAGAGAAAGAAGCATCCATTGAGGCGGTGGCACTTGCCTATCAAAATAAAGTTGCGGAATTAAATCAGAAAGAACAGACGCCGGAAGTCAAGCAAGAAAAAGTTGTGCTGGAAAAAGCCTTTGAGGTTTTGGGAGACTCCGGAAATAAAAACGTCTACGACGAGTTAGGCGTTGACCCCACCATAGAAAATAGACTTATTTCACCAAGGATTTTCTACATTCACATCACCAAATTTTCACCCACCACGGTTGAAGAATTACAGCGTGTCATGGACAAAGTGGATCAAGGAAATGAACTCGATACACTTATCATTGATCTTAGAGGAAACATTGGAGGTGCAATTGACGGACTGCCTTATTTCTTAGGCCCTTTTATTGGCCCCAATCAATACGCCTATCAATTTTTCAGCAGAGGAGAAAAAGAGGACTTTACTACCAAAACAGGCTGGATGACTAGCTTAATAAGATATAAGAAAGTGGTTATATTAATAGACGGAGAGGCTCAATCTTCTGCGGAGGTTTTTGCTTCTGTGCTTAAAAAATATAATGTGGGTGTTGTTGTCGGTGAGCCTACCAAGGGCTGGGGCAGCGTAGAAAGTGTCTTTAAACTCAATAACCAGCTGGATCCGGAAAACGAAACTTATTCGGTGCTTTTAGTACATAGTTTAACCTTAAGAGAAGACGGCGTACCTATAGAAGGGAAGGGCGTTGACCCAATGGTAAACATCACATCAGTCAACTGGCGGGATGAGCTCTACAGGTACTTTAATTATCAGGAGTTGGTTAACGCTGTAAGCAACTTGGTAAATTAACTTTCATAGACAAAAGAGTAATACTTTTTTATAGTTAGTTAATGGAAGCTTTAACACTGCCTCTTAAACTTCTGTTGGCCATTGTGCTTGGCGGCCTCATAGGTTTAGAACGAGAATCCGCCACCGATACTGAAACCCGTAAGGAATCCGGAGACATGTGGGGTTTAAGGACTTATTCTCTTATCTCCTTACTGGGGGCTGTTGCCGGACTATTAAGCTTGTACGGAAATATCTATCTCTCTATAATCATTACCGTTTCCTTTTTCATACTCATCTTTATCTACTATGGTTTGGGGGGCTGGATGATAAAATCCATGGGATTAACTACAGAGCTAGGCGGCATATTTTCATTTTTGGTTGGATATTTTGTCACTTCGGAAATCTTTCCTGTTCAGCTGGTCATAGCCATTACTATTGTTATTCAGTTGATACTTTCGGTGAAAGAAAAGAGTCATAACCTTATTTTGGGTATAAAACGCACCGAAATTGACGCTTTCATAGGTTTTGCTATTATTGCGCTGGTCATCCTGCCCTTCTTGCCAAATCAAGCCTACCACCTGACCGACATCCCCTCAATACGGGCTGTTTTAGAAGCTTATAATGCCAACCTTCACTTTTTCGAACAACTAGAGCTGATCAATCCTTTTAGGCTGTGGTTCATTGTAGCTATCATCACGGGAATAAATATCTTTGGGCACACTTTGAAAAAAATTACCGGAGATAAAAAGAGTATCGTACTCATCAGTTCTGTGGGCGGCTTTATCTCTTCTACATCCACTACTATTTCCTTGGCGCAAAAAAGCAAAAGATCCTCGAAAATAAACACTCTGGTTTCCGCAGCTATCTTTGCTAACTTAACCAGTTTCTTCCAAGTCTTTATACTGGTAGCCTCTTTGAACACCAAGTGGTTAGTATTTATTACGCCAACTTTACTTGCCATTATTATTCCTTCCCTGCTGATTGGGTTATTTTTCTACTTTACCGATCACAAGAAAACAAAAGTAGTCTCGGAAATACATCAAACTCCGGAGGAAGTGGTGCCAAAAGAGGAGAAAGAGGATCAGAAAATATTCTCCCTCAAACCAGCCATAAAGTTTGCCTTGCTGCTGGTTTTCATTAGAGCCTTAACAAAATCAGCCTTGATTATATTTGGGCAATCAGGATTTTTGATTACCTCCGTTATGGCTTCCCTCACAGGAATAGATGCGGTAGTGATCAACCTTGCCGAGTTAGCAGAGAAAACTATAACTCCCGAATCTGCCTTGTTTGTTTTCCTTTTTGTCAACGCTGCTAATCTTTTAAGCAAGTCTCTCTATGCCTTTTTTCAAGCTAAAAAGGAGTTCTCACGCAAATTCTTTGTTTCCATGCTTCTTATCATAGGCGCGAGTTTTGCCAGTTACTTTTTCTTGTTCTAACTATAACGCTCTCCTTCCAACGCTTTACACATATATAACTATAGGATATAATGTGGTTTGAACCTAGGCAAAAGACCTACAAATAATAAAGTATCAGGAGGTGCTCAGATGTGGCACACGAGGAAGGTCTTTTTTCTCTCTGGGGTTTTGCTCGTATCATTAGCGCTGTCTAGCGCCTGCAACCCCTTTCAAACAGGAGATGTGGAGGATATCGTGGAAATCAAGGATTCTATGCGTTTCTACGAGGAGTTCAATCAGCACCCCGTTGACGACCCGAGGTCGCAACCTTGCATAGTCGACGGGAATCAGGTAGCAGTGATCTTGGATCGTGGGTATAACGCTGTTTGGGAAATCCCATTCATTGCTGTTGGACCCATTGATTGCAAGGATGGTACCTCATTGTCTTGGGGATACTCTGCAGAACACCTTTCACTCAAAGTTCTTGATCTTAAGTATCTTCCGTAGCTCTCCTCCTCCTCTCCACGACACCCGGCACGGGACTCTTCGCTTCGGCGAGTGCTTGTTCCGTGCTGGGTGTTACTTTTTATCCACCTCTTTTCTCCCCTGTTTACTTTTCCGGTAAAAATTCTATATAATATAGGCGATGGGTAAACTACTAATACCATTATCATTCTTAGTTTTATTAGGCATAGATTTGATGGCTTTTGATGCTATTAGGTCTAGCAACGAGGGCTTAATTTTCTTCGGTTGGTTTGCTATCTTCTTTAGTGCCATACTGTACGCTATTATGGCGCTAAAATTCCTGTCCAATAACGAATATTAGATGAGGACCAAAATTACAGCACTATTCACTGCCTTCATTGTCATACTTGTGGGTTTTCTGGGTGTGAACTATATTTCCAACACCAGCAGAGATACTAAAGGAACACAAAGCGAGGTACCTGAAACCACCTCCAGCGAAATTCCCGAAAACCAGTCAGTAAGATTGTTCGAAAATGAAATTGATTACGAAATTGATAATTTGCTGCGCATTCTTGGCGCAATTGCAGAGTTACAGATTATTGAAATAGTGGACGCCAGCTTTGCCTGGAATACCCCTGATTCTTCCACGGAAATCGTTGGCAAGGGCCTGATTATTACCAACACGAGTTCAAAGGTGGAAGAGGCTTTGCTGGTATATTTAGAGGAGAATGGTTTTGAGCAAGACGCCATTAATCTGGAGGCAGATACTTCCGGAAGAAAATACGGATATTTAGGGAGCCACATAGTATGTATCGTGCGTAGCCTAATAGACAAAGAGGTGGCAGAAGCAACAAAAACAGAAGCTTTAAACATCGAAATAAGGTGTGGGGAGTTTGAAGAACCATCCGCGGAAGAAAACGGATTAAATCAGGATGAAACCACTGACACGATAACTAACCTGACCCCATAATATACCTAACTTTCATCTCTTCTGAAATGTATACTTAAAATATGAAGTCTTATCAATTCCCTAAAGACTTTTTGTGGGGTACGGCCACCTCTGCCTACCAAATTGAGGGCAATAATAAAAAAAGTGACTGGTGGGCATGGGAGCACAGAAATAAAAACAAGGGTAAGTGGCCTCTGGAACCATCCTTGCTAGCCTGTGATTCTTACCGCAGATTCGAAGAAGATTTTGATCTAGCCGTAGAACTTAACAACAACGCCATACGTATCGGTCTGGAGTGGGCTCGTCTTGAACCGGAACCGGGGAAATTCGACCAAAAAGAGCTGGCACACTATAAAAAGGTTCTACAGGCAGCTAAAGATCGCGGGTTAAAGACCTTTGTTACTTTGCACCACTTTACAAACCCAGTTTGGATAGCGGATATGGGCGGCTGGGTTAATCCAAAGGTCACTAATCACTTTGCCAAGTACACTAAAAAATGTGCCGAGGAATTTAGAGATATGATCGATTTCTACATCACCGTTAATGAGCCCCAGGTCTATTCCCTGCTTGCTTTTTTACTAGCACGCTGGGTACCTCAAAGCCACAATCCTTTCAAAGTTCTTTTGGTGCAAAAAAATATGCGCCGGGCTCACCAAAAAGCCTACTTGGCTATAAAAGAGGTGGCTAATTACCCTGTAGGTTTGGTAAAAAATATCGCCTGGTACGAACCTTCCTCCAGTAGCAAAAACCCTTTGGACAAGGTAGCCTCCGGTATTCTGCGTTTTTTAAATAATGACTTTTTCTTAAAACCAATTAAAGATGAGCTTGATTTCCTTGGCTTAAACTACTATTTTTCGAATAAACTTAAAAATTTGAGGATCCAAAACCCCAACGATAAGATTTCCGACTTAGGTTGGTGGTTGGAAACAAAAGGCATCAAAAAAGTGCTTTTAGACTTAAAAAGATACCAGATCCCCATTTATATCACCGAAAACGGACTGGCGGATGCACAAGACAAATATAGAACCTGGTACCTCAGGGGGATACTAAAAAGCTGCGCCCAGGCTAGAGATAAGGGAGTTGACTTAAAAGGCTACTTCCACTGGTCTCTCATTGACAATTATGAATGGGCGGAGGGTTACCGCCCCCGTTTCGGTTTGGTAGAGATTGACAGGGAGAATAACCTACAAAGAAAGCCTAGACCGTCATTTTATGAATACGCTAAAATATGTAAAAGTGGTACTATAAGTAGGTAAAATGAAGCTGCCCGATATTCTAAAATTACTTAAAAGGAAAAAGGTTTCTCAAGAAGTTAAAGAATTAAAGCTAGCCAAAAAACTCCTTAAAAATATCTTCAACCTACATATCATTAAAGTAATTGTTGTCTTCCTTATTCTCCTCACAGTTGCCCCCATCATTATCTTCTTTTTCTACCGTCCTAAAGTACAGAAAAACATCACTTACGGGGTAACTTTCAGCAAAAAGTATACCAATCAGTTGGAGCTGGATTGGAAAGAAGTGTACCTAGCTATCTTGGACGATCTGGAAGTCCGGGATATCAGATTGATAGCCTATTGGGACGACATTGAGAAAGAGAGGGATGAATACAATTACGAAGATATCATTTGGCAGCTGGATGAGGCTGAAAAACGAGGGGCAAACGTCATACTCACCTTGGGACGCAAAGTCCCCAGATACCCTGAATGTTTTGAACCCCGCTGGTGGCGCGAGTTAGAAAATGAAGAGTTTAAAAACATCGAACTATTGGAATACGTTAAAACTACAGTGGAAGAGTTAAAAAGATACGAATCCATCAATAAGTGGCAGGTAGAAAATGAGCCTTTCTTTAAATTTGGGGAGTGTGTTCCCAGTCTGAGCAGAGAATTGGTTCTAAAGGAGATCGAAGTAGTAAGAACTTTGGATGATCGCCCTATAGTTATCCAGGATAGCGGGGAGGGAGGCTTTTGGTTCCCTTCCTTTCAGGCTGGCGATATCTTAGGAATTTCCATGTACCGCAAAGTGTGGTACGACTTTTGGCATATATTTTTAGGCAACTTCATCTACTTTAAATATCCACTGGCTCACTGGACATATAAAATAAAGGCCGATCTCACACTCGTACCCCAGGAAAAGATCATTGTCACTGAACTGCAATCCGAACCTTGGGGTCCTGCTATTAACAGCATGCTTTCCGAAGATGAAAAAAACAAAACCATGTCTAGGCACCAATTCATAGATACCATCACCTACGCCCAAAAAGCCGGTTTTAAAGATTATTACTTTTGGGGGGTGGAGTGGTGGTACTGGGAAAAATACGTCAATAATAATCCCTATTTTTGGGACACGGCTGCCGCACTATTTAAGTAAATTTTCTTTAAATAATATGCACCGCTGCGTTAGTAAAATTAGAAATCTTTTGCAAGAAAATGATATGTGGTACGACTATATGGAGCACAAAGCTGTTCGTACCAGCGAGGAAGCCGCAGAGATCCGTCCGGATCAATATACTTTAAAACAAGGGGCTAAAGCTCTTATCGTACGAATTAAAAAGTCGGGGGGAGTCAAGTTTTTTGTTATGTTAATTGTTCCCGGAGATCTGAAATTTGATATAAAAAAGACAAAAAAGTTATTTACAGCCAAAGATATTAGGTTTGCCACCAAAGATGAGGTACTCAAAATAACGGGTGGTATTAAATTAGGCGGCGTACCCCCTTTTGGTAATTTATTTAACTTAGAGGTTTACACTGATGACAAAGTCTTTGAAAACGATGTCATCATTTTTAATGCAGGGGACAAGAAAGTATCCATAGCCATAAAAACCTCCGACTATCAAGAACTAGTCAAACCACAAATTGTAAATATAACCTAAGTGGTAAAATACCTGCAGATGAGAAAATTCCTAAGATACATTAAGATTTTATTACTTGTTATATTATCGGTTGTTGCAATCTATGTGTTTACATTCGTTGTAAAAGGTTATTTTGCACCTCAGGAAAGCGTTGCCATTCCAAAAACCACAGTTATAACTTGTTCGGAAAAAGAGAGTCTCAATTTGGCCAAATACTGCACTTTTCTCATAGGTGATGTTGAGAAACACGGCACAGGTTTTTTGATCGATCCCAAAGGATACTTGGTCACTAATTATCATGTCATTAGTGACTCAAAAGATGGCTATGTCAATGTGTTTTATGAAGGTGATTTTCACTCATCCCGCATTGTCGGCTTTGTCAGTGAAGATGATTTGGCCGTTTTGAAAATAGACCCCGGTTTTACTTCCTGCCAATGGTCCGATAGTCAGGATTTGGAACTTGCTGAAAGTGTTTTTGCTATTGGCTGGCCTAACAGTCCTTACGGAGAATCTACTATCACCAAGGGTGTTTTCTCCAGATATACCTTTTTGGGTAACGAAAATGTTCCCATGGTGCAAACTGATTCTCCCATAAATCCCGGGAACTCAGGAGGCCCTCTGATAAACAAGTGCGGGGTCATAGGCATTAATACTTCGAAAACCAGCTGGATCGATAAAAACGCTCCTTCGGAAGGGATCGGTTATGCCATTGCCTCTAACTACGCCAAAAAGGTAGTAAAAAACTTGATCGAAAAAGACACGGGGTCTCCCCAAATACCTCCTGAACCTACCCACAAAGAAATTGCAGCTAATACGGATGGGCCCGAAACATATCCCGATACACAAAAATACTTAGATCCTAATGACCCTATACCTTATGATTACGAAGAGGTACTTTTCTGGGAAAATAGGAAGATACATGACCAAGCCGTCTTAAACAGCTGGAAGAAAACGGCTGACTCGGAAAACGTGGACTCAGATCTTCTTCATAAACTCCTTGCCAAGATCGAAAAGGCAATAGACATAGCAGATAAACTCTGGGATGGATATACAAACTCCTTGCTAACCTACACACAGGTTATTGAATTAAAGCAAACTTACCTATTTGTCAGCAAACGAATAGCTCTCCTATCCAATGAGCTCAACATCACTGGCAGCATTAACGCTTATAAAAACTGTCGAGAGGCCTGGGATAACTTGGAAGAAGAGTATGAACAAGACTTTTCTGAGCAAAAGGAGGAGTGCGAGGATCTTATTGATTTTTCAGACTAATTATTGCAAAGAGGTCCCCACAAACCTATCCTTCCATCCTTGGCCTGTTCCTCGGCTTGCTTAAACTCTTCCTGGAAAGCGTACTTAGTTTGATAAGTGTATTCGTAGGCGTAACCCTCCTTAATGAGAAGCTCATTTACAAAAATACCGTCCGGCAGATAAACATACCTCAGCAACCTTCCATAGCGGTCTTTATCGTACTGAGAAGGATCGTCAGCCAATTTCACCCGTTTACCCAGCAATAGATCCTTAGCCTTTTTGGAAGCTTCTATGGCAAAGCATTCCACTTCTTTTCTAGGATGTTTAAGCTCCGGTGTATCGACCCCTATTAACCTCACCTTATCCTCTCGTCCGTTCCTCTCCACTACCAGGGTATCTCCATCAACGACTTTTACTACCTTATAATAATCACCCACATATTCACCCAAGACGTTCTCATCTTCTTTATCTAGAGATATTACTAAGCCGGTGATCAACATGAGCAGCGCGGATAGCAAGCTACCAAGGATTATTTTCTTCTTCTGGCGTTTCTTTTTAGGCATTTTTTTAATGTTATCATATGCACATGTTGGAAAAGTTTCTCGGCGAACAAACACAAAAAATTGTTAAAAACTACAAAATTTCTTCCGAGGAAGTGCGACAGATCTTAAAAAATGAGTTAGACAGATTTCCTGCCTTAAAAAACGAGATCGCCATTGCCGGGAATTTAAAAAGTATTTATCGAACTCACCAGTACAAAAACTTTATAAAAAAGACCAAGAAAGACATCTACTACCAATTGAGAACATACCAAACTACGTTGAAGGCGCCGGTTGACTCCCATTTATCCACTAAAGAACGGAAACCTTTTATAGATAGCTTTTTCCAACAACTCAAGCCCTATTTTGCACGATCTTCGTATATCATTGACCTTGGCGGAGGTATGTTTCCCGCTTCCATTGAAACCGGTTTGTTTAATGGATTTAAAGAATACGTTTGGCTCGACAAGGATAAAGAATCATTTAATAAACTAAACAAGTACAAAGATGTGCAGGAACTTAAAAATCTTATACTTTATAACCAGCGCTTTGGAAAAGAAGACTGGCAACACTACCTCCCTAAAAATGTAGGCCGGTTTGATCTTGCTCTTATGCTTAAGCTAGTGCCTGTTGTCCACCGTCAAGAAAATGGGCTGCTTGCCTGGTTGGCGGAGGTCCCGGCAAAATTGATCCTTATCACGGGTAGTAAAGAGGCCATGGTAAAAAAAGAGAACATTGAAAACCGCGAACGCAAAGTTATAAAAAGATTTATTAGCGGTATACAAGGCGAAATAATTAAAGAATTAGAACTTCCTAATGAGTTCGGATACCTGATAAAATAGGAGAAGATATGTTGTTCAGATACGAAGATAGCTCTCATGTCACCAAGGACGAGGTAGCCGCGCAAGCACAGCATCTTGAGGAATACATCAAACGCTTGACCAAGGTGGCAGAGGCTGATAATTACATGTATGAGGAGAGTTCTATAAATCTTCCCTTTGATGAGAGCATTCTCGAAAAAATCCATAAGCTTAAGTCAAAATACGTAAATAGCAACTTAAAATATGTCCTGGATATAGGCATCGGTGGTTCTAACCTAGGCACGAAAGCTATTTACGATGCTCTCTATGGCTATTTTGATCTTATTGAGCCGGACAGATACCCCAAAATGATCTTTGCGGATACCAACGATCCAACCTACATTTACAAACTCTACAAGTTTATTAAAAAGAACATCAAAAGCCCCGAGGAAATCATCATTAACACCATCAGCAAATCAGGAAAAACCACAGAGACCCTCGTTAACTTGGAAATAATTTCCAGCGGTATTCCTTTTGCCAAAGATAGGCTGGTTATTACTACATCTTATAACTCAGACCTTTGGAAGACTGCTCGCAGCTTAAATCTGGATTGCTTGCCGGTACCCAACAAGGTAGGCGGGAGATTCTCAGTTTTTTCCAGCGTAGGGCTTTTCCCTTTAGCATGTTTGGGTATTGACCTCTCCGAACTCCTTAAAGGCGCCATGGAAGCCCGTAGAGTCTGTTTAAATAAAACCGTCTCAAAGAACCCCTCCGCTCTATCAGCCATCATAATTTTCGAAAACTACGTCAAAGGCAAGCTGATCAACGACAATTTCTTTTTCCACCCCGAACTGGAATCTCTGGGCAAGTGGTACAGACAGCTTATGGGTGAGAGTATCGGCAAAGACGGCAAAGGAATTACCCCCACCGTCTCTATTGGCTCCACGGATCTACACTCCATGGGACAGCTTTATCTGGGGGGCATTAAGGATAAGTTATTTACTTTTATTTCTACAAAAAATTCGGGTGCCAACATTAGCGTACCTCAAGAACCTGTCATAGAGCTTCTCAGCGAGATCGAAGAAAAAAGTACTTCAGAAATTATGGATGCCATTTTAGCAGGTGTAAAAATTGCCTTTGCAAAAAATGATCTTCCCTTCATAGAAGTTATCCTGGATGATATTACTCTGGAGTCCCTTGGACAGTTCATGCAGTTCAAAATGGTAGAAATAATGTATTTGGGACATTTGCTAGGAGTAAACGCTTTTGATCAGCCCAGCGTAGAGAGTTATAAACAAGAAACTAGAAAAATTCTACTAGAAAAATGAGCAAACTGCATAAATTTTTGGTCCTCTTTATACTAGCCTTGGGATTATTTTTCAGGCTGTATCACATTGAGTTTGGCTTACCCCACAGCTTTTACGCTGATGAACCGGAAATAGCTGAATTAGCCATTAGATATACCTACGAAATACGAAACATCATTAAAAATAATGATTATTACCAACTCATACCCATTTCTTTTGTTTACGGCACTTTTCCTGCTTACCTATTTACACTGGCCACCATGACTTTCAGCAAATTAAGTAACCTGCTGAGCCTGCCCTTTGATAAAACTAGCCTCTACGTTTTCATGAGGTCTTTTAATGCTCTGCTGTCCATATTCATTGTGCTATCTACAGCCGTTTTAAGTTATAAGCTAAGAAAAAAGTGGCTGGTATTTTTTGTGACACTATTATTAGTTGCCCTAAATTGGAAACTGATCGTGCACGCACATTACATAAATGCTGATCTCATTCAAACCATCGTACTCTCTTTATCTTACTTAACTCTTTTCTACTATTTTCGCAGGAAGGAAGAGGATACTAAGTTTACATTGCTTACAGGCGCGTTGTTGGGACTGGCTATTGGTACAAAAATTACTACCCTCATAACCCTACCTCTCTTTTACTACCCATACATTAGGAAAAAAGACTATCGAGGATTGGCGGCGTTAAATCTTGTGGCTTTGGGGGTTTTCATGATGACAAATCCTTTTTCCTTTATCTTGTCGGAAAGATTTACTTTTCGCATACTATCCATGTTCACCAAGGAAGGCGGTTTGGTCTTTGACTCGGTTGATCTATCTGTCTACAAATATATATTTGGTTTGGGGTTTATAACTACACCATTAGTTTTACTATCTTCTCTTTACGGGAAATACAAATCATTTAAAGAACGGGTTGATCTTGACTTTCATATTTTTTTGGTAGGCAGTGTCATCATATATCTGGTGTTTTTTACTTTGCAGAGCCGAAGGGTTGACCGCTGGTTGCTGCCTATCCTACCTATTGTTCTCATGTATGCATCCTTTGGGCTGGACTATTTGTTGGAAAGATTAAAAAGCCGTCTGGTTTTGTTATTCGTAGCTATACTTCTGCTTGCTTCCTACTTATATTTCCCAACGCTACTTCTGCATCAGTTCCAAAGATATACTCCAAAATCTGCGGCCTACCTTTGGATGCGTGATAACCTGGATCCCATAAAAAGTGTTTTAGTTTACAGTGAAGAGGGCTTGGACCCCATGAACAAGCTCGTTACTTCAAAAGTGGTTACCCTGCCGGTATACTCCAGCGAAGGAGCCCAGTTTCAGACACCGGAAAATCTTGAGCACTACTCTTATGTAGTTATTTCTTCCAGGCCGTTAAGCAACTATAAAAGAGAGGTTGTACGAGAAACTTACCCTTTTTATTACCAAACATGGAAAGAATTCGAGGAGACCATACTTGATCCTAGACAATTTATGTTAATCAATCAGTTTGTCTTACCAAAACCCAACCTGATACCACTCTCGGATGTGTTTATCTATGAGAATCTGGCTGAGGTTAAACCTCAGCCTAAAACCTTATATTACAAATAATCCCTTAACCTCTTGCTTCTTGAGGGGTGTCTCAGTTTTCTTAATGCCTTGGCTTCAATTTGTCTAATTCTTTCCCTAGTTACCCCAAACTCTCGTCCTACCTCTTCCAAAGTCCTGTTCCTACCATCTTTCAGGCCAAATCTTAAGGACAATACTCTTCTTTCCCTGGGATTTAGTGTTTCCAAAACGTCGTCAATGTGGCCCTTTAACAATTCCTGGCTAGCCGAATCAAAAGGGGATACGGTAACTTCGTCTTTAATGAATTCTTTTAATCGGGTGTCCTCCTCTTTACCTACAGGGGTCTCTAAAGAGGTGGTGTCCTGGGAAATTCTTTCTATTTCGTGGGCCTTATCTTCATCTATCCCCATAACTTTGGCAATTTCATCAGGGTTGGGCGGTCTTTGCAGCTTTTGCTCCAATTCTCGCTCAATTTTCTTGTATTTATTGATTGTTTCTACCATGTGTACCGGAATTCTGATAGTTTTGGCTTGATCGGCAATGGCTCTGGTAATGGCCTGCCTGATCCACCAGGTGGCGTAGGTAGAAAATTTAAAACCCCTTCTCCAGTCAAACTTCTCCACGGCGCGCATCAACCCTATATTACCCTCTTGGATCAGATCCAAAAAGTGCAGGCCCCTGCCCATATATTTTTTGGCAATGGAAACAACCAATCTTAAATTAGCTTTAGCCAGTAGATCCGCGGCTTCCTGGTCATGTTTCTCAGCTCTTTTAGCTAGTTCAACTTCTTCTTCTGCCTTTAATAGGTCCACTTTGCCGATTTCTCTTAAATACATGCGCACCGGATCAGAAGACACCGTTCTATCAAGCTTTTGCTTGGTGAGGTCTATTTGTTCTATCTCTGCTAATTTTTCAGCTTCCTTCTCTGACTCCACGTCAAAAACATCTACTTTGGCATCCAATAACTTCTCGTAAAGGAAATCCAATGTTTCTATGTCTTCTTCAGCGTTAGGAAATAATTCCAATATCTGGGTTAAGGTTAAATAACCTTGTTTCTTACCAATGGTAATTAATTTCCTGATATTTTTTTCTTTTAGGCTAAGTTTTGCTTTTTTCGTTGCTTTTTTCGTTGCTTTTTTAGGCATATCAAATTAACTTTTTCGAAAGTCTAGCAAACTTTTTAGATAACTCCTTAACTGCTTCGGCATTTTTTTCTAATTCGGCAAGTTTTATTTGCTCGGTCAATTCTTTCAACTTTCTCTTGATAGAGTTCTTTTCTATACGAGAAATGGCTGAATCTAGCTCACTTACAAATAGATCCTTATCAACGGTTATCTCACCAAAGTCCCAAAGATACATTTCTAAAATAACTTCTTTATAATTATCGTCCAACCTGTCTCTAAAATATTTTATATCAAACTCCCTTGGCTTACTATCAATATAACTTTTTAACGTTCCAAATATCTCTTTATTACGCTCGTTAAAAAAATCTTTAGCCTTAAGTTTATACAAAAATTGCCCCATAGTGTCAAGGTCTGATTTGATCAACAAGGAAATAAAATACTCCTCAGGTAATTTTCTTACGTTCGCTTGCACGCCAGTTTGCTCTTGTTCGGTTATTTCCTCTTTTAGGGCTGTGTGCTCTTTATCTTTTAGAGACTCCCTGACTACCTCCTCCGTAACATCAATTTCTTCCGCAATTCTTTTAACATAATGATCAAGCACTATGCTGTTAGTAATTTTCGAATAAATAGGGGCTAAATATTCAACGATCTTTTTTTTGCCATATGCGGATCCTTTATTATAATTCTTTAAGGCATTGGCGAAATAAAAATCATAGATAGGTACCGGGGATTCTAGAGCTTTCTTGGCCTGTCTTAAGCTTTTATTTAAAAAGTCGTCTAGGTCGGCGTATTTTTCGGGAATTAAGGTAACTTTTATCTCAAAATCAAAGGGTTCGGCTAGAGAAAGGGCTCTGGCTGTGGCAGACATGCCTGCCTCATCCGAGTCGAAGCTAAGAATCAGTTCTTTGGTGTATCTGGAAATGATCTTTAACTGCAACGAGGTCAGTGAGGTACCGGAAACAGCCACTGCATTTGTGATACCTTTCTGGAAAGCTTTAATAACGTCCATTTGACCTTCTACCAAAATTGCTCCTTTCTTTTTAATATCCACCTTAGCTTTGTCCAACCCATAAACAAAGCCGCTCTTATTAAAAACTAAAGTATCCTGGGTATTAAGGTACTTGGGATCTCTGCCTACTATGTCTCTACCGCTAAAACCAACAATTTTCTCGTTGATATCAATAAACGGGAAGACTATTCTCCCTCTAAACTTATCAATAAAACCTTTGTCGGACCTTTTCCCAATTACCACTCCGGAGAGCAAAATATCCTCATCCTTATAACCTTTTTTCACTAAAAAACTGTGGAGGGTATCCCAATTGTCAGGAGCGTAACCTATCTTAAACCTGTTTATTGTTTTGGCATCCACATCTCTCTTTTTTAAAAGGTAGTTAAGGCCTTTCCTACCTACTTTGTGCTTGGTTAAAAGGTGGTGGTAAAAATCTGCGGCGGTACTATTAATTTCGAAGATAAGCTTTTTCTTCTTGTAGTTTGGGTCCATCTGAGTCCTCTCAATTTTGACACCTGCCTTGTCCGCCAATATTTCCAAAGACCTATTAAAATCAACGCCTTCCACTTTTTGGACAAAGTTAAACATGTCACCAGCCTCTCCACAACCAAAGCACTTGTATATTTGCAGCTCCGGAGAAACCATGAATGAAGGTGTATCCTCAGAATGAAACGGGCACAAAGCTTTGTAATTTTTTCCTGCTCTTTTAAGACTTAAATAACCACCGACAATATCTACAACATCTAGATTTTGCTTAATTTGGGAAACTGTGTCCATTACAGATTGTATAGCATACTTTAGGAAAAAAGGCACACCTACACACTTAACATACGCGTCATAATTACTTCTCCTATTGGGCGTTTTATGGCTTAATTACAGCATTTTCATACACACGAGAACTGTAATATAATGAGCCGGTAAAGATATGAATACCTTCACTATTAAAATTATTGCTATTTTAGCTATGGCTATTGACCACATTGGTGTTTTCATTTTTCCTCAAGCAGTTTTCCTTAGGGCACTGGGAAGACTTTCCTTTCCCCTTTTTGCCTGGATGATAGCCAACGGCGCTAAGCACACAAAAGACATCAATGCCTATTTAAAAAGACTTTTTATCTTTTCTCTGCTCTCGCAAATTCCCTACACTATTGCCTTTAGATCAATTGATGTTTCGTTTGCTCAGCTGAACATTTTTTTTACCTTGTTTTTAGGACTGCTAGGCATAAAAGTGATCAGGGATGGGAAAAGTAATCTAGTAAAAATTATCGCTGTTCTGGTCTACTCAGCGACAGCCCAGCTAATTGATAGTGATTATGGTATGTTGGGTGTTTTATCCATTATTTCTTTTTATATCTATTTCGAAGATATTAAAATGATGCTCTTATCGCAATCCGCTATTTATTTTGGATTGCTTCCCATTTTGGTACTAACTAAGCAAGTTGCGTTTAGTATGGTTTCTATCATACAACCGTTTGCACTTATCTCCCTATTCTTTGTGGCTTTTTACAATGGCAAACCCGGTCCGAGAGTAAAATATTTATTTTATGTTTTTTATCCCCTGCAGTATGTGATCTTTTATTTACTGGTGCCCTAGTGTGGCGGAGGGAGGGGGATTCGAACCCCCGTGCCCCTTTCGGAGCGCGTCGCTTTCCAGGCGAGCCGATTCAGCCGCTCTCGCATCCCTCCTAATAGTAAGGCTTGGTGATTTTACTTGGTGATTTTAGCATAGGCACTCTTGTCTATAAAAATTTTTCCAAACCTTTATCAATAAGTTTCTGATGCACATCTTTGATATTTCCTACCTTATCCCTGGGGGCAATAAATAACACCTCCTCGGTATCCACTATAACCATGTCCTCCAAACCCAGTACGGCAATTAGCTTCTTAGGATCTGTACTTTTTACCAATGTTCCCGAAGATTCCAACGCCACAACGTTTCCTTCTTTGTAAACCTGGTTTTTCCGCGCTAGGTACTTATAAACTGAGTCCCAAGTGCCAATATCAAACCATTTGAAAGGATAGGTAACAGTATATCCCTCTTCAAAGACATAGCGCGTAACTTCTTCCGTAGATCCTGGTTCCATTTGGGAAAATATTTCCTCAATTTCTTTTTCGGAACCCTTGTTTTCAAGCACCTCTTTAATTTCCATTAGTTTTTCGAACCAGTCCGGTCTGTATTTTCCGTAGGCTTGCAACATCAAATCGGGAAACCAGGTGTTAAGATTAGTGTGCATGACCACGTTTTTTTCTTTTATAAGCTTAGCTGTTTCTTCATAATCCTTTTTTCTACCTAAAAACTTCTTTACTTTGTAAATATCCATCCAGTCGTCTGACTCCACCTTTTCTCCCAAGGAAAGATAATCCACGCCAATTACCGGAAAGGTGGGCACTAGACCTCCGGAGATAAACTTTTGGTCTCTTTTGACAATTTTTTCCATAAATTCCAGAGTGGCTAAATACTTGTTTGCCGGCAGGTACATGCAGTCGGCTTGCAATATGGTAAATACCTCAGTAGAGTGTTTCAACGACAGCAGCAAAAATACAAAGCCTTCCGCAGGTCCCCTGCCCTTAGCAATATCAGGTTCAATGAGCAGATTCTCCTCAGGAATCTTGGGCGCCTGCTCTTTAACAAGCTTTTTGTACATCTTCTTGGTGGAAATAAAAATATCCTCCGGCCGATATTTATTTAGAAGCATTTTCACATTATGAGTAAAAAGGGATTCCTGACCGATGATCTTCTGAAACTGCTTAGGTTGTTTTTTAGTGCTAAAAGGCCAGATCTTCGTACCCTGTCCTCCAGCTGAAACAATTATTTTCATGATGGTGTTACTACAAAGACACTCTTGGGAATCTCGTGGGATTCTATTATACCCTTATTTTTTTCATTATTTCTAACTAAAATTAAAACATAATTATCGACGAATACGGGCACCCATGTGTCATCCTTGATTCTCTCTATGAGAAACGGCTGAGCCCACGGAGTTGCATCACGGCGGTAAAAGTAGATGACGTTAAAATCATAAGTTTCCAGGGTTTCCTGCCACTTTTCTTCGTTTTCCTGGCTAGGAACATACAAGTCTTTAAAAAACTCCACACTGTATGATTCAGGCCTGTTATCTACAAAGACTTTTTCTTGGTCGTTAAAGTGGTAGATTAGGTAGCCGCCAATGTCGTAGTTGTTAAAGATGGGCCCACCTATTTTGTTTTGCTTAACAAATTCCGCCGAATCATTTACCCCAGGGATTATCCCAAAACCAAACCCAGGCTGACTAACGGAAAAAAAGTGCCCGGGAATAAGGGTTAATATGAAAGCAACCACAGAAAAAACCACTAACTTCTCACTCTGTTTTTTAAAATTCGTGTAGAAATACTGGGACATAAAGGGTATGAAAAATAATGCAAATAGAGGTATTCCTCTTATAGCTCGAAAAGCCAAAACTAAGAAGGTAAGTGTTAACAGACCGGAAATAAAATAGCTTCTCCACCTCTTAACTAATATACTTTGTATTGCCGTGATCAAAAAAACTATGGACAAGGCTTCAATGTAAAAATACTTAAAACTAGGGGCTCTTTTCTGCATAAATAAGATGGTTTGATTTTCAATGATCATGTAACCGTACTCTTTTAGGATATTAAAAGGTTCAAGCAAACCATGGATTCCGTAAGGATTGATTAAACTAACCAGCGTCATCAACACCAGCAGCAATCCTAGCTTTTTATAGTAACTTTTCTTCCCGTAAAAATGCTTTTCGATAAATTCCTTAGCGGTAAAAACAGCCACCATGAAAATTCCCATAACGAAAAACAGATGCATATTAACCCAGAGTAGCTGTGTAATTAGGATTGCAGGCAGAAGCAGTCTGAAACTGATCTTCCCTTTTTTGTATAAAATCAGTATGTAGTAATAAAGCCCCATGAACAGGTAACTAAATCCTTCCGGTCTGATTTCTTTTCTATCTGCCAATAGAGGGATCACCAAGATGGTAAAAAATAGGGCTGTACCGAAGTTGGATCTTTCCTGCGCTGTTTTTAAGAAAAGCAAGGCAGTTAAACCGCTTATCAGGACATAGAAAATTGATAATCCGGTGAAGCCAGCAGCTTTTTCGACAAGATAGAAAACTACCCCACTAAACCAGTGATGAGTTACGGTAGGAAAATCCGGTTGTGTATATGAGTAAAAATTGGTGGAGATCACTTTGCCTTGAGTTAAAAAAACTTTGCCATTGATAATATGTCGTCCCAAATCTGCAGTGGTAAGATTAATTTTTTGTGCAAAAAATAGACCAAAATAAAAAAGCAGCGCTAGGCTGATTAAAAATGGTAGATATTTTGTCTTCATCAAGTAAATAATATCAGTTTTGGAAAAAAAGAACCCCCGTTACAAATGAATATTACTAAATGTAACGAGGGCGATGCTTAGCTGAAAGTAATGAGCACTCAATCAGCTTACTTGGTGACTAGCCACGCACGAGACCAGATACGATAGATCTGGTGGTAGTCGTTCTCCACCATGAAGCCAAAGGATAGCTCCTCACGTGCAAAGTCTCCATCACCTCCAAAGAGACCGCGCAGGCCTCTGCCGTCGTGCCAAAACTCGGTGCCCCAGCGATTGCGTTCGTGTTCCATGAACAACCAGAAAGTTTCCGTCATAGTTAATTTTTGCTCAGGAAACTTTTCGTACTCACCTTCAGCGAGTGCTCCAAACATAAATTGAAGTCCAAACCTGGAGACTATCCTCAACTGGGCAAGATACCCATCTTCGCCAGGCTCTGCTGACTCATAGACGAATACAGCGTGATCCTTGGAGGGTTTCTCTGATTTTCCAAAACGTTGTTCAATTCTCAAAACCCTCATGAGAGCCTCAAAATCAGCTTTTGAAACACCGTTGACAAAATAAAAACTTCCGCCGCAAGCCTCAAATCTGGGTGCGCTCAGAAGGAAATTTCTCTCCTCCTTATCCTCATAGCCATAGATGCCTTCCCCGCTTGGTGCGATCATTGAAAGATCTCCGGGCTTAACACTAAGTTGGCTGTTTGGCCAATCCGGCGGTGAAACACGTACATCATCACCTAAATCAAGCGCGATTCTTGCCGATGTGATGGTCATATCAACTTCCTTTCTATTTTTTCTTTGGATGATTTATTTGTTGGCTATTCTAACACGAAAAAAGAACCCCCGCTAATGGCACTAACCAGAAATAGCGGGGGTCGAGAGGAGTTAGCTAAGAGCGATGAACGCTCAATTAGCTCACTGTATAAAACGAGTGCGAAGGCGGCGTTCGACAGCCTCAAAAAGCCTCTTCGCATTGCGCACCATAATGCTCCTGGAGAACCTAGTTGGTTGTTCTGAGTCCAAATCCACCGAATCCACCGGATCCCAGTACCAAGAATCGTCATCGTAGAATCCGTGGGCCATAGGATCTTCCCAAGCCTCTTCGATCTCTTGTGCTTCAGATCGCCTCAGAGCTTCGATGTCTTCACAATAGAAATGGTTGACAAACTCTTGCCACCAAACCTCCTCATACAGACTGTCCAAATCTGCCGTTTCGGCCACCAAACCGGCTTCCTTCTCGGCTTCCAACTGATCGTGCTCATCAAGAGCCTGACGAACTTCCTCCGAAAACGTACGCGAATACTGCATACCCATCATCCTCTCCTTTTCTTGTTGATGGTATTTGTAGGATTGGGTAATTGTACTATAGGATTTAACACTGGTCAAATATAAAAAGCCCCTCATGGCAAATAGAATCTACCAATGAGGGGTTTGTTTCAGGATATCAAGGAGTGAGGTGCTTCGCCTTCAGAGAACCAGATTCGCATGAACCTTCCAGCATCATCTTGCGCGTCGCAGTAGTAGAAGCTTACCTCACCTTCATACTTGTCTTCCACCCCCTTACGATGCCAAAGAGACAGTCTGGATTTTCTGGATCTAGTGATATGCTTGTCTTCGTAAAAAAGATCCAGCTTGACATGTGCCAAGTCCCTTGAGGCATACTCCTGACCATCGACTGACACAGTGACTGTACCCTCCACCTCATCGTAGGAAACGCTCTCAGCATGTATGTAAACCGGTTTCTTAGGCGTCTCCCCTGTAAAGTCTTCGCCAGCGTAATAGTCCAGTGCCTCCTGAATCTCCTCGACAGTGCTGCCTAAGAAACTGTCGACAAACTCCTCGAGAATCGCGTAGAGTCTCTCGCTCCTTCTAATAAATTGCGGGAACACAGGCATGTCGCCTCCTTCTTGATTTGTTTTATTCTTCTCGGTTATTTTGAAATGTTGTGTAATATTATACTATGGGGTTCTCTGAAGGTAAAGGTTTTTACAGCTAGGTGGTTAGCTCAAGACAATATCTACTTTTCATGGCGGAGGGGGAGGGATTCGAACCCTCGTGCCTGCTCTCGCAAGCGCTTGGTTTTCGAGACCAGCCGATTAAACCACTCTCGCACCCCTCCAAAATTCTTGGTGGACCGTGGGGGAATCGAACCCCCGACCTCCGCAATGCGAATGCGACGCTCTAGCCGACTGAGCTAACGGCCCAAATAAGCCTGTGTAACAACTTTGGCGCACCCGGAGGGATTTGAACCCCCGACCTCAGCGTCCGCAACGCTGCGTTCTATCCACTGAACTACGGGTGCATTATATATGGGGAGACTACTATTTTTTCTTTTGGAAATCAAACTTGCCTAAAATACCTGTATACGCTTTATCCATAAAATTCAAGGGCTCCTCCTCCAAATAAGGAAGATGCTTATTCATGCTTTCGGTGATCTTTTCCTTATCGTTGTGGTTAAAAGCAATAATAAGCCTGGCAGGTAATCCTTCTTTTAGATCAACAGCTAGATTTTCGCTACCAAAATGCTTAGTAAAGAAAAACCTTTCCATTTCGTCCCAATAGTAATGATTCCCATGCACACTCAGTCCGTGACTGCTTAATTCGTACTTAAAACTTTCCAAAGGGTTATTTGATAATACGTAGGTAATAAAAACCAAGCTGGCAATCACCAGGAGCAAAAACACTTCTCCCATAACCATAAGAACCAAGCCCACGACAGCACCAATGACTAAGAAGGTCTTTTTAAATCTGGGATCAATAGAGGCAGTTGGAGCGCTAGGTTTGGCTTCCCAAGATAAGTAGATCGATTTAGATCCAAGGTTTTCCCGTCTAAACTCCGCTTCTTCCGGCGCTACCGGCTGATCCTTTTTTGTGTTTGTCACACCTATTAAATCGGTTAGGTCGGTTACCTTCATATTAGGTTAAGTATAGCTTATTCGTAAATAAAACACACTTGGCTGTGATCATGGCGGAGGGTGCGGGATTCGAACCCACGGACCGTATTAACGGTCACGGCTTAGCAAGCCGCTGCATTACCACTCTGCCAACCCTCCAATTACCGCTATATTATATCGCACTAAGTGCGATACATCACTACGTGATTAATGAGATTGCGGGAAAAAACTAAAACTTTTTAGCCAAGGTAAAACACTGCACTTCCTGGGCTTCTGCACTGCGTAAAACCTTAGACGCCTCCAGCAAAGTGGCTCCCGTTGTGCAAATATCATCTACTAAGAGTATTTTCTGACCTTTAATATTTCTATTACAAACAAACGCTCCTCGCAAATTCTCAAACCTCTCTTTTCTTGCCTGGCCGTACTGAGCTTTGGTCTGCTTTTTTCTAGCTAAAATAGACTCCCTATGGGATAGATCATACTGCCTAGCTATGGCTGATAAAATTAATCCTGCCTGGTTAAACCCTCTCTCTTTGTTTCTTTTTCGGCTGAGAGGAATGGAGGTTACTGTGTATCCTTGGTACTGTAAATTGCAGGTAGAAGCCATTTTAGCGGCCTCTAGAGCTAATTTCTTTAGTGGCGCAAAGGTTTTGGATCGATATTTTGCTGTTTTTATGCATTTTCTCACTATGCCTGAGTACTCAAAGGCACTAAAGATACTTCTTGGGGTAAAGTTGCCTTCACACTTTACATGAGTTTTACCCTTTACCACAGGTTTGTCACAGACTATACAATAGAAATTTCTGGCAATTAAGCACTCGTTTAGGCATGCACGACAAATATCTCCGTAATTTTCCCCGCAGTTAAAGCATTTTGCCGGAAAAAATGTGTTTACTAGGTTTTCCATAGGTTATCCACAATTATTTATCTACTTGGGCTGCGGCCTTAACTAGTATACAAACCTCTAGTATACCGGTGTGTAGACCTATATTATAATATAGTTAAACTCACCTCCTTACTAATACCTAGATTCTAGTCAAACCGGACTTAATTTCCCCAAACACAAATGCGATAATGAAAACACCTAAATGATTAATGCTCCAAGTACTAGAAAAATAAAAACTCTCCTCCTTACGGCATTTTTAATATTTGCTTCACTTTTCCTTTTGGAATCCATGACAAATAAGATAAAGGTGCGAGTAGGAAGGAACTGGATCGAAGATAATAACCCTCCGGATTTTCTCATGTACTATACGGGTGCCAAGATAATAAAAGATGAGGGCATAAAAAAACTCTACGATTGGGATGCCCAAGTAGAAACTCAGAGTGAGCTTGCCGGGTTAGAAAAAATGAAGGGAATACTAGCCTTCAGAGCGCCGCCCATAACGGGGCTCCTAGTGCGTCCGTTAGCCGAAATGAGTTACACGGAAGCTTTTTACCCTTTGGCTCTTGTTAATATAATTCTGGTCGTCTTAATTCTGGCAGTATACTACAAAATGGTAACTGTCGATAAAAAAATCTGGTTTTACCTCCTGTTAGCACTTCCCTGGTATATACCTATTTGGAGTAACGTCAGCGCAGGCCAAATCTCTCTATTGATCCTGTTGATCATTTCCTTAACATATTATTTTATTAAAAATAGACGAATGCTGTTAGCAGGTTTAGTTGTAGGGTTCGTACTTTTAAAACCTCAGTTCCTTATCATTATTCCTATGTTGGTGGTTCTTTTTTCGAAGGATAAGAAAGTGAAGAGCTTGTTGATTGGAATAGTTTCTTCGCTGGCGGTTCTGGTGGTGTTAAATATTGGTTTATATGGAATTGGGTTTTTAACTACCTACCCAAAGTTTCTCTTTCTCAGCGAGTCGGTAAGTTACGGAACTAACGTATTACTCAACTATAACCTCAGCTCGTCCTTATCGTTATTAATAAGCAACAGTACTTATCTTAAGGTTACAACAGTTATAGTAAACTTACTTCTTTATGGAGCAGTTTTACTTACGCTTGCTAAGAAAAACGAATACATTAATAAAGACTTGGCCTTTGCAGCCATAGTTTTTTTCACCCCTTTGATCAACCTGCACACTATGCCGGTTGACATAGTAGTTTTTCTTTTGCCCTTGTACTTAGTTAGCAGTGATTTCTACAGAAAATCCGATAATAGAAGGCTCTACAGCTTCCTGATTTTGATGTTTTTGTTGTCCTGGTCGGGATTTTTGTACCTTCAGTTCGGAACTACCCTCGTTTATCTTATTTTAGCGTTTTGGATCTTGAAACTAGCTGTAAAAAAAGCAAACGTACATTAAACACATTTGCTTTTTTCTGGTGGAGATGGGGGGATTCGAACCCCCGTCTTGAAAGCTATAAAATACAAAAGAATACAAGCTTAGCGGAAATTTATTCGGTAAAAGTCGGGCAACCGCAAACCCTTAACCTTTCCCTAGACCTTCCTTTCGCAAACAACCTAAACTGGTCAGGCTTAAGCTGCGGTGCCTGATTTTATAACGCCCTTGCACTCCCCTCAGGCTAGTGAGCACAGGACCTCAAAACGATTTGGGATATACCCAAAGGGTTCTGACACATACACTTAAGCGTAAGCGTATGCTGGCTGATATGCGTATTCATCAGCACTTATGTTTTGATAGTTTTTTACGAAAATCTATCACTTCGGCTTGCTCTCGTAATTACTTCTTCCAATCAATGCCTACGCATCCCCGTAATTACACCCATAACACTATGGGTCTGTATTATAACTCACTTCGTACGAATTTTCAATATGCTTAAAATACTATTACGGCAACTCAAACTGCTGTTTGATCTCTTTCTTTAGATCCATTTCTATCTGCTTCTTTTTCAGTAATTGTTTTTTCTGGTGCTTTTTTCTACCTTTAACCACCGCAAACTCTAATTTGATCATGCCTCGTTTTAATAACAGTGCCAATGGAACCGCTGTTTTACCTTTTTCGGAAATTTCTTTTTTTAGTTTTTTCAGCTCATGCTTATTTAAGAGCAAACGTCTAGGACGGCGTGCTTCTTGTTCGTAGTAATCCTGGCTCTGTTTCGAATACTTGCCAATATGCATACCTTGTACAAAGGCCTCGCCCTTCACTATGTTGACAAACGAACCTTCAAAACTGGCTTTATTTTCTTTTATTGCCTTGACCTCAAAACCCTTTAATTCAATTCCTGCCATAAATTTCTCGAGAATCTCGTGGTTAAAGAGAGCCTTGCGGTTTTTCTGTATCAGCATGGGGTTATTATATCTCACTTGGTTCGATGCGTCCTTTGGGACTAATCAACCTAAGGGGTGTTTGGATAAAGGTGGAGAGTGTTTTAGCGGCAGTTCATAGCGGTGTCTACTAAAAACTGGGGTACGTCTGCCGGATTTGCTTGAGAACCGCCTCTGTAAACCGCTAATCTCTGTCTTACATCAGCTGCACTAAAACCATTACATCCTATTCCACCAAGCATCTGTGCCGCAGCATAAGCTGCGTCTATAAAGTTACATTTACTGACTATAACCTGTCCGTTGGTAGGACTTACTCTCGATGGGTGGTATCCTCCATTAGCTACCGCACCTTCAAACCAACGGGTTATCATACCAAAAGGTCCCTGGGCTGTGGGCACCATGTCGTTACATCCAGGTATTCTCGCATACCAGGGTTCGCTCCAGGCTCTGACGTTGGCATCTATCCAATCAAGCCTTGCCCCAGGACCAATCCACCCACCTTCTCCATATATGGCTGCCAGCAAAACTGCGCCATCAACCCCCGAATTAGCTCCGGCGGCACCTAGTATTCTCTCTGCAATAGCGGGTACATAACCGTTCAAAGGACATGCTCCCCGAGTAGTATTTGGATTACATGCACCTCCATCCAAACTATCTAAATCGATGGGACCAGGAGGTTGAATAGCATAACACCATGAATTAGGATCATAAAAATTACAATTTGGAATCCAGTCCGGCAACGGCTCAACCAGAGAACCAAACCTTTCGGGGTGGCTAATGGTTTTTAGTAGATCTACTGCCGCCCCGGTACCAAATCCTTGAGAATTTGTGCCTGCGGTGTTCCTGTGCCTAAGCCTATCAGGATCTATGGCCTGTGCAGGTCCCCCTCCGCTGATATCATTTGTGGATGCATAATCTACAAAACTAACCTTATGGCTTTCTCTTCTTTCTTCAACCTTACTGGTTAGGGAAAGTGCCGTGTAGTTAGCGGTCAAGGACACCGTATCAACATTTTCTTGAGATTGCCCGAAAAAAGGCTGCTGAACTATCCTAGCAGAGTGGTCTTTCCAAATATCACCCGGCTCTTGCATTGGTCCGGCTTTTTCTAAATCACAAGCGCGTATACTACTATTTTCATCATCATAATCAGGGGGATCCAGTGGAGGGGGATCTGGAGGCTGTTCATCCCAGTTATCTCTTTGCTCAACTAAACAGGCCCTAAGCTCACCGTCGTTACAGCCTCTCGTAGAATCATCAATGTTTGAGTCCACGTTCCCATCTCCATTATTATCCCCGCAACCACTGCACACCCAAACAAATACGCCGGCGCGTGAATTCCAAACCCACCTGCATATTTCCTCATCGCAAGTTCGAGTTTTTGTTCTTATCTCACAATTTAAAGCTCTGCATGTTCTTAGCTCTCCCTCTATACCTGGCCATGAACCAGCGTTATAACCTAGCGCACTCACCTCTGGAGTAGGAGGCCACTCACCCGGAGGTCCCGGCCAAGCGTCACAATTTTCCCCACTGGGCACATCTATCCAAGGATAGCAAGCGTGTCCGCCAGGATAACCTCCTGTACCATAAGCTGGGAAGGCTGCTTCAAAGGTATCTTCGGCAATGCAGTATTCCGTATTCATATAAGAAGGGTAGCCTACTTGTGCCCAGTTATCTATTCTTTCTGCGAACGATTTATAAACATTACCGGCTCCACGTGAGGCAATGTTTCTTACGATTGCCCAAGCGGTCATCAAGTCTAGCTGCACACCGCCACCACTTGAGTACCTTTGTAAGGTATCAAGCACATCACGCCAGAAATAATCGTTTGACATAGCTTCGTCTCTTGCCATACCCCAATTTGTACCATAGGTTGACGAGGCCGCCGTTTCGTCCTCTTTATGATCCGTTTCATCTCCAACAAACTCGTTGCTCACCAAAGTTGTGGTTTCTGTAGCCAGGTCGGGAATTATAAGCAAATCGTTAACACTAGAAATGGTACATAGGCTTTTAACATCTCCACCTGCATCCCAAATTGTTGATTCCGAATTATAATCATAAGTTTCATCTACAGCGTCTATGTAACTCACGAACCTGTTAGTCATAACGTCCCCGAGATCAGCATTACTTTTCGAGGCTAATCTGATAGCTGTCCTGCCTGAGTTTGTCCTCTGCGAAGATTTGTCCTCATAATTCACATAGTGCCCTGATTCATGGGGAGTTTCCGCTTCTGTACTTATAGGTTCCCATACTAAACTCCTAGGGATACTTCCATATGCGTCATTCGCTGTTTCTGCTGTTTTAGGTTTTTTTACACCACCAACCTCAACAAAAAACTGCGGCATATAGTAATCTCTTGATAACTTATATGGGCACCCCGGGCTTCCCGGTTCGCACGGGTTATCAGGGAATGGTGGTTGCACCTCAGAAATCATAATCTCTCCCAATTCTTCATCTTCGCAAACTATGTCCTCCGGATCCCTTTCATTTGCATCTAAGATGTCCTCCCAAGTAACTTGTAACTCAAGACGTGATCCTAAACTCAATGCTGTGTGTGTATTCCTAAAAGGATCTCCTAAGGCTTCGTTACACTCCGCCAGCTCACTGCAGGAAATAGGCAGGTCTTCATCATCATCGCCAAAATACCTGAGAAACGCCCTACCTACACATTCACCAAACATGAGATGGTTGTACTGTTGAAATGCTCTGGGATCCTGTATTTCCCGTTGCATGGAAGTTCTGGTCTCCCAAATCCTCTGCTGCTCGTGCTCTAACTGCAATGTTGGAATATCATATCTGAACGGCACTGTGAGTTCATCAGGATCATTGAGGGGATTTCCATCATCGCCGTCTATAGCTCCATCACCATCTCTGTCCGGATCCAAATTACACTTTTCTGACACACTTCCATAGTTTGCTAAACCAAAAAAACCTCCGAATAGAGCGTATTCTCTGTTTAAATCTAACGGTCCTGTGAATTCGAACAAACAATCCTTTTCCCAAAAGGCACCGTTGTGCACACCAACAATGGGTAAAACTCCAGTGAAAGGGTTGAATCTAATATCTCCACCCTTCTCACCAATATCAGCACTTTTGTAGATGTACTCCGGTTCCTCAAAACCGGCGTTAACATTTTCCTCTTCATCAGATGTTGATAAACAGCCCAAAAAATTACTTCTCTCAGCAAAGTCTAGCTCATCATCTAGGGCATTGTAACTATATTCGCCGCTACAATCTATATCTGAATCTAGTCCTATGTAACTTTTCACAGTGGGTATAATCTTCATATCCGCTATTTTTCCGTCACAGCTAAAAATGACATAGGCCATGTTGCCGGGATTAAGTCTCCGCATTAAACAGTGATATTTTCCTTCTTCTTCTGTGGTGTAGCAGGCACCAAATTTTCTGTCTAGCTTCCCATACGGCTTACCTGTTGGTATATCAGGGTTATTTTCATAAATGGTCACGGTAACACCGGGTACAGGTTTTCTGGTAGACCAGATTGCTCTTTCTATACCCGTATCGGGAAGATCCTGGGTAATATTCGCGTCACTCACAAATCCGCAAACTGAAGCTATACCAGGATCAGGGGGACAAGGACAATAGCTATTGACAATAAAACCGTCTTCGTCACATTCTTCTTGTGCAAATACGTTGTTAAATAGGGAAACTCCTAATAAAACTAGGAGGATCGTAAATATCTTGGTAAATCTGCTGGATTTCATAACGGCGCATATCATTTAATTATCTAACTATCTTCTTTTAGGTTTACCTCTACCGCCCATAATAAACTCTTCCACTACTTTATCCGCTTTCAAAGCAAAAAACATAGTCATAATGGTCATAAGGGGAAGCAACATAATAGTGATCATTCTGGAACCAACCGCCCTTGCTCCTCTGATCAGGGTATATCCAATACTTATCGGGTCAGTGGATTGTACGAGTATGCTGGTAAAGAAATCTGGATTGGTAAAGGGCACAATGAGCATATACCAAGCTAGGGCAATCATAAAGAATATGGCAGGAATAGCTAACACTTTGGCGAGCATCTTCTTAAACCAATCCTGCACCAGGTCCTCCTGCCCCGGGATGGCTGCGATAGCAAACTGAATAGGTGCAAAAATTATAGCAATAAGAACCTTTAGATTAATAATTATAATCTTAATAATAGCCACTAGCAAAGCTATGATGGTCAAAACAGCCATTAGCATTGCCGTCACTACTCCTATTACTCCTTGAGGTCCAATAGTAGCTGCCATAATAGTAACCATCATTACCAGCACATCCATATCCGCCAACTGGGATACATCATCTATAATAGTTCCAAAAAACAACCTGATAACAACGACTACCAAGGCGTAACCTATGGATATTAAGATGGCCCCGATAGGATAGCTAAAAGTAATAAGAATAAGGCTGATCACTATCCTGGGTAGAGCCGTTTGTACAGAAACTACAGTCTGGGGGTTTATTTTTTTCCTGGTAATAATAAGGATGCCTATGACAAGCATGATAACCGACATCATGGCGTAGGCAATGTTGCGTGATTTTTCCCAAATCTGGATAGCAAATTCCAATCCCCAGGCGTTATAGCTCACTGTTTGTGCATAAGCTGTATCACTGATAATGGGTACCTTCTGCAAATTGTGCTTGAAATAATAAGCCAAATTAATCGGAGGCTGCTCTGTTGTTACCGTGTTAAAAGCAAATTTAGTTACTCCCATCAAACTGCCGTTAGCCCTTGACCCGAAAAGGGTGTCGTTAAAATCACAGCCGATGGCCGGGGCTGCATCACGAGCATCCTGCACTTCCGCAGCACTAAACAAAACTCCATTTTGATCAGTAATGTCCGTCATATTCACTCCGGGAAGAGTGTCTATTCGATCCGCCAACATAGCAACGCCGCACGTCCCCAGATCATCAGGATTACTATTAAAAACTATGGAGGCTAAAACATTAGTGAGTATGGTAGTTGCCGCGTCGTTGATTGTTCTCTGAATAGAGACCAGGGGATTAATCTCCTTAAGTTTGCAGGCAATCATGATATCAAATCTAAATTTTGGGGGTTGTTCATCGCACACCCCTGCATGCGCTTTTGGTGATAATCCAAGGAACAAAAAGCCGACAAATAAGAATGTAGCTAATTTAAGAACTATTTTTCTATCAAGCAGGGTTTCCTTTCTCATACTATAAATCTATTATAAAATAAACGTATGCCTGACTCAAACCCTTTTTACGAACTTCTTGGCGGATACTATCCTGGCAAGCCTATTCCTAGAAAAAGACCTCCTTATAGTAGACCCCCTGATATGGTCGAATTTAATACGGATGCTTTGATCGAAAAGTACTTGTTTGCGGTTAGAAAAGAGCTGGATAAATTAACCATTGGTAATCAAGCTAAAAAGTTCTTTATTGACGATGTGGAAAGAACTTTAATTGCCCAAACAAAACCAAAAGGCGTGTCTTACGACCCTATGCGTGCGCTAGAACTTGGTGATGAAGAAGATGTTGCCGGTGTACAGCTTGAATTAGACATAAATCCTGTCAAGTGGCTGAGAAACCCAGGTGAAATGGCCAAAGACACCGTAGATAGATTTGTAAAGGATTTTGCTAACTGGAAAGACTTTGATTCCTATATGGAGCAATCGGCTATGTGGAAACCTCTCCTGAGCGGAGGTGAAATTAAACCAATACCAGGTATCGTAAGCAAGGTATATGGCGAGCACCTTGATGAAAGCGCGACTACTAAATTTAGGCCATTCCAACTCAAGGGTTTAGATATTCCTAAAGCTAAAGTGTCAGTTGGGCTTCTTTACCAGGAACAGGTAGGTGGTAAGGAAACTAAGGAATTTACGGAAACAGAAACCGATCTTTTTGCAAAATCGGGCGGTGCCTTCCTAAGCTACATGCAAGCCGTCCGAGCCTCGGGTACAAGAAACAAGGCTTACAGAAAGCTCATTAACGCCGCGGCGCTAGCTAGTTCGGCAGAACTAACTCAGCTGATTGATAGCGGGGATATAAGTGATCCTAAAGAGGTAGAAATTGTCAAATCCTATCTACACCGAGCCAGGGCAATTAGAATGGCTAATGCTTTGCAGGGCATCTCGAGTAGCGATATAAACACCTATAAATTCGCCAGTGACCGTGTACTGACGGATGCGCAAAAGAAGGCAGGTGAAACACTTTATGGTGAGGGCATTGGTTATGGATTAGCAGGTTTGACAAAAGAGTTGAGTGCTTACACTTATGGTGCGGCCACAATAGATGATGCAAATAAGCGCTTGGGAAGGGTTGTTGAGAATATCACAAAGATAAATGTGGCTTTAGAGGAAATGGATAATTGGTTTATAGAATTAGGTGGTAATACTCTTGATGAGTTTGTTAAAGATACAAAACCGTTAAGAAATCTCCTCAAAGATCTAGATAAGCTAAAAGACGAAAAAATTACCGGTGAGACCCAAGCTAGAAATCTCAGTGGAAAAATTGGTTTATTACAAAAGAAATACGCTAGGGAAGGCCAAGTCAAGGGAAGCCTCGATCGAATGAACAGAAAGTTTGTCGAAACCCATCTTTTAAATAGCCCATTGACCAAAGTAATATTCAGTAACGACAAAATAGTTGGTACTAAGAACTTAGCCAATGTTATGGAGGAGGCTCTAAGAACCTATAAAAGGGAGGATTTTTACGATCTCATAGATAGACTTGAAAATGACGGCCTATTGCACATAGCAGCTGATCAATTTTGGGTCCTTTTCAGGGAACGATTAAATGGTTTTACACCTGCGCGTTTTTTAAAAGAAAAACTAAAAAGAAGACATTATTTTGGACTATTATACGACTCGAGATACTCCGTAGAAGACGGCGTGCCGGGTGACGACGCTGTAAAATCATCAAAATTCTTCAACGGAATAATGGGCACTAGGCTTTTTGCTAATAGGCAAACCCACAATATAGAAGGCGTGGGTAAATTTAAATTTACAGGTAATTTTAATATTCAGCTTGGAACTGGTCTTAATGACAGAACCACATTGGATAAATCAGACGCACTGCATTTGACTGGTAAGAGCTTTATACAATTACTTAACGGCAAAACCGGACCCGGCGTCGCTTACAAAGTATCTTATTATGACGGTTTTAAGGAATTAGAGGACGTGAAGCAAAGAGCAAAGAGCCTCAGAAAATGGCTTATGAAGCACAACAAGCAACTGGGTTTGAAATTCGATGCAAATGGGTATTTAATAAACAGTCCGGAAAATATTGAGAAACTCAAAGCCTTGTTCAAAGGCTTGGATAAAATTGAGATAAACTCAGACTTTATCAGTATCCTACAAAGTAAAGCCGGAATCTTAGATAAACTTTCTCAGAGAGCCAACATTATACAAAGCAAGATCTTTAAATATTTTAAATTCCTGGCGCCCGTGGCTTACGCAAGAAATGTGGCTTCAAAATGGTTGTCGAAAATGGCAACTAAGGCAATATCAAAAGTTTTAGCCAAAGTTGTCGGTGCGGCTGTCGCCGCCGGAACATCAGGAATAGGTACCGTGTTGATCCCCCTCATCGAGAAGGTAGTGCAATATGTGATCAAAAAAGCAATGGATTTTGCAGCTGCAACGCTTAAAGCCATTAAAGAGGCTAAATTCGATGCTATAGAAAAATATGTAGAAAAAAGTGCTCAAGCAGTTTTCAAACTGGCGGGATATGTCATGGGTTGTTTTGGTCTAGTAGTTGTTATACCAGTGATGGTAGTTTTCATCTTCATTCTCACAGCCATTACTCCGGTTGATCCCACAAGAATGGCTGCTGGAAAGGATTTTGGAGGTGGTCCTGCTGCAGGCCCTCCCATAGTCTGCCCTCCTGAAGAATGCGAAGTAATAAGTACAGTTGGTTGTTTTGAATTTCTTGAGGGGTGGGATTCCGGAGAGGGTCCACAAGCACTTTCCATCATACAATCTGCCGCTGGCGGCCTAGCAGGTACTCGTGGTCGCTATGTAGATAGACTCTGCGCTGCCGGTCCTATAGAAATTGCTTGGAATCGAGGTGCTGGGTGCGGTTGGGCTAGAGGTTTAAATAGAATAGAGTTTGGTGATGGCCGTTGTTGGACATACAACTCCGCTAACCAGCTTCTTTTCAATTGGTTATTCGCCCACGAAACAGGACATGTCTATGCTATGCGCTACGGCATGGGAGCCCTAGGTACAGCTCAGTCAAATGACAGCGGCTATACATTACCTACATACGTAGGACCCACCGGTAACCAATGCAGTACAAGTAACAATAATAGCGAAGATTTTGCTGAGACTGTGGGACAATACCATGTGCTAAGCGGTCAATGCACCAATGTCTCTCCCAGCGAATTTTGGCACAGCTACGGTACATATTGTCCTACCTGTTTCGAAGGACATTATAATTTTGCTACAAGTAGTTTTTTGTTTGGACCATAAAATAATATGCTAAATAAATTAAAGGTTATTATAAAAACTATTTTCGAAAACAAACTTTTTCTCATATTTGTTTTTGGGTTAGTTGCAGGAATTATAATTTTATTCCTTGGACGTATACGCATTCCTAAATCAGAAAAACCGGAATTGGGTTCTCCAGATGTCTATAACGTAAAACCCGAAAACAGAGTAAATACCTGGAATGGTATTACTCCAGGAAAAACAAGCTACGAGAATATCAAAGATAAATTCGGCAAACTCCTTACCTCAAGATCTTTCAAAGGGTTGGTTCTCTATGTACACAGAGACGCGAAGACAGGTGTCAGGGAACACCAGATTGGTGTCGATAAAGACGGTAAAGTTGCGTTTGTGAGAATTCCTATATCCTATGATGAAGCTTTGCCTTTCTCCTCCTATAAAGAGCGTTTGGAGTTGGACGAGCCTGACATAATTAAATACGATAAAAACGGTTTTTACGAAAAAGCCCATATTTACCTGGATGAGGGGGTTTGGTTTAACGTCTTCGATACCACACAGGTTGTTTACCAAGAGTCATATTTTACACCCATGAGTGCGGATGAATTTATGCAACTTTGGGGGAATATTTTAGAGGATGAGTATTTTATACCCCCCCACTACGCATATTAAGATGGTTTACTCAAAAATTAAGAAGGTGTTACGTATTAAATTTTCCCATTGTGTCTGTATGCTGTCATAAATGCTGCTGGGGCCTGTTCCCAAAGACAAACCTAAACCAAACGCGTTATTTACAATCCTCAAAACAGCATACGCTCCCACAGCCACAAACGCGCCAATAACAGCGTATAACCAGGTCCTGTTGGCCCCCTGAAATGCCTTTGGATCACCTAAAGAGGTGGCTAACTTGATCGCTCCCACACCTAGCATAACTGCAAAAACAATGCCCACAATAATGAAAAAGAAATTTATAATTCTGTAGAAGGGGCACAATAATTGTGAGGGTTTAGGAACAGTTACACCTAATTGTGTATCCCCAGCTAAATCGCAGTCGCCAAATTGCGCGTACACTTTATTTGTATCACTAAGCACAAACAAAGAAGCGGTTATTAAAAATACTATTATTAGACTTTTCTTTAATGTGTTCATCCTGTTCTAAAAGCCTGGGATAATTTGATTAATATCAGTTCGCACACCTTCAACCCCAAACCCACTTAAAACAATGCGGGTCAAGGCAAACAATCCTACTGAAACTGCAGCGCCAACTACTCCATATATAAACGCATTCCAAGCTTTCTTGGTATTATCAGGATTTCCACCGCTCACAATGTACATGATAGCGGAGTATGCCACAGCTAAAATACTGATCGCAAAGGCAACGGCCATCATAAAGTTCAAGACGGCACCCGCCATAGCTGCAAAACTAATATATTTGCTGTTACCTGGGCTACCTGCGCCTACCGAACCAAAAATACTTTGTAGAGTATCAAACATAAAATAATTTTAACAAAAAAGCCCCAATGTTAACATTGGAGCTTTTCCTTTTTGAGATCTCGTAATTACTGCAGTAACAATAATAACAATACTCGTTAGAACGGTGTTAGGTCTCCACCTGTTGTAAGGCCAGTTCCTGGACCGGCAGTACCTCCTAACAATTGTGGTACTATCCTCCTCACAAAAGAGACAAAGAACAACCCAACGCCACCGATAACGGCATAAGTCAACCATTTCTGGGCAGACTCGACAGCGGTTTTCTCTCCTCGTGACATTACGTACTGTACAAAACCCAAAGCTAACATGACAAAAACCAAGGCCCAACCGATACCAATAAACAGATTGAGCAAAAAGTTAAAGACTTGACCTAAGCTGGTGTAGTTTGTTAATGGGTCGGTAATGGTAGTACTCACAGCTGTTCCTGCTGCATACACTTTTTGTAATAACATAGTTCGTTAACTTACACCTCCTTTAAAATAAAAGTAAATCGGACCAAGTAATGAATTAATTATAACCTTTAGAATCACCAGTGACAACACAACGGTAGGATCTCAAGTTATGGGTTGGTAATGACTACGTAGCTAAGGGTAATGAGCCTCCCAATAACGAAACTACAATGATCCGCAAGATGACCAGAGATAGAGCTATAAAAATAATACCAAGTATAGCGCTGGTTAATTTTTCGCTAGCTTCTTTTACCTTATCCGGTTGTCCTTGGCTAGTTAGGTATGAGTAGCCTGCCATGATTATGGCAAAAAAACCTACGGCCAAACCAATAGGAAATAAGAAGTTATATATACCTACAGCTATCTCAGCCTCATCCAAAGCGACGCTGTCAATAAATTCCTGTACCGATTCCGCATCAGCGTAAACAACCCCTGCGGATGCAAACAGCGAAAAGACAAAGTATCCTAGGGTTTGCAAGATTTTAACCATACCACTTAATTATCAAATATAGAGAAAAATAGTCAAGTAAGCTATTAGCACGGGCATAATAACTTATGTAACAAACTTGAGTCATAACCTCTAAAGCCATATAATTTGGTAGCATGCCCGCAAGGAACCTGTTTAAAACATCTCTCCTCATAGTATCTCTGGCTTTCCTGCTGGCTCTTGTACCCAAACCGGTTGTTGGGGGATGCTCGGAGATCCAAGATCTAGATGACAGAGCAGACTGCTACGCCAATAAGATCGAAGACAAACAAGAAAAATACGAGTCCACCTCAAATAAGCTAGGCGATATTAGAGGCAAAATGGACAACATTGAAGCCACCATAAACCAGTACCTTTCGGAACTAAATGTGACACAAGCACAAATTGACGAGCTGCAAAGCGAAATTAACTTTATCAGCGAAGAGCTAAACATCATCAACGAAAACCTCAGTGATCGCCGCGGTAAGCTGGCAGAAAAGATTGATTTTAGAAACAAAGTTATCAGAAATTATTCCAAAAAAAGATTTAAGAGCGACCTGGAAATATTTTTTGCCTTCAATCCCTTTGGTACTAATCTCACCGGATTCCAGTATTCATCTTTCTCTTACATATTTAATAAATCCCTCACTGACGACGCTTTACAATGGATCTACTTGTTGAATTCAGAGATCAACACCTTTGAAACAGACAGGCTGGAAGCGGAAACTATCATATCCGAGCTGGAAGGTACACAAAACAGTTTGTTATCTCTAAAAGCTGATGTAGATAGTAAAAAAGCTTCGGCACAAAATGAGTTCAGTAACTTGGAAGAGGAAGAGGAAGATTACGAAGAGGAACTCTTTGACCTGGAGCAGGAAATCGCCGAGCTCTCCTCTAAACAACAAGCTATTTTAAACCAAAAATACGGTACGGAAAGCGGTAGTGTGGGAGAATATGAACCCTCCGAAGCTAAGACCCCGGATCCTCCTTTTGACCCTGCTTTTGCCGCCTTTAGTTACGGAGCGTACACGCACTATAAAGGAATGAGTCAGTATGGAGCTAGAGGCAGGGCGGAAAAGGGTAAAGGTTATAAAGACATTATTGAGTTTTATTATGAGGAAGATGTAAAAGAAAAGGATGATTTTCCTAGCAAGATCTGCGTGGAAGGCTACGGCGAGATGGACTACCAGAAATACCTCTATGGTTTGGCCGAGATGCCTAGCAGCTGGGATTCAGACGCCTTGAAAGCACAGGCGGTGGCTGGCAGATCTTATGCCTACAGGTTTGCCAAAAAAGGTCTCTGTATTTGTACAACACAAAACTGTCAGGTATTCCTAAAGAGTAAAAGCGATGATCCCCCGGGTAGATGGAAGGACGCAGTCAAAGATACAAAAAACAAGATCATCGACGGCAGCACCGATGCTTCCGGTTATGGATGGTATTCCTCCACTACCGGAGGTTATATTAATAACGTTGGTTGGGACACAAAATGCGGTGGCTCTTCGTGCTGGCCTGAGGATGCTTATGAAAAAGAAGGCGGCAGCCCTTGGTTTAGAAAAGCCTGGTATACCAAAAGCTACAATGACAATAGCAACTGCGGTAGATCCCATCCTTGGCTCACCGAAGAAGAAATGGCGGATATCGTAAATGCCTGGGTAGTCTGGACAAAAGGCTCCGGCAGCGAAAAGGATCGTATCACGCCGGTGACTACCAGCTGCTGGGGCGGAGACCCTTACTCACTAGACAAAATGCGTGACAAAGCCAATAAATACGGTAAGAGCTACAAAAAGGTCAAAAGCATCAGTGTAGATGTCAGTAACGGCGGTTATACCTCACAGGTAGAATTAGAGACCGATAACGGTACAGTTAAAATAGACGGACAAACCTTTAAAACGGTCTTCAATCTTAGAGCACCCTCATATGTAGCCATCAGAAGCCGCCTCTTCGATTTCGAAAAGGAATAGCTCATACCTAAAAAGCAAAGTTTAAATTCTTAGTCTCGAAGCGACGCATCGAACGAAGTGAGATATAATATCAGCATGTTAGACATACTAACTAACTCCGTACTTGAGAAACCAGACAAAACATACTTTGAGGGCGAGGATGGGGACGAGGAAATTTTGTATGTCTTTAGAAAAGCCTTGATCACAAATGTTGGCTGGATTGTTTCCTCCATCGGTTTGCTGTTGGCACCATTATTTTTCAACGCGTTCATAGCCTCCTTTAACAATTCTTATCCTAACTTACTCTCGCTGGTGCTGGTCTTTATTGTCAATGCCTTTTGGTATATTTTTACTTTCGGTTATATGTTCGAAAGATTTCTAAACTGGTTCTTCAATGTTTACATTGTTACTAACAAACGGGTGGTTGACATGGACTTTGACCACCTGCTGCATAGGAACATTTCCGAAGCACCCCTAAGAAATATTGAGGATATAACTTATACTGTGAGCGGTGCCCTGGAAACTCTTTTCAACTTTGGCAACGTTTCCATACAAACAGCAGCAGAAAGAAGAGAGATCGAATTTTATAGTGTTTCCGATCCGGGAAAGCTGCAGGATATCTTGTCTGATCTGGTTTCGGAAGTGAAAGGATTATATGGAAATTGATTTTATTAACACACTAAACAGCGCCATTGCTCTAGGATTGATCGTACAGCTGTTTATCGCTTTCGTCTTATTCTTTTATCTGATCTTTGCCTTTTTAATGGTGAGGCAGGTTAGGCTGCTTAACAAAAGTTTCCAAACTGATGTGGCTCCTCTATTAGTTCGTCTTTCTTACGGGCACTTTTTCGCGACTTTGTTCTTGTTTTTGTTTACAATAATAACCATATTCTAAGATGAACAAAAAACTGACTGCAAAAATCCAAAAACTTGTGCCCATCCTTACCGAAAACGAAACCGGCTTTTCTACTAGTTTAGCCATAGAGCCTACCGAACGTGATCTAATTTTAAAAAAGGGTAGTGTTTATACTGTCTTTGATATCAATAGCCCCGTGGAACTTAACGTTTCGCTTATTTGCAAAGTGATCAATGATGTTTTGTTTGACTCCTACTATCATTCGGACAATATTTCACCTATACAATCTCTGGAAAAGGCTATCGTTGATATTAACGAAAAAATTACCAACCTTGCTGTACAGGAACAAACCGTAAAAGGAAAACAACCGGTCTCAGATCAAAAAGTAACTTTTAATATCTTGGCGGGCGTGTTGTGGGGAAATGTTCTTTATATAGTGCAGTATGGTAACGCCAAAAGTTTTCTCATGCGGGAAGGGGAGATCAATAAGGTAAGTTCAACTTCAGAAGGGAATTTCTCCGTGGCCTCCGGGGTGGTTAAAGATGATGATGTTATTGTTTTATGTTCGGAAAACTTTTCTAATAAATATCCACCTGATAAACTACTAGATACTTCCTTATCTTCGAACGACCTTGAACATAACCAGTCGTGCATGATATTAAAATTTATGGTGGACACAGAGTTTACGGAAGACGAAGTGATAGATTTCAGTTTAAAGAAGGATAAGAAAATGCCCAAAGTGTCATCAATGTTGGAGGGAATTAAAAAAATGACTGCCAAAAAGGAGACTAAAGACAAACCAATAGCTACACTGGCAGGTGCCGTTGGTGATGCACCTACGGAAAAACAAAACAATCCACCAAATATTAAACTCAAATCACACATGGGACCAAGATATAAGATAACTTCCAAATCTTTGCTGGTCGTTGTTCTTTTGTTGTTGGGTATTTCCATGGGAGCCACGATAATATTGAGAAATCGCGGAGACAAAGACGAGCAGATACAAACCGGCGAGCAAGAAGAGGGGGACACTACCACACTTACTGTTCCTAAAGAATTCAATAAACCGGAATCGGAAACCCCTAAAAAGCAGCCTCAACCTGAAAAGCAACTAGAAGAGCCGGTGCCCCCTGTACCTGAAAAGGAGGAACCCGATAGTTTGGAGAGAGTAGCCGCACAGCCTTTTTATGATATTAAACTGGCCGACGAAACTGCTAATCCCACCGATATTGCCCTCTTCAACAACACGGTCGTGGTAACAGACACTACCTCAGGAAAAATATTCACCTCGGATCTGGACACCCCTAAATTTACCGCTTTGGAAAATACATTCCCCGGCATAAAGAGTGCGGTAAATTATGACGGCAAGCTTAACTTTGCTGATGATGCAGGTTATAAAGCTTACGATCTTATCAATAAGACAGTCTCCGAATCTTACGCGGGTGATTTTGGTACATCTGGTAGATATCTGGGCAACATTTATTCTTCCGAAGGGGCTACGCTTGTTAAGTACGTTACCTCCGGGGATGAGCTTACCAGTTCCACCTGGGGCGAAGGCGCAGAGTTTTCTAATGCCAAAGCCATAAGTATTTCCTACAGCGTCTATCTCATTTCCGGTGACGGCACGTTGTCTGTTTTTACACAGGGAGAAAAGACTGATTTCGAAATTAGCGGTTTGGATAAGCCTCTTAGCAATCCCTCAGATATTATCACCAGCACTGCCTTTGATAATATTTATGTAGCTGATAAGGGAAATAGCAGGGTTTTAGTTTTAACTACAGAAGGTAAACTCGTTAGGCAACTCAAGGCAGAAAAGGATGCAGATTGGAACGACATTAGAAGCATCAGTGTCAACTCCAACGAAACAAAAATGTTCCTTCTCAGCGGCAGTAAAGTATTCGAGCTTGATTTGCCATAAGATCTAAAGTAAAATTGCAAAGTTTCCAACAAAAAGTATGCTTGAACAATCTTACATTAATGAATACTTACAAAAAACTTTCTGTTATAAATGCGGTACCAGTCTTGAGCGGGCGAAGTTGGAAACGATCAAGGATGCGCCCATAGCTTTGGTAGCTCACGCCGTCTGTACCAAGTGCCGAGCAGAAAGTATGGTTACTATTACTTCAGCCGGCGGTGGGGTAACTCCGTTAATTTCGGATCTTAATGTCACGGAGTTCAAAAAGTTCATGGGTGTAAAAAGTGTAAGTTACGATGACCTCTTAGACTTGCACAAAATGTTAGTTAAAAAAAATATATGGAACTTACTGGACAAAAAAGACAAGTTTTCCGTAAAAAAACGAAAAGCCTAAGAGAGAGTAGACTCATACCGGCTGTTATCTTCGGCAAGGGGCTGGAATCCCTCCCAATTACCGTTAGCCATAATGATTTCACCAAGATCTTTGAGGGTGCAGGTGAAACTCAGGTTATTGACCTTGTTATTGAAGGTGACAAACATCCCGTTCTAGTTAAAGATGTCCAAGAGCACCATATTACTTCTCAACCGGTTCATATTGGTTTTTACGAAGTAAATCTTAAAGAAAAGACCAGAGCCAACATCCCCGTAGAGGTTATTAATGAAGAAAAAAATGAGCTGGTAAAAAACGGTGAGGCTATGATCCTTCTCCTCTTAAACGAGGTAGAAGTTGAGGCATTACCTACTGATCTTCCGGAAAAATTCGCGGTAGATGCTGCGGAATTACAAGACATAGATAGCTCTATTACTATTACCGATCTAAAATACGATCGGGAAAAAGTGGAGATCCTCAACCAAGAACCTGAAGAAATAGTAGTCAAACTTGACTATGCGCAGATGCTCGAAGAAGAAGAGGAAGAGGAAATCGACGAAGCAGAAGCTTTAGCTGACATTGAGGCTACAGAGGAAAAAGAACCAAGCGAGGAAGATGAGAAAGAAAAACCCGAGGGTGGCGAGGAAAAAGGATCTCAAGAGGAACAATAAGGCATATAACTACTACTCATCTCCCATTATCTCCCGGCCAGCTACTAATAATAAGGGGTTCACCGGTACTTTCTGGAATGTATTGCCAAATTTTCTCGGTAACAAAAGGCATATAGGGGTGCAGCAGCTTTAAACATTCCGTAAATACGTACCTTAGCACACCCAAGGCAACCTCCTTATCTTCTCTACCCTTCACCTGCTCAATATACTTATCCGCTAATTCATGCCACATAAAGTGATAGATAGCATCTCCGGCATCAGCAAATCTATACCCCTCTAGATCTTCCGTCACCTTCTCCACCAATTTGCCCAATCCGGAAAGTATTTCCTGATCCTCGCTGTTAAGATCCGCTGCCTTTTGCACCTCCAAGAAAACCTTGCCTTGATGATCCTCAAACATCAAATTCATAAACCTGGCCATATTCCATATTTTGTTAGCAAAGTTTCTGTAACCCCTCACCTTGTCCTCACTTAAAGAGGTGTTTTTAGCAGAGGTATTCCCTCCCACCAAAACGCCCATCCTTAGAGCATCTGCGCCGTACTTTTCTACAAAATCGATGGGGTCAATAACATTACCTCTGCTTTTGCTCATCTTTTGGCCTTTTTCATCAGTGATCCTGCCATGGATATACACCGCTTTATAAGGCACTTCTCCGGTTAAATAAAGACTAAGCATAAGCATGCGTGCAATCCAAAAAAATAGGATGTCCCACATGGAATCCATAAAGCTGGTGGGGAAAAACTGTTTAAAGTCTTTGTGCTCCGGATATTTGAGAGTGGTAAGAGGCCACTGTCCGGAACTAAACCAGGTGTCAAAAGTATCGGTTTCCTGTATATAGTCTCCTCCCGGACTCTCCTCTGACACAACAAACATTGCTTTGGTAGGAGCAATGATTTTCTGCGTACCCCGGTTAATTTCCTCCAAACTAAATTCTGCCAGTAATTTAGAAATTGAACCTTCATGGCTTACTCCTTTTCCATCAATAAAAACTACATGAAGATCGGGATTTTCTTTGACGTTGTACCAAGCGGGGATGCGAATCCCAAAAACGATCTGCCTGCTTATCGGCCAATCCGTGATGCTCGTTAACCAGCGTAGTATTTCCTTTTTCCAAAGGACACGATTAAATGTAACCCTACCCTTTTCTATAGCTTTTATAGCCTCATGAGCAAGATCCTCCATTTTAATAAACCAGTTCGGCAGCAGCAAGGGCTCGATAGGCTTGCTATCCCTATAGTCAACCAGCAACTTATGGGTATATCTTTCATTTACCTTTTCCAGAGCGCTTACTTCTTTGAGAATATCTACTACCCTACTTCTGGCCGCGTAGGCATCCATCCCAGCCACCTCTCCTGCGTCGCTAGTCATTTTACCTTCCAGATCAATTACCGAAAGCATCTCCAGTTTGTGCTTTCGGCCAATTTCAAAGTCATTAAAATCATGTCCCGGAGTAATTTTTAATACCCCTGTACCAAACGCCATATCAACATACGGATCCTTTATAACAAGCATTTCTCTATCGTTTAAAGGATTTATGACGGTTTTACCTAGCAACTTTTTATATCTTTTATCCTTGGGGTTTACGGCCACGGCTACATCGGCATAGATCGTCTCCGGACGAACTGTAGCCACGGTGACTTTCTCCTGCGAGTCTTTGATCCGATAAGAAACGTAATATAAAGGTGAGATAGTTTCTATGTGTGTGGTCTCCAAATTACTAAAAGTTGTGCCATGATAGGGAGAGTAATTTACCAAATAGACATCCCGGTAGATCAAGCCTTCCTGATACATTTTTTTAAAAGTGTCCAAAACTGTTCTCAAAACGTGGGTATCTAGCATAAAGGTGTTTCTTGACCAATCCGCACTTATACCCAACCGCTTCAATTGGCTAATGGCTAGGTCTGCATTTTCTTTGACAAAGTCCAGAATTCGGTTGTACAAAGTTTTGGTATCAAAATCAAAGCGGCTCTTACCTTCTTTTTTGAGATTCTTCTCAAAGACTACCTGCGTTTCAAAACCTGCGTGGTCTGTACCAGGCAAATACAATGTTTTATAGCCTCGCATCCTTTTATACCTGGTCATGAGATCCTGTATGGCATACGTAGCATGTCCGCAATGTAGCGGGGCGTTAGCATTAGGAGGCGGCATTAAAACACTAAAATGTTCGTCTAGTGTCTCTAAGCCATACTTATCTCTCAGTTTCTTAGCACCTTCCGGGGAAAACGCCTGCAAGCTCTCCCAGTATTTGTAAACCTCCTCTTCGCTGGCTCTATGGTTATATTTTTTAGGCATTTCAGTCATACTCAGCCCATTATATCTTTTCTAGTTGACAACAACAAAGTTTAGACGGTATACCTTATTAGTACTATGCTTTATTCCAAATTATTCGGGAAAACAATTAAAACAGTACCCAGTGATCTTAAAACACCCAGCCATAAATTTCTTTATCAGGGTGGCTTTGTTAGGCAAATGTCGGCCGGTAGATATGCTTACTTGCCTTTGGGATATAGAGTTTGGCAAAAGATCATGGACCTGATCGATGAAGAGATGGAAGCCATCGGCAGTCAGCGTCTTAACACACCCATCTTTCAACCAATTGAGTTTTGGCAAGTCACCGGTAGGGATCAGGCTTTTGGTGAGGAAATGCACATTATCGAAGATCACCACGGGGCTACCTTCGCTGTAGGAGCTACCGCCGAGGGTATGATGATCGAGCTGGTTAAAAAGTTTAAACCTTCCTATAAGGAACTACCTTTTTATGTGCACCAGTTTATTGGAAAATTTCGGGACGAAAAAAGACCTCGGGGTGGAATTCTTAGGGTCAGAGAGTTTAATATGAAGGACGCGTATTCCTTTGACAGATCCGAAGAGGACTTGGACAAAACTTACAAAATATTTTTCGACTCGTATTTAAAGATCGCTGAAGGACTTGATCTTAAGGCTTACCCCGTTTTAGCAGACAGCGGTGCTATAGGCGGTGACTACAACCATGAATTTATCATTCCCTCTGAGGCCGGGGAGGCTCGTGCGCTTCTCTGTGACAACTGCGATTACGCTTCTCAGCCTGAGCGTGCGCAAGCTGATTTTAAAACACATAAACAAGACAAAAAGATGAAGTCGGTGAAAGAATTCTGGGATGATACGGTAGTCAATTGTGAAATACTAGCGGAAAGAATGGGTGTACCTATACACACTACCACCAAAACCATTATGTTTAAGGCAGATGGTAAATTTGTGGCTGCTATGGTAAGGGGTGATTACGAAATCAACGAAACCAAGCTTAAAAATTATCTTAAAGCAGACACGCTTGAGTTAGCTGCGGAAAAGGATATTAGTAAACTTACCGGTGCAAAAGTGGGCTTTGTAGGACCTATCGGCCTGCCTGATAGTGTCCTTATGGTAGCCGATCTTTCTTGCAAGGATCGAGTTAACTTTGAAGCCGGGGGCAACAAATCCGGACTTCATCTCTATAACCTAAACTATGAACGGGATGTTAAAATGCCGGAATTTGTTGACATCAGATTAGTCAAAGAGAACGATACTTGTAATAAGTGCGGTAAGGGGAAGCTAAAGGAAATAAAAGGTATCGAATGGGGACACTGTTTCAAGCTGGATACTTTCTATTCGCAGCCACATAAAGGCATTTTTACTGACAGCGACGGCGTTGACAAGCCTATCTGGATGGGTTCTTACGGCATAGGTTTGGGTAGATCGATGGCAGCGGTAGTTGAAACCCATCATGACGAAAAAGGCATTATCTGGCCGGAAAACATAGCTCCCTATAAAGTGCACCTGGTAGGTATTAATTTAGAAGAGAAGGCGATCCAAACTCAGGCATATGAACTGTATAAAGAACTGCTTAACAATAACATTGAGGTTCTTTTTGATGATCGTGAGGGTGTGAGTGCCGGTGAAAAATTTGCCGATGCTGATCTGATCGGCTGTCCTTACAGAGTAGTGATCTCCAAGAAAACCGACCACAACGTGGAAGTCAAAAAACGCGGTGAAGACTCCAAAAAATTAATGACGGCTAACGAGCTAGTAAATCTCTTAAAGAGCTAAAGATCTTTTCGTAATCTTTGTTATCCTTATCAATACTCAAGTTTATGTTTATGTTTAGGTTTGGTGTGACTTTGGTCTTCTCTGCTTTTTTGTTGAACCCTGCCAGGCTGCAAAGGACTAAAAAAGTCTTGGTATAGACAACAGCTTTTCCATAAGACTCTCCGGTAAGTCTGCCAAAATATCCATTTAATATCTTTTCTGACACAAAATTTGCCCGACTGTCCATTTCGAATAATTCTTTATAGGCAATCTTTATCCTCTCCCCTAAAACCTTCTTGTATTCTTTCTTATCTCTTAATTTTATGTATGCCTCTGTAGGTCTGTTTCCTTCATCAATTAGTTTTAGCTTTTTAATTAGGGGAACTAGATCTCTATCCTTTGAACTCGGGAAGCCAATACTACTGAAAAATCTGTAGGTAAATTTCTGAGGTACCTCCGAATTGATAACGGTATCGAAAAATGCAGATATTTTTTCATAGGCTCTAACGTAAGGAAGATCAGACATATATCTACAAGTTTTCCACACAAGACATATACGTGTCAATATCCGGCACGGTGTGGCACATAGTGTGGCTTAGTCCATGATTCCCAGGGAAGGGTTTGCTAATATTTCGCTGGGATCTTTAGGGTTATTGTTAAAGTAGGCAGCACTAGCAATATAGACCGCGTTGTCTCCGCAGTATTTCAGGTGGGGAATATAAACAGGTGTCATTATACTTTGCGCTTCGTACTTAAGGCGGGCTCTTAAATTTTTGTTAGCCGCCACCCCTCCTCCTAAAATAATGGACTTGGCTTTGTGTTCTTTAGCTGCACGCATGGTCTTATCTACCAAAACATCTACTACAGCGTTTTCGAACTCGCAGGCCACTGTTTCTACGGGATGTTCCTCCTTTTTCAGCAGATTTTTTACCGCAGTTTTTAGACCGGAAAAGGAAAGATCATAGTCCTCCCTATCCAGCATAGGTCTAGGCAACTTACCTGCCAGCGTGTTCTCTTTGCATAAGGAAGCCTTCTCCGAAAGCTTGGCGCCTCCTAAATACCTGGAAATGCCCAAGAGTCTGGCTACCTTATCAAAAGCTTCCCCGGCAGCGTCGTCTAAAGTACCTCCCAAATAATCAAACTTTCCGTGGTCGTACATCAAAACCAAGTCCGTATGCCCCCCACTGACCACCAAGACAACAGCTGGAAAGGCTATATTGCCAGCTTCTTTATTGCCTATAAATACGCTGTATACATGCCCGATCAGATGATTAACAGGAATCAGAGGCTTTTTCCAAGCTAGAGCCAGTGTTTTGGCGGCTTCGACCCCTACCAACAAGGAACCTATCAACCCGGGGCCAACAGTAACCGCCAAAGCGTCTATATCTTTAGGAATTTCCAAACGGCTAGCTTTTATACATTCCTCTATCACGGGCACTATGCTTTCCACTTGTTTTCTGGCCGCCACTTCAGGAACAACTCCACCAGTTTTTTCATGCAAGGCTGCCGAGGAAGAAACAGTGTTTGCCAATTCCTTAACTCCATCCTCCACGATGGCACAGGCTGTTTCGTCGCATGATGTTTCTAGAGCTAAAATTTTCACGAGGGAATTATATCTCACTTCGTTCGATACGTCTCTGCGGGACTAAACTCGTTTATCTTAAAAGTTCGGCTTTAACCTTAGTTAACACTTCCTCCGGAGTGGCCGCGCCTCCTGACACCAACAGGCTGTTGACCGCCTCCCTAAGGGCGTCTACTTGTCTTCTATTTCCGGCTCTGGAGGCTATTTCGGCTGTTTTAGCATGGGAAGCTGTCTGTAAAACAGGGTTGATAAAAGGGTTTGTTTCCAGTTCGGGAGCCAGCGATGTTAAGCTATAGGGAGCTCCGTACGCCCTATACTTACTAGCCTCACTATAAGCTAGTAACTGTTGTTCCTCCTGCGCCATAAAGAAGACATAGCTCCAAGCTGCATCGGTATTTTTGCTGGCTATGGGAACTACATCTACCCAAAAGTTAGCCCAAGAAGAAGGAGAATCAGGCAAGGCCTGCGGAACCGACGCAACGCCAATATCCAAATCAGGGCGGGCGGCAATAATATCCAGTAAATTCCAGGTGGGGACAAAGATCATGGAGACCCTCTCTTGAGCAAAGGCAACCGAAGCTTCCGGCAAATCGTTTGACCAAACCTCATCTTCCAAAACAAAGTTCGTATAAAAAGACAAGGCATCCTGAGCGGGTTTACCTTCAATATTATTAGGTATATTCACCAATGCCTGCGAAAAAAGCAATCCTAAGATATCCGAAAAGAAATCAATGTTGTCCGCACTGCCGATGGCTGCCCCTCCTCGCTCTATCCTATTGCCCTCACCCCTCACGGTCAGCTCTAAAGCCAGCCTTCTAAACTCTTCCCAGGCGGTAGGAGGCTCTGTCTGTCCAATTTCGGCAAAGTGGCTCTTGTTATATACCAAGACTAAACCGTCGTAGTAGCTCGGCAATCCATAGATTCTTCCGTTTACTACTAAATTATCTGCAGCTGCAGGATAGAAAGCACTCCTGTAAGCCTCCACACTCATCATCTCTTCAGGCATGGGGGCCAATGAGTTCGCTAGCCGAGGCACCCAGCTCACATGCACCCTCATAACATCGGGTCCCGTTTCGTCTGAGGCTCTGGTAAAAGCTCTTTCCTTATAATCAACCAAGGGCTTGATCACTGATCTATCATCATAGTTTATGCTGGCGTCCGGACTTTGCTCATTGAACTTGTCTATTAAAACAGCCACTACGTCAGGGTTCTCCCAAAGACCCCAGATCGTTAGGTTTACCGGCCCTGTAACTACAATCGGGCCCTGATCCGTTTGCTGATCACCAAAAAACCTTCCTACGTAAGGAAGATCCGCCAAGGTGCATGCTGTCAAAAATAAAGGAAGAACCAGCACCAAAGCCACAACTAGCAACTTATTCTTCGAATTTGTAAGGTTTTTGTCTTCGGGCATAGCTACAAACTGATATTTAAATTATAGGAACTTTTACTAATTAGTACAAGCGTATCAAATAAAACCTATGAGTAACCAGAAAAGTATTTGTGTTTGCTGCATTGTAAAAAAATAGTGATCGTAGCTGCCTAAAAACATTATTTGCAGCAGGGCGATAAGCAATAAAGTCTTTTTTTGTGACTGCTTAATACTTTTTACAAAAAAGATCAAGAAAGTGAAAAAAGCAAAGATCCCTGATTCTACTAGAGATAAGACGAATATACTATGAGGAGGCTGGGCGAACCTTAGATCACGGTCTAGTGGAGCAAAACTACCCGTGTAAGCCGTTGATGTTCCGTATCCGACGCCAAAGAGAGGTCTTAGCTTAGTTAACTTGTAGGAGGCTTCCTGTAAAGCGGTTCTTCTGTAGTAGGAAGGATTATCATGTATGTTGCCAATATTAGGCACGAAGGATAGGTTAAAGGATGTTATAAACAATATTATTATGAGCCAAAAAACTGCTCGTGCCTTCCTTACGCCCACTCCTTTATTGACTAATATTAAAAGGCCAAGCAAAAAACTTATCCAAGCTAATTTACTCAAAGTAAAAAACAAGGTTAACAGCCCTGCTAGAAAAACCAGTTTAAGAAATCTGCTATCTTTAGCTCGAGCTAAGATCCATAATAAAGTTATGCTTAAAAATCCGCCAAATACGTTGGGGTGCCGAAACGTTCCGTAGGGGGGCACTCTGGACACGCCAAAAAAATTCTCTATATTAATTCCGGGCGTAGCTATTGAGTAGGGTTGCTCACCAAAAAATAAATAATTATCAAAGACAGACCCTTGTCCTCTCCATTGAAAAAAGGCCAGCACTGACAAGACCAACACAGTTAGACTAATTATGCCTACAACCTCCTTAAAATGCTTTCTGTAATCGAAATCAGCTTTAACATAGAGCATTAACCCTATATAGAGACATAGTTTAAAAAAGTTGAAAAGAGAGATCTGTAAAAATTCTTTGTTAAACGATGACAAAAATACGGCAAATATAAACCAGACAAGGAACTTATTCATCTTCAAAGCTTGTTTAAAAACTGCTTTGAAATTAAGGACGAGCAGAAAGATGATAATTATATCCTGCACATAGATTGCGGGCACTAAGTAATCAACTAACAACCCTCTAATATAAGCTTCGTTGTATATAAAGTGCAGTCCTAGGTTTGCCGGTAATATAAAAACTAGGCCATAAAATAACAGCCGGCTTAAACTTTCCTTAAACTGCAAAAGTTTTATTTTTTGAATTTTCTTCATTTAAATCTTTTTATGAGGGCAGAGTGGGCTGTCTTTATTATACTATCATCTAGATTGGAGAGTTTCTCCAAACCAAGGCTTTTCATTAGCAGATAATCAGCTATGTGGGGGTTTTTCGAAAGCAAAGGGCCGTGAAAATAAGTACCTAAAGCATTTTTATAATGAACTCCTTCTGTCTTATCTTGAGAATTATTACCATGTCCACTGAGCACATGTGCCAAGGGGTTTGTCTTTTTACCTAAAAAGGTTCTGCCACCGTGATTTTCAAAACCCACAATAAATTCGCTGAAAGATTTGAGGGAATTAAAAGCTTTGTCTTGCAGGATAGTTTTGGAAAGCAGACAGACAATATTTCCTACACAACGGGATTTTTTATGACCAAAATGCTCCGTATATAGATCAAAAACACCTAAACCTTCTAAAATATTTCCATTTGCCGCTTTATAATGGTGGCCCATCAGCTGATAAGAGCCGCAGACGAACAGCGCAACACCTCCCCCTAAAATGTAGTCTTTGAGGTAAGGCCCTTTGTTATTAATAAGGTCTTTGTACATTTCTTTTTGCCCGGAATCGGGGCCGCCTCCCATAAACACAATATTAATTCCTTCTAAAAAATTGCCGGCTGCTTTTGTGTGAGAGTCTACCAAAGTGACTTCCACCTGAAGGTCTCTTTTTACTCCTCGTTGATAAAGTATTTCCACGTTGCCTGTATCACCGTACAAATTTAGGTCTTTCGGATATAGGTAAGCAATTTTTAAATTCATAATATTTTTCTTCCTTTGATAATTTTCCTAATCTCCAACATGGCCGAATAATTTGGAAGCACAACTACGTGCTCACAATTTTTACACTTAGAGATTAGGTTTATTGCTTGGGCCGGATTCCCCAATACTCTATTTTTATCTACAGTCACTCCTGCGTAAGACAGGCGTATGGCCATGTCTAAAGCTCTTGTTCCGGAAACAAAAATATTCTTTTTTACGCTGGCTGCTTGAAACAATTCAGGAAATACATCGTAGATCCACGAAACATCGTGTCCATCAGGCACCTTATCATTAAGAATATATAAAATAGTGTCGTAACTAAAATCAAACTCTTTCAATAACCTTAAGTTTTGTCGCATACTTTCAGGATTTTTGGCTAAAAAAAGACGGTAATTTTTATCCTTATAGTCAATTGACTCTCCTCTACCATAAGCAAAGTCAAAGTCCGCTAAGTACCCTACTGCAGTTTTTAAATCCAAACCCAGCTCTCGCACAATCAACAAGGCGCAGTTAACATTTTTTGCATTGAAAGTACCCAGAAGCTTGGTATGCTCCAGATATTTACTATCTGCGTTAAAATATAGGAGTCTTACCAAATCGCTCTCTTTTATTTTTCGAAAAATTTCCTGCTCTTCATCTAGTATGATTATGGATTTCCTCTGCAGAGAGTCTATAGCTTTTTTCCACTTTGCAAAGATAATATCTGTTTCCCAATGCCTATCTAGTTGATCACGGGAAAGATTTAGCAGGACCACTGTATGCGGACGGACCTCCTGCATAATTCTAGGCAAGGTAAACTCATCCAACTCAAAAACAGTGTAGTCAAAATTCAACTCACCCCTATAGTCGCTATTTAGTAAGGCTGTAGAAACAATACCATTCAACAGGTTGGCCCCCGTATCGTTATGTAAAACTTTGTAGCCGGATCTCCTCAAAATATGAGTGGCTAGTTTTGCAGTAGTAGTTTTTCCGTTTGTCCCTGAGATGAGAACAACCTTATCCGGAAGTCTTTTACTTATTTCCTTTAGAATACGAGGGTTCATTTTTAGGACAAAGTGTCCCGGCCAGGTAAATCCTGCTCCAATATTAAAGAGTTTAATAAACCAATATATGATTTTTGCAAAAGTAATAGAAATTATATACATAACCTTTTACACAGAAATCTTAATAAGTTATATATATTAAATAAGTAGTCGTAGTAGTAGGGGTTGTGGATTTGTGTAGAAGTAGTCATTATTGTTCTAAGTAAAACCCAAGGCGTTTTTGTAAGTTGTTGAGAACCGCTTTTCTTTTACTCTAACAAGCTTCAGACATTTTGTGTTTAAGAATATGCTTAAGTACTCTTTAGAGGCAGTGTTGAGAACTACAATATTTCTGTTGATAATCTTGTGTAAAATTTTAGGTTGTTTTCCACCTGCCTCATGTAAGTTCTTTAAATTATCCATAGTAATAAACAAATTTTTTAAAGGAGTTGTTTTACGTTTACCACATCTCGTCTGATCCTTCCCGTTTCCAGCATTTCATCCTCGACTTTTCTGATGCCGTGCATGATAGTAGTATGATCTCTGCCTCCGAGGACATCCCCAATACTCATCAGCGGAGAATCAGTAAGCTCTCTGATCAAATACATAGCCACTTGTCTAGGAATGACTATACCTTTTGTTCTTCGCTTGCCTTTTATATCAGTACTTTTTACAGAGTAGTATTTACATACGGCTTTTAGTATTTGGTTTGGGCTGACAGGCTTTTGACGCTTGACGTCTAAGTTTTTTCCTAGCACACTTTGTACTAATTCAACGGATGGTTCCTCGCCTGATGTTCTAGCCAGAGTTAGCACCTGCAAATAAGCGCCCTCTAATTCTCTAATATTTTCTTCTACATGCTCTGCAATAAAATCTATAAGCTCGTTGGGGATAACATCGTTGTTCCTATCTCTTTTTGCACGTAGTATAGCAATTCTTAGATCTAGATCAGGGTGTTGTATATCGGCGATGATGCCGCTACCGAATCGGGAAGTAATTCTTTTTTCTAATTTTGTGAACTCCTTGGGCGGCCTGTCTGAAGTAAGGACAATTTGTCTCCCAGCCATATAGAGCGTATTGAAGGTGTGGAATAACTCTTCTTGCGTGGTGTCCCTGCCGACAATAATTTGTATGTCATCGATGAGTAAGACATCAGCTTTTCTAAATTTTTTACGAAAATCGTTGGTGGTATATCTTCCCCTGCCTTTTCCGCTTCGTATAGCTTCTATGAGCTCATTCATGAAGGCTTCGCCCGTGGTGTAAACAACACTAAGTTTGGGATTTTTTTGTAGAATTCTATTACCTATGGCTTGTGTAAGATGTGTTTTTCCTAATCCTACTCCTGAATAAAGAAAAAAAGGATTGTACGTTTCCCCGGGATTTTCTGCCACAGCTTGAGCCACAGCATAAGCCAGCTGATTACTGGTCCCCATAATAAATTTATCAAAAGTAAATTTGGGAGACAAACCGGATTTTGAGATGACAGACAGCGCTGGTTTAGTTAATTTTTTGGACTCGAATAACGGTCCTAGATCTCCTCTCGTGCTTTGTGTCTCCTCTAAATTTTTTTCAATAAGGTAATTTATTTTTAGTTTTCTTTGACCCACTTTGTTAACTGCATTCTGGATAAGTGAAGAATATTTTTGCAGTTGCCTTTTTGTGTAAGGAAGATCAACTAAAAGATCTAAGCCGGCTTCCGTGAGGTTTTCTACGCGGATTTTTTTTACCCATGTATTGTAAGTCATAGGGTTTAGTTCTGTTTGTAAGATACCTAAAACCTTTTTCCAAAACTGCACAATTTCTTCTTGGCTTTTTTTACTAATTTTTTTGCTAGTCATGGTTAAACTTAAGCGGCAGAAAAGCGCCGGCAGAAAAAGAGCAGAGCTCACTCGTGTGTAAAACTAATTTAACATGAGTTATCCACAATAACAAAGCAATACTATTTATAATAACAACGATTTAGGGATTATCTATTTGTTCCTTTAGATATTCATAATAGTACTTATCCAAGTTTCCGGGTAGAGGCGTAAAATCCTGAAAGAATTCCAGCGCGGTTTTAGGGTAGTCTCTTTCCGGTATTTCTGTGCTCCAGATTATGATCTGCTCTATACCGGCTTTGTGTGCAGACTCAGCTCCTGAAAGAGAGTCTTCAAAAGCAATAGCCTCGGAGTTTTTTACTCCTAGATTTTTCAAAGCGGCCTGGTAGATATCAGGAGAAGGTTTTCTGTATCTTACTTCGTCTCCACAAATGGTGAGATCAAAAACATTATCTTTAATGCTCATTGCCTCTAATACTCTATCAACCACTACTCTATCCGAGTTAGAGATAAGTGCTATTTTAAAGTTTCTTTCAGTTTTGAGTTCGTCAAGCAATTCCCAGAAACCATCTCTAACTTCAAGCGGAGCCTTGTTGAAGACGTCCAGGTAGGCTTGGTTTGTTTTAGAAACCAAGTCAGCTATTTTTAGGTCTGTTTTGATCCCGTAGTTTTCTAGAAGATTTTTCCAGATCGCCATAGAATAGGTACCTCTTTTAAGCTCTTTTACGTTTATATAATCAGGGGTTAAACTGCTTAACACTTTTTGGTAAGCTTCATGCCAATAAGGAAGAGAATCAATGATAGTACCATCTAGGTCAAAAAAGGCAGCTGTTTTTCCTTCGAAAAGTTTCTTATACATGAATTACTATAAAGATTCCCACTTCTTAGTTTTTAAATAGACATAGACCATAATAATAGGCCCGCCCAGAATGTTTATGGGCACTTCCCGGAAGGTACTGGCGCCGCTTAGCAACAAATACAAGGCATAAATAGAGCCTACTATTAAATAGATCACAAAAAAGAAAGTTAATAAATCCATGCGTATATGTTAACATTTTCGCATGAAAGAAATAAACGAAGATCTGCAGGAAAAGGCAGAAGGAGAGGATGAAGAGGAGAAGTTTGATACTCCCTCATACATAAAATTTATGTGTCCCAATGATGGGAAGATTGAGCGGGAGGACGTACTGTTTCTTTGCAACAAGTGTAGGCAGGACGAGTTGATCTATAAAGATGGTATTTATATTTGCCCTGCTTGTTTAAACCCCGGAGAAAACTTTGAGTGCGTTAGCTGCGGGTCTACTAAAGTGAAGATGGTGGAAAAGAAGAAAAAGAAGAAAAAATAGCTGGTTTTTACTTAATCTAGTTTGGAGTAGTATTCTTTTAAAATAAGCGCGGCCGATAAATGATCCACTTTCTGCCTTCTTTTTTTTGAAATTCCCAGATTGATCGCCTCTGTTTTACTGTCCATAGATGTGTGATATTCGTTGACAAAAGTGATGGGTTTTTTGCTTTTAATTTTTAATAGTTTTGCGAATCTGTGCACCTTACGGGACTGTGTTGTTTCTTTTCCGCTTAGGTTTAACGGCAAGCCGATTATTACTCTCTCAACTTTGTTTTCGTAAATATACCTTGTTATATCGTAAATAGCTGTCCCCTCGTTTTTTCCGGAAAGCACCTCCCCGGGCATGACAAAGCCGTTTTTACCGAAAGCCAAACCTATGTTGGCTTCACCATAGTCAAGGCTCAAAATCGTTTCTTCTTTTAGGGATTTGCTCTGTTTGGCAGGCATACTTACTCTCTTTCCAGGGTTATTTTTATACGATTTTCATCCCGTGGCACATAATCAAAGAAAGGAACGCGCGGGGACAAATTAAATTCATAAGTTTTAACATTTCTGATGCTACCAAGTATTTTTTGTGCTTCGTTGACGCTCTTACCCATTAACTCTTTTTTGATCGAATCTTCGGAAATATCGGGAACCACAAAAGTTTTTAAAGTAACTTGGACATCTGCCTCCGTATCCGAGAGCACGGTGTCTTCTGTATTACCTAGTATTTCCACGTTAACCACCCTCTCTTTAGTTGAAAGTACAAATCCTTCAGGTACGAAATCTTCTACCACCTTGTCAATTAATTTATCCAGTTCCTCTGTTTCGTAAACCAATCCTTTGGTTACAAAGGTCTGCTCTAGTGTGAGTTCTTCCGTTTCCTCGTCTAAGGAGTGGCTAAAAGCTTCCTTGGAGACACCCGTGTTTTCTGAACCGCTGATCAGCTTTTCCTTTTCTGTGACAGTGTTATTTAGTGCAAGGAGATTTTTATCCTGGGTGTTTTCCAGAAGGCTGGTTTTTAAAGTATCAATATCTTCCTGGGCAACTGTGCTAATTTTTTCTTCCTTACCTCCATCAATATCTTCGACCACTTCAGCAGCGTAAGCATCCTCGTCGTAGTCGTCAAATATTAAGTCATTATCTTCTTTGAGGTTATACTTATCACCAATCTTGTCTGCAAGGACGTCTGCGTCCGCTTGGCCCGGTATAAGTAAAGAGCCGGGATCTGAAGGATCCTCTGGGGTTGATGGGGGAACGGTTACCGTGTCGTCGAGGACATAAACCAAGTCGTCATCATCTTCGGATTTTAGTTCCTCACCTTTTTCGAACTTCTTTTCTTCGGAGGTTTTGTTATAGATTGTAATACGCCCTTTGGCTTTTTCACCAATAATTTTTTCACCTGTAGTTTCTATGGTTAGCTTGTCGTCCAAGGAGGCCTGTACCGTGGAGCCTTTTAGTAATTTTTGCTCAACATCCGTAACAACTCCATTTTTGACTTTGATCTCAAAGCTGCGCGTTAAAGGCTGAGCGTTAACCAGTATGGTTACTTCTGCTTTGGGGATTTCAGACATAAATTTATAAGCAAACACACCACCGATTACTAAAAGAAGCAACAAGGCCGCAATGATAATGGGAAGTCTGCCTTTTAATCTGATACGCGGGAACTTGATCTTAGGCAGTACTAGTTTCTTCCTAGGGATATTTTTGTCAACACCTTTTGTATCAGGTTCTAAGGTTTCTACGCCCTCTTCGTCAAAAGATTCGGAGAGAGCCCCACCGTTTTCTAAATACATGAGCATGTTTTGTCCGTTTATGTCATCGGTGTTAAAGTTTATGACCTTGCCTTCTCTATCCGACCAACTTTTTATTAGTTTAAGATTTAAGACATTTTCGAACAAAACAGCACCGTCAGGCACAACCAGCTCGATACCCGTATCTTCGGTAGACTTTAGTTTATTTAGGATGCTTATCACATCTTCATGTAATTCGACTTCAACTTTGATCATACAACTTCCTCATAAATATAAGCCAGCACTAAAGGGATGGCCCAGTCGTTTGTGTTAACAGTACCCGTGGCATCAGCAATTTTTGTGAAATCTCCTACTTCGATTTCTTCAATAGTGGGAGGAGATTTAAAGGGAATTGATTTCATCCAGGGAGTTTTTGTAAGTGCCTCTTCGATCTCAGGCAGCTGAGTACCCTCACCGTAAAGATAGATGCAGGGTGCAAAAGTTTTCACCCCGGAAAAATCCGCAAAAAGAAGCTCCACACCTTCCAGCCAAATGTCTAATACATCACTGAGGCAGTTTTGCACCACTACGCTCTCACTGGGACTTAATTTACCTCGGGAGTGGCTTTCTAATACTTTTCTCGATTCTGTAGCGGTTAATCCCATAATATTGCTAATTTCCTCGACAAAGTGCTTTTTGCCTATGTGCAGACTTTTGTTAGCTACAATGGCGCCCCCAAAAACCACACCGATGTTGGTAAAATCAGAACCTATTTGGGCGAGAACAAGGTCGGTACTTTCTTTATCCGTCTGTCTAAGGGCTTTAAGAAGAGCGAAATTTTCAGGGCTGATTGCTAAAATGTTTAACCCAAGTTTTTTTGCAAGTTTGCGCAAAGATTGCACATGATGAGCAGGGCAAAAGCCTGTGTACAAGGCCATTTCGATCGTTTGCCCTTGCTGCTCCTCTAAGCTGGAAGCCTTTTTGCCGTCAAGTTTTGTATGAATAATAGAGGAGGTGATTAGATGCAAGTCAACCTCTGTATCACCGGTAGCCTGTGCGTAGTTAGTTTGTGTTTGCACTTGCGAGGATTCGGATATTTTTGATTGGATCTCTTCTACCTCCCCTGGTGTTATTGACGCGCTGGTTCCTCTATTGATCTTAGCTGTCGTAACACTTTCCCAACAAAGATCGCTGGTTACGCCTATAATGACATCGTCGACATCTTCCTCAATATCCTGTGTGGCAAGAAAAATTGCCTCCTTTGCGGACTGTACGACAGGCTCAAAGTCTATGATAACACCGTTTCTAACACCGCCGGGTTCCAAAAACTCCTTCCCTTTGCCGATTACTTTAATAGTACCGTCTTCTTTATAGTAAGCTAAACATTTTACGCTCTCGGAGTTAATATCCAAAGTAACAAATTTGGACGGTTTTTTAGAAGCAGTTCTTAAAAAAGGTAGCCTTATCATTAAGATGATTATACATTATTACTTATGGTATTTGTGTTGTTATAATGGTGTTTTATTAGTATCAGGTGCAACAAAACCAGCCCTATAGTTGATATATTCTTCCACTTCCTTAACTGGTACACCGTATTTTTCACGTGATTCTTGTTTTATTTTGTTGGCAGTTTCCTGATTGGAGAGAACTTTAGTATGGATTATTTCCCAAGGCACACTCATGGAAAAAGGAGGCGTCGGGTGACCGTCAACGAGAAGCTTTACATAGGCGTGCCCCACCGGTAAGTTGCTAATATCCTTTTTACTAAAGGTAGGATCAAAGTAGTGTTCCAGGAATTCCGCATCTTCCGCACCTGCTCTGAAGACACACATGGAGCCAACATTGCCGAAGATGGCATCCTTTATTTCTTCCGTAAGCTGCTCGATAAACTGGTGTGCCACCACTAGGCTAAGTTTATATTTTCTGGCTTCGGAGAGAATGGTTTGAAAGTCAGGGGTGGCAAAATTTTGGAATTCATCAACATAGAGGTAGAAACTGGGGAAATCTTGACCTTTTTCAAGGATTTTATGGCGGGATAAAGCCGCGCTAAGCATTTTGGGCACTAAGACAAGTCCTAAAAAGTTAGAGTTTTCTTCTCCAATCTTGCCTTTGGCCAGATCCACTAAGAGAATTTTCCTTTCGGCCATCACCTGGGGAAAATTAAAGGCAGATCTCGGCTGGCCAAGAATGTTGCGCATAAGCTTATCAGTGACAAATTTATCAAACTTAGAAACAAAATAACCCATGGTCTCGCTTTTATGGAAATCCGAAGTTTTTGCTACCTCGTCAGTCCAATATTTTTTAACCAATGGATCTTTTAGTTTAGCCACAAACTTTTTAGAGTATTCAGGGTCTATTAAGAGCCTGAGCACGTCAACTAAAGTACTGTCTTTATCCACCATGGCCGTCAGCATGACATTTCTGATGGCCCTTTCCAGTTTTGGGCCCATGATGCCCTGTCTATTGGGATCGTAAAGTTTGTAAAGCAAAGATATAAAAGAATTAATAATCAGATGTTGCTCTTCTTCGGATTGGTGCTCAAGCAGATTAATACCCATAGGCCTTTCGATGTCGGAGACATTAAAGTAAATGACGTCAGCAATTCTTTCCTGAGGTATTTTAGTAAGAATATCCTGCACGTCGGTGCCATGAGGATCAACTATAGCAACACCCTCACCGTTTTTAATATCTTGCAAGGCCATGTATTTTAATAGTTCTGATTTACCTGTACCTGTTTGGCCAATGATATAAAAGTGGCGCATGCGGTCTTGCTCTTTAATGAAGACTTGTTTTTGCACCCCCCTAAAAGAGCTTTCTCCAATCCAAATTCCCTCCTCTTGCTCGGGAAGATTGGTAGGTGCGGAAGATCTTCGAGAGGTAAGCCAAAGGATGTTAGGGGTTTGGATATTCTGGTTAGGAAAGTGAAAAATAGTTGCTAGTTCTTCGGTATTTAGGACGGGATAGCTGTTGTAAAAGTTAATATCCAGGACGGGAATAGTTATTTCTTTGTGGCGAATTCTGCGGTAGATGAAATCATCAACAAGTTTTCCCGACGAGATCCCTCCCAGTAAAGATCTGCGCATGACGAATTTATTGTGGTTGACATCGGAAAATTGCTCGAAGGCAGAAACAACATTATTAATATGTACCTGCGCGGATTCTTTGTTTTCTGATATGGAAATAATTCTTACCGCAGTATTAAAGCCTGAGTGGGAGATTTTTTCTTCTATGGCTTCCAGGTAGGATTCGTCTATATTGTAGTGTTTTTCAGGATCGGCTAGTTTTGCTTTTGCACTATTTAAAAACTTTCTACCCACTTTTCTCCAATTTTCGTTAGCAGGGCTAATGATATATTGTATGGCTAAAACTTCCTTTTCGTTAAGCTTGCTCATGGACGAGGTTATAGGATTTAGCGGATCTGTTTTGATATCCTCGTACGTTTTTATAGGTGAGTAAATAGCTCCTTTTAGTTTTAGAGCAGCCACTCGGGTGTAGTTTCCCCTGTCCCAGATCTCGTTGGGGTTTACGATGTCTATTTCAGCCTCAGGATAGACGCCATTGATTTGTTTTTCTACATAACCGGTGATATCGTCGGGAACGACTACATAAAAACCAATCCCCTCTGTTTTAGAGACGATCTCAAAAGAAATGCGGTATTCCCCGGAGAACATTTTTTTGAGAAAGGGCTTTTTAAGACCCACCAAGTTTGAAAATAAATGTTCAGCGGCCTCCACCTCAGTTTCGTTGTCTTTGGGCAGCTTGATTTGTAGAAAAGTAAGGTCGAATTCGTGCAGCTTTTGAGTTTTGCGTTTTTTATAGGAAATAAGGGCAATGATAAAGCCAAAAAATGAGCCAAGGAGAATAATTGCGTAAATGATCAACCAGAACGAGTTGGTAAGGGTATCATAGGAGTCCATGGTGTTTTTCCACCTCCTCAATAAAACGTTCCTCTTCTACATCCGCTTCTTCGGTTAACTTATCTCCCGGTTTTTTGATATGTTTCATATTGGTTAGTGTGTCGGTTTGATCTACGATATTAGGTGTTTTACCTTCAGGTTTCTGGGCGGCTTCAGGAGGCGTATGCCCAGCCTTTTTTTCCTGAACTTGCTCGTTGAGAGAAGGAGATTCAGGTACCTTTTCTTTTTCTGCACCGGGTGTTGTTTCTGGGGTTGGTGTGCTCTCTCCTTGAATAGTTTCTATCACTTCGGAACCCTCCGGGCCGCTGCCGGTAGGTTTTCCGCCCAAGCTTTCTATTTCCTCTTCTTTATCATCTTTTTGGGGATCCATAATGAGAATATTCTAGCACTTTATTTAAAAAACTATTTGATGCCGGCGAATTTTTGCTTTTTATCCTTCTTGCTTTTCTTGGAGTCTTTAACTTTTTTTGAGGTTTCGTCCAGGATGCCTTCTGTAGCGGATCTGACTTTTTCTTCGATTTCCTCTACTTTGCTCATACCTTCTTCCTTTACCTCCTCTAGCTTATCAAAACCTTCCTCTTTTAAATCTTCCACTTTGATCCTTCCCTCTTCCAAGTATTTTTCACCCTTTTCTTTTAATTTCTTGCGAGTTTCTTCACCAGAAGCAGGTGCAGCTAGTATTCCTGCAACGGCACCAATGACCGCTCCTAAAAGAGCACCTTTGGCGAAATCCTTTTTACTTGCGCACATAATCTATTCTTCCTCCTTTCGCAAACTTTTTATTGCTTGGAATCCTTTTATAGCACCCATGATCATGTTTAGAGGATGAGATGCTGCATTAGTCATATTCTCGATATCTCTAAGGATAAGATTGGCTTTTTGCACGGTTTCCCGAAATTCCTTGAGGACCAGAATTACATAAATTCCGACCCCCACTAGAGTGACAGTTAAGATTGCGAGTATAAAGATAAGTAGTATCTGTAAATCCATATGGGCAGTGATTTTAGTATATAGCAGTAACCCCGTGCTTACAAGAATTATTCTTCTACCACTTCACCTTCCACGGTTTCTTCTTCACCGTCAGGTTTGCCAGTATTTTTAGAGCCTTTTTCACCCTCTTGTTTTGTATCCGGTTGCTGATCATGCATATGTTGGCCAATTTTTAGCATAGTATCGGAGAGTTCCTTGGTTTCTTTCTGCAACTCTTCTTTGGAAGCTGTCTGTATCATGCTTTTCAGGGTTTTTACTTTCTCTTCGATCTCCTTTTTAAGGTCCTCAGGTACTTTATCCCCGGCATCCTTAAGAGATTTTTCGGCCGTGTAGCATATGCTATCCGCTGTGTTTCTCAGTTCAACTATTTCCTTTTTCTTTTTATCCTCTTCAGCATGTGACTCAGCGTCTTTGACCATATTTTCGATCTCTTTGTCGCTAAGACCGGCGCCTCCCTTTACGGTAATCTTCTGCTCTTTACCGGAAGTTTTGTCTTTAGCATTGACATTGATAATGCCATTGGCGTCTATATCAAAAGTAACCTCAACTTGCGGCATTCCTCTTGGGGAGGGAGGTATGCCATCAAGAATAAATCTGCCAAGGCTTTTGTTGTCGATGGCCATTTCCCTTTCACCCTGCAGGACATTTACCTCGACTGAGGTTTGATTGTCGGCAGCAGTACTGAAGATCTGGGAAGCCTTGGTAGGAATGGTAGTATTTCTCTTTATGAGAGGTGTGCTGACCCCTCCTAAGGTTTCTATACCCAAAGTTAAAGGAGTAACGTCCAAAAGTAGGACGTCTTTCACGTCGCCGCCCAGCACGCCTCCTTGAATGGCGGCACCTACGGCCACAACTTCATCGGGGTTGATACCTTTGTGAGGGTCTTTACCGAAAAAGTCTTTCACGATCTGATTGATTTTGGGCATTCTGGTCATACCGCCTACCATAACAATTTCGTCTATATCTCCCTTGTTTAGACCCGCGTCTTTAAGTGCGTTTTTCATGGGGGGGATAGTTTTTTGTACTAAATCATCTACTAGCTGTTCCAGCTTTGCTCGGGTGAGCTTGATATTTAGGTGTTTGGGGCCTGAGGAGTCGGCAGTAACAAAAGGAATGTTGATCTCCGTCTCCATAGTCGAGGAGAGCTCTATCTTAGCCTTTTCGGCCGAATCCTTTAACCGCTGCATGGCTTGCCTGTCTTGGGAAAGATCTACTCCCTGGTCAGCTTTAAATTCGGCAAGTAAGTAATCAATTATTTTTTTATCAAAGTCGTCACCGCCTAAGTGTGTATCCCCGTTGGTGGATTTAACTTCAAAGACACCATCGCCAATTTCCAAAATAGAAACATCGAAAGTACCCCCGCCCAAATCGTAAACAGCAATTTTTTCGTTTTTCTTGCTTTCCAAACCGTAAGCCAAGGAAGCAGCTGTAGGTTCGTTGATAATTCTCTTTACCACCAGCCCGGCAATTTGTCCGGCTTCTTTGGTGGCAGTTCGTTGGGGGTCATTAAAGTAAGCTGGTACTGTGATGACAGCCTCCTCTACTTTCCCGCCCAGATAAGTTTCCGCGTCAGCTTTAAGCTTGGAGAGAATTTTTGCGGAAATTTCTTGAGGAGTGTAAATTTTATCGTCTATTTTTATAACTGCCATACCATTTTTACCTTCCACTATTTCGTAGGCATAATTTTTTTTAAGCCTTTGCACTTCGGGGGAGTTATATTTCATGCCCATAAGCCTTTTTACGCTAAAAGCGGTTCCTTTGGGATTGACCACTTGCTGTCTTTTGGCTGCCACGCCTGCCAAATTGGCTGAGGGAGCCACTATAGAAGGTGTAGTGTTTCCGCCTTCCGCGTTGGCTATTATTTTTGCCTGGCCGCTCTCCATCACCGCCATGGCGCTATTTGTGGTCCCTAAGTCTATGCCGATTATTTTACTCATTTTGTTCTCCCTTCTTGGCTATGGTTTTTTTTACCACCGCCAACCTTTACACTTACCGGTCTGATTAATTTATCTTTGAAATAGTATCCTTTTCTGACCATCTCCATAACTTTATTAGTCTCGCCTTCAGTCTTTTCTATGGCATCCATCTTTTTCGGATCAAAAGTATCCCCCGGCTTTATGTCTATTTCCTTTAGTCCTGCATTTTCCAAAACTTGTACAAATTCTTTAATGGACATATTTAAAGCAACGTCCGATGAGTGTTCTTCCAGAAGGAGGAAATTATCCAAAACAGGTAGCAGGTTTTCTATGAGAACGATATTGGCAAGCTGTGTGATCGTCGACCTTTCTTCTGACACTCTTTTCTGCAAATTTTTGTAGTCGGCCAAGGCTCTTTTCCAGTCGTTTTCCAATTCGGCGACTTTTTTCTCAAGCCCGATAACCTTTTGCACATTTTTATCCACTTTTTTTACTTTTTTTTCTTTCTTATCCATCTAAATATTTGAAATTACCAGGATTCTCCTAGTTCCTCTATGAGGCTTTTGGAGTACCTTACCGCGGGAATTACACTATCGTAACGCATTCTTGAAGGGCCAAAAACAGCAATGTGTCCATTATTTTTACCGGCTCTGTATGGGGTAAAGACCAAAGCGCAATTTTCTAAGTTTTCTATACCAAGCTCGGTACCAATGATTGTTTTAACATCCTCTTCTTGTTGCGGAGATTTATTGAATATTTCTTCAAGCAATTCAAACCTGTCTAGTAAATTTAAGGCTGTACGAGCGACGTCGATATCCCAGAACTCCTTGTGATCCAAGAGGTTAACCATCCCGGCGCAAGTGATGTACCCATCGCTGGTGGTGGCTAATGTAAGTTCGTGAATGTTTTCCGCTAAGGTGACCACTGCCTGGCGTAACAATTTCTCAAATTCGAATCTGCTAGGCCATAATCTCTGTTTCATAGCCACTTCTTGTAATACGGGAAGTTCGTCTTCTTCCATGATTTGATCCAAAAATAGCCTATAAGCCATGGGTGTGGGAACTCTGCCTGAGGAAGTATGCATCATATCCAGCAAGCCGAGATCAAGTAGTTTGGCCATTTCGTTGCGAGCTGTGGCAGGGGAATATCTAAGATTATATTTTTTTACCACTTCTACGGAACCCACCGGTTCCGCAGTTTTGATGTATTCGGTTATGATGGCATTTAATAATCTAATTTGCCTGTCAGAGATCATCTAGCAGTATTATAGTGCGAGTGATAAAAAAGTCAAGTTAATTTCCTTAAGTACTTTCTGATACACCTTTTCTATCGGCCCGCTGCTGTCAATAGTAATTAATTTCCCCTCGTTTTTATAGAAATTTATTAGGGGCTCGGTATTCTTTTTGTAAACATTAAGCCTTTCTTGAATTACTTTGGGTTTTTGGTCACTCCTTTGATAAAGAGGGCTGCCGTCAAAATCACAAATACCGGTGACCTTTGGCGGATTGTGTTTTTGGTGAAATGTGTGGCCGTTCTTTTGGCAGGTCCATCTGCCGGAGAGGCGATCAATACTCTCTTCTTCAGAAAGATCTATGTATAAAACGACGCTGAGCTGTATGTTTAAATTGGTGAAGAGCTCCTTTAGCAACCTAGCTTGGTTAAGTGTTCTGGGTATGCCGTCTAAAATTGCACCATCCTCGCAGTCTTTTTGCCGGATTCTCTTTTCGAAAATGTTTATAGTAGTTTTATCATCTACCAAATTACCGCTTTCCATGATGGAGGTAATTCTTTTTCCCAGTTCGGTTTGTTTTTTCATCTCTTCCCTAAATAGTTCCCCCGTGGAAATTTGCGGAATATTTAATTTCTCTTGGAGTAATTTTGCCTGTGTGCCTTTTCCCGCCCCGGGAGCTCCTAGGAAAATGATTAACATAAGATCATTGTACCAACTAAACTTTTAATACTTGTCGAAAAGCCTCCTGAGGAATGTCAACTTTTCCTACTCGTTTAAGTCTTTCCTTGCCTTTTTTCTGCCTATCTAAAAGCTTGTCCTTTCTTTCACGGTGGCCTCCGTAAATTCCGGCTAGAACGTTTTTCCTCACCGCGGGAATGTCTTCACGGGCAATTATTTTACCTCCCAAAGCTGCTTGCAGGGATACTTTAAACTGCTGTCTAGGTATGACTTCCTTTAGTTTTTTAAGTAGGTTTTTGCCTAGTACTACGGCCTTTTCCTTTAAAACTATATGCGAAAGAGGTGGTACCACCTCACCATGTATGAGTATATCCAATTTTACGGCTCTGACACTTTTGTAGTTTGCGAACTCGTAGTCTAGGCTAGCGTAGCCGGAGGAGATAGTTTTTAGATCATCATAAAAATTGTAAACAAGTTCTGAGAGAGGGATCTCATACTCAAAGATGACTCTATTTTCCGTGGGGTATTCCATTTTCATCATAATTCCCCGCCTTTCTTCGCATAGTTTGATGATCCCACCTACATATTCTTTTGGTGAGACAATATTTAATAAAATCCAGGGCTCAAGTACTTCTTTTATTTTTGTCTGGTCAGGAAAGTCCGCAGCCGATTTGATGTACACGGAGGTGTCGTTAGTGTAGATAATCTTATATTCCACGGTAGGTGTGGTGGAGATGAGTTCCAAATGATATTCTCTTTCTAGCCTCTCTTGGATAATGTCGGCATGAAGCAAGCCTAGGAAACCACATTTAAAGCCAAATCCTAAAGCTTGACTGTTTTCAGGTTCGAAGCTGAGAGCCGCGTCGGAGAGAGCCAGTTTTTCTAAAGCTGTTCTTAAGTTGGGAAATTTATTGTTTTCAGTGGGAAAAATTGACACAAAAACAAAAGGTTTAATTTCTTGGTATCCCAGGAGAGGTTCAGCCGTTTCTTTTTCTAGAGAAACGGTATCCCCAACCTTAACCTGTTTGATGTCCTTTAGACCTGTAGAGATAAAACCAACCTCTCCGGATTGCAGACTTTGGGAGGTTTTTCTTTCAGGCTTGAAAAAACCGAGGCTTTCCGGTTTTGATAAAGCTTGTGTGGCTAAGAATGTGATCTTTTCCCCCTCTTTGAAACTCTTATCTGTGAATTTACCGTCGACTACTTTTATTACCGCCACCACGCCTAAAAATTCATCATAAAACGTATCAAAAATTAAGGCTCTGGTGGGTTTGTCCATTCTACCTTGAGGCGCAGGGACTTTTTTAATTACCTCTTTTAGCAATTCCTCTGCTCCCGCGCCGGTTTTAGCAGAAACCTCCAGAATTTCTGATTCATTAAAACCAAAAGTTTCGGACAGATCTTTTTTCACAACTCTTATATTTGCTCCCGGAAGGTCAATTTTGTTGATCACAGGAATAATGGTTAGACTGGCGTCTTGTGCTTTATAAACATTGGAAACAGTTTGAGCTTGTATACCCTTGCTGGCGTCCACCACCAGAATAGCTCCTTCACAAGCAGCTAAGGATCTGGAGACTTCGTAGGAAAAGTCGACATGCCCAGGAGTGTCTATGAGATTGAGTTGGTAGTCTTCTTTTTCGAAGGCATAGTTCATGCGCACCGCTTTGAGTTTGATGGTGATACCCTTTTCCTGCTCCAGCTCCATAGTGTCCAGCGTTCTATCTTTAAGATGTCTTTTGTCTACTGTGTTGGTAATTTCCAAAAACCTGTCCGCGAGTGTTGATTTTCCGTGGTCTATGTGGGCGATAATGCAAAAATTGCGAATATTTTCTTGTTGCATAAAGGGATTGTAGCAAAAAAAGAGGGAAGCGATACTTGGGGGTATGCTTCCCTTTGGGTGTACATTTCCGGGCTATGACTAGTCCGCTGTGCTTAAAACCAAGGCACCTACGTGGAGGATATAACCTAGGTAATATAGAGCTACGGTGGTCACAGCTGTTCCCAGGAGCAGTTCGAGCACCAGGTACCTAGGCCAATACCTCAATAATCTTCCATTGAGGTGTTTCCAACCTCTCATAGCTTGGTACACTCCTGTAACTAGGGAGACTCCAAACACGAAGAGCATGGATAATGTGCTCCACCAGACTATCCCAAGATCGAGTTCTACTCTGGGGAATATCACACCGGTGAGCAAGGCCCAGCCAACTATGGAAAGCCAAGAAGCGATCGCCATGACCAAAACCAGTTTTATGGTCACCTCTAACGGTTTTGATTTCCCTTTCGTCCTACCTTCTACAGGGACGAAGACAAACAGCAAGTTCAAAAGGGTTCCAACCACAAAAAGCAAGTGAAAAACAGAAACTGTCAACATTGTCCTCTCCTTTTTATTCTTTTTTCGGTTGAGGTATTTATACAAGAAATGCAGCTATGGGTCAAATAATTTCGCAAATTTTAAGAAAAAAAGAGGAGGTGAATGGAGTCTAAAGAAGCTAGACGTCACAGACACCTCCGTTTTGTGTGGGCGTTGCATGGCCGTTCTTAGAAAAATGTGACCAGGATCTTGATGGCTAGGAACCAACAAGCAACCCACCCTACTAGCGCAAGTAACTTAAAGAAGAAGCCAAAGCACCCCACCTGCATTTTTCTTGCCACGATTCTGAAATAGAGCAAGCCAACGACTAACCAAAATCCGGCTCCGGAAAGTACGGTAAGCACAGGTAGTACTTCGTTCCAATTCCAAGACATGAGATTCTCCTCCAATGATTTGTTGGTAGACAAGATACGTAACCACCATAATCATACTATAGGTTTTATGTTGTGTAAAGGGTTTTTAACGCGATATAAAAGTAAAAAAGAGGAAAACAGCGGTGAATACACCGTTTTCCTCTTAAGAGTATCACCAAGGCCAGAATGCCACGAGTAACACCAGTCCGTAAAGTGCAGCAAACAGCACTGGGGTGATAGTGGCAGTGGCTAAAGCGGCACCAAGTGCAATGGTGAGATAGCCCGCCGTTTTTCCAAGCATACCGTTGTTGCGGGACAAGGCTCTGTTAAATCCCGAGTCAAGCAGCATCACTCCTAAACCTACACCTGCAAAAGCAACCGTCAGAATGATTATTACACCTAACCACGGATCCATCTAAACCTCCTCTATTCGTATCTATTTTTGGGTTGACAGGATTGTACTATAAGATTAAATATTCCGCAATCTAACCATTTATCTCTTCCCTATGCCCAATAGTAGAAGTAGCCACCATTTCGGTTTCCCCGCGTAATTTAAGCTTTCGTAGCAGTCTGTAAAAAAGTTCTATTTCCTCTACTTTAAAAAGCCAGGTAATGACCAAATAGGTTGCAGTACCTACAGCTGTAGCGATGACAGTTAAAATAAGAAGCGGAATTACATGCGTGGTGTCAAAAACAAACTGATCCAAAAGTTTAAGCGGTAAGTAGAGACCGGCACCCATGAAAATTGCCGCATAGCTTATTTTAGTAAAAGGCTTAACAATCTCTTCGAAGGCTAGTTCTCCTACCTTTCTTTTAAACTGTAAAAATAAAATTAGGAAAGTCAGTACGGACGTTATAGAAAACGAAAAAGCAATTGACCAAACACCAAGTTCCAAGATCTTCACGAAGTACAAAGAGAGTAAGACGTTTATTACGAGAGTAGCCGCGCTTACCCGCACGGGAGTTTTAGTGTCTCTTAGAGCATAAAATGCTCTGGAAATTAAATAAATCCCTCCCTGCGCAAAAATGGATAGGCTAAAAAAGGCTAGAGCATAAGACGTTTTTACGGTGGCTTCCCAAGGAAAGGTAGCCGCCCCGTAAACGATTCTCACCACGGGAACTCTCAGAACCAGCAAAATAACACTAGCCGGGATGACTAGAAACATCATTTGGTGAAACGAGGTGATAAAAGTGCGTTTAAATTTGCCTAATTCTTTCTCATCACTTTCTTCTGAGAGTGTAGGCAAACTCGCGTGCGCAATAGAAAGCCCAAAAATATTTACCGGAAAAAATTGTAGTTGATTAGCAAACTTTAAATGCACCACTGCAGAAGCACTTATCAAGATGGCTAAACTGTTATTTATGATTAAAATAAGATTATTAATGAGAACGCTACCCACCCTCGCGGGCATTAGTTGGAATATCTCTCTTGTACCGTTTTTGTGAAAACTAAAAGAAAACATGGAAAACTTGAGATTCACCTTTCTCATCATGGGAATTTGAATAGCCAGGTGCAACAAAGCCCCTATAGAGACTCCCAAGGCGGGGCCAAAAATACCAAATCTCGAAGAAAGAAAAACAGTGCCGGATATAAAACCTAGATTATAGGCAATGGGAGCCAGTGCAGGCACAAAAAAATATTTAAAGGATTGTAATATGCTAGTTAGGAAGCTGCTGGCAACTAATACTAGCTGTGCGCCAAGCATGATGCGCATAAGTTTTACCCCAAGATCAACCTCCTCAGCGGAAAATTTTCCAACAGACAGCAAACGCAGGACAGATGGTGCAAAAATGAAGATCAATGTGGAGAAACCAAGAAAGAATACAACGGCTATATTAATTAAGGAGGAAGCAGTTTCCCACGCCCTGTTTTTGTCTCTTTTGTAAAGGCTGGTAAAAACAGGGATAAAAACTGTTGATAAAGCACCAACGACCAAAACAGAGTAAAGTAGGTCGGGTATTCTGTCGGCAGTATAAAAAATGGCTAGTTCAATAGAGTCACCAAAAAAGGTGGCTAAAAGCCTCCCTTTCGCAAAACCTAAAATTGCATTAACCCCACTAGCTACGGCAATAATCGAAGCTGCAGAAAGGATGGTTTTTTGGGTCTTGTTGATCAAGTTCCTGTATTTTCGCAACATAAATAAATTTTTCTATTTTACCTTAGTGTTCAACTTATGTTATTATACGCAACGTCTATGCCAAACACTAAATCCGCAAAGAAAGCACGCAGATCCTCTTTGCGCAAGCGACAATTTAATAGTTTTTGGAAATACAGAATAAAAAACTCTATTAAGACGCTAAAAAGTAATTTGCAGACTAAAAAGGTTGATGTTGATATACTTAATAGTGATCTTATGGTGTTGCAAAAGGTTTTGGATAAGGCTGCCAAGAATAAGGTTATCCATAAGAACAAAGCAAATAGATTAAAATCAAGATATGCTAAAAGAATATCTGCCCAAACTAAAGGAAAAATTTCTAAAAAAGTTTCCAACAAAAGCTCAGCAGGAACAAGCGGACCTGCAAAAGGGAAATCTAAGTCCTAATCTTTTATTACCTATTGAAACCAAGAACTTATTTGTTAAAGCAGCTCCGGCTATTGTTAAAACAACCAACTATGTGGTCATTTTTGTCTCTGCAGTATTTTTAATCCTCCTGTTTTTAAATTTTATTGTTGACAGGCAGCTGAGAACGCTTTCTAAAGGAAGAGATAACTTAATAATTCAAATAGAAATGAATTCTCACATAGAGGACCGGGCAAGAGAAATTTCCAGTCAGATAGATCTTTATAAAGCAAAGAAGATGGAAAACTTTACTATATCGGAAGGATTAGAGTTTGTGATTTTTCACATTATTAATTACGTGAAGCTGGAGAATTTAGCTTATGCCAGGGAAGATAATCATTACACAGTAGATGCAAGAGCCAATACACCAACCTCTTTCGCTTTTATGATCAACGGTTTACTTAGTGAGGACTATGTAGATAGCATAGTTATTAAGACAGTACAGCTGGTCAGGGGAGAAAGAGAGTATCTTGCTCATTTTGAGGTAAAAATGAAATGAACGATCGTTTAAAGAAACAGCTGCACACATATAAAAGGAGTTTAGAAAATAAAAAAGTGTACGCTAGTTTGTACACTATAGTCCTGTTGTTTACCCTAGTAATTTACGGATTTTTTGGAGTTTACCCTTTGATCAGGGTGACCGAGAGAAAATTTAACACCCTAAATGAACTGACTGATCTAAATCGACGACTTTTAAAGAAAAAAGCTAACATAAATGACACTAAAGAGGCTCTTGAAAAAGCAAGGTTTTATACGAATGAATTAGAAAGCGCTATTCCTTTGAGGCCCGAGGTAGAGGATTTTATGGTGAGTCTTGTAGGGGAGGCGGGTAGCGATGGCTATAGGCAAAGAAATTTTTATATCCAAGATGTTCTAGACGGAGAAGTGACATTAAGAGCTAAATTACGGGGTTCCGCAGGGCAGTTTACCTTTCTGATAGCTGATATAGAAACGATGGATAGACTAACAAAGATTAATAGTTTTAGGTATAGTTTAAGAGAGGATACAGCGTCTGTAGAAGTAAATTTAATGATATATTTTCTAGAAAGATGATATGAAAAACTTACTAACTTTGTTGTTAATTTTATTTATAATTGGTATATTATGGGTAGGGTCAAAATTTTGGGAGTTTTCTGAAGATAAGTTTATAAACCCGGCGGTTGTGGAGAAATCAGTGTTGGTAAGCGAAGGATTAGACCTGGAGTTTTTGAAGAAGGAATTTGAGCCTGCCTATGAATTCTAATACACAAGCACAGAAAGGTTTTAAAACATTCATACTTACTCTGGCAATTTCTCTGGCTGTTTTTAGCGCTATTTACTATGTTATCAATTCTGAAACAGATACTACGAGGCAAGTTCCTCTTGCGCAGGAAATTTTAAGCTCCCCGGAAGCAAAAACGACGAACACTGGATCGGAAACGCTTGGAGAGACCTCCGAAAGACCAGAAGAGCCGGAAGTTAGCGTTTTTGGAGATCTGGCAAATAGGAGAATAGGGGGTCCTCAACCTGGAGAAGGTGCCGTTCTTGCAGGCGCAGAGACAGGCGAAGCAGTAACAACCACCACGCCGGACTTGGCACCGGAAACCACCGAGTCTACAGTTCCTGATACGGGAGTTTCAGGGCCGACTATAGGTATTTTTTTAACCCTGATCATTCTAAGTCTTGTTATCTACATTTACTTTGTAGGTCCTAGGAAAATAGCTTTATCCTCGTTTGAAAAAGACGTCCTAGACGAGTTTGATTAACTTACCATAACAGCATTTACCAAGAGTCTCTTTAGCTTTGTTCCCGGAGGTGAGCAAGTCATTAAAACCATGGTGGACTTATTTAGATATTTTGGTTTGAGCTCTGCCAGAGGTCTTACCTCTTTAGGAGAAAGTTCTTCAACACTTTCTACAACATAATTGTAGATAGTATTGTTATATGTGACTTGGAATTCATCTCCGGAAGAAAGTTTACCAAGGGTGGAAAAAATAGTTTTATAATTTTTTGGGTTGAAAAACCACGGTAGAACTGAATGCCCAAAAATAAAGGAGTTTCCAACCTCTCCCGGTAAAACCGTACCCGCATAGTGACCCAAGGCAGTATCAGGATTAAGATCTTTGGCGTTTGTTTCAACGAGAGCCTCTTTAATGCCGAGCTTGGGGATTGTTATGAGAAAGTAATCTGGTACGTTAGTTGCTTGTGCACCCCGCACTTGAAAATCACTTCTAGGGTTATATTGGTATTCATCTTGTTTTGTTTCTAATTCTTCAAATTCAAACTTTTGAAAACCTGCGGCTCTTCCTAGAACGGTAGCGTTGTCCACTAAAGCAATAGATTCATCATGAGTTTTGAAGACCAGCACCGGTAGCAGAACTTGTGTGGCAAAAGTAAAAAGTCCTGCAAACACCAATAATGTGGGCATGATTCTTGTTTTTGTATAAAAACCTCTGCTCACTTCTTTATATATGGGGTCAAAGCTGTCGTCTTTAATGTAAATTTTTTTAGTCATAAGATTATAAACTGAGAATTTTTTCTATGGTGTGGGTAAGCGCTATGTCAGGTTGAATTTGGCCGGTTTTTATTTTTTTATCTGTGTTGTAGATAAAATCAAATAAGCCAATGACTTCTTCTCGGGTAAAATTTTCGGCCTGTTTTAAGATTTTGCTTTTCACGAAATCGCTTTTAGCCAAAAATTCCCCGGTGAGAAACTTTGCATGCACCAAATTTCTTAATCCGTACAAGATCATAGACAAAATGAAAAACGCTTCAGCGTTTTCTTCGATAAGAGATTCAAGCTCTTTATAAGTGCCTTTTCGGTTCTGTATGTAAAGATTATCCAAAAATTTAAAGACATTGGAAATTGAGGGTTTCTGATTAAAAATTACCTTAGCCTTTAATTCAGGCGCAGATCTAATAAAGCGGTTAGTTTTTCCTAGTTTTTTTTCACTTAAGAGTATTACGGTTGTCTTCTTGGGTATTTTTTTCAATATTTTTAAATAATCTTTTATTTCAGCAACTTTTCCCGGAGGGAGAGTTACTACTAAAAGGGGTGGATTCCCAAAAAGGTCAAATGAACATGCTGCTTCGTAAAGTTCTTTCGGTGTTAAGTTGGAGAGATCTCTCTCGATTTTTATGTTTGAAGAAATCTTTTTTTGCTGGTTAATTATCAGCCTTCTTGATTTTGGATAATCATCTCCGTGAACAATGTAGATCATAACGTTTTACCTAATTACTTTTGGCTAAATAGATATCTTTGTACATATGCGTGCAGTTGGGAGAAATCCCCAACTTTGGGGATGAGCACATACGCGCCACCGTAAAGTTCATCATCAACAGGGGAATATAATAAACCACCTTCGTCTGCAGCACTTCTATCGTCCAAGACAATTGAGGTTATGCGATTAAAATCAACTTGTTGGGATAGTAAGTAAAAACTCTGTACGTCATTAAACATAATGTTTGTATCAATTTCATTGCTGTAAATATCGTATAGTTCTTTTATTTTTATGGGATTAATAAGAGTTTCTATGGAAAGAGCCTTGTTTTTTATAGCCGAGATCACTTTTTGTTGTCTTTCCGACCTGGCAAAATCGGTACTTTCTCCGTTTGTACCTTTTCTAGAGCGCACGAATTTAAGGGCCGCATCTCCGTCCATGTTTTGCAGGCCTTCCTTAAATTCTATAGTTTCGTATCTTTCTGAGAGCGGGGCGTTTTCCTTACCCTCCACAGGGTAGCTGTAATCGGTAAAACTTCTTTCTACTTCAACTTCTACACCACCTAAAATATCAACCACATCTTTAAATAACTCAAAATTTATTACTGAATAATAATGCACAGGTACCCCCAGGACATCGCTGGCCACCTGCATGATGGCTTCTCCTCCTGTGACAATATCTGATTGATCTTCTTTATTCAAAGTATAAACAGCGTTAATCTTTGACTTTGCGCCTCGCGAATCCTTGACCCAGAGATCTCTAGGTAGGGATATCAGAACAACATCATGCTCAACCCTTCCTATAGAGACTACAAGAAGAGTGTCTGTGAGTTCAGACTCGATAGTTCCCGCCATTCTTTTATCCGACCCCAAAAGTAATAAATTTGTCCTGCCGTCAGTCTCCCTCAGATCCGACGCTGAAACAGTGGCAACAATAGAAATAGGATCAAACCAGTGCACACCCTTTTTTGCAACCACTACTCCTCCTCCAATGAGTAATCCCGGAACTATTATGGTCACCAGAATTTTGGTAAAGATAGACTTTTTCTTCTTGGGTTTTTCTCTTTTAACTTTCACGTCTATATAAGTCATTTATTCAAAAGCTAAAATTAGTTCCATGAAATGACCGGGATCCAGGCTGGCATTGCCTACTAAAATCCCGTCAACTTGTGCTATCCGCGCGATGTTTTCGACATTACCTCTATAGACAGAACCGCCGTAAAGGATGATCGAGTTAGGGATTTTATTTTTTAATTCATCAAATGTGCCCGCCATTTCTTGAGGATCTTTTTCGCGATAAACACCATTTTTAGAAATATTTTCCGGATCCTCCCAGGCCAGTAGGCACTCCTCTTTATAATATTCGTTTATTTCCTTGGGATTAACAAAACATACTATGGGAATTATGCCGGCTCGCAGGCACGCATCTCTCTTAGCCAATACTAGATCTTTGGGTTCGTTTTTTTCACTATGACCAACGATGCAATATTTACAATAGTCTGCCGCTTGGAAAGCACCGAGATCTCCGGTATGCGCACCCTTTTCATATTGGGAAATATCTTGCAAGGCACAAGCAACACTCGTTTTTTTGGAAAAGGCAGACACAGCCGGTGTGTATATAGAAGAGGCAGCAAGTATGATCTTGTTTTTCACCTCATTTTTCCTATATAAATTTTCGAACTCGGAAAGCCAGTCGTTAGTGCTTTTTAAGTTCATATTCATTTTCCAGTTTGCTACTATATATTTCATCTCAAGATAAACTTCTTAAAGTATTTTGGATAAGATGCGGTAGGTTTTCAATATCTTCGTGAGTGTAATCATATCCTAAAACGTTCAAGCAGGAAAATATTGTACCAACATCGGTATATATATTTTCTGCAAACCCACAGGCCACCAAACTGTGTAGGAGCACATTTCCGCCTAATTCCCCATCTTTTGAATTTTCACACCCCATAGGACAACCCGAGCAGGATGGGAAAAATCCTTTCTCCACGCTTAACAAAGAGGTCTTTTCCAGAAGAGAATTGTAGACTTCCTGGTATTTAGCCAAATTTTTAGGTGGGTAGGTTTTTGTACCACTAATGGTTAATCCCCTAAAGTTTTTCTTACCCAGTTTATGTGCTAGCATTTCTTCCGGTTCGGAGAAATATTCGTCTAGAACTAGTTTCTTTTGGTAGACATTTATAACACTTCTCTTACCTGGGAGACCTAAGCTATCGGGATCAGTGTCCGAATTTTTATAAGATGCATCTTCGTTATTTAATTCCACAACGATGTCATCCGGAGATTTTCCTAAGAGAACTATGCTGTCGAGATCGGAAAATTTTATACGAGTGGAAAGGTAACCCCCCAAGCATAAATCCTCAACTACACCGCTAGCATTAAAAACAACAGAAGTTTTTGAGGCATAGGGAAAAAAACCGTTTAAGGGACCTACAGAAAATATTACCGGATCTTTTTCCGAGAAAAGTTCGTATAACTTTAAGCCTAGTGCAACACCGCCTATATACATCTTTAGATCGGGAAAAGTTTTTACTTCGCTCTCTTGTTTTTTTAAATTTAGGAACAAAACCTTTTTACTCGATGAGCCCATTATTTTCTTCCTCTAAAATTTCAAAAACCTCTGTGGGGCAAATATCCTTTATTTTTTGTATATCAAACTCGTTAACTCTTGGGTCTATATCAATAGAATACTCTAAGAAATCACTGTTTTCCTTTTTCTTTTTCAATATTCTAATTAGCGAACCCTCCAGACCCACCTTTTTCATTTGGCGTTGGATTTGCAAGACGCAGAGTTCGCAGCCAACACATTTTTTTGGGAAAGATACCCTCAAGTTCTTGGACATGTATGGAAGTATTTTATCATGTAGATTTGTGCTTTTTAGTATTTAAGAGGAGATCAACAAGGCCATTTCAACTAATCTGTTGCTGTATCCCCATTCATTGTCGTACCAAGATAGCACTTTAACTAGATCGCCGTCGACAACCTTGGTCATGGAGAGGTCTATGATAGCGGAGTAAGGGCTTTTGATGATATCACTGGAGACGATGGGTTCGTCGGTAGTTGTCAGCACACCTTTGTAGAGGGGCATGTCTTTAGCCTTTATATATAAGTTGTTTATTTCTTCGACTGTGGTGGGTTTTTCTACCAACATGGTGATGTCGGAAAGAGAGCCGGTTAAAATAGGGACTCTTAAAGCTAACCCGTCAAACTTACCTTCTAGATCAGGTATGGCTTTAGTGGTAGCAATAGCTGCTCCGGTGGTGGTAGGGATGATGTTGTAGTCGGCAGCCCGTGCGCGTCTAAGATCTTTGTGTGGGCCGTCGACCAGATTTTGGGTAGAAGTTACCGCATGCACTGTAGTTAGAGCTGCTTTTTTAACACCGATCGCCTTGTGAATAACTGCAATAGAGGGCGCAAGACAATTAGTGGTACACGATGCATTGGAAATAACGTTTTGTCCAAGGTATTGATCGTCGTTTACGCCTTTTAAGAATGTTTGAATTTCCCCGGAGCCTTTTGTAGGCGCCGAGACAACCACTTTTTTAGCCCCAGCTTCCAAGTGTGCTTTGGCAGCCCCGTCTTTGATAAAGATCCCTGTACATTCCAGTACCGCATCAATGCTCATTTTTTCCCAAGGGAGTTTTGCAGGGTCTTTTTCGCTGAGGATTTCTATATTTTTTCCATCTACCACCAGGTGATTTCCCTCGAGGCTGACACTCTTCTCATACCTACCATAGGTGGTGTCGTATTTTAATAGATGTACCAGGGTATTGGGATTGGTTAGATCGTTGAAAGCTACAACCTCCGCGTCTTCTTTGTCGAGTAGAATTTTAAAAGCGGCTCGGCCTATTCTGCCAAAACCGTTGATTGCAATTCGGACAGGCATAGATCTATTTTATCCTGTTTTTGGAAATTAATTAAGATGTGAATCGAGCCAATTTGTTAAGGTCTCTTTTGGCATTGCACCAAGTTTTCTGTCTAACTCTTTATCGCCATCCAGAATAACGAAGGTGGGAATGCTCATAACCCCAAATTTTGTAGCCATGGCAGAATCGACTTCCACGTCTACTTTTTTGAAGTCTACCTTATCTTTATATTCTTTTTTAACCTCATCGAAAACGGGAGCCATGATCTTACAAGGGCCACACCAGTCAGCGTAGAAGTCAATAAAAGTAATCATGTGTGATATATTACCACAGGTTTTGAATTTGGCTACCCCTGTATTTTTGCAGTTTTTCTTCCCCTATTTTGCCAACATGCTTAGGAATGAGTTAACAAGGGACAAAATAAGCCCAAAAAGTATTGCGGCAAGTATTGATCCGATACTGAATCCCGTCACAAGGTACTCTGCAAGATAGATCAGACCCAAATTAATGACAAAGGTAAACAACCCAAGAGTGAGCAGCGTGATGGGTAAGGTGAGAAAAACTAATAGGGGCTTTACGAAAACATTTAAAACCCCCAGCACGATGGCCACTATAAAGGCAGTGGTTACACCATCAACTGCAACCCCCGGTACAAGATACGCTGCCACAAAAACGGATACTGTGCTGATAATAAGCCGTAAAAAAAACTTCATACGCTTAGATAATAATTTTCCTTGTGGACTATGTCAATATCCGCACAATGAGTTAGGCTGTTTGTTATACTGAATGTGTATGGAAAGCGAAGCCCAAGTGCCTAATATAGAGCCACCTCAAGAGAATGTAGACGAGATTGGGGTAGGTTCTTTTCTCCCAAAACTTATTAATTCGAGGACAATTGGTATCTTTATGATTGTGGGTGGGGGTGCCTTGGTGTTTAGTATTCTCTATAATTTTTGGATCAGTAATCAAGTTACTTTAAGTGAGGTTCCCATCATTGATGCCGGGCAGGAAAAGATAGTGACGGAGAAAACTGCAGCGGACTGGAACGTCTATGAAAATTTCGACGATAATTTTAAAATAAACTACCCGGTTGACTGGGATTACTGGCTTAAGGATGTAGACGACATGGATACCACCACCATTAGCTTTTTCGAAAAGACGGAAGACGAGCCTTCTCTCTACAAAGTAGAAATTACTGTACATCCGTTGGAAGAAGGATTGAGGGCGATGAGGACGGACACATTGTCGGAGACGAACATTTATACCATTAAACCTAATAAAGTCATACAGTTTAAACTAATTACCGAATATGAGGAGGACCTTACATTAGAAATAGAACAAGTCTATTATGAAATTTTTGGTGAAATGCTAGGCAGCTTCACCACTATAAGTATGCCGGTGAAGAAGACTGAATGCAGACCAACAGGCTGTAGTGGGCAGCTTTGTGCAGACACGGAGGTTAATACCACCTGCGAATACCTGGAAATCTATGGATGTTATAAAACAGCAGTCTGCGAAAGACAAAAGAACGATGAGTGTGGCTGGACGGTAACCCCGGAACTAAAAGCTTGTCTGAGACAAAAAGCGGGCGCTGAATAACGCGTATTTCGTTCGTGCTACAATTCTTAAGTGCCAGAACAAAACCCAAACATACTCCAAGAATTAAATTCCCAGCAAGAGAAGGCTGTAAAGCATTTGCGCGGTCCGGCCTTGGTAGTGGCGGGTCCGGGAAGCGGTAAAACCAGAGCACTAACGCATAGAATTGCCTATCTCATCAAACATCACAAAATAGATCAAGCTAATGTTCTATGCGTCACTTTCACCAATAAGGCGGCCGGGGAAATTAAGGCCAGGATAGTAGATCTGCTGGGGAAGAAGCAGAAACTTTCTTGGAGCGGTACTTTTCATGCCATTTGCGCCAGGATATTGAGAAAGGAAGGTTTTCGTCTGGGGATACCCTTTTCGTATGTCATTTATGATCGTGATGACTCGGTTTCGGTGGTTAGGAGTATCATTAAAGATTTTGGCATGGATATTAAAAAAATAAAGCCCCGAGCTGTACATAGTATGATTTCCAGTGCTAAATCAGAACTTATTGACGCGGGGATGTACGAAAGTTTTGCAAAAGGATTTTTTCAAAGGAGTACCGCTAAGATCTACCGCGAGTATCAAAAAAGATTAAAACTAAGCCAAGCTTTGGATTTTGACGATTTGCTTTTTGAAGCGGTAAATCTCTTTAGACAAGAAGAAAAAGCTTTAGAAAAATATCAGCAGCAGTTTTTATATATCTTAGTTGATGAATATCAAGACACTAATAAGGCTCAATATATGCTCACCAAAATGCTAGCGCAGAAAAACGATAATTTATACGTGGTGGGAGATATGTCGCAGGCCATATACGGCTTTAGGGGGGCTGATTACCGTAATATACTAAAATTTCAGACCGATTATCCGCAAGCGGCTATCTATAATCTGGAGCGAAATTACCGTTCGACCCAAACTATTTTGGAGGCAGCAAAAAACGTTATAAAAAATAATTCTTCTCATATACCCTTGGATCTATGGACAGATAACGGTGAAGGCGAAAAAATCATTAACTACACAGGTCCGTCCGAAGTGGAAGAGGCTCAGTTTGTGGTTTCCAACATTTTGGAAAAGTCCAAGCAAGGATATTCGTACAGTGAAATAGCTGTTTTGTACCGCACCAACGCTCAGTCTAGAAATTTGGAAGAACATTTTATTAAAAGTAATATTCCTTACAAAATAGTGGGCGGTATCAGATTCTACTCTCGCAAGGAAATTAAGGACACCACCGCTTATTTAAGGGTTGTACACAATCCGCAAGATAGCGTCTCCTGGGAGAGAATTATTAACGTACCTCCTCGAAAAATGGGCCAAAAAAGCGTAGAACAATTTAAAAAGGCTAACTGGGGCCTAGGTTTTATAGAAGAGCGCAGCAAAATACCCATCTTAAAATGGCTCGAACAAAAAGAAGCGCTCTCTACTCTAGAGCTTATGGACATGATCTTGGAGGACATCCGGTACCTCAAGTGGCTGGATGATGGTTCAGAGGAAGGTAAGATGCGTGTCGAAAATATTAAGGAGCTTAGATCAGTGGCTCAGCAGTTTATCAATCTGGAGGATTTTTTGGAAAATGTGGCCTTGATCGAAAGTTCTAATAAGGCAAACCCCGATGCTTACGAAGCCGTTACCTTGATGACCATACACGCCTCCAAAGGCTTGGAATTTCCTGTGGTTTTTATCATTGGTATGGAAGAAGGATTGTTTCCGCACATAAATTCCTTAATGGAAAAAGAGGAGTTGGAGGAAGAAAGAAGGCTTTGCTATGTGGCGGTTACAAGGGCAAAGAAGCATGTTTTTTTGACGCGCGCCTATAACAGATTGTATTTTGGTACCCGTCAGAGTAATATGCCCAGCAGGTTTTTGCTGGAAATACCTCAGGAATTGCTGCTAAATGTGGGTTACTACAACCAGTCTTTATCTAATAAAGATATTGATGACTATATGGATGATCTGGAGGTTAACCGTACTAATTTTAGTTGGGAATGATCCCTTGGCATAATATGCTGCACCGAATTTTTATTGGCATTCAGATATTGTTTTTGGCCTTGTATTTTTCGAGAATAAGTTTTTTTACGGATAGGCAGGTTTTAGGTGCGAGTGTTTATGAGAGCACTCAGGATAATGAGGAGGATATAGAGAAAGAAATTTCCTTCCCCAAGGTGGCATACCGGTTAGATATTTCCACGCAGACAGCTTTTGACCAAAAAGAAGTCACTGAACACGAACCCATACTTTTCGAAACGGAGTATATTGACGACGAAGATTTTGAATACGGTCTGGAGCGCGTGGAGCAGGTAGGTGTAAATGGAGTGGAAACCACGACTTATTTGGTAACTTTTTGGGTTGATGAGGAACTGGATCGTTTATTATTATCTACGGAAGTGGAAAACTCCATCACGGAAATAATTGCCCTAGGCAAAAAGATAGTTTGGCATAGGTTGGATACTCCAGAGTATGGCAAGATTAAGTACTGGCGTAAGATGACGGTTTGGGCCACTAAGTATGATTCTACCTGCGAGGGGTGTAATAATACCACTGCTTTAGGTGCGCCCGTACAGCAAGGGGTGTGCGCTGTGGATCCTTCGGTTATTAGTATGTACACCCATTTTTATGTTCCCGGGTATGGTAAATGCCAAGCCCTGGATGTGGGCGGTGCTATAAAGGGTAACAAGATCGACCTAGCTTATGAGGATGCGTGGGAAGGCTCTTGGCGAACCGGCTATACAGATATTTATCTTATGGATAATGAGCCTGAGTAAAAAAGAAAGCTCCGTGTAGAGAATGAATTCAAAACACGGAGCTCTTGTGAGCAAACTCAAAGGAGAACCTTTGGCCTACTCTCGACGAATGAACACAAATCGCTCGTTACTTTCGCGCGTATATTCTGGGCGAAAGCCGTGCTCAGCGTGCAACAGCTTACCTTTGTCGAAAGACGGGTGGTTGTGCACAATAGTGAACACCCTAGGTCCTTGAGCATCCCCTTCGTAACCAGGAAGAGGTTCCATAGCCATATTCAGGTATTCCTTCCTAGGTTGCTTTTTATACTGCATTCGCAGATATGGGCCAACCTCCGCAGGACACAGCTCTAATCCTTGGTTCTGTGCAGACTTGTAGATTTCCTCAAGAGTTGCGCCTTCAGGAAAGCCTAATTCCTCAACCGAAGGTCTTACGAGACTCAAGGTTAGCGGTAAGTTGCTGAGAGGTATTCTCCATAGGTTGTGGTAGCCATCCCCCGTACACCCCATACCAGCAGAAGATATGGCATTACTGAGAGACTCAGGACTGCCGTGAGTTCCAACCTCGATGGTTTTCCAGATCTGAAAACCAGGCTTTAACCAAGGGTTCTCCTTGCGAAGGAATTTGTTTAAAGCCATTAACCACTCTCGTCCATCTTCTCCGGATAACTTTCTGAATAGGTCTTCGAACGGTCCACGTACTTCGTGGAGCGTTAATTGAGTGTCGTCCATGACAGTCAATCCTTTCTTTGTGATGTTTCCGGTTTTTACAGCGTTTTACAGTACACTTTCTTACCTACATATTTCTCCTTTTATTTAGAACCAACATGGTATACTATAGGTTCTGTAGCTTGGCAAATGGATAAGAAGGTATACTGAAGGTAATGAGGCATAAAACTAAAAAACAACTCGGTCAAAATTTTCTTCTAAACAAAGGTGTGGCTTATGAAATGGTAGATCAGCTTGATTTGCAGGATGACGATTTGGTAGTAGAGATTGGCCCTGGACCGGGTGCTGTGACAAGAGTTCTTTTGGAAAGAGTTAAAGGAACCAAAGTAAATATAAAGGCGGTAGAAATAGACGAAAATTTAGTGGAAGAGTTGCGGAAAAAGTTTCCTGAGGAAGCTAATTTAGAAATCATAGAAGCTGATATCTTATCTTGGTTGCCAAAGTTTACTCCCAAGGAGGAATTCAAAGTTTTCGGTTCCCTACCCTACTATATTACTTCCCCCATACTACATACTATTGTGAGACACACAGGGAATATTTTGAAATGTGTGTTTTTAATGCAAAAAGAAGTGGCCAAAAAAGTGGCTGGTAAAGTTCCCAAAGCTTCTTACCTTTCAACTTTCGTACAGACATTTTTTGAAGTGGAAATAATTAAGGAAGTTCCTAGAATTTATTTTGATCCGCAGCCCGAGGTTGATGGTGCCGTCATCAAAATGTCTAAATCACCCGAATTAAAAGTGCCTTTGGGTGATATAAATGATTTTGAGAAATTCCTGCATTGGGGATTTTCCAAGCCTCGCAAAATGCTGAACAAGGTTTTTCCTAAAGAGTTTTTAGACACCCTGGGTATAGATGAAACGCTGCGACCGCAACATCTTACTCTAGATCAGTGGCTGGAAATCTATGCGGCCCGAGGGTAAATGAGGGTCTAACCTAGATCCTCCCTTCTGGATTATCCTGGTTACTCCTCAATGATCTCAATGCTGTTTATAACCACGTCTTCCAAAGGCTTATCGTTTGCTCCTTTGGCCACTTTAGAAATAGTATTAACCACCTCTAGTCCGGAGGTGACCTCGCCAAAATTAGTGTGAGCTCCATCAAGCCAAGGCACAGCTTCCTTAGTAACAATAAAGAACTGGCTGCCGTTGGTGTTAGGTCCGGAATTAGCCATAGCTAAGGACCCCTTTACCAGTTTGGCCTTATTGATCTCATCTTCAAAAGAATACCCTGGGCCTCCAGAACCGTTTTCCTGAGGATCTCCCCCCTGGATCATGAAATCATCTATAACCCTGTGAAAGATCAGCCCATCATAAAAACCTGTACGAGCAAGATGCAAAAAATTATTAACGGTCACGGGGGCTAGATCTTCGTACAGATCCAAGGAAATATCTCCCATGGAGGTTTTCATGATAGCTTTATAATTGACACCCTCTTTTAGCTGCATGGCCGGAGGGGTTGTTTTGGTTAGTTGTTGTGTAGACACATTAGTTTCCTCTTCACGCTCTTGGATTTCTATGATCTCGCCCGTTAAACTTTCTTGGGAGTCCACATCCTGTGTGGTAGGTATCCTACCGGTGATTTGCTCGTCTTGTGCCTTGCCAGCAGAACTTGCACCCAGATTTAACAAGAAATAGAAACCCACCAAAAGCAAAATTAGTACAATGGCGCTGATAATAATTTCTCTTTTATCCATATTTATAAAGATTAAAGCAAGATCACATTTTAAGCAACTTTCCTCTTTTAACTTGTGACCTTAACCTAAAAAACTTATACTACAAGCATGTACAGACACATTGTGCAGTCAAAAGAGTGGGCAGAAGTGAAAGATGAATATGGTACACCATCTGTGAGAATAGGCGAAGTATATTACACCAAGCATAAAATTCCTAAGTCTAAATATTATTATGCCTATTGTCCGCGTGTGAATCCTGCCGTGATAGACTTCGAAAAACTTAAAAACTCCCTCAAGGAAAACGACTGTATTGGCCTGACCTTTGATGTACCCAATGTTATCAAAGGCTCCCCTGAAGAGCAAAAGGCTTTGGAAATTTTTAAAAAACACTGCAAGAAATCAAAAAGATCAGAGTTCGCGCAGGCTAACATTATTTTAGACCTAAAAAAATCAGAAAAAGAAATATTTTCCGAAATGCATAAAAAACACAGATACAATACCAGGTATGCAGCCAGGAAAGGGGTCACCGCGAAACTAGCCAAAAACAAAGAAGACTTCCAAGAATTTTTCAAACTATTTAAAAAGACAGCCGTGAGGCAGCACTATTTCATAAGGCCTAAAAGATACTACGAGATCATTTGGGAGAAGTTACACCCCAAAGGTATCTGCCACATCCTATCTGCAGAGTACGAAGGAGAGACCCTGGCTTCCTGGATGATTTTTATCTACGACAATGTTTTGTACTATCCTTACGGCGGATCCGCAGAAAGTAAAAAAAACATTTTTGCCAGCAACGCCTTAGGTTGGGAGCTAATTAGATTTGGAAAAGAAAAGGGCTGCGAAATTTTTGATATGTGGGGAGCTGCCGACGATCCGGAAAATGCTAAAGATGAATACCACGGTTTTACCAATTTTAAACTTAAATTTGGTGGAGAGCATGTAAAGTACGTAAACTCATACGACTTGGTAATAAAAAAAATACCGTACTTTTTATTTTCTAACCTAAATGCCTTGCGCTGGAAGTTGCTTGATTTAGGATTAATAAAGTGAAGACAACCAGTCTCAGACAATCAGATGGCTGGGCAAAGTATCTCAAAGCCCTTAAGTGGGAAATGCTTGATACCAGGGGAGGCATTAGAATAGCTGTATTAAAAACCCTCTTAGGTACAGTTTCCAAAATTCAGAGGCCAAAAAAATTTACCGAAGCTCAGCTTAAAGAGATAGAAGATATCTGCACAAAGAAGAAAGCCATGTTTATTAAGATAGAGCCGGGGTATGAACAAAATGAAAAGCTGCTACAAAAACACGGATATATAAGGAGCAACTTTCCTCTAAGTCCACCATCCTCACTGGTTATCGACCTTACCAAAAGTGAAAAAGATCTTTGGCAGGATTTATCCAAAAGCGCTAAATATTCGACTAGAAGAGCTGAAAGGGAAGGCAATTACGTCAAGTATTTTAAAGATCCGGATGAAGAAGTAGTACAGAGACTACAAAAGGTGTGCAAAGAAACAGGTAAAAGAGGGAAGTTTTACGTTCCGCCTTACAAGGAACTAATAGCCAAAAGAAAGGCCTTCAAAGATGAGTTTTTTGTGATAGAGGTTTACGATAAAGATGAAGACTTGGTTAGCGTCAAGTTTTATATAGCCAGTAAAAACACCGTGACCTATTTGCAAGGAGGCACAACCAGCATAGGAAGAAAAGGAAAGGGGGGTTATTTACTGATGTGGGAATCTATAAAATACTTTAAAAAGCTAGGTTATGAGTACTTGGATCTTGACGGCGTTGACGACGATAGATTTCCTTCATTTACTAAAAAATGGGGTGGTTTTAGCCATTTTAAAGAAAAATTTGGGGGAAAAATATTTAGGTTTCCTCCTCCTTATATTAAATACTTTAGCCCTATATTAAAGTTCTTATCAAGATTTCAAGAACTGCCGCTATAAGGTATACTTAGTTTATGAAAAAGTATCTTCCTATAGTTATCATTGGCGGATTGGTACTTGTCGGGGCTGTGTTTTTTTCCTCTTGGCAAAAGAGAGCTGCAGAAAGAGTAATAGAGAAAAGTATTGAGAAGGCTATCAAAAGTTCCGGAGGGGGTGTTGCCGATGTGGACATTGACAGATCCGGTGACGAATATGAGGTTACCTACGAAACAGAAGAAGGCAGCCTGAAAATTAGCAGCAAAGGAGAGCTCCCCAAAGACTTTCCTAACAGTATTCCCGTTTACCCCGGAGCCAAGGTTGTGGGTACGGTGATTATAGACGAACTCAGGGGCGGATCGGTTTCCCTAACCTCAGATAAAGATCCTATGGATGTGACCAGCTACTACAGGAAAGAACTGGAAAATAATGGATATGATATAACCTCTTTCTTTGAATCCGAGGGCACATCTATTATTTCTGCCAAGAACAGTTCGTTAAATGTGGGTGTGGCCGTTGTGCTGGATGATGAAATAGGTACCATGATACAAATATCCTACTCACCTCTTGACGAGGCCCAATAGCGGCTACCCTTTATAAGCAAAAGGACAGATGTCTTGGTAGTCGCACCAATTGCAATGCATGCCCGAACGGGGTGTGAAATCTCCTTCTTTGATCTTCTCCACTACTTTTCCGACTTCCTCTTTGATGTTTTCTAATTCCGCGTTATTTCTGGTAGTAGATACTTTTTCGTCGCTTTCCAAAAAGTGGTAGGTTAGCTTTTTTGGTTCCATGTTGAAGGCTTCTTTAGCAGCTATGGCATAAAAGGCTACCTGAGCGTCTTTGTCCACTTCCTTTTGTGTCTTAGCGCGTCCAGTTTTGTAATCAATAATTTCTACACCTCCATTTAAAGGGTCGATACGATCTATCCTCCCATAAAATTTTATCCCACCGACCCTTATATTGAATGACTTTTCCAGAGCCAAAGGTTTTACATTTTCTTTTTGTTGTTTTTTATAATATGTTTCCAACAACTGCTTTCCGTTTTCAAATCTTATATTACGGTGCTTTTCGTCAAGGTAACCTAAAGGATGCCAGTTGTTTTCGTATATTTTTAAAAGCTCGTCTAGGGAAACATCTTCAAACATCTTTTTCGAATGAAAATCTCTGAGGGTGTCGTGAATGGTGATACCAAAACTTAGGGCATAGCTAGGCATGGAGGGAACTCTAAGAACATAGCTGTATTTGTATTTTAAGGGGCAGATCTTGTAAGTATCTATTTGTGAGTAACTTAAAAATTTGGGAATAAAATCAGTTTGGCTGTAAATAGGATCTCGGAATTTTGAATTCACGCCAAAGAGAGCTTTTTGGCCTTTCGTTTTGTCCGCAATTCCCTCTTGTTTAACCTCTTTTATTTTAAGTCCGGTTTCTAGTAAGTAGCCACTGGGTTTTCTTTCCCGTACTCCGCCATAGTTTTTAGAAAGTGTCATGTAAAGGTATTTTTCTGCTCTAGTCATTCCCACATAGAGCAGTCTACGTTCCTCCTGTAAGTGGGCATCACCGGAAGGCAGTGTTTCTTTAACTAGAGCATCAGGCACTTCTATGACATCGGAGCGGTTTCTGGTGGGGAATCTCCCGGCTACTAGGTTGACCAAAAAAACCACCGGGAATTCCAAGCCTTTTGCTGAGTGCACGGTGAGAAGATTAATAGTATCAACGTCTTCGATCTCGGCTTGTGCTGGATTATCGCCCGCTTCTATGAGTAGGTCAATGTGATCTACAAAATCTATTATGGTTGGTAATTCTTTGTTTTCGCTACGGTAGTCAATTTCAAACCTTTTTACTTTGTTTAAAAATAGATCCAGATTTTTTATACCCAGTTTGTTTTCGATAGTTTCTTCTTCTAGAAAAAGACTTAAATAACCGGATTCGTTGACCAAATTGTAAACAAACTGTACGGGTAAGAGCTTGGTGATGTTGTTTTGGTATTTTCTAATTAATTTTACCATCTCCCTTAGCTGACCTGATTGAGCTTCCTGCATTAATTCCCAAATTCCCTGTTTTTTATATTTTGATTGTGAAAGTAAGTTAGTGATTTGTTCTTGAGGAATATCCAAGGAGTCTATATTTAGAGCCCGGTACAAATTGATGGAGTCTTTGGGATTAATAATAATTTTTAATAATGCCAGGAGGTTTCGTACTTCATCCTGGTCATACAAACCGCGGTTGCCTACCAGCTGATACGGCATGCCGTGTTTTCTTAGCGCTAAAACAAACATATCAAGGTGACTGTGCGCGCGGGCTAAAATGGCAATATCTCTATAGGTGTACGAAGGCTCCTTGGCCAAAATCTTGTATATTTTGGCCATCACCATCTCTACCTCGTCCTCGACTGTTTCGGTTTGGAGTATTTCCACAGGTATCTCTTTTGCCGGATTTTCCGAGACAAGTTTTTTGGATATTTTCAATTTGGATTCAAGTGTATCAGGATTGTTATTTTGAATAAGTTTGTATGCCGGATCAAGGATATTTTGTGTCGAGCGGTAATTTTTTGTAAGGGTGATCATTTCTGCTTCAGGGTAATCGTTCATAAACTTAAGGATATTAGAGACGGCAGCTCCTCTGAATTTATAAATTGACTGTGAATCATCCCCTACAACTAAGAGGCTTCTTTCTCCCAGATCTGATGGACACAGTTTTTTTATAAGTTCAAACTGTGCGTAATTGGTATCCTGAAATTCATCTACCAAAACATGTTTAAATTGCTGTTGGTACTTTTTTAGGATATTGGATCTTTTTTCAAAGAGTTGTATGGTCCAGCTAATGAGGTCGCCAAAATCCAGTTTAGAATTTTGTATTTTAAGATCTTGATAGTTTTTATAAATATTGGTGAGTTCATACCATCTTTCCTTGTCTTTTTCGTCTCCCTGGAAGTTTGCCGCGAATTTTGAGAAGTCTGCTGCAGAAATGTTTTCATCTTGCATCCGGGAAATAAATTTTAAAATAGCGGAAATAAACTTGGTAGGATTTCCCATAGGGAGAAAATACTTGAGATTAAAATCAAAGATGTTTTTTCTAAAAAGTAGCCACTGATCCGGTCCGGAAAGAATTTTGTAGGATGGGTCTAGGCCTATTTCTATTCCCTCCATCCTTAATATTTTGTCACAAAAAGCATGAAACGTGTTGATCCAGGGCTCCTCGTATCCCAGAGGCATGATGTCCCCAACCCGCTCACTCATTTCCCGTGCGGCTTTATCTGTGAAGGTAAGAGCAAGAATTTCTTGAGAATTATGTTTATTATCTTTAAGCAGGCGCCTAATACGTTCTGTGATGACCCTGGTTTTTCCGGTACCGGCCCCGGCGATGACTAAAATAGGACCGTTTTTATGCAGTACAGCCCTCTTTTGCTCTTTGTTGAGTTGCAATTTACTAGCTTTTGGCATATAAGGATTATATCGTATGCCTAATATAAACGAATAAGGAAAGGAGTCTGTTGTGTCTAATGTGGCAAGGGGTAGCCACGGTGCACTAGGAAATGGAGGGGTGACTGTTTTGCTCTTCGCATTTACTTTCGGTGTCTGTGTTCTCCAGATCGTTTTTGGTGCAGCGTTCCTCATTACCCTGAGGAGAGCCTGGTACGGTGTCAATGAGTGGTATGTTCCCGCAGCTTGGTTTGTGGGAATTCTTTTGGTTGGGTTACTCATCTCTTTGTTGCATCTAATGGATGCGAGAGGATTACCTGATTCCCAAGAAACGAGTTGACCGGTGGTGAGGCCTATAGTATAATTGTTGGGTTGGTAAATGACTAACAATTATCAGAAACACTAAAAAAGGAGAGGAGTTATGGACAAGTTTATTGCGAGGTTGCCTAAGATCCAAGATCCGTATGTGCTTGATTACTGTTTCTTGGTAGGTGCTGGCAGTTCGATCGTAGGTGGACTAGCACTACTCTCGGGTGTGCTATTTTCAAAATACTGGCCTGCTGTAACTGTCATTCTCTTCATGTTCATGGGAGTGTTTTTCTTGTCGCTGTGGTTGTATGGGTCGTTCGTTATCAGGCGAACTTGAAAGCATGGCCAAAACGAGCCTCAAAAGGTGAATATATTCAGTAACCTTTTGGGGCTTTCTTTTTTGTGCACCTACATCTTAGATAAGCTTTTTTTGTTTTTCTTGAGGATCTCCTAAAGCCTGAGTACTTTCGATTTTTCCAAATAACTTAGTGAATTTTATCTTAACACCATCCATCGCCTTATATGTTCTGGTGATATGCCCTCCTAATACACCCAGCTCCTCGTCAAACTTTTCCGCCTCAGATTTTATTCCGCTTAGGGATTGCAAAATATCTCCGGCATGTTTCTGCAGCTCGCTTTGCTGATAGGCTACAAGAATAGCGCGCATTTGGTAATTTAAGGTATTGGGAGAGGTAATGAAAACCTTTTTCTTCCTGGAGTATTCTTCTATTTCCGGTGTGTTCACCACCAGTTCGTAATAAACATTTTCCGAAGGAACGTACATCACGGCAAAGTCGGAGGTACCTTCTTCCGGGAGGATGTATTTAGAGGAAATTTCCTCAATTCTTTTTTTGACATCCTTTATGAAAACCTTTTTATACTTGTTTCGTGCTTCCTGAGACTCTTGCGTCAGCATCTCCTTGAAATTTTCCATAGGGAATTTTGAATCTATGGGGATCAATCCTTTTTCTGTTTTGACAACCGCATCGCAGACACCACCGTCTTTGAACTTGTATTGCTTTTTAAATAATTCCTTGGGAAGAGAGTTCTCCAATATTTCGTACAAGAATTGCTCACCTAAACCCCCTCTCAATTTGGGGGATTTTAAGATGTTACTTAGATCCTTCATGTCTTTGCCGAACTCTGATATGCCGCCTAATTCCTTGTGCACCTGGCTAATAACTTTAGAAGAGTTTTCCAGCCTTTCCCAAATAAGCTTTGTTTGTTCTGCCATGGCTTTTCGTTGGCCGTGAAGTTGTTCCTGCAAAGTTTGATTCTGATCTTTAAGCTTACGGTCTAATACCTCTGAACCTTTTTCCACAGAACCTTTCATGTCTTTAAGCCACTCCATAAGCACTTTATCATCCTCATCGTCTTTCAGCTCATTTTGCAGCTTATTCATTTTTTGTGTGAAAGCAAAAATAATTATACCTGCGGTTCCGGCCACTAAAAGTATCAAAATGAGTAAGGATTGCAAGTCGATCATGAGCATATTTTAACAGATAAGACCAAGGAAGATTTATTTTAAATAATGATATTATCTTAGTATGCCCAAGTTTATCTACACGATAATTTTCTTGAGTATTCTTTCTTGGTTTGGTTTATACCGTTATGTGGATACAACACCACCTGCCAGCATTGATAAAATAATAATTTTTTTGGGAGTGATGTTTATTGCCGTCACGCTAACCCTGTCCCTGCCTGTTTACTTCTATTTTCACGCCAAAGTGCCTACTTTTAGTAATCTGAGATTTTTGTATCGAAAAAGTTTTAAATGGGCGCTTTTTACCTCTTTCGGTATTGTTTTTTTCCTTGGGTTGAAGGCTTTTGCATTAGACAATACTCTTAATATTATTTTATTTTTGGTATTATATTTTTTGCTTTTCTCACAAGTTAGAAGCAAAAGGTAGAATTATTTCATGAAGAAGAAAATATTAATTACAACAGCTATAGACTATACCAACGACGTTATTCACGTCGGCCACGCCTATGAAAAAATATTAGCCGACTGCATAGCCCGCTACGAAAGATTAAGGCTTGGCAAGGAAGCAGTTTATTATACAACCGGAACCGATGAGCATGGTACAACCAACCAAAAGGCAGCGGAAGAAAGGGGATTATCGCCTATGGACCATGTGACGGATATTTCTCAGGAGAATAGAAAACAGATCGACGCTTTAAATATTTCCTATGATAGATTTATTCGTACCACGGATGCAGATCACAAGAAATTTTCGGCCGAGTTTTTCGAAAAATCGTTAAAAAATGGGGATATTTACAAGGATAAATATGCAGGTTTTTATTGCGAAGGGTGTGAGGCGCACAAGACCTTGACGGAATTAAACGAGTATGGGCAGTGTTTTGTCCACCCCACCAGAAAAATCCAAAGACTTGATGAGGAAAACTATTTTTTTAAATGGTCTGAGTATGAAGACTTTCTCAAAGAAAAAATTAGCTCAGATGAACTAAGAGTGCGTCCCCAAGGTAAAAAAGCGGAAATGCTGGCTTTTTTAGAGCACGGCTTAAGAGATATCACGGTTACAAGGCCCAAGTATAAAGTATCTTGGGGCATAACAGCTCCCAATGATGAGGAGCAAGTGATCTATGTGTGGTTTGATGCCTTGATCAACTATCTTACCGAAGGTAGTCAAAAAGGCTTTTGGGACGAAGATACTAAGATAGTCCATTTTGTAGGTAAGGATATTGCACGTTGGCACACTCTTTTGTGGCCTGCTATGCTGGAAAGTGCCGGCTATCGACTGCCGGATGAGGTTTATGTGCACGGTTTTATTAATTTAGAAGGTCAAAAAATTAGTAAATCATTGGGAAATGTTATTCGGCCCACTGATCTAGTAGCGCAGTTTGGAGTAGATTCGGTACGCTATTTTCTACTTAAGTATGGGCCCATTACCGAGGACTCAGTCTTTTCTTTAAAACAGATAAAAGAGGTTTACAACGGTGAGTTGGCTAACGGTTTGGGTAATACCATTTCACGAGTGGCGGCACTTGCGCAAAAATCCGGGTTTGACTTCCCTGTTGGCGATGAGAATGTAGATTGGCAGGGTGCCCTGTTCGAACCTCTGAAGGAGTATAGAGTTGATAAAGTACTGCAGAGCATCTGGATATTATTGGCTGATCTGGACAAGCACATAAATAAAAACGAGCCATGGGCAATAAAAACGGAAGAAAAGCTAAGGGAGGTTTTGACCCACGAGGTAAGCGAGCTCCGAAAAGTAGCCAAGTACATAAAGCCATTTATACCCGATACTGCTCAAAAGATAGAGCAACAATTTGGCAAAGTAAAAATCACTGCCGGCGAAATGTTGTTTCCAAGGTTAGATTAGAAAGTTTGTATTATGCTGATTGATTCGCATTGCCACCTCCCACATAAAAGATACAAAAAAAGTGTCGCCGAAATCGTAGAAGAAGCCAAGCAGGCTGGGGTGGAGAAGCTCATTTCTATTGGTACCTCTATAAAGGAGAGCAATAGGGTGTTGAAAACGGCTAGGGAATATGACGAAGTGTCCTGCACGGTTGGAGTTTACCCCCACGAAGATATTGGTAAGAGCATGGAGGAAATCTACCAAGAGCTAACCGCAATTTTGAATTCTTCCAGGAAAAAAATTGTTGGTATAGGAGAGTGCGGTTTGGATATTCCTGAAGGTGAGGTTTCTTATAAAACGAGAGACCTTGCAGAACAAGAGGAGTTGTTTAAGCTGCAAGTTGGTTTGGCAGTGAAAAAAGGCCTCCCAGTCGTGATCCACAACCGAAACGCTAACCGGCAGGTTATAGAGACCTTAAAATTTTACAAGCATACAAATTTAAGAGGTGTTGCACACTGTTATACATCTGACTGGGAATTTGCCAAAGAGTTACTGCACCTAAATATCTGTATATCTTTTTCCGGGATAATAACTTACCCATCTGCGGACAAAAGTTTGTTGGATGCGGTTAAGAAAGTACCTGAAAGTAATTTGCTGATCGAAACTGATGCACCATATTTATCACCTCAAGGACACAGAGGAGAAGTTAATTATCCGAAATATGTTAGAATAACAGCCGAAAAGATTGCGGAGATAAGAAATTCCTCTTATGGGAATATAGAAAAGATTTCCAGCGAAAATACCCGCAATCTCTTTAATTTATGAGCTCAATTACCTTAGAAAAATATGACAAGTTAGTACAAAGGGTATTCGAAATTGTCCCGGGGGTTTTAACCTGGACAGTTATCCTAAGTCCCATTTGGCTAGGATTGATCTATCCTAGGGCTATGGTTTATTTTTTAACCTTTCTGACTATGTATTGGTCATATTTGGCAGTGATGAATACGGTTGGCTTGGCGGTGGGATATCCTAAATATAAAAAGGAAATGGAAGAGGACTGGAATAAGAAATGCTTGGGACTGGATTTTTCCCAACTCCCGGACAAAAAAACATTGCCTGCTAAACTGGAAGCTTTTAAACATTTCATACTTATTCCCTGTGTGAACGAACCCTACCAAGTGTTAAAAGATTCATTCGATGCTCTTTTGGCGCAGACCTACCCAACTAAGAGTTTTACCTTGGTTTATACCATCGAAGAAAAGCCGTCTAAGAAGACAAAGGAAAATATTAAGAAAATAGTTTTGCCGTATAAAAATAAGTTTGACGAGATACTGATCTTTGTTCATCCCGCAGGTATCCCTGGGGAAGCTAAGGGTGTGGGAGGTGCCAACAGAACGTGGGGTGCCGGCAAGGCTGTCAAATACCTGGAAAGTAAAGGGCGAGATATGAGGAACTATGTTTTTTCTTCCTTTGACGCCGATCATATACCGAACCCTCAATATATGGCCAGGTTGACTCATCTATATTTAACTACAGACCAAAGAGACAACTATTTTTATTCTACCTCTGTCCATTTGTTCAACAATAATCACTGGCGTGTTCCTTCCATGCCTAGGATAGAAGCAAATTTTGTTACCCTAGGGACTCTATCCAGCAGAAGTGTGCCTTGGGGTTTGAGTACTTTGGCTAAGGATACTTTTGCAGCCTATTCCTGTTCGGTGCAGACACTGATCGACGCTGATTACTGGGATGTACAGTTGGGGGTAGATGACACCTTATTTTTTTGGCGTGCCTATTTGGTAAGAGATGGCGAATTTAAACTGGCCAGTCACTATATTCCTTATTCTGCAGATGCTGTGGAGGGAAAAAATTTCTGGGAGGCACACAAGAGTTTATATAAGCAGCTTTTGAGGTGGGGATGGGGAGTTTTGGAAGTACCTCTATCCATGAAAGTTTTTATGAAAAATAAGAATATTTCTTCCTCCAAAAAAATTCTCTGGATATACGATCACATAAAAACTAGGGTAATTAGGTTCAATATTGTCTTTTTACTAACTTTTGGTTTTGGTATTTTGACTTTAGTCAATCCGGCGGTCAAACAGAGCAGCTTTGCCTACAGTCTGCCCGATGCTATGAGTTGGATATTAACCTTTACTTTGATATTTTTAATTCCGCCCACCTATTACCGGGCAAAACTAACTCCTCCTATGCCCAAGGATTGGTCACTGCTTAAAAAGATCTCCATCAATCTTGAGGGATTTGTTGTCATGCTTAATTTGTTGACTTTTTCTTTCTTCCCTTTTATTGACGCACAGACAAGGATGATGTTTGGTAAAAGGATGAAGGATTTGTATCATACGCCCAAGGTTCGTTAATATTGCCTTACATAAAAATATATGAACAGCATACAAAAGTTTATTAAAAGCCATCCTACCCTAAATAAAATTCAAATTAAATTGGAACGTACTATCAAGGATCTAAACAAACGATTTTCGGACAAGATCTACTTTATAATTGTGGCGAACCTGTTATTAATAGTTTTTCAGCTTATATATTTGAGGATGAGGTACGCGTTTATTAATTTGGAAGTCCCTTTGTGGTACACAAAAATGTGGGGGGACTACCAGCTGGCGGATAAAAGTATGCTTTATTTAATTCCGCTACTCTCATTTGTGATCATGACCGTAGGGTTGGCTTTTGCCATTCCCGTGCGTAGGTACTACATTAGGTATGGTATTAGCCTAATAGGCATTTTTACCGTTGGTGCAAATTCTTTGTTAACAGGTTCATTGTTAAGGATAATGTTTAAAGCTTCTACACCCTTTGAACCGCTGATCAATCCTCTCTATCTGGATTTGATCGTTCCCGGTATCATTGCCATGCTAGCCATGCACTTTGTTTTGCCAAGGTTTATTTCCTACGCGCAGGAAAAGGACATTGTTACCAACCCCACCCTCCATAAGCATCCCGGTATGCTTTTAGATGAACCTTCTGCTAGAGGAGGAGGTTTTATTTATGGAATATCGTTTTTAGTCATGGCTATAGTATTTGTAGGTTTGTCTCCTAAATTGTGGCCCTTTTATTTGGCTTTATTGATTATTTCTATTTTAGGGATCTTAGATGATATACAAAACACGCACCCGGAATCAAAACTGAGATTTTTGGAAAATCCTTATGTTAGGCTAATTCTGCTGTTTTTGATTGTTTCCATCATCTCCGTTTTAGGAGAACGGATTTTCTATATTTCCAGCCCTTTTGGCGGTTTGTTCTTTTTTAATTCCACGTTAGTGTCGGCTGTCATCACCACTTTTTGGATTGTTTGGGTACTAAATGTTTTATCTTGGTCTAATGGTATAGACGGGCAATACGCCGGGATAGTAGGTGTCGCCAGCATCCTAATTGTCCTTTTAGCGCTGAGGTTTGATCCTTTGGAGCTGGAGCATAAAAGAGTGGCTTTGATGGCAGCTATTTCTGCAGGACTGGCTTTTGGTTTTGTTAAGTTTACTTGGCACCCCTCCAAAATTTTATGGGGGTTTGGGGCAGTTTCTGCAGGGTTGGTGCTCTCGGTTTTATCGATCATGATTAGCAGCAAGATTTTAACTTCGATCATAATTATTCTAATACCTTTTTTGGATGCCTTTGTGACTGTTGTGCGCAGAATTATGCAAGGAAAAAATCCCCTGCGTGGGGATAGTGGCCACCTACACCATATACTCTTAAAAAGAGGGTGGAGTGTACGCAGGATAGCCCTTTTTTATTGGGGAACCGCAATTATTTTTGGCGGGCTGGGGTATTTTTCGGTAGATAGTTTTACCTTGCAGACGGGGTTGATCTTAGTAGGAATAGCCGCCTTCTTTATAGTCTTGCTAAATGTAAAATTGAGGAAAGAAATAATCGCCCCGGAGGACTCCCTTAATCATTCCCGGAAATAATTTAACAATTTTTTAATAAACGGTAGTTATAATAACCTGTATAATAATATTATGCGTATCCTGCTCATTAACAGTGAAAAGCAGTCTTTAGAAAATATTAAAAATGAAATTCAGGAACACTACATCGTGGATGTGGCTTTTAATGGTGTAGAAGGAGACTATTTGGCGCAAACTAATGACTACGCTGCCATAGTTATTGAGTCCCAGTTGCCGGATATAAACAACACTGAACTGTGCAGGAAGACCAGAGAATATGACGATAAAACCCCTATTTTGGTTCTTCTGGATAATTTGGGTTTGGATGAGAAAATTGCCTCATTAGATTGCGGAGCCGACGCGGTTTTAACCAAACCGGTCCATCCTCGGGAACTTATGACCTATCTGCGAATTCTAATCAAAAGGGCTAATGGCGATGCGAAAAGAGGCGTCTTGAAAGCGGCTGATCTGAGCCTGCAGTCTAATTCTAAAAAGGTTGTGAGAGCAGGCAAGGAGATTGTTTTGCGAAGAAAAGAGTACGAGATCCTGGAATATTTACTGCTTAATAAAGGAAGAATCCTCAGCCAGGAGCAAATTCTGGAAAACGTCTGGGAGTGGGGTTTAGATATAAGGTCAAACACTTTGCCGGTACACATGAAAACTTTAAGGGACAAGATCGATAGGCCCTTTGATAAACCTTTGATCAAGACGGTTTATGGGTTTGGATATAAATTGTGTGGGTAGTTGGTATATTTGCCACGAGTTAGTAGGCAGAATATACTTAACTCAATGATTGGAACTATCTATCAAATAATCCGGGCAGCCAGGCCCAGGCAGTGGATAAAGAACCTCAGCGTATATGCTGCGCCGTTGTTTTTTGGTAATTTGTTTAAAGTTTCTGTTATTACCAAAACAACCCTGGCATTTCTGGCTTTTAGTGCTATTTCCAGTGCCGCTTACATCATTAACGATATTATTGACGCCCCCAAAGATAGGCTGCACCCGGTAAAGAAAAACCGCCCCATAGCTTCCGGCAAATTGTCCGAAAGATCCGCCTGGTTAATTGCCTTTAGCTTGGTCTTTGGGTCGATTCTTTTTGCTGTGTATTTTGTAGGTACATTTTTTGCCTTTTCTCTCATTTTTTATATTCTCATTCAAATTGTTTACACACTTTATTTGAAAAACATTATTATTCTTGATTCTTTGACCATCGCCACCTTATTTGTTATCAGGGTTTTTGCCGGAGGCTTTGCTTCTGATACCTCTGTTTCTTCTTGGCTTACCCTGGCAACTATTGGTTTATCGTTGTTGCTGGCTTTTGGCAAGAGAAGGTCCGAAAAAACCATTGTAGCAAAGTATTTAGCTAATGAAGATCCTGGGGAAACTAGGGCGACGCTACGGCACTACCCGGATAATTTGCTGGATAGTATGATCTCTATGTCAGCGACTTATTCCATCATTACCTACTCTTTGTTTGTTTTTCAGATTTCTCCGGAGACATCCAGCTTGGCGCTGTCCCCGTTTTTACCTTCGATACTGAGCAGTCCCAAATGGATGATGCTCTCCATACCCATTGTTATTTATGGGGTGGCCCGGTATTTGTATGTTATTTACGAAAAGCACGAAGGCGAGTCTCCTGACCGAGTTTTGCTTTCAGACTGGCCTTTGCTGGCCTCGGTTGTGGTTTGGGGACTTTTTACTATTACGGTGATCTATCTATTTCCCGTGATTTTGTAGTTTGTTTTTGCAGACGCACCACTTTTCTCGTGTCGAATCTACGCTTCGCGCAGGTCAACTTTTAAAAGTGTGTACCCGCAATATAGCCCTATAGCACTTTACTTGTAACTGTTATTATTGTAAAATCGTGGAAACCTCAAATATGAAGAGGAATAGAAAAGGAGAGGAGTACGATGTTTGATATAACTGATGTGCCAGGGTTCAGGTGCCTTGTTTTTGCGGCCATATTTGTAGGGTTTTGGTTGACCTGGCTCTTTTACGGCGAAATCAAGAGAAGGGCGGAACTAAGGGCTCTCAATAAGGTGGAGGTGATCAATCGAGATCATGTTCCAATATATGTGAATGTTGGAAATCCACAAAAGGTGGATGTGGAGATTGTGAAAGCAAACTCCCCAAGCAGTACCTATGACCATATCGAAAGGCTCTTTGGCAAAGGCACGCTCAAAATAGCCTACTTCTGCGGTTGGCTACCTGAGGGTCTAGGCTATGAGCACAAGAACGGTATGCAGGACGTCATTTCGACAGAAGGATTGATCAAAGGCCGCTTAGGAGAGAATGTGGATTTCCCAAGAACTCACATACGTATCCCCAGCGTCGCCCTAACTCCCCTGTCCGCTGAAGAACAGGAAACGGTTGCCGAGTTCCATAAGCTTGTGCTAAGAGGTTTGGAAAGGAAATCCGACTGACAGCCCACAAGGCATTCTTTTGCACACGCAATTGAATGCCTTCTTTTTTTAACCGTTTTTTCCGGACAAGGATATTTCGATTGAAACTAAGTCATGGATACAAGTCTAGTTATGAATGGGAGTCAGATCACTGCTAGGAGAAGTCTCCTCAACGAGCAAATAATCTTCTCTGTAGGTTTTAGTAGGATCGTTAGGATCAGTAGGCGGTCCAATGCGGATATCCTGCTGAGAAAGGACGTTCTCGTTGTTTGGAGCATACTTAAGCAGGGAAAAAGTACTGGCAGGCAAGGCTAAAATGGTCCACAAGAGCAGAAACAGTAAAGAGTCTACCACCAATCTACCTATTTTATCTATTTTTCTATGATCTAAACCCATAATCTATCTAAACTATATACCTGTTGGGGTATCATCTTCAATAAGTTCGTTTTCGTTTCGAATAATTTCTGTTTCATTCTCTACGTCAAAAATCAGCACAACCGTAGATAAGGCGCTTATGATCACAGCCACATAAAAGATCCAGGAATAAATTAAGGAAAATCCCGAGAGAATAATGGCGACAATAGTAATAAGGTAAAGGTAAACCAGCCAAATAACTCCCTGTGAGTATAGTTCGAAGGAATTCTGGATCAAAGTGGTAAGTCTGTAATGAAAAAGCTTAGCAGTTAGGCGCGGCGTAATATGCGTGTCGTGAAAGATAAAGGCTTTAAGTAAAATATATAAAAGACCCACAGCCAAAACTACTATCATGGCCAGAGTCGAGTACGAGTTGATATAAAGATAATCTTCTATGTTTTCAAAAACAAAACCCGAAGTGGTAACCGTAAACTTTATTTCGCTTAAATAGCTAAGGAGAATAACAGAAGCCAAGCGGGTGCTCAAAAGAAGTATAGCGGGGGCTATAGCTTGGTCTATTAATCTTACTAGGGTTCTTGATATCATAGGCAGGATATAATAATAATAGCATGAAACTAACAGCCAAAAGGGTTATATTTTACCTATTTTTAATGCTTGCCTTCTTGACACCGCTTATTTTTAGCAATATGACAAATGAGTTGTACGAGTTTCCGAAAATGCTCTTTGTCTACATAGCAGGAACGACAATTATTGCTCTTTTTCTTGTCAGTAGGGTGTTTTACAACAAACTTAAATTCGTTTGGCCAAATAAACTTGTCACTGCATATTTTTTAGGTACCATGCTTTCTGTGGTTTTCTCCACCCATTTGCATACCTCTCTGTGGGGCTATTACTCAAGGTTTAATGGAGGTGCCGTATCTTTCCTGATCTTTATTGGGCTTTATTTTGTGATCTTAAACTTTATTAACGATAAGGAAGAGGAAATCCTTAAAGACAGTTTTTGCTTAGCCTTGATTCCAGTTTCTCTTTACGGTATGTTTCAAATTTCCCAAGATAGTACGAGAATTTTTTCTACTCTAGGGCAGCCAAACTGGCTTGCAGCTTATATAGTTTTTCTTCTACCTTTGGTGCTTGACAGAATAGTAAATGCCCAAGATCTTTTTAAGAGATTTTTTTGGCTGTTTACTTTTTTGATTTCCTTTATAGCTCTCTGGTTTACAGGATCATTGTCCGGAATTGCCGGTTTGCTGGTTAGCTTTTTGTATTTACTGTTTGTGCTGAGGAATAAATTGTTAAGTAAGTTTTTTTTGGGAATTTTACTTATTTTTGTAGTGATGATTTCCGTCAATTTTTCATATCTAAAAAATAGGCTTGGCGACGCGTTGGTTCTTAGCACCGACCCCCAAAGCTATAAGGTGTCTGATCCCGGTCTGATCAGGTTGGGATTATGGAAGGGTAGTCTGGGCATGGCAAGCTCTGATCTAAGATCTCTTGTGGTAGGAAGGGGACCTGAGACTTTTGCTTACGAATTCCCTTTTTTCAGGGAAGATTTTTTAAATTACTCTTCAGAGTGGAATTTTATCTTAAACAAGCCACACAATTATTATTTGGAGATTCTGGTTGAATCTGGAGTGTTAACTCTCGTCGCTTACTTATTACTCATTGGCTATACTCTGAAAAGCAAACAACATTATCTGGTGGCAGGTTTAGTAGCTTTTTATACCTCTAACGTTTTTAGCTGGCCTACAGTCAGCACAAGCTTGATGTTTTGGATTTGGTTGGCTTTACTCTCTAGGAGAAAAATTTCTCCATAAATTCCTGGATCTCGGCGTCTTTTAATGCAAATTTTTCTAAAGTTTCCAGGTTTGGTCTCCAGCGGTATTTTTCAATGTCTATATTTAATTTATCGTCAACCTTAACCCCCTCTTTCCTTAAGTAATCTCCCTGATTAAGAGGGCCGTGTTCATGGTCTGAAGTACTGATCCTTCCCGCATTGTTGATCACTCTCCACCAGGTGACATTTTCACCAAAGCGGCATAAAACATTACCAACTTGCCTAGCCGCTCGGGGAATCCCTGCCATGAGGGCAACTTGTCCGTAACTAACAACTTTTCCTTTGGGAACTTGATTAACGATTCCGAGAACACTTTCTCTAAAATTACTCATGAGGTGTATTATATAATTGATTCGATGAGGAAGGTATTATTATCAGCAACTATTTTGGTGGTTTATTTTTTTGCCCTTGGAAAATTTGTAAGCCTATACATGGCTGATGTTTATAATACATATTCAAAAAATTACCTGGCCAGCGGAGAGTTTGAAAAAGCAATTTCTTATTCTAATAGAGCTTTGGAAAGTAATTACCAGGAACCTGCTTATCATAGAAATAAGGCCAAAGTATTATTAGCTACCTTAGTTTTGGAGGATAATGCAGAAAATAGGAGTAATTTGAAAGAGGAGATCATCTCTGATCTGAAAAAAGCAGAAAAACTAAATGTCAATAATCTCGCCACTTTGAGAAATGTAATACCCTTATATTACTTTTTAACAATTGAAAATATTAAACTCCCCATTACAGATAATAATATAGATCAAATGTACATTCCCGTGACAGCAAATTACTATAGAGGTCTTAAAGATACTTATGACAATGATTTAGGGATTTTCGCAGATGTGGCAGAATATGAGAGGAAACTATTCTTAACAGAGGACTTTGAGATTAGTCTGGAAAAGGTTAGACAGCTGCGTCCGGAAATCTTGGAGTGGCACGAATCATTCAACTAAATCCGCCGACTCTGTGCTAAGTTCCTCGACAACCTCCTCTGCTACGTTGGTAATTTCCACATAAGTTTTTGATACCCAACCCTCTATTTCCTCTGAAACAAGGATCTTTACCCAATCAGTTCCCTCCTCTAGTAATGGGTATTCTTTTCCAACGTCCACTTTTGTTACTTCAGACCCGTTAATGCTCGGATCGTTTCGTACTCTCAACCAACCGGTTCCCGTAGGGAGAATCTTTGCTTTTGTGGTTGTTGTGGTAAGCCTAATATTCTTGAATTTTTTTAAAGCCTCTGTAGCAGGTTCGGTTAATCCCAGCCCATCGGAGATCCTACCTAAATAAGCTCCTCGGTCTGCGTCTTTGATATCCTCATTATTTTCTATGTCTGTAATTAAATCACCCCTGAGATCAAATATATTTCCTTTATAGTCTACAAAATAATCGAAAACCAGATCTTTATTTATACCCACTCCTTCAAGGTTAATTCCTCTTGTTTGATTCCAATAGACTATAGCTTTTACCCAAGTTTCCGTGTCCGAGATAATCTGGTTGTTATCTGAGGCGGCGTCGTAAAGATTATCCGATCCTTCAAATGAGCTGATCCTGGAGGGTACAGGCATAGGAAAAAGCTTTATGGAAACATTTGAAGTGTAACCTTCTTGGATCCTTATTCTGGCTTTTTGAGGCTCGTAACCTACGTGCTCAACTCTAAGATCATAATCTCCCTCAGAAAGCTTAGTGGAGGTAAAAGGTGTTTTGCCTATTTCCGTACCGTCAACAAATACAGAAGAGCCGGTAGGTTCGGAAATTACTCTTAAGACTACTCCGGAAGTGTTTTCTTCGAACCACAGATCCTGTCCGGACGAGAAGAGATCAGAGATACCCAAATCCCTAAAAATACCCACTTTGTGAATATATTTGTCTGAATTGGACAAGAAGTTGATGGTTGTCTCGTACTGCATATTCGAAGACCTTAAGGTGATCTTGTTATTTCCCGGTTTTATCTCTTCTGATTCAAATGGGGTTACACCCAGCATCTCGTCATTTAAAAATAGTTCCGCACGACCATTGAAGACACCCACAGATATGGCAGACTTACTTCGCAAATTTTTTATACCGCTAAAGATGCTTTTCCCAAAAAAAATTAACACCGCAGCCAATAGTACAGCGGAAATATAAATTATTATATTCGAATACCTAAACTTATGAGATTTTACTTGGACAGGTTGTAATGTTGAGATGGCCATATATTTATGTTAGACAGGAAGATACATGTGTAAATTATCATGTTAATGATAAAATATCAATTGTAATCACGGTATAAAAGTGTTTTTTATGATTTTTATAGGGCGCAGTGGCGAAGTGGAAACGCTGGGGTCTGCAAAACCTCGATGCGGGGGTTCGATTCCCCTCTGCGCCTCCATTCTTTTAAAGGGTACCGAATGAAATCTAGTGAGATCTTGGAAAACTATTTATCTTTTTTCGAAAAGAGAGGGCACAAGCAAGTGCCCAATGTTTCCCTAGTGCCTGAAAATGACCCCACCCTTTTATATGTCAATTCGGGTATGTTTCCTTTGGTACCTTATCTTTCCGGCGAGCCTCACCCTTTAGGTAAAAGGATCATGAATGTGCAAAGGTGCCTAAGATTTTTCGAAGATCTGGACAACGTGGGAGAGACTAATAGGCATACTACCGCATTTCATATGTTGGGAAATTGGAGCTTAGGGGATTATTTTAAACAGGAGCAGCTGGAGTGGTTCTACGAGTTTTTAGTGGACGAGCTGGGATTAGAACCAAAGAAAATGTATGCCTCAGTGTTTGAGGGAAATGAGGATGCGCCTAGGGATAACGTTTCTGTGGAAATTATTAAAGAGGTTTTTGCTAAGTATGGTGTTGAAGCTAAAGAAGATGAAAGGATTTTTGCCTATGGAAAAGAGGAAAATTGGTGGCAACGAGGTGAGGCGGTTGGCGAGCTGGGAGGTCCCGATAGCGAAGTGTTTTATTACATTGGCGAAGAGGGAGATGGCTTTGGTAAAAATCCTGCGGAGGACCAACAAGATTTCATAGAAATAGGAAACTCGGTTTTTATGCAGTATAGAAAAGTCACCGGCGGTTGGGAAGAGCTTGCGCAGAAAAATGTTGATTTTGGTGGTGGTTTGGAAAGAATGGCTATGGTTGTACAAGGCAAAAACGACATTTATTTGACCGATAACTTTTACCCCATTATTCAAGGTTTGGAAAAGATGAGCGGCAAAGATTACCTTAACGAGAAAAGCGATACCAAAGCTATGAGAATCGTGGCCGACCATATGAGAGCAGCTACTCTCTTGTCTATGGATGGGGTTTTTCCTAGTAATAAAGACCAGGGTTATATATTGCGCAGGTTGTTAAGAAGGATCGTACGTAACGGAAGGGTTTTGGGATTGGAAAAAGATATTTCGGTGAGTTTGGTGCCGGTAGTTGTAGAAATGTTTTCATGGTTGTACCCGGATTTGCGGGAAAAAGGTAGTGAGATCCAGGAGGTGTTTTCTCAGGAGGAGGATAAGTTTAGGAAAACCTTACGTGTTGCAAAACCTAAGAGAGAAAGGAAAATTGAAAAATATCTCAGTAGCTATGGAGATAGACCGTTTAATATTACCGAAATTACCAAAGCGTTGTCTAGTTTGGCCACTGTGAGTTATCAATCCGATGGATATCCGATTGAGATGTCTTTAGAGGATGATAAAGAAAGAGGACTTCCAATAGATGAGAAATTGTACCTAAAGTATGGTGTAGAAGAGAACTTAAAGCACCAAGAAAAATCCCGGGAAGGTGCAGGCAAAAAATTTGCCGGAGGTCTGGCGGATCATTCTGAACAGGTGGTCAAATACCACACGGCCACTCACCTACTACACTTGGCGCTGAGAAAAGTTTTAGGTGAACAAGTGGTGCAGCACGGTAGCAACATCACCGGTGAAAGACTAAGGTTTGATTTCAATTATGCGGAGAAACTTACCAAAGAGCAGATACAACAAATCGAGGAAATTATCAACGAAGATATCAAAAAAGCACTACCGGTGAAATTTGCCATCATGCCTAAAGAAAGAGCCTTGGAAACGGGAGCCATACACGCCTTTCACGAAAAATACAGTGATCAGGTAAAGGTTTATTATATTGGGGAGACGTTGGAGAATGCCGTCAGTAAAGAGTTTTGCGGGGGTCCCCACGTAAGCAATACTTCGGAGATCGACCCCATTAGTATCTACAAACAAGAGAAAATCGGGGAAAACATGTTTAGAGTTTACGCTAAATCAAGGTCTTAGAAAATCTCCCCTTGACACCTTAAGCTTAAGGGTGCTATTTTATGCACGCGCAAAAATTAGTTAGAGGAAAAATTTATGTCTAAAATAAAACCGCTATTCGATTATTTATTGATAGAACCTTTAGAAAAGGAAACAACTTTACCTTCGGGAATTGTTATTCCTGATTCTGCAAAAGAGAAGCCCCAAAAAGGAAAAATCGTCGCTGTTGGTTCCGGAACCACCAACGCTGATGGAAAAAAAGTGTCCATGGTGGTCAAGGCCGGAGACATAGTTATGTATAAAAAATGGGTTGGTACAGAAGTTAAAGCTGACGGCAAGGATATGCTTCTTGTAAAACAAGAAGATGTTTTGGCCACAGTGGAAGATTAAGTAGGAGAAAATTATGTCAGTAAAGCAAATTATTTATGGAGAAGAAGCCAGGAGCAAATTAAAAATTGGCGTTGACGCACTAAGCAAAGCCTTAGCCATTACACTTGGTGCCAAAGGCAGGAACGTGGCCATTGACAAAAGCTGGGGAGCTCCTCATGTAGTTAATGATGGAGTAACCGTGGCTAAAGAGATAGAGCTTGAGGATAAATTTGAAAATATGGGTGCGCAGGTAGTAAAAGAAGCAGCCAGTAAAACTAATGAGGTAGCGGGTGATGGGACAACCACTGCTGTTGTACTCGCGCAGGCATTAGTTACCGGAGGGCTAAAGAATGTCAGTGCCGGAGCAAACCCTATGATAATCAGGAGAGGTCTGGAAAAGGCTTCTGCAGCTGTGATAGGAGAAATTAAAAAAATTGCCAAAGACATTTCTTCCAAAGAGGAAAAAGCACAGATAGCGGCAAATTCAGCACAGGATAAGGAAATTGGTGATTTGGTCGCGGAAACTATGGAAAAAGTTGGCGACAATGGTGTAATTACCGTTAATGAGGGTAAGGGTTTTGGCATAGACCTCGAATATAAAGAGGGTATGCAGTTTGAGAAAGGTTACGCCTCTCCTTATTTTGTGACCAATGCGGACAAGATGGAAGCGGAAATTGAGGAACCCTACATTTTAGTGACCGATTTTAAAATTTCCAATTTGCAGGAAATGCTCCCCATGCTAGAAAACTTTGTGCAGGTTTCCAAAAACTTGGTCATTATAGCTGAAGATATTGATGGTGAGGCCTTAGCTACGTTAGTGCTCAATAAACTAAGAGGAACCTTCAATGTTTTGGCAGTAAAGGCTCCGGGATTTGGCGATCGTAGGAAGTCTATGCTGGAAGATATTGCTGTTCTCACTAAAGCCACCTTGATCAGCGAGGATATGGGACGAAAATTGGATTCAGTAGCGGTAGAAGATTTGGGAAGGGCCGATCGGGTGATTTCGGACAAAGAAAGCACAACCATTGTAGGAGGAAAAGGCGCCACAAAGGATATTAAGGCACGAGTGACTCAGATAGAAAATCAGATTGAAAACACTACCTCTGAGTATGATAAAGAGAAACTTGTGGAAAGGCTGGCCAAATTGACCGGTGGAGTAGCGGAAATCAGCGTAGGTGCAGCCACTGAGTCCGAAATGAAAGAGAAGAAACTACGCGTAGAAGATGCGGTAAACGCTACAAAAGCTGCTGTAGAGGAAGGTGTTGTTCCAGGAGGCGGTGTTGTCTATCTGAGAGCGCGTGATGCCATCAATAATCTTAAACTTGATGGTGACGAAGAAACCGGCGCGAGAATATTATACGAGGCTTTGGAACAGCCAACCCGTATTATTGTCGGTAATGCCGGAGCGGATGCAGGAAAGGTATTAGCTGAATTGGAAGCACAGACTTCTGAAAAGAACAACCCCAACATAGGCTTAGACGTTTTGGTCATGGAATATGTAGACATGATTAGCGCAGGTATTATTGATCCGGCCAAAGTTACTCGTAGTGCTCTACAGAACGCAGTTTCCGTGGCTACTATGGTTATTATCACCGAATGTTTAGTGGCTGATCTACCCGAAGAACACGACCATTCACCAGGCGCTGGAGGTGCTGGTGGAGGTATGGGCGGCATGGGTGGTATGGGCGGCATGCCCGGGATGATGTAGACGCTTAAGGACCGAGTTTAAAAACGAAACCCTTAATAAATAGTACAATTAAAATATGTTAGAAGTACACACTCCCGAGGATGCGGTACCGGAGTCAGAGATTTCCAAAACCGAAGACAAGTTGGACTCAGAACTAAATCGGCTCGCTATCTCAAAAAGGACGCTAAGGGAGGATAAGGAATTTGCAGATCAAAACAATGTAGATGTAGAAACTGCTATCGCAACGCGTCATGCGGAACTTGTGGACAGAACACTAGATATAATTTCGGGAAATGCTCAAGATGCGCCAGAAGATTATGTTGTATCAGGGAGAGTGCTAAACAGAGCGGTGGAAATGGTCAACGATGGAACAGTTCAAGAGATGCTATTGCAGAGATTTCGAGAAAAACATGGATCGGGGTTTGAATTTCATGAAGATGCCTTCGAAAAAATGAACCTAAAGATTTCAAACTACAAAGATCAGCATAAAGGAAAGAGATTGCTGGAAGTACTCGAGGTGTTAGCAGAAGAATAAGCTGCTTTAATTTGACAACTAACCTATAACAATAATACAATAAGACATGGATCTAAGAGGGTGTTGGTGGGTGATTTTTTTGATAATCACATTTGCTGTTGTGGTTGTAAGTACCGCCTTATCGTAAGTAATAAACCTATAAAAATACCCGTACCATTTTTAATGAATAAAATAATAACATGTGTGTCTTCAAAGCATTTGTAAGTAGACTTATAGTACAGTATAATAGTAGCTAACCTATCAAAATGAGAAATAGGAGGAGTACGGTGCGCAGTATTACTGCAAGAGAATTTGTCTTTGGTTTAACGAAGGTTTGGCCTTTGCCTAGCTTTACCGCGTATCTCGTTCTGTTCGGTTTGCCGGCTGGAGCCATTGCCGCATTTGTTCATGGCAGTGTCTTGTGGGGAGTAGTCCTGCTGGTGCTCCTGGTGGCTTACCTCTATGTTCTGCTGCAAGTTCTGGTGCGGTTGTACATCATCGCATCCGTCGCTGGAACCTTTGTCGCAGGCATGCTTGGTGCACTCTTCAGGTAGACGAAGAAGCAGAACGAAAACAGATTGGCCAAATAGGCCTGGATTTACTCACGTAATGTCCAGGCCTTTTATCTTTCTGTTAAAATACCCCTATGTCTCAAAGACCAGAACTTGTTTCCGAAATCTATCCTGACTCAAAAGGCTTTACTATTAATGAGGTTAAAATTCCGGAAGATATAAAAGACTATATCGATAAGATCGAAAATGTGAGGAGATTTTCTCATACCGCAAAGCAATACCCCGAGATGATTGTTGACAACTCTAAAATGCATACTATTAGGTGTGCTTTTCGAGCCGCATCTCTCTATCCCACTCAAAAGGACCTTATCAGAACACTATGGATACACGATATACCTGAGCATGTGGCGGATACGGATACCAGCGCCGTAGAAAGATACAATAACCCCGAAATTGCCAGAAAATCGGAAAATAAAGAAAAAACCGTGGCAAAAACTGTTTTAAGTAAAAGCGACTACGTTCTGTTTGAAGATTTTGTCTTGGCGGAAGATTTTCTTAGGAGAATGGGTTCCAATATCCCAAAAAACCAACAAGCCCTAGTGGCTAATGTCATAGATTATATTGATGGAAATTTGGTGGGTAGTTATTACCTAACTAAATGGCTCAAGAATCACGAGTATGACGGAAAAATTCCCAGCGGGAAAGCCTTGGAATACATCCTCGACATAAGGGAAAATACCATAAAAGCAATAGAAAAACCGAAAGTAAACAAGGAAATAAGAGACAACATTCACTATTTGATAGGCAGGCAACTGCAAGTGGCGGTGAGTTTATGGAGCTTTGTAGAAGAGGATAGGATACCGGAAACCATGAGAACAGAACTTCTAAAAATGAAAAGTCTTGCCTGCTGTTAAATTCAAATTTTCCCCAGATTTTCTTTGTAGGTATTTAAAATTTCTTTTGAGTGATCGAATTTATTGAAGTGAATAAAATCTTTTTTAGTTATCTCAGTAGTTTTTTTATTTTTCATGTAAGCTAGCTGTACTTTTCTGAAAAAGTTTTCCACTGCGTCAATAAATTTGCTTTGAGAAACGTCTTTTTTACTGAATTTAGTGGGAATTTCCACATGGTAGTTTTTAAAAAATTTTAGAGTCCAGGAATTGGCATCTACAAATCTAAAGTACATTTCGTCTCTGTTTATAAGAGGGTGCATGCTCAGTATTTCGTGGGCTACATAAATATTTTGCTTGTTTTTATCCCACTTGATGTTTGTTTCGTCCACAAATAAGTTACAGCAGAACTTTCTTTTTTCTTTTTCTCCCTGAGAATATTTATTTATAATTTTTAAAATCAGATACACAAAAAACCTACTTAACCACATACGATTTTTTTGCGTGATGATAAAAATGTCCACATCATCGTCCTTCTCGGCATTATTTGCAGCCACGGCTCCTGTAACGGACAACATTTTGATCCAAGGAATAGTTTTTAGCATGTTTACTCCTAAGGAGGATTCTTTAAGAAGTTCCTGAGAATACTTGTTTCTTAGGTTCCAGCTTAAAGGTCTGATGTAGGGGAGATAATATTTTCCACCCCTCGCTTTTATATGCTTTTTCTTAACCAGTCTTCTTAAGGATTTAAGAAAAAATTTTTCTTCGAAGTCCTTTTTCGTAATGAGAAATGTATAAAGTTGGAAACAGCTTCTTGGATAATTAAATATCGCACTGTAGCAAAGCGTTCTTTTTACAGCTCTATCACAGGCTTTTTCCTTTGCCCTTGGTCTGGGATTTTTAGAAGCCATTTTCATCCAAAGCCTCGTTAACTAGATTATCTGCGTTTTTATTTTTGTCTCTTTTTATATGAATGTACTCGACTGTGTGAAGATCTTTTTCCAGATATTTGATCTTTCTAAATATTTTTTTAAGGCGTTCATTTTTAACTTTATACTTGCCACTTAGTTGACTTGCAACCAGTAGACTATCTATATGTATTTGTACATCAGTGTACTTTCTACTTGAGGCGATCTTCAAGCCGTGGAGAACAGCTAGATATTCGGCTTCATTGTTGGTGCACCTACCAAGATATTTTGAGAGTTCATAAATAACCTTATTCTTTTGGTTCATGACTACTACACCAATAGCTCCGGGGCCGGGATTTCCTCTGGAACCCCCGTCAGTGTAGATTGAATACTTCATTTTTTCTTCTTATGAAAATAATTTTTTACTGACAATACAGAAGTAGAAAATAATAATCCCAAACCTATTCCTAAAAAAGAAAACAAGGGCAAGTTTCTATAGCCCTCTTTAACTATAGGACGGTCTGACACTTTAGCAACATTGATATAAGGATCACCTCCTGTTTTGAGTGCCTCTGCTGTTTCTAGGGTGGAATCTGCTACTGCCGACCACAACTCTTCAGTTTTTTCCGGTGATTTTTCTTTAGTCACCAGATTAATTATTTGCGGCCCTGATTTAATGGTTTTGATCTTTCTGTCCACCACTCTTAGTGACTTTTCAGTTACGGAGATGCCAATTTTTTGCAGTGCTTGGGCGTGTATATCCTCACTTTCAATTAAACCAATAACCGAATTGGTGTAAGAAACGGCTGCTTGTTGGCCATAGTAACCTTCGTAGGTAAAGTGTGTTTCAGAATAGGGATAAATAACTCTCTTTACGAAAATAGAACCGCTAGCGTAGTATTTAGTGGGTAGGAAAAAGTAAGCAGCAGCACCTAGACCTCCGGACAATAAGCTAAAAACCAGTAACATTTTTATATTTGCTTTAAAAAATTTGACCATCTCTTTTAGTTCCATACAAAGCGATTTTACCACAGCTAATAGCTACGTACTTTGCCATCTTGTAAAATGGCTTAATTGAAAATATACTTAAATTCAGGAAAGTAAAGGAAAAAAGAGGTATTCTGCCCGTTATGCAAAGTAAAAAAACTATAAAAAAATCACCTTTGGCTCCAACTATTTTAATAGCAGGAGGCGCCGGTTTTATTGGCTCTCATTTGGCAGAAGTGTTGCTTCAGAAAGAGGCGCGGGTGATTATTCTTGACAATTTCAGTACAGGCAAGGATGTTCATATAAACCATTTACTGAAAAACCCCAAATTTGCTCTATATGATGTGGATATTAATCAGGGGCTACCGCCTGAAATAGAAAGTGTTGACTATATATTTCACCTGGCAGGCTTAGAGGAATACCTTTATAGCAAGGATGATCTGGATCTTGATTCTCTGTTAACAAATGCCGTAGGGACAAAAAACTTATTGGATTTAGCAAAAAGTTCAGAGGCAAAATTCTTATTGGTCTCAACCATTGACGTTTACGGGGGCATGATCTCCCAGTTAAATTTGGATGCCTACTTTGGCAAATCAAAGATGCAGGAACGAAGATATAGCCTAGCCGAAGCAAAAAGATACGCAGAGGCCTTGGTTTGGGAATACTATAAACGAAATAGCACCAATGTGAGAATTGTAAGACTCCCGGAGGTGTACGGTCCGAGGATGAACTTGTTTTCCAGTGGGTATCTAGGGAAGTTTCTCAGCGACCTCACGCAAAATAAAGGACTTAAGGTTAAAGGGGACGGTTCCGTTAAGGAGTACTACCTTTATATCGACGATGCCGTGGCAGGAATGATCAAAGGCTTGTTAAACGATAATACAGAAGGGAAAATTTACACGCTTGTTCATAAAGAACCTACATCGGCTTTAGAGACGGCTTTTTTAGTGAAAAGCCTAGCCGACAGGCAAATAGAGGTAAAGTTCGAAGGGGAAGAGCCCCTGCTTTCCCCCGCGTCATTTGTACCGGATACATCTAACTTAGGAGATCTAAAATGGCAGCCGAGAACCACTTTTAAGCAAGGTGTGATAAAGACCCTTACCTGGTTGGGATATGAAGTAAATGAGCAGAGTTTTAAGCAGGCAAAACTAATTGAGAAAAAAAGAGATAAAACTCAGGAACAACTTACCACCTTATATGATGTCCAGGTAAAAGAGTTGCCTGTAGAAAAAATTGCTGAGGCTACTGAAGTTCAACAAAATTATGATAGCCGGCAAATTGCAGATACAAAAGACTTACCGAAGATCAAGATCAAAAATAGATTTAAACTAAACTTAGGGATCAGCTTTCCCCGCATAAGTTTGGCCAGCAAAATATCCCTGTTTTTTGTTATTTTCCTTTCCTTCCTTTTGGTATTTATTTTTATGCCCCTGTTTAATACCTATTCTTCCTCGAAAAAAGCCATGGATACTTTGGTTGGCATACCGGAACTTATTGCGCGCTTTGACCTGCAGCAAGCTTCGGATAATGCAGAGCTTGCCCAGGAGGGTTTTTTAAAAGCAAACAGGTATTTTTCAAGCCTGGATTGGCTTTTCAAAGTATTTGGTAAGGAGGAAAACCACGAAGCTACCTCCAAGCTTTTAAGTTCAGTGGCGTCTTTCTCAAATGTGGCCTACGATGTTTCTAGTTCAGCGGCCCCCCTTAAAATTATCTGGGATTCTTTAAAACCCGAGTCAGAAAATTCTTTTGATCCAGCCGCTCTTGACGAAACAAAACTGCACATCTCAAATGCTAAGAATAATTTGCAGAGAGCTTTGGCTGATTTTAACGAAGTAAATAAGGACAGGCTACCGGAAATAGCAAGAAAAGATATTGGAATTTATGAGGAAGTGCTATCTGCGACACAAGAAGGATTGGATTTAGCTTGGGCGGTGTCTTCTGACCTCCCTGATCTTTTAGGGTTTGATGGCCCCAAGAAATACTTGATCCTCTTCCAAAACAACAACGAAATAAGACCCACAGGAGGTTTTATAGGGTCTTACGCGTTTTTGTATTTAAACCAGGGAAAAATTGAAGAGATAACCATCGATGACATATATAATCCTGATGGCCAAATAGATGTGAGAAATATCAGAGTTACACCGCCCAAGCCTATAGGAGACATGTTAGTTGAGGATAGGTTGTATATAAGAAATGCCAACTGGGATCCCGACTTTACACGTAGTGCGGATGCTATAAAAAATCTCTTTTTTATGCTAAGCGGTGAGAATATAGACGGTGTGGTAGCTGCAGATCTGCATTTAGTACAAAATCTTCTGGGAGTTACAGGTCCTTTGTTTTTAACCTCTTACAACGAGGAAGTTACCGCTCAAAACTTATACGAAAGAACTCAGTTTCATGCTTCTTATGATTATCAAGAAGGTTCAGATCAAAAAAGGCAGTTTTTAACGGTTTTGGGCAGTAAATTGATCGAAACCCTTTTTACACTTGACAGCGGGGAAACTCCTCAGTTTGTGGGAGTATTGGGGAATGCTCTCAACCAAAGACATTTACAAATCTATCTTTTTGCCAGTCCCCTCAACGCCTCCCTGCTGGAAAGGGAATGGGCAGGCAGTCTTGTTCGTACCGACGGGGATTATCTGCAAGTGGTTAATGCAAATCTTGGGGGAACTAAGGCAAATTATTATGTAGAAAATGCTATGGAATATAAGATAACCAGCAAGACCAGAGACGGCCTTTTGAGAGCGGAGCTGACATTAGATTATGTTCATACGGGTGTTGACGAATCCTGGCCGGGGGGTCCTTACACTAACTATGTGCGTGTGTTGGCACAAAAGGGTGCCAAACTGACGGGGGGAAAGGTAATTTATGACTTGACCATTGAGGATGATATTTTTGACGAGATCATTATTTCCGAGGTTGAGCCGTACATTTCTTTTGAGACCAGTTTTGTGCTAAAGCCTTCTAGCAATGTTAAACTTATATTTTACTATGATTTACCGGTTGAGCTGTCCGTAACTAAAGATCAGGGTAATTACTCTTTGGCCTGGCAGAAACAGGCTGGTACGAACAATGACGATTTTGACTACAGTTTTAGTTTGCCTTTTGGCATGCAGATGGTTAAAGGCAGCAATAATTTTAATTACCAAGATGGAATTATAACTATTGGTGGCAAGCTAAACCAGGATCTAATATTATTTGTTGAGTTAGAATAAGAACCTAGCTTCGCTAGAACCTTGATCCCGCTCACTTTATTCACGGGAATAGGTATAATATAAAAAGACACATGCCCATAAGAGAAGCACAAAAAACTCATAAACAACACGCAGTCCCGCAAAATATAATGGATGTTGAATTTAAGTTGATCGGTGACCTAACCATGCGCCAGTTTACTTATTTGTTGGTCGCAGGGATCATTTCTTATCTTGCTTACATCTCCCTGGTGGGTGTTTTTAGGTATCCTGTATCTATATCCTTTGTTTTAGCAGGGTTGGCCTTGGCATTTGTCCCTATACAGGAAAGAGGTATGGACGAATGGTTCGTCAACTTTTTCAGAAGTGTCTACTCACCTACGCAAAGAGTTTGGAAAAAAGATCCCGTTTTACCGGCCGCCTTCACTTATCAGAATATTGCTATGGTCAAGCAAGAACTTATCACTTTAGCACCTACTTCTAGCAGAAGGAAATTAGAAGAGTATTTGGAACTGCAACAGCAGACGCAAGTTGAGGATAAGCTTGATATACCCGAAAAGGAGTACATTCTTAAAGTGAGACAAGCCTTTGCTCCTGTTGCCACCGCTGTTGAAGTCGCAGAGGAAGAGGAATATGCCGAAGAATACGTTGAGTATGAGTTGCCCGAAAAAGAAAAAGCGGAGGAGGAAGCACCAATGGAAGAGACAAAACCTGAGGAGCCGGTTAAGGAAGTTGAAAAACCTCAGGAGGAGATACCTCCTCTGGCAAAGCCCACCTTGGAAGTGCCGGCAAAACCTAAAGAAAAGAAAAAGAGGAGAAAGCCAAAACCCAAACCACTACCTGCCATGCCGTTTCCGGACACATTCACTGTATCTCCGATTACCCCGGATATGCATATTGGCCGAAAGTTTACCAGTATGCTTCCCTCTGAAGGACAGCTTATTTTGCCTGTAAGAGGCGAGAAAGTTTTACAAACGAGCGAAGAAATGGATATTCAAAAGGATATTGATGAGAAAACTGACCAGCTGAGAAAACTGCTGGACCAGATAAGGGGAGATAATGAATTTGGAGTTGTTCCGCTGTCGGTTCCGGATGAGAAGAAAGACATCTCCGAAGCACAAGATGTAGTTAGGAAGGTAAAAGAAGAAAACGAGAAGATGACCAACGAGATCGAAAAACTCAAGAGGGAACTTGATGAATCGCAGGCTTCGGATGAGGAGAAACAAAAGAAAATTGAATTAATTAGAAAACTTGAGGAAGAGCAGAAACGAGCTAACACCGACTATACAACTTTGCAAAAACAGGTCCACGAGTTGCAGAATCGTCTTAAGGAAAAAGAAGAACCGCTTCCCGAAGACACACAACCTAAAAAACCCACCTACGCAAAAATGCAACCTATTACCGAAGAGCCTAATATAGTTTCCGGGGTGGTGAAGAACCAAGATGGAGAAGCCATCACCGGAGTTGTTTTGCTCATTAAAAACCACAAAGGCGAATCCGTAAGGGCGCTAAAAACCAACACCATCGGGCAGTTTGCTATTAGCACCTCTTTAGTGAAAGGTATGTACACTCTAGAGGTTGGCTCAAGCGTAGAAGGTTTAACCTTTGATATAATCACTGTAGAGGTTAAGGGGGAAGTCCTGCCCCCAATAGAAATTATTGGAAGGTTGGTTTAAGTCATGGCTACAAATATAACTGCCAGTACACAAGAACATTTAGACGTTCAAGAAATTAAAAACGATCTCGTTATCCTAAAAAGCGGTACAGTATGTGGAGTTTTGCAAACCACCGCGGTAAATTTTGATCTTTTATCCGAAATTGAACAAGATGCCACTATTGCGGCTTTTTCTATGTTGTTAAACTCTATAACCTTCCCTGTTCAGGTGGTCATAAGATCCAAGAGACTGGATATAACAAAGTATATTGAGAAGGTACACAGGGTGGAACAGAGGATCGAAGACCCGTTGTTGAAAATGCAGGCTGAGTCCTACAGGAAGTTTGTGCAGGATACCATTAAGAACAACGAAGTATTGGACAAAAACTTTTATGTTGTTGTACCTTCTGGGGCAACGTCAGAACGAGAACCGGGATCCGGTCCTTTTGATTTTTTTATTAAACTCTTTGGTAAACATCACAAGAGAGTCGCAGTTAATGTTGACAAAGCTTTAAAAGAGGCTGAAATTAAACTCTACCCCAAACTCGATCACATGATAAAGGAATTCAACCGTATAGGTGTCCGAGCCAGGCAGATGACCACCCAGGAATTAGTTGAGTTATATTTTGATATTTATAATCCCAGCTCAGTGCATGGACAGAGAATTCGTACAAACATAGAAGATTATAAAACGGCTGTGGTCAACCCGGCTATAGTGGAAGAATAATATGAACTTATTTAAAATGTTTGGAAAAAAGAAAAAGCAGGAATCTCCTTCTACTTCTGCACAGCCTCAAGAAACGGGCAAAGAAACGGGCAAAACGGCAGCTAGTATCCTCGCGGAGGGTATGCTTAATGTTAGAGATATTATTGCCCCCTCTGCCATAGAGGTGGATTTTAATCATTTAAAGATCGGTAATAATTATTATCGAACAATATTTATCTCGGGATATCCCAGGTTCGTAGGTGCTAACTGGCTTTCTCCCATCATTAATTTTGACCACTCCTTGGATCTATCCATGTTCTACTATCCCGTGAAAGCAAAAATGATCTTGGATGATTTGCGAAGGAAGATCACCGAGTTGGAGGCCACCGAACTATCTGATAGAGAAAAGGGGAGGGTGACGGACCCTGTTGTACGCGCCGCTTTGGAAGACGCACAAGCCCTACAAGAGCAGTTAGTTAAAGGTGTAGAGAAGTATTTCCAATTTTCTTTTTATATTACCATTACGACAGACTCACTCGAAGAACTGGAAACGGTCACTAGTAGATTGGAATCTACCTTAGGCTCACTGCTATTAATTTCTAAACCTGCCACCCTGCAAATGGAAGAAGCATTTCAATCAACCTTGCCTATGGCCTCGGATAAGTTACTCATTACCAGAAATATGGATACGACAAGTTTGGCGACTACCTTTCCCTTTACTTCTTCTGATCTAACCTCTGATGAAGGAGTGATGTACGGCATAAATATGCATAACGGCTCATTGGTCATCTTTGATAGGTTTTCAATGGAAAATGCTAATTCCGTTATTTTTGCTAAATCCGGAGCAGGTAAATCTTATTATGTAAAATTAGAGGCTCTGCGTTTAATGATCTTCGGAGCTGAAGTGATGATCATTGACCCCGAGGAGGAATACCGGCTTTTGTGTGAAGCAGTAGGTGGCAATTATATTGACTTTTCACCCAGCTCGGATCATAAGATAAACCCCTTTGACTTGTCCGGCGTAGTTGTTGAAGGTGAAAACGAGCTTGGGCAAAAGTTGTTGTCCCTACATACTCTGCTTAAGTTAATGCTAGGAGAGCTAAATCCTACCGAAGAGGCCATTTTGGACAGAGCTTTGATAGAGACCTACAGAATTAAAGGTATTACCACTGATCCTGAGACGCAGATGCAAAGGGAACCCCCCATAATGGAGGATCTGTACAAGGTTCTGTTAGGCGCTCAGGAAAGTGAAGCAAAGGGTATGTCGGACAGGCTGGAAAAATATATTCGAGGATCTATGGCAGGTATTTTTGATTCTCAGTCGACAGTTGATATCGACAATAAGATGACCGTCTTTTCCACCAAGAATATTGAAGATGAGGTATTAAGACCGGTAGCTTTCTACATTATTCTTGATTACATTTGGACGAAGATCCGCCGCGATCTAAAGAAAAGGATCCTCATCGTAGAGGAGGCTTGGGTTTTGATGCAAAACGAAGATAGTGCCAGATTTATTTACGGGATAGCCAAGAGAGCGCGCAAGTATTATTTAGGATTGACTACCATCTCTCAGGATGTTGACGACTTTTTAAGTTCTGACTATGGAAAGGCTATTGTGACAAATTCCTCGATTCAGATACTTTTAAAACAACACCCCGCCGCCATTGATCGTGTATCAGAAATATTTTACCTCTCAGAAGGAGAAAGAAGGTTATTACTGGCCGCCGATATTGGTGAAGGACTCTTTTTTGCCGGTACAAACCACGTTGCCATGAAAATCAAAGCTTCTCAGTCAGAGCATAAACTGATTACCACCGATCCTGAGGAATTGCTGAGGCTTAGGGAAGAAGGATTAATAAAGCCGCCAGAAAAAAGACCTGTTTACAAACCTATCACCAGTTTTGATTCGGACAAGCCTAAACCTGAGGTTCCAATTAAAGAACCGGTACCGCAACCACAGTCGGATTCCGGGGTAACCATTCCCGGATGGAAGGATGACAAGAAAGATGGCTCGCCAGTAACACTTCCCCCACAACAGCCGTCACCGGAGGTATCTTCGCCGCCGGAGCCCGCCGCGGCACCACCGACGCCTCCACCTCCTCCTCCGGAGCCTGTGGCGCCGCCTGCACCGCCAGCACCACCTTCGCCCCCTCCCCCGCAGGAAGAGGAAGAAAAGAAAGGGCCAGTTGGTGAAAAGGTGCTTGAGTCTAAGCCGGCGGACGAACCGGATGTAAAAGTTCAAGTCTTAGGAGACGGTGTAGAAGAAAAGGATAAAGGTAAAGAAGAAGCAAGTGGTGGTATGCAGGCTGTACTTGACGATCAAAAAAAGCAGAGCGAGGAGGCAACCACGGAGATCAAAAAACCGGGTGCTATCAATCAAGGCGACGCAAAAGATGCTCCTAAAATGGCAGGGAGTGCCGTGAAAAAGATCGGAGCAAGCATAGGAAGTTTATTCGGACGGAGCAAAGATAAGCATGAACCTACTAATAATATTATAGAGGATGTTCCTCCTCCTCCTTCTCCTCCTCCATCTCCTCCTCAAAAAGAGGAGCAGGGAGATCAAGGTTCCCAGGTAGTGAATAAGCATGATAACGTTCCTACCATGCCGCTTCCTCCCAGATCTGAAAAACCAAGTGTAGAGGGAGGCACGTTCACTATTAGTGGTGACGAAAAAAGCTCAGGAGATATCAGCTGAATTAGCCATTGATCTGCATAGGCATAATGATATGTAAGTAGTTTTCCTTATCTACGGCCTTAAAAATGCAAGGAGCCGAATTTCCGTTAGTGCTTATGGATATCCTTTCCGACTTAACATTGTTTAGGAAATCAAGTAAAAATTTTGAGTTAAAACCTATTTCCAGTTTTTCTTTTGCTTCTACACCCGTTTTTATTTTGTGTTTATGCTCTCCGGATTCTTGGGCGGTAGCTACCAACTCAACAAAACCTTTGGGGTCAATTTTCATGACCAAAGCGCTATCTGCTTCTTTGGCAAATATATCGGTTAGCTTTACGGCTTCTAAAAACTCGTTGGTGGATAATTCTACTATCGTTGAGGTCTCTTCCGGAATGATTTTTGTATAATCCGGGTATTCACCGTCAAGTATCCTGGTGGCTATTAAGGTGTCTCCTTGTTTAAAAATTGCTAAGTTGTCTCTTGTATCCAAGGTGAGTTTAATACTTTCTTCCCGATCCGAAAAAACTCTCGCCAAGTCGGTTAAAGTTTTTGCCGGGATAATAACCCTAAACTTACCCGGTTTATTTTCCGGAGTGATTTTTGCTTCTGACAATCTAAACCCGTCGGAAGCGGCAATAGTGATCTGTTTGCCGTCACAGTCAAAATACACTCCTGTGAAGATCGGTCTACTATCATCAATGGAAGCGCAAAAAGACACAGAAGATATGGCCTCATAAAATTTCTGTGCATTAATTTCCAATGTTTTTAGCTCGCTGTTTTCTTCGGGAAGATCAGGATAATCTTCTGCTGATACACCGTTAAATCTTGATTTGGTGGCCTCTGAATTGACATGTAGGATATCTTCTTTTAAAAAAGCTTCTAGGGAAGATGAACTTAAGTTAGCGATGTAGTCTCTGAGCATTTTAGCCGGGATGGTTATAGCACCTTCCTCTTCGATAGAGGCGCCTACGTGAGTGACAATAGTGGTTGACAAATTAGTGGCCGAGATCTTTAGCCGGTTGTCTTCAGCAGAGATCAAGATATTGGAGAGAATAGGCAGCTCACTTTTTGTAGGTACGGCGCGATACACTTTTGTTAATGCGTCGGTTAGGTTTTCTTGCAGGCATGTAAACTTCATTATTTAGGTATGAGAAACAATCTTCGTTGTCTTCCTTCTCCTCTGCTTTCGCTATTTACATCAACGTACTCCTCAATAAACAAGTGAATATGTCTTCTTTCGAAAGGAGAAAGCGGCGGCAGTTTGATCTCTTTTTGATGGAATCTTACTCTATCGACGATCGCCATGACCATTTCCTCCAGCTTTTCTAATTTTTGTTTTCTATAGCCATTGATATCCAGAGTGAGAGGTATCCAATTGCTGGTGTCCTTGTAAACGGCGTGGCTGAGAATATACTGCAAAGCATCCAGAGACTCACCTCTGTAGCCGATCAGGAAATTCAGGTCGTCCCCATGGATATCGATCCTGAAGGCTTCCCCATCTTCCTCAATGGTTACTTCGGGCGCAATGTCAATATAGCCCAAGAGTGTTTTCAAATGTTTATCTATTGCTTCTTTGGACATCTTACTTTTTTATCTTATTAATTAAGGGCTGTAATCCTCCCCATCCATTTATAAAATAATTTTGCACAACTGAAAAGATGGTTGATGTGATTATGTACATGATCACACCGGAGGGCAGACTCAATCCCAACAGAGCCATCATACCAGGCATGATGTACATGGACTGCTTCTGCATATTATACGCAAAATCATCTTTCTTGTCAGGAGTTTTTTTAGCGGCTTTAACACCTTGTTCCACGTAGGGCATGGTCATTTTTGCCAATATGAATTGTGTTACACCGGCCAGTATAGCCATAATAAAGTAGGGGTCGGGTGTGGCCAGATCCAGATAGAAAAACTTTGTGGAGAGCTGCTCTAGTGAGGTGAACTTGAGGAAATCAAAGTATAGGTGTGCGTTAATTTCGGAAATGTCGGCCACTTGAGTTATTTGTCTGATCACGGAATACAGAGCAGTAAAGATCAGTATGGTAATGATCATGCTGTAACAACCGGAGGCAGGATTAATGCCGTGTTCCTTGAAAAGCTGCATCTGCAGCTCGGCTTGTTTCTTTTTATCGTACTTATATTTTTTTTTGAGCTTGTCTAATTGAGGTTGTAAATTTCTTTGCTTTTTTATCGATCTTAGTGAAGGCAGCATAGCCGGAATGGATATGGTCTTAACTACAATGGTGAGGCCAATAATGGAAAAACCCAAACTATTTGTTAACAGAAATACCAAGGCTAGGGTATTGAATATGGGGTTGACTAATATTGTTTGGTATAGTTCTAATAGCATAATGACAACAGGTGTTATTTTGCCAGAGTGTGTTGGTTAAAGCAAGGGGTCTGATCCACCTTTGTTAAAGGGGTTGCATCTTACAACTCTGTATAGTCCCATCAGTCCTCCTTTTAATAAACCATATTTCTCAACAGCCTTATAGGTGTATCTTGAACAACTCGGTTCGAATCTACATACTTGAAAACCAAAGTTTTCAGGAGAGAGAAATTTCTGATAGAGCCTTATTAATATCAGTGCTAATTTTTTCATGGCTTGCTTTAATACTTTCTACTTTTGGATGGAATACCAGCCAGGTGTTATCGGGTAGCTTTTTGATATTTCCTCTAATTAATTCTCTAAATACCCTTTTAATTCTATTTCTCGTTACGGCATTTTTATGGAACTTATTGGGGATGACAATACCGATCTTAACCGAACCTTCGTAATTGTTAGGTTTTAGGTAAAATAAATGAAAATAGTCATAGGTCTTTTTTATACCGTGTTTTCTCGTGACATTAAATTCAAATTTAGTGGAGAGGCGGTTTTGTTTTTTTAGCATTGATGTTTTATTTACTACTAATAACGGCAGCTAACCTTTTTCTTTTTTTATCTCTTCTTCTTTTGATAATTCTTTTACCACCAGGAGTGTGCATTCTTTTTAAAAAACCATGTTTTCTTAATCGTTTTTTCTTTTTTGGTTGCCAACTTCTTTTAGGCATGACAGCCAGTATATTAAACTATTAGTTCTTGGGCGTCAATACAATTAGATCAGATAAATAAACCTATAGCTTGACTGTTTCCCTGTGCGTTGTATAATGAGACGAAAAGCCATCAAAGAAAATCAAAGAAAGGGGAAAACCCATGGGAGGGAACTCCGCTCCTTATAGGCATATATGGTTATACGCAAAATGGCAGTACGCCTGGGGAGATCTGATCAAAGATTTGAGGACCATTGTGGCGTATGAGGAGGGTAGACCACCAGGATTTGTGAGTGAAAAAGATATTTTGGCGGCTGTTTGTTCGGTTGTTGCTCCTTTGTTATTTGTAGGAGGAGATTCTGCTTCCAGGTTGTGTAGGATATTCTCGAACCTTCTTGAGGAATCTAAGAACGGACCGGACAATGAGCAGGCACCTTTTGACCTAGAGATCATCATCAGGCAGTTGCTCAGTGAAATCATGATAGCGAGAACGGAAGAGAGTGGTGAGATCTTCGTTGAAATAGGAGAACCTGTTCCTTCTCTGCTACCCCAGATCGTATCATGACCGCTGCGTTTCCAACGAGCCAGAGCCGGCTCATAAAACTATGAGTATCGGCTCTTTTTTTCGCGTATAATACAAATATGCATAATCAAAAGGGATTATCCATGTTCATATACCTCATACTAGTGGCTTCCTTGCTGGTGTTTGTTTTTGCCGTCGCTGGATTGAGCTAATTCTGTTCCACTAGCTCCCCAACGACCAAGAGTCTTTTTAGAGTAGTTCCCGGAGGCCAGCAGGTCATAAGAGTGGCTTGTTTTTTGCTTGTTGTCTGTGTTAAGTACTCAACTTCTTCTGGTTCAACTATTTTCGTCTCTCTTACCTTGTACTTATACACTTTCCCTTGATAAGTAAAATAGAAAAAGTCGTCAGCGTTTAGTTTTCTAAGAAGATAAAAAACAGAATTATACTTGTTTGCCTCGTAGAAATTGCTGGAGGAGTGGGAAAAAACAAAAATGTTACCAATTTGCCCGGGGAAAACAGTACCTTCCGCATGAGCTACACCCTTGGTTAACGCTTGTTGATATATTTTAGGATCGTAGGCATTTACATTGGGTACAACCTTAGAATTAGCACCTATCTTAGGTATAACCAGTCCAAATTCGGGATCGGCCGGCTTGATGTAGTACTTTTCTCTTGTTTTATTATCTAAATTAGGGTTTGGATCGACGATGATCTTAGCATCTTCATTTGGCTTGAGGAAAAGATATTTTGTCTCCGAAACGATGCTGGGATAAAAAGCTACCACAAAAAAAACCCCGGCAGCCAGGATGAGCGCAGAACCGGCTTTGATAAGAAGATCGGGGAGTCTACCTTTTAAGTTTCTTTCTAACATAAAGCAAGATTATCAAAACTAGCAGAACTAGAACAGGCCACTTTAAGATTTTTAGTAGTTCCGAGAAAGCCCCTTCTTCTTCCGACACTTCCTGCAGACCTAAAACCTTCTCTTCCTTCTCTTTTTCCACACTTAGCTCCTCCTCCTCGATGACTTCTTCCGTATCTTCTTCCTCTGGAGTCGTTATGGCACCTTCTCCTAGGGCGATAGCCTCCGTGATCTCTCCAAAAACTGATGTTATTTCTGTTTCCTTAGTGGTCTTGATAATTATTTTTTCTTTTTCTAATTCTTCGACGAGTATTTTCGAACGATTTCCCGCCGCGTCAAAAGCCGCCACAGCATAGTAGTAGGTTTTACCGCAGGTTGGTCTATCATCTGTGAAGCTAACGTCTGTGTCTGAGCCAACTACGATGTCCTTAATTTTTGTAGAGTCGTTGACGTAAAATTCCTTATCATCCGAACGATAAACCTCAACCCTAACTGTGTCTCCTCCATCGGAGTCTGTGGTAAAGCTGATGTCGTATTTGCAGGAACCGTTTTTGTCTTTGTCTAAGTTGTGAGGTTTTCCCGGGCGTTCGTCGTCATGTTCAATAGTTACCGTTTGGCTGGTGCTATTATCACCGCCTGCGTCTGCTGTAGCGTAAAATTTGTAAGTTCCCATGCCGGAGAGAACGGATGAGGTTACATCACAATATCCTGTATCTCCACCCGGTATAGTGATGGTAGATGACCCAAACTGTGAGAATGCTGCTTCGCTTGGTCCCTTTTTAAAACACTTTACGGTGACTGCCCTATTTTCAACATCCATAGCGACAAAATTTAGGTCCAGCTCATTAAGGTTGTTGGGACTTGCCGGCTCCGCAAGCCTAATGAGAAGATCGGTGGCAAAAGCGTTTGCTGAGAAGGTAAGTGCTGCAGCAGCAAGGAAGACAAAGATCTGCAAGGCTGTTCTCGCACCCTTGCGGTGTCTCTTTAAATATAAGCCGATGATAGTGAGGATCACACCGATCCCAAAAAGGTTGGAAATGATAAAAACCCAGATGTTATTGGCTCCGGTGGCTGGCAATATTTCCGCTCCCAAAACTTCTCCTTCTTCTATTTTTATAATTTCTATTTCGGGTTCTACCTGTACTTCCTTGGGATCCTCTATATCAACTGCGGCTGAAGTGCCTACAAAAAATCCTGTACCTGCATTTCCTAAGACTCGAGTTGACGTAGGGTCTGAAGTAGCGGTACCCTCTGTCCAGGCAATGTCTTTATATAAGCCGGGCTGTTGAGAGGAGCTAATGTTTGTGACATAGGTTAGAGTAACTACCTCTCCAGCTTCCATATCACCCAGGTTCCAGAGTCCCGGTGAGGTGTAGCTTGGCTCCGTGGTAGTTCCCAAGCCTTTTATGTTTCCTCTCACACTGGAATTCGCTGTCCAGCTGCCGGGTGTATAGGTGAATCCTCCTGGCGGTAGGTCAAGAACAATAACGTTGAAAACCGGATAAAATTGGGAAGCGGTTACAAAAATGGTGTAAGTTACATCTGCTCCTGGCAACTGGGTTATACCTATTTTGTTATTGGTTTTTTCGATGAAAAGCTCAGTCTGTGGAGGTTCCTCACCACAGTTGAAATTCCAGGTGAAATCAAACACCAAGCGGGCGTTCTGGTATTCGTTGCCGGCGTTTTTGTCAAAGAAAACGTCCCAATCCAGTGTTTTTGTTTCAAAAGGGGCAAGTTCGGCCAAGTAAATATCCGTTAAGCCAAAAAGAGTAGCAAAAGAGATCAGACCAGTGGTGTCAACACCGTCGGTTATTTCCGTTTCCAATCTATCCGAAAAGTAGTTTCCCGAGGTGGGAGGTGTTTCCGTGTCGTGGGTTTTAGTGGCGTCCGTTAGGGTAAAGTAGCAAGTTTCTTCTCGATTGTTGGTCACAGTGATTTCCCGGTGAATTTCATCCCCCGGTTTTAGATCAAAGAGAGGATAGTCGTTTTCGTCAAAGAGGGGCGCTGTGTTGGAAGGCAGTACCGCGCAATTATTGGGGCCTTCGTCTCCGGGGTTGCAGGTAATGGTTATTTCTTCCGTTATCGCTAAAGCTTTGCTTCCGGCCAGTGCAAAAAAAAGACCTGTGAGAAACACTATTAATATTTTGCTGACGTTATATTTATTCATTGACTATTTCCTCGGTAATTTCCTCTTCAGCAGGTTCTTCTACAGTGGTTTCCTCATCCGGTTCGGTTGTTGGCGGTGTGCCGTCCGGTGAGCCTTCCTCTTCGCTTGTGCCCTCGACAGTTTCCTCCTCCTTTATAACGGCATCTTGTGTAGGTATATCTTCCACGGTTTCTTCCACGGCCTCTTCAGCAGAAAGGTCAACTTCCAGATTTGGCACTACGTCGAGTACCGGTTCACCGATGTCCTCTAAAATTTCCTGCAAAAGCTCCTGCGAAGGATCATTTTCGGATTTATTTTCGGCTTTTGGCGTACCGTAATTGTCACCCTCACTGTCCCAGAAATCAGTGTCGTTGCATTCGGAATCCGTACAAGTGTGCCAGCCTGTAGAAGGGACATCGTTTCGTTCCATGGATTTTTTATCATCCCCGTTCTCTCCGGCAGGCCAGCCACTACCACCGTCAGCTTCATCGACGGTATTTTCGAAAGCGTCTTTAAGCGTAAGTGTTTCTCCGTCATTATCCAAGTCAAGATCCCCGGTGATATAGTCAGGGCTGATGTTGGTGTCGGAGAGGGCAGAATCTCCGTCGTCGGCAGCGAAATTAGAAATTAAATAATAACTGTGGGCAGGAATTACTGATCCGACCGGAAGTGTAAGCTTGCTACCGTCTCCGGCGTTGTCAATGGTCCAGTAGTCTAAATTAATATCATGGTCTGTGTCGTTGTAAAGTTCGACCCATTCATCTTCGAATGAGCTGTCAGAGCCCATCCACATAATTTCGTTAATGATCACGTCACCTTCCCCTGCACTGCAGCCAATAATTTCCAGCTCGACCCAATCCCATAAAGTACCGTCGCCCTTGAGATGCTTTAGGTTTAGAGTGTGCGTCCCTTGTGATAACGGGAAGATAAATTCATCTTCAAATCTAGGCATGTTTTCCCACCAACCGGCTGTAGATACCCCTGTTCTGTTGGGTGTAGTGCCCACGCTGTCACCGTCCAAGAAGACCTCTTTTTGTTCGGCGGCTGATCTCCCCGGCGACCAGGAAATGGTTAATTTGGCCAGCCCGTCTTTACCGGCGTAGAAAAAGTCAATGTCAAAATCTGTAGCCTCATCTTTTACGTAATTGGAATTCCAGGGGAATTCGTTATCATTGTTAGTACCCACTACAAACGGATCTGCAAAGTCAGGAAAGACGCCAAATTCACCTGGCCAGTTGAGTTCATCAACCGGATTTTCCATTGGATCATCTTCGTCGCCGATCATGAAGACAGTTTCACCGATGTTGCAAGTTAGGTCTCCTTCCCAGTCGGCGGATTCTATTTCGTTGCTTAAGGAGTCTTCATCCCAAAATCCGGTATAAGGCTCTAATGGTTCTTGCCAGGCGTAGGCGGCAATATCAAAATTACAAGTTTCATCTGCGGCATCACCATTCGTATCAATAGGCAGCCAAATTTTAAAGTAATATTCGTGCTCATCCGGTCCCGCCGGCAGCATCATATGATCTAAAAAGGGATCGCCGGAGTCGTAAAAGATGTCAAAGTCCTCCAGCTTGTCGTTGTAGAGTTCGTCGCCGTCATACATGACCTGCAGTTCAGTGTTTTCACAAAGATCGTTGGAGTCACCATTGGTGTACTTGAGACCGTAGACAAAGGGAAGATCGCCTTCGTTGGTGACAAAAAAGATTCTTTCCGCGGAACTGCCGGGTATCCAACCATCATTAGGTTCGAAGTTGTCCTCGTCTGAAGCCAAGCCTAAATCTAAGCTTGTAGAAGAAAAGACATTGGCAGTTGAGCTTTCCGAATCCTCGTAAAAGAAAGCGTGCGCTGTGGTTGAGGATAATAGAGCTCCCACCACTGCAGCAGCGACAATCTTTAAAAAAACGCTATTAATTTGTTTTTTATTTAGTGTCCTCATATTGTTTTCGTTTAATCTTAGTTTTTTTAATATTTTTTAGAGCCCTTTTCTTTGTCGATGATTTTTCTTCCTTCTTTTTGGAAGCTATCTTAACTTTTTCGGCCTTTTCTTTAGCTTTCTTCCGACTCTTCAGCAAACCCGAAACTTCCTTTCTCAAACTACTCAGCTCGCTGTAAACGAGAATGGTTGCCGGAATGACCACTAACAAGGTAAAACCGGCACGCGTCTTGGCAAAAGCTACTAAAAAACCTAACAACGGCAGCTTGAAAACCACTTTGCCTATCACCCGATCATGCAAGATAAACCCGCTGTCCGGGTCTTCATTGGCATCCCCCTTAGTAACATAAGATATTCGGTCAAGATCCCTGTCATCGCTCACGGAAAAAATCCTATGGGTGGTGACCTGCCGTAAATTTGCTCGACCGGAAAAAGAGATGATCTCATTTTCATAATAGCGGTCCCTAGGAAAAACAAAGACCAGGTCGCCCAATTTGACGGCTGGTTTCATAGACCCCGAATTGATGCTAAAAACCCTAAACCTTAAAGGTGTATCAAAATTTGAAAGTACTAAGGAGGCTGATGTAAATACCAGCAGGAATACAACTACCCACTGAAACAAATCAGCAGATATGGCAAGTCTACTTTGCTCTTTTTTCTTTTTACTTTTCTTCTTAACCATCTTTATAGGCCTGCTCAGCCAGTTTGCCAACAGGTTTACCCGGTTGGCGGTAGGTGGCTGAGCCTGCCTAAAAGGTGTTGAGCACCACTTTGTTTCTCATTTACTAATTAACAGTAAACGAGACAGGGGCTGTCTCAAACAAGTTAGTTGTATGCTCGGTTGAGTTGTCTACCCAAGGCGATACGTGCGTATCCAACATTTTCTTTACCAATACCTTCACACCCGTATAGGTTCCAGAAGGAAGTGACAAATCAAATGGGTAAGTGAACTTTCCACTGCCATCAGTTATGACGGTGTAATGATCGTCGATTAAGTTCATGTTATATATACCTTCGCCTGGACTACCAGTACAAGTGGGAGCCAAACCTGGAGCCCAATTATTCCAATAGCCACTTTCGAACAGGTTACTGCCAAACCCGGCTAAATAACCATCTGTTGTTGTACAAGGCCCGGGACCGTTTAGTGTGATCTGATACAGAGCATCAGATTCTAAACCTTGTCCGTAAACTGAGCCGTGGAAGGTATCCTCTCCACTGTAGTAGGAGAATGTTCCCCAGGTATCGTCGTCTATAACGGACCAATTCCCATCTTTGTTTTCCAGGTCCATAGTCATTCCTGAATCGCAAACAAACTCCTCGTTATGTCTGGCCTGTACAGCTTTGAAAGAAATGTCTGCAGTAAGACCATCACCTTGAGAGAGATTGCCTACAGGTTCGCCGTCGCAAGTAAAGCCTGTACGTACTGTTGGATTTTCCCCCTGATCCCACAGTACCGGATCCAGACCCATTTCACCGAAACACCAATACTTACCAATGAAGTAAGTGTGATCCGGTTGCATAGGATTATTGAATGGCGCTTCTCTTGAAGCATCTGCTATCGGGAAGGTGGTTCCACCTTGCCCTTGCGGGAATAATTGTGCCGGGACACCTCTTAAGAGAGGTCGTTCACAGAGTCTATCCCCAACTTGAGCCCAAAGTGCCCTGTTCCCTCTTTTAGGTGTTTGGTCTCTTTCTAAACATTCCCAAACGTTGTCTCCATCGTCAGCCCAGAAGATAAACTTCAATTCTTGGGCTAGCTCACCTCTCCATGGGCCTGAGGAAGTATCACCTGCCTCAGCCTCTGGGTCTAGGATTCCGTTTTCAGGATTAGAAGTAAGTTCAACATTGGCACAAACCCATGCGGGATTGGAAGTTACGTGAAGTGAAATAGTATCTTCACCCCAGTCACCAGGTTTGAGATCAAAGAAGTCGAAGAACTTTTCGACAGTAAGATCTGTTAACTTCCAGCTTGTTCGTTCAGAGAACCTTCCGTTGTAGTAACTTTCATTATCTATCTTCAAGTCTATCTCACCGGCTTGAAAAACGTTATCAGTTGAGGTTTCTGTATCGCTAAAGAAAGCGGCAGAACCTAGACCAACTAACGCAGCCACTGCACCTACCAGTACTAAGCTAAGTAGTATTCTTTTAGTTCTATTCATTTAGTTCACCCCCTTAAAAATTACTTAAATTTATTTGCTAATTTTTTCTAGTCGATATCTGTTTGGAAACGAACATTATTTTCTAGTTCATCTAAACAAATTACTGCACCAACAGCATCCAAATCATATCCGTCGGATGTAGTATTATGCAGATCCGGATCTGAAGCATCTACTAACCTGACATATCCAATGTCCGAAAGACCGCAGCCGGATACGTCAAAGGTTGATATTCCATTAGTGTCCTTGTTCGAAGCGGTACCCACGTCGCACCAGTTTGATCCGTCTTCGCTGACCGATACGTCAGCCAATTCTTCGGGATAGCCTGCTCGTCCGAAGGTAACCTCAACTGCAGTTACGTTCCCGGTGATATAGCCGGGGAAAGTAACCACTAGTTCACCACCGTATCCCAGGCTGTAGAATACTCCATCCGGAGCACCTAATGCCTCAGTAGGATCAGATCTGCCTACCGGCACTGCTGTGCCGTTTTTCCTTAGACCCTGTGTTGAGTCATAGACACTGCTAGCCCACCCGTCTCCGGATACTTCGCAGCCAACACATTTATAGGAGCCGTTGTGCCTGGCCTGTACAGCTGTGAAAGAAACATCAGCCCAGACAGCATCCGTCTGAGATTCGTTGCCGGCGGTTCTTCCGTCGCATAAGATACCAGGGTCGTCTAACGGACTATTATCGCCTGGTGCAACGGGATTTAACGTCAAATCACCAAAACACCATGCCTTACCAACGTAGTACACAGGCTCGTTTCTTTCGCCTCCCTCTAGGGGATCGTTAGGTTCCTGAGACCAAATATTGTATTCGGAGTCAGCTAACGCTACTGTTCCTATCTCACTTAGAGGAACATTGTTGGCAATTATTCCCTCTACCTCATCTTCTTCCAGGACGTTGTCGCCATCGTCAGCCCAGAAGACAAACTTGAGGTAATTTTGTAGCTCGCCTACTTCCGGGGTGTCATCAACTTCTGATTCCGGTTCGGTTAGACCATTGTCAGGCGTATCTGTGACGGTTATATCCATGCACAACCAAGCATCATTGTTGGTAATGTGTGCGCTAATGGTGTCTTCACCCCAGTCGCCTGGTTTTAGGTCATAAAAATTGAAGAATAGTTGATCTGTAAGGTCAGCAAGTCTCCAAGAAGTTTCTGTGGAACGTTCGCCGTTATAGTAGCTGTTGTTATCAATCCTTAGATCAATCGCACCCGCTTGCAATACGTTATCAGTGGAAGTTTCAGTATCACTAAAAAATGCTGTAGAACCTCCAGCTACTATTGCCAAGGACGCCACAGTAATGATCAGTGCACTTCTCAAGATTTTTCTATTAACTTTCAAGAAACTTCACCTCCTTAAAATATTTTAATTTTCCAAATTACAATCTTCAGAGACAAAAAATGCCAGCAATTTGCCGACATATACTTGCTAAGGCTATTTAGTTTTTCTTGCCTCGGCAGGAAAACTTTCTATTCATTCTATTCATATAGTCTCGGAATTTATATTACAAAGATATGAAATCTAAGCAATAAAAAAATACTATAGTACCTCCTCCTCTTTGTCAATAAGCGCACCTTCGTTTATCGGAAAATGTGGTATTTACCCATCTTTAAGCCAAAACCCCATTACTACAGGCTAGTTAACCACCACTACTACAGGTTACCCAGTAATGCATCCTTGGGAACAGCTGTCACCACAAGCCTTTTAGAATCCAGGAAGTCATCGCAAGTGTAAATAGTGAGTTTAGGATAGTCGCTGTTAGAAAGTATATGTGTTTGGTCAGCAGTGACCTCAAACTTGTCTTGTAGTTTAAATATCCTGGATTCCCCGTCGCTGAAGGTGATTTCTATTTCAGCATCTTGCTGAATGTCTTTCAGATTTCCCAATATATTTTCCCAATTGTGTCCGTACATAATGCTGTTTCCTTCATCACCGGGTAGAGGTGAGGTTTTTAAGTAGGAAATTCCCTCCTCAGAATCTTGCCATTCTCCTTCGAAGATCTCAGACTCGTAAACAGATAAGTTAATGTTTAGATCTTTGATGACAAAACGCACGGGCGTGAGGGTGCCGGCTTCCACCTGCACATAATTACTGCTTAGATCCCGATGGCGCTTATGATAAATAACTACAACTTCATAGAAAGAAACCAGAGTAATGACTATCAGTAGTATAGTGATGAGTTTTAATTTCACTTTTCCTTTTTAATTAGCAGGATGGATAAAAGCACAGCAGATGTCACGCCTGTCCCAAGAAAAAGATAAAGACTAGAGATATTTCCTGTAGTAGCTAAACCAAGTACCTGCCCTCCTATGCCTAGCACGGAGCCCATTTTTTTCTTGTCTTTTTTGTCGTGATCGCTATCATCATTTTCGTTTTCGTCGTTGTCATCACCGTCATCATCTTCTTCGCACGCATATCTACTATTAAAAGCTACATATGGATCCTCATCTAAACCCCATGCAGAGCCATCAGGAATATAAACCCATCCCTGAGCGAGTAAGAACTCTATTTGTTCGATGGTCAAACTGGAGACTTTCCACCAATTTGTTTGTGTACCATCCCCGTTTAATGAGCAGAAACATTGGGTTAGAGTGATTTCCGAGAGGTTGTAGACAGCATCGCTTCCTGTGTTGGTGCTGGCACTTCCCGGGATTCCGTGAATACCGGTAGCATAGGAGACTTTTAATGCCCCTTGAGGGTTATTACAATTGGGGAATGTGGGAGTAGCAAGAGTTTCCTTCCCCTGGACTTCCTGAGCATAGACATAAGAAATTTGGGAATAAAAAAGACCAAAGGCTGCAAATATTAATATAAATAAAAGTATCCTGCTCTTCATATATTGTAAGGGCAGGAAGTGTGTACAAGTAATATACCAAGAAATAACCCAGATTGCAACAATATCAGTTGAACAGTCTGTGCAAGAATCTGAATATTCTAAAGATCAAACCAGGGTTGTTTTTTTCTAAAGTTATCTCATTGATATATTTAAGTGAGGAGATCTCTGTTTCTTCTCCGACATAACCGGGGGCACTAATATCTACTAAAGATTCCTCAGTATAGTAAGGTGTTTCCGCATAGCCTGCCTGGTCTGTATACGCTTCCTTTATGCCAATGGATACTTTTGCTAATTGTAAGGGGTTGTCGAGTTCATCGATGACTCTTACCTTCAGGGTTTTTGGTTGATAATAATAGCTAATTACCTCCACGGCCTCTCTAGCCGCGCCTCCTTCAGACCATAGGGCAGCTGTACCCCCCATATTTACCCAGTAATTAATGCCAATTAGTTCCGGCAGATCAATTAACTCTTGGAAAGCTCTTTCGAGCCAGTCTCGCTGCATTTTTTCGTTCATACGGCCATGTATATCAGGTATGGGGACACCAAGCTCGCCTAAGACCACCTTCCCGTTTGAAATACGTGCCAACTCTTTGACATCTCTAGCCAGTTGCTCCGGAGTAGCTACGTAGTGGTCAATTACCACCACGCCACCAAGAGCATTAGTAGTTTTTGGGTCATAAATGAGCTTGGCCACGTCACCGTTCATAGAAATATAATTGGATTTAACGTTTTTGCCTATTTTTCTAAAAGAATCAGAGGTTATTTGGTATTCTTGTATCAAAAAATTCCTGTGACCTTCCACATCTCCGGTTCTCCTAGGGTCACCGGGACCGCCGTTTTCACATTCTGGACAGGAGGTAAACACGTCACCGTCTGCAAACAAGTGTCCGTTGGAAAGGATAAACTCTTTTGTTTTACTGAGGTGTTCCTCTCTGGTGATACTTTTATAGCCAAACCAGCCTTCCCACCCCGAAAAGTTGCCCCTAAACCACACGTTTAAGTCGTATTTCCTGGCAGTTTTTACCCAAAGCTCCAGTATGGGTAGAAATTCTTCGTCATAAGGTGTGCCAAGAGCCACGTGAGTGGCACCGGTATGGGCAATTTGGTTTATTTGTGCATCGATAACTGCCGGGAAACTTTTACTGTTTAATTTCTCACGACTGAGATCACGTGAATATTTAACGGTATCAATTGACTGTACTTCCCACCAACTCGCTTTGTCCGTGTTTGCTTTAACGGTAGGTTTTAATACCAAAGTAAGAATCAGAAGAAATAGGAATAAGAAGATGGCTTTTTTCATTTTTGTCTTCCTAGAGTCGGCTCTAAATTTAACCCCCCTACGTATTCAGGTTGGATCTCGTAGATATCAGCAAAGGGGAAGGATTCAACAAGTGTATACTTCTCTAGCCCTTTAGTATCTTTGACTAATCTAAATGTCAAGTCATTATTATCATGTGTTCTCATAATAATCCATCTAGCCCAACGATCCGGTAGGGTTGTTGCGCTTTCCCAGTATAGTCCCGTTCCTTCGTGGATGAATCTTTTCATGGGCAAACCGGAGGAAAATATTATAGCATCATGTGAGGCTGCCGAGATCAGGATAAAGCCTTTTTTGTCACCAGCGTTTTGTGCAAGCCACTGGCTGACCTCGCTGACATTTTTTTGGCTGGAACCTACACGTGCATCATCAATGGTGACTGCATCCGCACTGGTAAATGTGAAAAATGTAACGAAAAGCAGCAACGCGACAATTGTAACCCTTAGATTTTTCGATCTGTGGACCAGATATCCTATAAATATAGCAATAGATGGTGCAAGCATGACCCCGTATCGTACGTTGAACCAGGTGTCTCCGGACAAACCCTGGATAAAGAGGACTGAGTGACCTAAGAAAAGTGCAATAACATTAAAAAATAGCGGGGCAGCCAACGTAGACATTGATATTCGTACTTCCCTTGGAATTTTCTTATCCATCCACAACATGGCGGCACCAAAAAAACCTAGTATCATGTGAAATGCGCCCATGTTATAAACGAGAGAGTAAAAGTAGAATTTTAAGGATAACCACAGATTGTATTTTGTCACGAGCTCACCTGCCTGATCCAACTGGTCCTGTTGGGCTTTAGCCGAAAATGGTCCAAAGGCAAAATATAAAGGATCTTTAAAAATTACAAGATTCCAAAGAAGCCATAAGACAATCCCCAGACCGGCAAGTGTACTAAAAAAAATGAATACCCCCTCTGTTTTTTGTAGATATTTCTTACCTTTGAAGGTGTGAAGGATAACTAGCAAACCGGCCCACGCCAATAGAAACCAGCCATCATATCTGGTAAGCGTGGACAACATTATCCAAAAAGCACTTTTTATCAAGTGGAGTATGGAATCGTTCTTGTGCCACAACATTAACTCATACGCACCCGCTGTCATGGTGGCAATTAAAAGCAGTTCTGTCATGGCTGTTGTTTGTAAATAAAGTATGTTTATGTTTGCCACAAATATAAAAACTCCCACAATTCTGCCAAACAGTCCTACCCCTAATTTTTCAAGGAATTTGTATACCAGTACTCCGATGGCCACAAATGAAATCATGGAAATAATCGCTCCTGATAGCCCGGAATGCCACATAAAGTTGTTCCATACAGTAGGTATCATCATTATATGAGGAAGCGGCAACCAGACCGATCCCAACTGAGCTATACCAGGTTTGAGACCTTCGACTACTCGGCGGCCTATGTTTAAGTGTGAACGTGCGTCGTTATAGGCCAGCGCTAAGCCATTATTGTGATATGTGATAAATGAAAAAGTTGAGACTACAACTAAAGTTATCAATATTGCAACCAGCGAATATTTTTCGAGTATCTTCTTATACTTTGATGTAGATATATTAACGCTAAACGTTAGTTCTTTCATCCTTCTTCCTATCTATTAAGTAAAAAATTAGCACTCCGCTTGTTACTACACTTGTCGCTCCGTAGATCAAAACAAAATATTGATCAGCCATCAAAAATTTATTTAGATATTCATTAAAAACAAAGGATTTTGATTTACCACTAAAAAGAAGGTCCAAGTTTCTCAGGTAGTTGAACTTTTCTTCTTTTCCGGATAATGCTTCTAAATTTAGAACTTGTACTTTTGGGGGCACAGCGTTTGTTGTTAATGCCCCGGCTGTATTTACGTAGGTAGAATATAGATAAAGTATAAGAATTGGCGTCAACAAATGTTCACTTTTAATTTTTGATATTAGTATTGCCAAGTATATTGCCAATATTGCATATCCGGGTATCAAGTATCTGGCTCCAAAAGCCCAACCTCCCCAAGGGTCGCCCCACATTGTGTAAACAACAATATTTAGAAGCAACACAGCGAAGAGTAGATTATTGTATTTAGCCGTATTTTTATGAAGTATGTAAATACCCAAAAAACCTAATAGAATAACCGGGGTAAAATAAATAACGCCTCTATCAGGACTAAAAAATAAAATGTAAATTCCATTTAACATGTGTCTTGTATTAAAAAATTTGACCGGATTTCTACCGCTGGAATCAATAGTGTCCTTTAATACAGTTTTCTTTGTGTAATTTGTTTCCAAAGGTTTTCCATTAGAACCGATCTGTTTAACCTGAGTCACAGATCCCGCCAACTGTAAGGGGTTACCATAAGAATTCTTGTTAAACCAAAAGAAAAATAGTATTGGCAGCACCATAAAAGCAAAGGTAAGTAAGTAGAGCGGTTTTATTTTAATGTTAATTTTATCTTTTATTTCTTTAAATTTTATTAATTTTGTTAAGGTTGCGATTCCTATGGGAAGCATCATGAAGAAGTTTGGGTAGTCAACAGATATAGAAAGCGCACTTAAAAACCAGATAATCCCAATAGAAAAAAAGTTATCGTACCTCATATAAAGATAGAGAGCAAAAAGGATGATAAATGTTGAGACATGGTGTTGGTAAAACGCCGAAGCATAAGAAAATGATGGAGTGGCAAATATGAAGATGAAAAAAGCAAATATGGCTGGAAAATACTTTGCACCCAATTGCCTGCTGATTTTATAAATTAAGATACAATTTAGAAAAGCAAAAAATGATATTACCAAAAAGGTACCAATTTGAGCCGCGTTAAATATTTTTCCAATAACATATCCGGGCACTGCAATAAAAGACACGCCGGGTGCAAATAGCGAAACATATTTTCCGTTAAAGTAGCCAAGATCTGGCAAAGCAAACCTGGCTACATCCAAAGAAAAGTAGAATGATCCGTCTTCAACAAGTGAGTATAACAAAGAGTATCTGCCCCTTTCGGGTGATAGTTCAAAAGGGCCGTCAAGGGTCCATTTTTGTGTTTGTGAGTTTAGCTCTACCATGCTTGGGTTGCTTTTATAACCCCTAACGGTCAAGAGTAAAATTATTGCCACAAATGATAGAGATATTATTAATACAATAGCTCTAAAGGATTTGGTTGCATTTTTATTTTTCATAACACTTTTTTGTATTTCACGCATTTTGCTTTTAGCCTTAAAAAATATTCCCCTAACTTTTATTGAAAAAGGCAAAAAAAGTGATTTAAACTCCGGGAAAGAATGAGTATTCATTACGCCAACTCTAGGAATTGTATACTTATTGGTGTCCCGATTTATTATTTTACTATCCATGGAAAATGCCATAAGGTATCCGGCTTTTTCCACAGCTGTTTTCACTCGTTTATTGTAGCGACCTTTTGGATATGAAAAGTATTTTATATCAAACCCAAGTTTTTCTGCCAGCCCTATTTTTGAATCTACAACCTCATTTTTCAGCTCGTCTTTTGATAATTTCCAAAAATTGCTGTGTGTTGCACTGTGGCTACCAAAGTCCCACCCGCTTTGTTTAAGACTTTTAATTTCATCTGTGGTCAAAAACTTATAATTATTGTCCAACTCTTTCTTGGAGGCATGGCTTAGGTCTGATAATAAAAAGACCACGGGTTTTATACCCTTACTTTTTAAATACTCCTTTGTTTGATAAATATTCTTGTAACCATCGTCAAAAGTGATTATAAAAAAAGGTTTAGAAAAAGCCAGCTCACCATTAAGATATTTTTCCAACTCATTAAGGCTGCAAGGTTGGTAATTTTGAAGTAGGTATTCCATTTGCTCAACAAAATCACTTAGCGGTACGCTAAATCCCCATTTATCGTCTGCAATACTGTGGTAGCACAAAACAAATCCCTCAAACCCTTCTTTTTTAAGAGAAGATATAGCATATGTCACTAAATATAAAGTTTTTCTCAGGAAATCATAAATTTTATCCTTTACGAGCCCTTGCTTATCTGGACTTTTTCTTACTAACTTTGAACTTTTTGATAGATCCCAGTTTTTTGGTGTTTCGGAAAATTTATAACCTAAAGAACTAACGCCATAAATGAGCAGATATAGCATTGAGAGTACTGGGTGTCTTATGGCGTATTTTGATATAGAGGCCAGAGCTTTTAGTATTGGTATTTTGTATTGTTTGAGTATATATGCCTTGCCAAATTCCTTTGCCATTATTTCTTTTGATTTTATAAACCTCAGGTTTTGTTTACGATAGTCACTAAAATTATTTGAAAGCCTATAGTTGATGTATGTATTCTTAACAAACTTGTACTTAAAACCGTTCTTCAAGCAAAAAAAGTAGGAATAAGCGTCTTCACCGGGTCCCTCTTTGAATTCGAGAATAGCATAGAATCTTTTGGAAAGAGCTCTGGAAGAGCCGTGGCAGGTATAGACATTGTCTCCGTTCCTATGAGCTTCGAATATCTGATTTTTTACCCTCATACTAGTAAAGACCGATTTTTCAAGCAAAGTGGCAGGCTCTTTTTCGAAGATCGGACAAGATGTCAGGTCAGCCTCGTTTTTTATGATTGGCTTGGTAAGTTTCTCAAGAAAATCAGACTTTGTTATCTCAATATCCGCATCTAGTAGTACGAGTATGTCCGAATTGCACATTTTCAGCATCTCGTTCTGTCTTGCAGAAGTACCAATGGTTTCTTTGTTTTCTATTAAAATTACCTTCTTGTTATTTTTATTTCTAACAATTTCATTTGTGTTGTCAGTACTGCCGTCGGAGTTTACAATTATCTTTTCTAATATGAGGTTATCCGTTTTTTGCCGACTAAGATCATTAAGCAGATGACCAATGTTTGCTTCTTCATTTAGTGCAGGTATGGCAATGGTTACTGTTGGTTTGCTTTTCATATAGTTTCTTTAATTTGTAATATAGCCAAGCAGCTTAAGGTCACGCAAGCGTCTGGAATCACTCAAGTCAATTTTTTGATTTAATAAAACAAGAGTTCTATAAGCTAACAAAGCGGTAATGAGGTGTTGTTCATCTCTCAATTTTTCAAGCAGAGTCTCCCTTATTATTTTGTCTTTCCAGTGGACCGAGAGGGGCACAATTGTATTATATTCCGAAATTCCCCACCCGGCCTCTTCCCAGTCGATAAGGTAGATTTTCTTATCATCAAAAAATATATTACTGGCGTTGATGTCAGCGTGTACCAAGGATCTATTAGAGGAGTTGTTTATAATAGGCAATGTCTTTAGTGCGGTTATCAATAATTTTCCAGTAAGATTAGGGGATAGACTTAGAGCCTTAGCCAATTTAACAGGGACACTCCATAAAAGGCTAGTTCTTGTGTACGTTTTTAATTGAGGTGCTATTTTACCGAGTTCTGCATGCCCATCTAGTTTCTCCACAAGCCCTAGCGTGTTAACGATCATCTGTGCTTGTAGATCGGAGGGTTGATCCAACAGTCTTTTGCTATCAATATATTCTGAGATGAGGCAGAGCATCTCTTCATTTTTTAATACCCTCTCTATTTTTGGGATAGTCAGTTGATAGCCGTTTTTTATAATGGTTTCCTTTTTTGTGATCGTGTAAAGATAGCGAGTAATATTTATTTCCGACCACAAAGACTTGTATTTGTAGCTTTCCTTGCCGGTCGCAGCTTTAACGAAAAACCTGTCCCCGTTATTGTTAATAACAACGCCGTGATATCTGCCAAAGATATCCATCTCGATCTCGTCTAAGATTTTAAAACCATTTTTTTTAATTAATTTTTCTATTTTATTTTTCATGAGTCTTTTAACATATCCCTAATTTTATTAAGATAGTAGTTTTCCTGTTTTGGATTGTCGTATCTTTTACACAGCCTTTGCATAAGATTGAAAAGAACAAAAGATTTCAATACTTCAGCTTCCTTAGAGTCAAGGTCAAGATCGTCTACTATCTTCTTCCACAAGAGTTCTTGAAAACCCGCATCGTACCAGGAGGAATTCACTGCCTGGGCAAGGTTGAAGTATTTGTGACTAATACAAGCTTTAGAAAAGTCTAAAAAGACAATTTTATTATTGGATAAGAGTTTATTAGCCACGTTAAAATCACCCTGACATAAGGTTTCGTGGGGGATTTTTAACCACGCTGTGCTATTTTTGACTATTTCAATAAAACACCTGCAGATCAACATGAGCCGAGCTGGATAGGTGCGTATATTCATTATTAAAAAGTAAGGCAAACTAAGGATTTGATAGAAAGATGTAATTTTGGGCAAGTTTTGCAACGCTTCGCTTTTGTTCAAAAACATAAGAACCTTGATGTAAACGTTAACCTTTGTATTTTTTTCGACATTAGCTAGGTTTTTTGAATCTGAAATATATTCCATTATTAATGCAAATTCTTTGTCTATTTTTTCTATACCCATTGGGTAAGGGATTACTATATCTTCTTCAAGCTTATCTTTGAGTAGGTTATAAAACAGTTTTTGATTCTCATATTCCCTGAGAAGAGCCTTGTTATCCAGACTTATTTTTACAAACACCTTTTTACCATCACCAACTTCAGAGTAAACTGCCTTTTTAGCATCTCCCTGTCCGTTTGATACCAAGTTACAAAATCTATATTTACCTATTTTTTCAGGAACAGAGTTAGACAATTTTCCCCACCCCCCACTTTCTCCAATTAATTTTTCTATTCCTATACTTACCAAAATCAACTTTCAATGCTTTCTCGATGGTTTTTTCAGAAAATCGGTACTTGATAACCTTTGCGGGCACACCCCCTACTATGGAATATGCCGGCACATCTTTAGTGACAACTGCTCCGGCAGCGATGACGGCTCCGCGGTTGATGGTAACTCCCGATAATATAGTGGCGTTTGCCCCGATCCATACATCATCTGCTATTTTAATCTTCCCAATGTTGTATTTACTTCCTAAGATCATAGGCTTTTGCCAAGTGTCCGTGCTGTGATCCTGAGCAATAAGGGTTACATTTGGACCTATCATGACAAAATTTCCTATTTCAACCTTGCTTCCGGTGGTAATGATCTCGCAACCCTTATTTATATAGACATGATGTCCTATTGAGATGTTGTAGGGCTCAACGATGTGTGCTTTATAGATTTGGGTATATTTTCCCAAACTTCTTAATTTAATTTTTAGCAGTTTCATGTAGATCACTTGTTTAGTGCTAAATAGCAAGTGATAAATAAATTGATATATTGGTAATAATTTGTAGATTATCTGTTTCATTTAGGTATTAGATCAGGGAATTATATAATTTGTCCATCTTCTCGGCTGTTATCGACCAAGTATTGTCTTTGGCGAAGGCAAGATTTGCTTCAGACACCCTATTTATAGTTTCAGAGTTTTTATTTTCGATAATAAAGTTTATTTTGTCCGCTACTTTTTTGTAGTCCTTTGTCTCGACTAAAAAGCCGTTAACATCGTTTTCTACTAAATGACTGAGTGCGGTATTATCAGCTGCAATAACAGGCACCCCTTGGCTCATAGCCTCATGAACAACGTTGCAAAAACTTTCCCAAATTGCCATGTGGACCATAGCCTTTGCATGTTTGATGACATAGTATTTGTCAATTCCACGAATGACTCCGGCAAACACAACTCTATCTTCCAACCCCAAGGTTTTGGCTAGCTTTTTAAGATTTTTTAAATATTTTTTATCCGATAAAGGCCCCACAATAACATATTTAATGTTGTTTGGTACTTTAGTAAGTGCTTTGATAGTGGTCTCGTAGTTTTTAATGGGATATATTCTTCCTATCTGAACAATATAATCTCCAAATGAACCGACCATGGTTTTTATCTCTTCACTGGCTTCCTCCTCAATTTTCTTAAAGGCGTCATCCTCTATACCATTTGAGATCACGCTTAATTTTTTGCCGTTTATACCCTTTTTGATCATCTCTTCTTTTTCCCAGTCAGACACCACTCTAACACCATCTACCACTAGGTTTATGAGAAGTACGCCCAATGTGTAGTGATAAGGATATTTAATAATTACCTCCGGTTTTGAAAAGACCCTCCATTCAGGATTAAATCCACCGTGAGGAGTTAAAACAAGGCTAAAATTTTTTCTTCCCGAATACTTATAAAACAACGATTTAAGTAAGATATAAAAATGCGGAAGAATATCAAAATTGTGCAGGCAAACAAGATCCGTATTGTCATATGGAATGTCTGGCTTGAAGCTCGGCCACGATAAAGGATATCTAATGACTTTAATACCTTTTACGGTTTCTCTTTCCGGTAAGATCTCTCCTGTCGTATAGTCAACATTAGAAGTGTGGATAGTCACATCCCATTCCATTTTGACCAAGACGCTGTATGTCTCCAGAATATTAGTCTCTATACCTGCAGCCACAGGGTAAAAGTATTTGACTACTACATCTATTTTTTTCTTATCCATTTTTATCCCCCTCTTTAATTGCCTTTATTGCTACGATACAAGGAAATCTAGGATCATTGTACTGTAGTTCTTCAGTGGTGAGATCCTCTTGCGACATTCCTACCCAAAAGCATTGGCCTGCTAAAACATTACCGTAGGAAGTAACTTCCAGGTCATTTTCATCAAAAAATCTTCCAAAAAGATTTTCAGCGCCGTGGGGAGTAAACCTCCAATAATCACTTTTGAGATCATAGGTAGGGGAAAAACAAGCTGAGGTAACAAGTAGGACTCCCCCAGGTTTAAGAATTCTATGGCATTCTGAGACTGCGTTACCCAAATTGTCTATCAAACCAAGTACCTGAGTTAGTATTATGCAGTCGTAAGTATTGTCTTCAACAACATTTTTTAGATCTCTAAGATCCCCATAAAAATTAGCTTTTTTATTACTTTTATCAACATCAAGAACATCGGCTTGACTAACTTTTTTACCCCCGTACTTAAAAGTATAAGCATCGTCAGTTACTTCCAAGCACCTACCCTTAATATATTTTTTGTTATTACTCAGAAAATCTTCTATCCAATATCTGTCTATAGGCGTGCCCCTATCAAAACCATACTTAGTGCTTATAGGCTTTGTGGTTTTTGCAGCAAGCCAATAATTCCGTGCCGGAAATAATGTTCTATTGATCCTCGCCCGTATTGATAAAAGTATATTTTTGAAAGTATCCATATTATGAAATCCCTTTTTTAAGAATTTTTACTAGTTTGTCCTGATTTTTTTTCACTACCACTACCATTGTCCATTATTTTAATGAATTTCTCCGCGCTGTTTTCCCAGGTAAAGTTTTTTGCCCACTTTTTACCCTCTATTTCAAACTCGCCCCTTAGTTTATTATCTGATATAAGTTTGACTATAGCTTCAGCAAATTCCTCAGGGTTACCCTTCTCAACCAAAAAGCCGGAGGAAGGATTTTTTACGGAATCCCTTAATCCGGGCACATCCGATGCAACAACAGCAGTTCCACTGGCGCTGGCTTCGATGATACTTATACCCCAACCCTCCATAGTCGAGGGATAAGCAAATACCCAAGATCTACCCATCAACTTAACTTTCTCTGATTCACTCACTTTGCCAAGAAATTTTACTTTGGTACTTAGATCCATTTTGGTGGTCAATCTTTCCAAATATTCTCTGGCATCTCCAAAACCGGCAATAAAGAGCTTAGCGTTAGGGATTTTACTGATTATTATTTTATGAGCTTTGATCAATGTGTCTAAAGACTTGTAGTACTTAATTCTACCTAAATATAGAACACTTGGAGACGCGCTTTTTTTAGCTCCCTTAAATTTATTTTTTTCAACTCCGGGATTTACAATATTAATGTCTGTACTAAAACCTATATCTATCAAATCAGACTTTGTAGATTCAGAAACCGCCACGATCTTCGAATTTCTATATAAGTAAGGCATAAACAAAGTCTCTAAGCTTTTGGTTATAAATGCAACAGGAATTAAATATTTTGGTAGTTTTAATTCATTAAGGACTACATCTTTGTGTACATGGTGGATCAACAAAACTATTGGTTTGTTAACAAACAAAGGTGTAAAAAAAGGAATACCATTTTCGGAATCTACCACTATATCAAAGTTTTTTCTTAATTTAAAAATGTAATAAATTATTGCCCACAAATAGACGGTATAAAATCCCCCCCTTCTAAGTATGCTTACCCCATCGATAATTTCATTTTTCGTACACTTTCTATCATTGCCGCAGAAAACAGTTACACTGTGTCCTTTAGCAACCCACCTTTTTGCAAGCTCATGAATATAAACCTCTGCTCCACCACCCCAGACATGTTTGGTATCCCTCCAATTGAAAACTAAGATCCTCTTTTTGTCCGTAAACTCCGGTGCATTAAAAGGGCCAACATCGAAAAAGCCGGTTATATTTTTGGCAATTAATTCTAATTTTGGATAGAAGACATGGAGAAACCCAATAATTACAAGCTGAGTATACGAAAGCACCACAATGATCCCTACAAAGGAAGTGATGGTTGGGGAAATTGTTGAGATTAAAAACACCTCTACTACAGCGAACATTAATGGGATTACCGTAAAGGTGTACTGCTTTTTTATCTGGTGATAGGCTACGATAGCTGACGAAACACTGAAGGCAAACATGGCTAAGGTGTATTGAGGCAAAAAGTTAATGATGGATATAGCCTTGTCCCCAAACAATATTGGGATGGTAACGAATCCTAATATCCCTATACCTATAATTCCGCTTAAAGAAAGAAGAGCACTTCCGCCAAGAAGTAGGTAAAATATTCCCTTTGAATTTCTATTTCTGCCTTCTTCTTTGCTAATCAAGGGAAGAATGAACTGACTGGATAGGTTTCCCAGAAAATAAACGATCTTTCCTGAAAGGGAAAGAAGTGCATATCTTCCGGCATCTACAGGACTTAAAAAGTGTTTGGCAAGAATGACGTCAGCACTTAAAAATACGACGGTTGATACCTTAGTAAAAATTGAGGTTAGGTAAAATCCAACCGGAAATGAGAAATCAACCTTAACTTTTGTTGGTGCAGGTTTAATACGATAAACAACAGAAGCCTCAAACAAAAATGATAAAAATACTGCCGCTGGGATGACAGCATATACTAATTGGGTATTCCCGGTTTTAACTGCCAGTACGGCAAATATTACTTTAGAAAAAGACTCAATAAGGACACTGAAACCTAGTATAGAGAATTTTTGCGCACCCGATAAAAAGCCTGAGTTTATAGTGCCTACAAAAGAGATCATCCAGTAGGGTGTAAATAGCAAAAAGGGAATTATATCGCTCTCATTAAAAAAGCCAGCAAGAAATGGAGTTAAAAGAAGCCAAACAAACGTAGCAAGCAATGAGAAGATCCAGGTAGATTTCTTGATCTTGTGATAAAAATCTTTATTTAAAATATTTAACTTTCCTAATAGATAAGCAGTTTTGTACGAAGTTGATTTTCCTAAGGAACCTGAAAAAACAGCAGAGATGGCAAAAATATTACTTATTAAGGAAATAGTTCCAAATTGACTTAAGTCTACTTCTCTACCAAGGTAGGCATTGTAAATAAAATTGGCAAAATTTGAAGTTAAAGTTGAAGCAATAAGTATTCCTCCACTCAAAACCGTAGGTGACATAGCTGGCTTTGGGAAATTTAATTCCGGAATCCTAACGGAAGGAATTCCCAATCTTTGAGTCACACTTCCTCTACGCTTAATAAGATGCAACCCATGCTGAGTTTTTTCCCAAAAATGAGGTTTAAATATTAATTGGTATAAGGCTTTGAGGGCGCTGACACTAATAAAAAACCAGTAAATAGGCATTAAGAAAATATATTTCATAAGGGACCAGTGACCACGTTTGGCTGTGCCTATCATATAGTTGTATAGGTGTAGAAAGTTACCAAGAACCAGTGAAGTAAGCCCCATATAATAAATGATTGGTGGGAACAACGCTTCGATGCTGGGACCAACGTATTGATAAAGCACAAAATATGAAATTGTGGTGAGCCACATAATTGGATTTACCAACATAAATATGAGACGCGTACCGATGACGTGATTAAAGAGTGCAGAATGTTTGCCGTGTTCTTTGGCAAATTTAACTGGATTGCGCATGTGTACTAAGTAGGTCTGCATGTAACCTTTGATCCACCGCGAACGTTGTCCGATCCAGTTTTTCAAATTACTGTTGGCTTCCTCTAGTGTGACCGACTCGATAATGGCTGTTTTGTAGCCACTCTTAAACAATCTAATCCCCAGGTCACAATCTTCAGTAACATTAAAAGCGTCCCAGCCGTGCAGTTCCTTGAGAACTTTAGTTTTAAAGTGGTTGCTGGTGCCTCCCAATGGGATTGATGTGTCTATGGTTTGAAAACCGGGCAATATAAGATCAAACCAGAGTGAGTACTCAGCCGTAAAAAGCCTCGTCAGTATATTATGGTGCGGGTTGTAGTAATTTAACTTGGCTTGCAGACAGACAACCTTAGGGTCAGACCTGGAGAAACCTAGATAAGCCTTTTTAAGTTGCATTGGATCCGGATCATCTTCAGCATCATAGATCACGACATACTCTCCTTTGGCCAAGGAAAGGCCGTAGTTGCAGGCTTTTGGCTTTGTTTGCGGAACAGAGTGAGGGACTATGACCGTACGCACATAGGGAGGCAGGTCCATTTCCGCAGCCTTGTTGATAGTTTCTTGGTCAACCTCTTCGAGTAATAAAATTACATCCAGCTTGTCTTTTGGCCAGTCTATATTATGGATATTTTCTAAAAACTGGGGAAGCACAGCAGACTCTTTAAAAAGAGGGCAAAGAACAGTGTATAAAGGGAGCTCATCGTCCTTTAATGCCTCAAGTTTTTCCGGGGATTCAGTTATTTCCGGAGGAAAATGCAGGCTTTTTAAAACCAGATAACCAGTAAATATCACATCTATGAAATAAATAGTGGTCAACACGGCTACGAAAATTGCCGCTGTGAGTTTTAAATTGAAAATTACGCCGGTAATAAGCACACCAGCCACTACTAAAAGCAGAGCTTTTTGCCAGTGCCAGAAAGTTTTATGAGCCGAGTGTTCATAAGGAATTGTGGTATGTGTTAGATACTGTTGATTTTTGTGATAAATTCCGGAACCGTGCATTGTCCCTTCATAGATAGGTTCTATAGGATAGGTTTGGTGCTTCAGTTTTAGTTTTAGAGCTCCTAAAGCAATTTCAATAGCTGTTTTAACGAAGCTTATGTTAGAATCACCGTTTTTTCTATGGGTGAAATTAATATCTACTTCCCCAATTTCGTAACCTAAGTTTTTGGCTGTTCTTAACATAGGCATGTCAAAAGTCCATTGAGTCATGCCTGATGTATCTAATAATTCGAAGATATCCCTTTTGATCAATTTCAAACCTGATTGCACATCACAATCCAAGCCTAATAAAATCCGTCCAAATAAAATGGCATTTACTCTAGAGCCTAATCGCCTGATTAACTCGCCTTTGTACGTTTTTCTGTTAGCGATTACCACACCTATCCCCGGATTTCTTTGTGCCAACTTCACCATTTTGGGTATGGTTTCAGGAGGATATTGTAAATCACCATCGATCATGGCAACGTACTTTTCAGTGGCTATTTCAAAACCCTCTAGTATGGAAAATGTTTTTCCTTTTTTACCTCTCTTTGTAACAAGTTTTATAGGATGTGCTTTTGCGAGGCTATTTATTTCTTTTATCGTGTTATCCGTTGATCTATCGTCAATAAATATCAAATTATAGTCCAGGTTTGTAGAATTCATCGTTTTAGCCACGCGTTCTACAAGATTTCTAATATTAGAACCCTCGTTATAGACGGGAACTAAAATGTCAATCTTAGAAATTATTGTATTATATTTTTGTTTACTATTTTTACTTCTCATATAACCTATAATAGTGGGCAGTAATATACACCAAGACCGTTGATTCTGCAACTGGAATCATGATGACAAATATGATAATAATCAGGGGGCGTATGATTATATATTGTTATAACGGGAATTGTCTATTAATTCCCCAGGTCATATCAATGGTTATTTGCAGTACATTTAGATTTAAAATAAAATACTTATCTTATTGATATAATACTCCCAATTATGAAGTACAGCTCTAAGATATATTATATTAAGACTTTCGGTTGTCAAGCAAATATCGCTGACTCTAACACCATCTCAGGTGTTTTAGAGGCTTTGGGTTTTGAAAGGGCTGAAACTAAGAATAGCTATAGAAATCAAGAAGAGGAATTGTGGGATATATTACCAAAAACCGATTTGTTTATTGTGAATTCCTGTTCAGTGAGGCAAAAGAGTGAAGACAAGGTTTACGGTTTAGGTAAGGTGCTAAGACAGGTGCAGGAGAAGAAAGGAGCAAGCAAACCCTTTGTAGTCTTATCAGGTTGTATGGTGGGGTCAGTGACAGGTGTTAGAAAAAGATATGAGTTTTCTGAATTAAAAGAAAAGACTGGTTGGGTAGATGTCTATACTAGTCCATCCCAGATTTTTAATCTCCCCACGATTTTGCATGAAAAAGGCTTGCTTGGAGAATGGGCTGCTAAGAAATTTACTCCGAAAGATGTTAAAAACCAAGGGGGAGATGATAAACATGCCTTTGTAAATATTTCCTCCGGATGTGATAACTTCTGCACTTTTTGTGTGGTGCCATATGCAAGGGGAAATGAGGTTTCCCGTAGTGAGCAAGAAATATTTGGTGAAATTATACATCTGGTTAATTTGGGCTATGAAAAATTTACTTTGTGCGGTCAAAATGTGAACTCTTGGGGTTTATCCATGAGCGAGAAGTTTGAAATAAGAACAGGTAGTGATCAGAAACTACCCTTTGCGGATTTGTTAAGAAAGATACACGAGATAGAGGGTGCGAAAAAGATAGAGTTCATATCTTCTAACCCCTTTGATTTTACTGAGGACCTAATAGAGGTTATTAAGCTACCAAAAATTTCAAATTACTTGCATATTGCCGTGCAGTCGGGAAATGACGAGGTTTTGGAAAGAATGAATAGAAGACACAAAGTTGAGGAGTTTGTTGGTTTGCTTAAAAAAATTAGAAAAGCTCGTGCGGATGTAGAGTTTGGCACGGATATAATTGTGGGATTTCCCGGGGAGACCAGAGAGCAGTTTATGGATACAGCAGATCTTTTTGAAAAAGTTAAATTTAACGTGGCCTTTATAAGTATGTACTCGCCAAGAAAAGGCACGCCTGCGGAAAAATATTTTGAAGATGACGTTTCCATGGCAGAGAAAAAATGGCGCCATGATTATTTAACTAAGGTGTGGAAGAATAACAAGGGTTGAGATGTTATTGTTACTCGGGTTGTACCGACAGAGCTGCCGTATGAAAACCTGATTCATGTTTCCCGTCTAGTTTTCTTTTTTCTAGTTCGCCCAACCACTGGGTTATTTCTAAAGGTAGATCTTCACTTTTGGAAAACAATCTTTTTTGCCAGCCATCGAATCTATCGTCTGAGGAACCGCTTTTTGCATATGCTAGAAAGTCAAACTTTTTACTACCTTCGACTCTGGTTCTCAGTATTACTAGATCCTGGGATATTAATACCGGAGGATACTTAAAAATAAGATCTTCAGCGCTTCGTCTGGCAGCATCTCTTGAGGGGAATTGAGGTCCTATTTCGTGCCAGAGTTTTTCAGCAATTGTACTGCCTTCTCCGTCTATGGGCAGAGGGACTTCTGTAGTTGAGCGGGTAGGTACAAGGGTGTGTACTTCTTGGCGGGATTCGGGGTGGTGTGGGACATCTGGCTCTAGGATTTCTAATTCAGTTTTATTTCTTTTTCCTTTTATGCTAGTGACCGTAGCACGTGAGGATAGTTCGTCATTATCATATACAGGATCCCGAGTCTCTTTACCTGGAGTGTGCGTTGCTCCAAATTCTCCACTACTTGACCAATCACCTAAGTGTGGTGGTCTAATTTCTTCAGCAAATTCGTAGTCCGTTCCTTCCTCAGCAATTAATGTATCAAAAGTGTGCGCACTTCCCTCAGTTGCCTTCTCATGGAGAGATTTTTCACCTGCTACCGTAATTACGGAAAACTTTGGTATAACGGGATCATTTGATTCCAAAAGACCCTTAACATTTTCGAACTCCCAAAAAAGGAAAGAATTTCTTAGATCTGCGTTTCTAGTTGCAGCCAATGGAAAATAAATGGCTCCGGTGCTCTTAGACAATTGCTCACCTCTGGGTAAGATCCAATGATCGGCAATTTCCTCCGGGTTGATTAACTCCCCTGTGACATTACTTCTTATTTTCAGCCCCTTACTTAAGGCATATTTAACGTCATCGTCAAGTTGAAATTCCGGGAAAACCCTTTCCAAGACCATGTTGCCAAAGTTTTCCTCTATCCTTTGCGGCGTTTTTCTAAAGGTTTCTATCGCCTTTTTCTGCTGTCGCTCTATATTTGGTGGAAGTTCCTTTTTTTCTTCCTTTTCTTCTTGCTCTTTAGCTACTTGAAAAGCTAGATCAGGGACAACTTCTGCAGTACTAATAGCCATATATTATTATACTCATTAATTATTAAGAAAGTTAAGTTTCTAATATAATGCGTTTATGAAAAAAGTTTATGTCATTTTAGGATCGACTTCCTCCGGGAAAACCTCTTTATCATTAAACCTATGCCAAGAATTAACTGGTGAGATTGTTTCCGCAGACTCCAGGCAAATTTATAAGCATCTTGATATTGGCACGGGTAAAAAGCCTGTTGAGGGCGATCTTCGAATAGAAAAAAAAGATAATCATTGGAAAATAAACGGTATAAATATTTGGGGATATGATCTAGTAACACCAAACAGTTACTTTTCTGCCTTCGACTATGCAGAGTTTGCCTTAAAAAAAATAAGACATCTTTTGGAAAAGAACAAAAACGTATTTCTCGTGGGGGGAACAGGCTTTTATATAGATATGGTTACGGAAAGAGTCAAGCCCGCTCATGTTTTGCCGGATTTTGAACTAAGGGAGGAACTGGGAGAGCTAAGTTTGCCTGATTTACAAGAGCGATTAAAAAGTTTAAATAAAAAAAAATTCATGGAAATCGATGCCAATAACCCAGCCAGGATAACAAGAGCCATTGAAAAGGTGTTGGCAAAGAATATACGAAATGAGGAATTAGATTACTTGCAGAATATAGAATTTGTACACATTGGTTTAACTGCTCCAAGGCAAATATTGTACGAAAAAGCGGATAACTGGGTGGAAAAGGTTTGGCATAGCGGTTTATTAGAAGAAGTGGGAGGATTGCTCTCTTCAGAATATGCAAATTCGACAAAATTAAAAGGAATAGTCTATAAATCAACGATTGCGTTTATCAATAAAAAATTAACCCAAAGTGCGGCACTACAAGAAATTAAGTATGATCTGCACGCCTATATCAGAAGACAACAAACTTATATTAGAAAAATTCCACATGTAAAGTGGGTAGATGTGTCACAAGACAATAAAATTCAAAAAGTATACAATGTAATCAATGGATAGAAATATTGTTATCTCAGTTAAAACCATTCTTTACGTTTTTTTAATGGTGGCAGGTATCTATGTACTATTTAGGTTAGGCACTATCATTGGTTTATTATGTGTAGCTCTTTTGATCACTCTTTCTTTTGAGCACGCAATCAAATTTTTTTCTAAGCAGACACTGCTCAACAGACCTATCGGCAGACCCCTGGCGGTTTTGATCACTTACTTGTTGGCGTTTTTACTGTTGAGTATTGCTATTACTTTAGGTTTGGATCCCCTAGTTACACAGACACAAAAACTTATACAAACTCTCTCCAGACATGAAGGTATAAGGGCTTTTGGGGGAAATATAGAATTTTCTTTTTCCACAATACTCGAAGGTGTATTAAGTACATCCGGGGGGATCTTTTCGGCAACGAAATCAATTTTTAACAATGTGGCAGCTATCTTCAGCGTGTTAATTTTGTCTATTTACATGTCTATAGATTGGGTAAATATCAAGTCAAAATTGTTATTTTTATTTAAGGAGAAAGATAGAGGCAGGGTGACCAAAACTTTCGAAGAAATAGAGCGAAACATAGGCGTTTGGCTTAAGGGGCAGCTCATCCTCATGATTGTCATTGGCGTTTTTAGCTATATCGGCCTGTTACTTGTAGGGGTAAAATATCCTTTAGCACTGGCTCTTATGGCTGGGATATTCGAGATCGTACCCATTATAGGACCGATACTCTCCGCCGTGATAGCTGCTTTGGTAGCCGTGGTGGATTCCCCGGTGAAAGCTGTCCTTATTGTAGGTTTATTTGCGTTAATTCAACAAGCCGAGAGTAACATACTGGTTCCCAAGGTTATGCAGAAGGTGTCCGGATTTAGTCCCATTGTAATTCTTATCGCTTTACTGGCAGGCAACAATCTGTTTGGGTTAATCGGTGCCGTAGCTGCTGTTCCTGTCTTGATGATCGGCGGTATCATTGTGAGAAGTATTATGGGTGTGGAAAAATAGATTCCTTAAAAATAAAATGCAGGAAGCCCGTAAGCCAGATTCTGTTTTAACCAGTCATCTATCTAGGCTCCATCTTCGTACCCTTTCCGCAAAGCGGAATTGCCGAGTCAGCTATGAGGGTACAGTCGTGGATTGCTGCAGGTGGGATTGCCCGTTTCACACTTTTTTCATAACCTAAGCCTTAGAAAAAAGCTCGTCTCTGTTGCTCTCAAAGTGTGTCAGTTCACACTCTGTCCTTGCCCGCTTTCGTAGACAAGTCACCAGCGCTTCCCTTAGGGGGTCTAAGGTTCACGTCGGAGGTTACCCTCCGTCCCACGCTCTATGCAGTCTGGACTTTCCTCCCCAAAAGGGCGACCAGTCAGCTTCCTGCACCCTTATTTTACCCGAAAATAACCGTCTGTGCTATTATTCGTCTATGCAAGATTTGCCAAGCACGGAGGAAAAAGATCAAGCTAAAAGAAACTTGCTTATTGTCCTTGTTTTGGCTATGTTAATTACCTTTCCCACCGTACCCTATCTTCTCTACAGATATGGCATAAATAATCCCACACAGTTAAACAAGGAGATAGTTTTTGAAATTAAACAGGGAGATGGAATTTCCGAAATAGCGGGGGATCTAAGAGTTGCCGGTTTGGTTGATTCCCCTTTTTTATTTAAGCTATATCTAAAGTTAAACGGCTTGGAAAAGAATGTGCAAGCCGGTGTTTACGTGGTACCTCCTAAAAGGTCTATTGTAGATCTGGCAAATATTTTTCAGTTTGGTAGAAACGACGTCACTATCAGATATATAGAAGGTTGGCGCGTTGAGCAGTTGTCGCAGGTTTTATCTGAGGAGTTGGAGGGAATAGATTACGGAGAATTTACCAAGGAGGCAAGAGAATACGAGGGTTATCTCTTTCCTGATACCTATTTTATTAACAAGGATGCCTCACAAAAGGAGGTTCTTGATATTTTAAAGGGTACTTTCCAAGAGAAAACACGTGATCTGCTATCCGGGAAAAATTTACTTGATGCAGGCTTATCGGAAAAAGAGGCAGTCATATTAGCTTCCATAGTGGAAAGAGAGGCGCTCAAAGAGGACGACCGCCGAGTTATAGCGGGCATTCTTATTAAAAGATACCGTGAGGGTATGAGGTTGGAAGCTGATGCCACTACTCAATACGCGGTTGCTTTAGCAAAACACTGCCTTAGTCTTAACATTTCTAAATTTGCGGAAGCTGAATGCCTAAGAGGTCTTGAGGCAAAGCAGGTGCAAGACATAGTCTGGTGGCCCGGAAAGTTAACCAAAAACGATCTCAATTATGACAGCCCCTATAACACAAGAAATAATGAAGGTTTGCCACCAAAACCTATATCCAGTTTTGGTTTCTCTGCCTTAGAATCAGTGATAAACCACGAAACAAGCCCCTATTATTTTTATCTCACTGATGCGGACGGTGTAACCCACTACGCGGCTACTTTGGAGGAGCATAATTACAACACTAATAAGTATCTGGCAAATTAGTCTCTCCTCTTAGGGCGTCTTTGAGTAGCTTTTTTGTGACCTTGATGCCCTCGTTTAATAAAATATCTCTTCTTATAAATATAGGAATCTCAAACCTGTTGGCGATCTTTAAACTATCGGAAAACTTGATGCTTATTTCCAAGTAATTTTTGCTGTGGATGATATTTAAATAGGCGTAAAATTTTTGGTTTTGGTATTTGTAGATACTTACGCTGATAACTTTCGCTTCTAAACCAAGCAAGATCCTGACCGTTGTGTCGTATATGTTCTGCTGTAAAGGAAACTTGTGCCCTCTTTTTTTGAATAAATATCTAATTTCATGCTTGGCAAGGTTTACCGGTAGAACAATTTTCTCCTCTTTTTCGAATAAGTAGACAGTGTAGGCGTTGGAATTAGATTGGCTGTTGGGGACTAAGGCAATAAGGTAAATTCTTTTATACATTTCTTTGGCAACCTCAAAATTAATCTATATAATGTTAGTAATGCCTAATTCTCTGCATGAACTGTATTTTAAGATCGAAAACCTTAGGGGCAAAAATCTGGTTATTTTTATCATTCCTCTTTTACTCAGTGGTGTCTTACTGGGCATTATTATGGGAAATTTTATGCCGCAATTATTAAAAAGTGATGAAGAGTACTCTAACGTTATTATCAGCGATATTCCTCCCAAGGAGCGCTCTCAGTTTGAAGGCAGGGTGGTTTATGTTGATCCAAGGATGTATCCTATGGATAAGATCTCCTACGTTTTGGAAGATTCTTCAGGAAAGGAGATCATTCTTCTTAGCGCCAAGGATCAAAAACTAACTGTGGTGGAAGGTTTAAATGTTGTAGTATTTGGTGATGTTGAGAAATCGAAGGATGGTAAGAACGATGTATTACAGGTGGAGCGTGTTTTAGTAAGAAACAAATAACCCCATGCAAGTAGAATTTCGGGAAGTTACAAAGGAATATGGTGAATCATTCAAGGCATTGGAAAATGTATCTTTTACTGTGGAAAAAGGAGAATTTGTCTTCATAGTAGGAATTTCAGGGGCGGGAAAAACCACTTTGGTGAAATTACTTATTAGGGAGGAATTTCCTACTTCGGGGCAGGTTTTGTTCGATGATACTGATGTGCATACTTTAGAAGGCGATGAGATCGCTAATTTGCGGAGAAGGATCGGAGTGGTTTTTCAGGATTATAAGTTGCTGTCCTCCCGGACTATTTTCGAAAATGTGGCCATTGCCTTGGAGGTGGTTGATAGCAGCGAGGAAGAAGTTAAAAGTATTGTGCCCAATGTGCTAAGTTTGGTTAATCTCTCGCACAAAATAGATGATCTGCCTAAGGAACTTTCAGGTGGGGAAAAGCAAAGAGCAGCTATAGCTAGAGCACTGGCCCACGAGCCGGATATCTTGGTGGCAGATGAGCCCACAGGTATGATCGATCCGACGTCAGCATGGGAGGTAATGCAAATCTTGGAAAAAATAAATTCTTTGGGAACAACGGTGATCATGGCTACCCACAATAGAGAAATCGTTAATAAAATGAAAAAGAGGGTTATTAAAATAGATAAAGGCGTTTTGGTGTTTGATAAAAAGAAGGGATCTTATGACTAAAAACATTTTCATTAAAAATACCTTGGCCAACATTAAAAGGGAGCGCCTACTAAGCATGACTAATATATTTATTATGACTATGACATTTTTGATCTTGGGTATATTTATCACTGTCATTGTGGTTTCACAAAGTGTTTTAAGAACCTTAGAACAGCAGGCGCAGGTAACCATCTTTTTTAAGGATGATTTTACCGAAGAGAGGATCTTGGAGCTGGAAAGCAAATTATCACAGGACGATAGGATATTTAATGTTAGCTACATTTCCAAGGAAGATGCTTACAAAATATTTACCGAAATCAACAAAGATGACCAGGTTTTGCTGGAGTCGGTTACATCAAGCATTTTACCGGCTAGTCTGGAGGTAAGAGCCAAAGAATTATCTGATCTGCCTAGATTAGCGGAGGAATTTAACCAGCTTGACGGTGTTGAAGAGGTACGTTTTTTTGAAGATGTCATCTCCAGGTTTAGAAGGTTTAGTGTTATATCCTATGTAATAGGTTTCATACTGGTTTTTATTTTCTTTGTCATATCTTATTCGGTGATAATCTCCACTTTGAGGACTACCATAAATTCCAAAGGAACCGAGTTGGAGATCATGAAGTTGGTGGGGGCTACGGATAGTTTTGTGAAGATGCCGCTGATATATCAGGGGATGTTTTACGGCATTGTTTCTTCGTTTCTATCCGGTGTCTTGTTGGTTATTATCATTGCGCTTATGAATTATTTTGGGCTAATTCCTTCTACCTTTGGGTTGGGATTCTTGGCTAATTTTAAGATCTCTTCTTTGTTATTCTCGTTTGTACTCTGGTTTGTTTTAGTGATTTCAGGTATGCTGCTTGGTTTTTTTGGCAGCCACTTTGCTGTAAAAAGATACTTAAAATACTAGATATTATATAATCATATCACCCTGTCATATGAAGAAGAAGCTGCTGATACTTTTGTTTATATTGCCTTTGCTTATATTTTCCGTAATGGGAAATGAGTCGGTTCTAGCTCAAGATGAAGAGAATAATGAGGAGGAGACGGAAAAGATAGAGGATCTACAAGATGAGATCGATGAATATGAAGAGAAGATAGAAGACCTGCAAAAAGAAGCCAACACGCTATCTAGAGAGATCGAGACCGCTAATGCTCAGATAAATATTACCCGGTTAAAAATTCAAAATTCCATTGCCAAGATAGAAAAAACAAAGAGGGAAATTAATAGATTAACTGGGGATATAGGGCAGATGATCGAACGAATTGATCAGCTGGCGGAGAGGATTGATTATCAAAAAGATGTTTTAAGTGAAAGAATTAGAGAACGATACAAGACAAGGGCAACCTCTCCGATGATGATACTGTTTGGTTCGAATACTTTGAATGATCTGGTGAAAAAAGCTGCCTATCTCAAAGTGATGGAAGTGCAAGATAACAAAGTTTTAAAGCAAATGAGGGATACTAAAAAGGTTTATAACCGGCAGAGAAAGCTTTACGAAGATAAGAAAGAGGATGAGGAAGAGCTTCAGGAACAGTTGCTTATAGAAAAAGCCAACTTGGATGCTTACAGGATCCAGTTGGAGAATCAAAAAGCAGAAAAAGATAGGTTGTTGGAAATAACTCAGAATGATGAGGAAAAATATCAGAAACTATTGGCGGATGCAAAAAGGGAGCTGGAACAAATAACCGGCGCGGTGAGCGTTTTAAAAAATCAGGGCTCAACTGATGTTGATAAAGGCCAGAAGATAGGTACTCAAGGGAATACCGGGTATTCTTTTGGGGATCACCTGCATTTTGGAGTTTATAGATATTCTTCCTTTGAAGATATTGAAGGCTGGGATTGGTATTACTCTGATTATGTAGACCCGGCTAAGAAATTAAAGAAGAAAACAGTCTATTGGAATGACGGGTGCAGTTCTTCGGGTGATAAGTCAGTGGGTAAAGGTAATTGGGTCTGGCCTTTAAACGATCCTACTATTTCTCAAGGATTTGGTCATACTTGCTGGTCTGATTATTATTACGGTGGAAATGTCCACCCGGCCTATGATATGTATGACGACTATGGAGCCTCCGTATATGCAGTCGACGACGGCAAGGCGTACTTTTGCGATAATTGTCTGGGTGACGGTGCCAACGGTGTGTTTATTTTCCACGACGATGATTACATGACTATTTATTGGCATTTGCAGTAAAGATAAATGCTGCCCTACCATAACTGCCGTTCTCTAGCGTAAATAGAATTTCTTCTCTCAATTTCCAAATTATATCTTCTAATATAAATGTTATGAGAACCTGTATTTATTTCCTTGTGTTATTTTTGCTAGTGGGCAGCAAAGCACATGCCGCTAATTATTTTGATTTCAACTTTGGAAATAAAATTTCCAATTACGACAATATAGTAAATGTGAAAATGTACTACGACCTAGTAGGTTTTGTAGAGGCGCAGTTTCTGGTTAGACCTTACATAGAAAACGGCTTAGTTTATATTTTGCAGGAAGATACCGAAGAATGGATTTCCACTAATGAGTTGTGGACTAGTATGCCGCGGTTGAAAAGAGGTTTTGAGCTAAAAGTAATTGGTGGTGACATAGCTGCTATTGGTTTCCGGATATTAAATACCGTGACAAATGAGATCTACGATACACCTATGAAAGAGATGTGGCTCTTGAGTTCTTTTGGTGATTATCTACAGAGACTAAATAGTAATCTGACTTATTAAAAGTGACCGTCGTGGTGATAAAATACATTGATGAGTAAATACAATAATTGGTTCCCCGCAGTAGTAGTAATGCTGATCATTTTTATGATTTCCTCGATGACTGGTACTACAATTAATGAAAAAGGTCTTGATAACGAGTTACTGCAGATAAACGGACATTTTGTTTTATTTTTTCTACTATGCCTGGCCTTTTTCAAAGCTACTAAAAATATTGCACTTTCAATATTTCTCTCGGCTTTGTACGCACTTTTTGATGAATTTCACCAAATTTATACCTTGTTACGATCACCGAGTTTTTTTGATATAAAGGTAGATACCTTAGGAGCGGTATTTGCCGGATTAATTTTATGGAAGTTACAACATCTTCTACCCAAGAAACTAAAAAGCTGGCTCAACAATTAGCTAAAAAAGTGAAGCCTGATATGGTTATAGCTTTGTATGGTGAACTAGGCAGCGGGAAAACCACCTTTGTATCCTTTTTGGTAAAAGCCTTGGGGTTTGATAGCAGGGTGCAAAGTCCAACCTTCGTCCTTATCAGACACTATAAAAAAAATACGGGGGAGATAAAAAGTATTTTTCATGTTGATCTTTACCGCATTATCGAAGCAAAAGAGGTTGAAGGTTTGGGGCTGCATGAGTTGTTTGAAGAAAAAGACGCTCTAGTTATCATTGAATGGCCCGAATTACTGGAAAATTATCTGCCTGAGGGTACAATAAAAATATATTTTACTTATCTTGATGAGAATTCCAGGAGGATAAATGTACAAAATCTATCTTGATGCATCTAAAAGGTACGAAAAGAAGGTCAGCCTCATTGAAATTACAGATGGTAAGGAAAAAGTGCTGGGAGAGAAATTTGGAGATATAGACCTGGTAGTGAGCATACAGGAACTACTAAAAAAGCATGGTTTAGAAATATCGGACATTGATGAGGCAATTCCAAACTTAGGGCCGGGTTCTTTCACGGGTCTAAAGGTGGGGGTGACCATTACTAATATTATCAACTGGGTCAATGGGAAGAAGAAGCCTCATGAGATAGATTTACCTGAATATGGTAGAGCGCCAAACATTACTCCACCCAAAAACAAGGGATATAAAATCCATTCATAAAATGCACTATTAAATATTGTTATAATTATAACCAACCAAGTAAAAAAGGAGGCAAATCATGATTGTGGGGGATGTTAGTGAGTTCACTTGCGAACTGGATATTGGAGATATTCACAGGGCTGAATATGTGGACTTTGAGGTCACACTAGATTTGAGGGAAATGACACCAGCTCAAATCAATTTTTTAGTGACAATTCAACCTAGCGAGTTTTTCGAGTATGACGAGATTAGGAGAGTATACTTGGAAGATTTCGCTGAGGAAAAAGCCCGCGAGGTGGTAGCCGAACATTTTCGCGGGGAGATTGGTCACTTCGAAGCTCAATACTACTCCGTTGATGGTAGCGTCACTGTTACTCCATATATCGGAGATGAGTTTTGATGTGTGGAGAGTTACCACGAAGGTTGTTGAAACGTGTTGGCTCTGAATCCTCAGAGGGCAGTCGCCCAAGTCTCTCTGAGGATTAACTTTTTAAGTTTGTATTCCCCGCAAGTTGATATAATACAAACTGTATGAAAATACTCGTCACGGGAGCCGCAGGATTTATTGGCTCACATCTTTCCGAAAAATTAGCCGATCTTGGCCACAAGGTTGTTGGTGTGGACTCTTTTTCTCCTTACTACGACAGAGTACTGAAAGGGATCAACGCAGAGGATATTAAGGCTAAAGGTGTTGAGATTCTAGAGAATGATCTCTCCGAGGACGATCTAACAAAGATAGTAGATGGTGTGGAAATTGTTTATCATCTGGCGGCGCAGCCGGGAATTTCCGCAGCCACCCCTTTTGAAAAGTACATAAAAAATAATATTATCGCTACTCATAGGTTACTGGAAGCTTTGGAAGGTTCGCAGTCTTTAAAGTTTTTCGTCAATATAGCTACCTCTTCTATTTATGGTCTAAATGCCGATAAACTGGAAGAATCCGAACCTCAACCGGCCTCATTTTATGGAGTGACAAAACTAACCGCCGAACAACTAGTTTTAGCTAGACAACGGGATAAAGATTTACCAGCGTGTTCTTTAAGGCTGTTTTCGGTTTATGGCGAAAGAGAACGACCGGAGAAGCTTTATCCCAGATTGTACAGAAGCATTTTGACCGATTATAAATTCCCGCTTTATGAAGGTAGCCAAGATCACTTGAGAAGCTACACCTATGTGGGTGATGTCATCGATGGGTTCACAGCTGTTTTAGAGCATTTAGATGAGGCAAACGGGGAAATATTAAATATTGGCCTGGACAGTACCATGACTACGGGTGAGGCTATAAAATTAGTCGAAGAAATACTGGGTGCGCCGGCCAAGTTCGAAAGAAAACCTAGAAGACCGGGAGATCAATTTAGAACTTCGGCAAATATTGCCAAAGCCAGAAGGATTTTAGGTTATAATCCTACTACTGCTCCTAGAGAAGGGTTTACTAAAACAGTTAAATGGTATAAAGAAAAAATTGTACCATTGATAAAAGATGGAAAAATCGCATAAAAAACTTATTTCAATAGTCATACCCTGCTACAACGAAGAAAAGAACATCAACAGGACTTTTGATGCTTTGCTGGCTTTGGCAGAAGAAAAAAAATATCACTTGCAAATAATCGCGGTAAATGACGGCAGCAGTGATGGAACCTGGGAGATAATTAAAGAATATGCCAAAAGTAATGTGCACATCACAGGTGTTAACTTGATGACCAATTACGGACTATCTCAGGCCTACATGGCAGGATTTAAGGAGGTTAAAGGAGACTATGTTATAACGGTGGCCGCGGATCTGGAAATACCTGTGAACAATATGCAAAAAGTGATCGCATATTTAGACGAAGGGTATGATTTTGTAAATACCAATCGGGTGGGTAGGTGGGGCAAAGATAGAGCAGTGAAGAGCAGTTTAGCTAATAAAATAATCGACAGGATCTCCGGAGTACGGATGAAAGACAGAGGTTCCGGCATGAAAGGCTTTAAACGCGTATTACTGGACAACTTAAAACTATACGGTGAAATGCATAGGTTTATTCCCGACTATCTAACTTTGTATGGTGCGAAAATGACCGAGTTCGAAGTGGATTTTCAAGATAGGGATTATGGGGCATCCACCTACAGCAAGCAACGAAGAACCGTTAAGGTTTTACTGGATATTGTCACGTTGACCTTTATGCTTTATTTTGCTAAAAAACCTTTTTATGCCATGCCAGGCAGACTTTTTGGGTTTACGGGCGCTATTATCGCCGGTGTGGGTGCTTTGGGGACGTCTTATATGCTGGTTTTGAAAATTATGGGGCAGAGTATTGGCAGTAGACCCTTATTTATTGTTTCTATCTTAATGCTGGTTTTGGGGGTGCAGTCCATGATGATCGGTATGCTGGGAGAACTCATGATGAGAGTTTATTTTGAAGCCAGTGGAAAAGATACTTTTGTTGTTAGAGAAGTTACTTAAGACTCTTAAAATAATCTATTGTTTCTTTTAATCCCTTCTCAATACCGATTTTTGGCATCCAGCCGAGCTCCTTTTTGGCCAAACTAATATCCGGCTTTCGTTTTTTAGGATCGTCTTCGGGTAATTCCCGGTGAGTTATTTCCGATTTTGAGTTGGTGATTTTTATTATTTTTTCTGCCAAACCCAGCATGGTTATTTCATTGGGGTTTCCTATGTTCACCGGACCTATGAAATCTTTTTTCTGCATCGTTTTGTAAATACCCTCTACCTCATCGCTAACGTAGCAAAAAGATCTAGTCTGTGTACCATCCCCGTTGATGGTTATTGGCTTATTATTTAAGGCTTGCATAACGAAATTTGAAATTACGCGTCCATCATTTTTATCCATGCGAGGACCGTAAGTGTTAAATATTCTTACTACCTTAATGCCCAATTTGTGTTTTCTGTGATAGTCAAAAAACAGTGTTTCAGCGACTCTTTTTCCTTCGTCATAGCAGGCTCTAGGACCAATAGGATTCACGTTTCCTCTATAAGATTCTTTTTGGGGATGTTCCAGAGGATCTCCATAGACCTCGGAAGTGGAAGCTTGTAGTATCTTCGCCTTATGTTTTTTAGCCAAACCCAGCATATTGATCACACCAATAGTATTAGCTTTTATGGTACGTACAGGGTTGTGTTGATAATGAATTGGAGAAGCGGGACAGGCAAGGTTGTATATTTCGTCGATGATGAGTTCGTCTAAAAAAATTGGTTCGATGATGTCGTGGTTGATGAAATGGAAATTATCATGCTCGAGTAAATGTCTGACATTTTCTTTACTTCCCGTGAAGAGATTATCCAAACAGATCACGCTGTATTTCTTGTTGATAAGGTAATCGCAGAGATGACTTCCCAAAAAACCGGCGCCTCCGGTGACTACAGCATTTTTCATAGGCTAATTGTATCAGCCAAGGAGAGTTGACAGAAATAACATATCGATTATTATAGATATATTATGAAAATATACTCCAATTTAATCCCATTGTTTATCATCATTGGCTTGCTTGTAGCAGGCGGATTTTTGTTTGTGGCTAACCAAAATAAAGACACACCCGGAAGCGGTGTTTCGGATACTCAAGTATCACAAAAATCTGCAGGAGGGAAAACCGGAACGGTACCTACCCCAAATGGAGTAGCCAGCGTTGAACACGTTTCTTATCTGGAGGATGTTACAGGGGGTGAGGACATTCCCGGTTATTCCCCGGAAGAAGAAGCTTTCGGAACAGTTGTCATCAGCGAAAAGAACGGCGTGTACATGCTTAATGCCGATTTTGAAAACTTACCTGTATTAGGTGATGGTTTTTTTTACGAAGGCTGGCTTGTGGATACCTCAACCGGTGGTAGTGTTACCAGTACAGGAGAGGCAGTACTCAATAAAAATGGAGTTCATGTAAATGAGGCTACTTTCGATAACGTTGCTATCATGATGTATAAAAGGTATGTTCTCACGTTGGAACCGAGGGATGGAGATCCTGCGCTGGCAACACATATTTTAGCGGGACCTCTTGATTGGGAGATGCAAAACAACAATAGTGGACCTTCCACAGGTATTTTCCAAGATTACGATCCTGCTCTATTGGCTAATGCTAGGGATGGAGATGTTATTATATTTTTTACCGCCTCCTGGTGCCCGACTTGTAATGCTTTGACTAGAGATATCAACAACAATTTAGACAAAATACCTGCTGATGTTTCCATATTGAAGGTTGATTATGATACCAGTACGGCGATGAAGAAAAAATATAATGTGAGAATTCAACATACTTTAGTGCAGGTAGATGAGAATGGCAATGAGCTGACCAAGTGGAATGGCAGCCTGACTCTAGAACGGCTTCTTTCGCAGATAATTTAGTCCGGGGATAAATATATGGCACTTTTATTTACATCTTTTATAGCTGGCATCTTAACTATTGCAGCACCATGTGTTTTGCCTTTACTACCGGTCATTATAGGTAGTTCAGTGCCGGGAAGTAATAGGAAAAAACCCTACATTATCATTTTATCCTTGAGCATCTCCTTAGTGATTTTTACACTTCTTCTTAAGGCTACCTCACTTTTATTGGGTGTGGATACTATGGTTTGGGCAGTTATTTCCGGAAGCATTGTCTTGGTGTTTGGAATTATTACCTTGTTCCCCGGATTATGGGACAAGGTTTCCAAAAAACTCAAGCTCACATCTTCCTCTCATGCTCTATTGCAGAGCTCGTCTCGTAAAAAAGGTTACTTGGGAGATATCATGATGGGTTCTGCCTTAGGACCTGTTTTTTCCAGCTGCAGTCCTACTTACGCACTTATAGTGGCTACCGTTCTTCCCCAAAGTTTTTTAGTTGGCTTGGTAAACGTTATAGTCTATGTTTTAGGTTTAGCCATCGTGTTATTACTCATTGCTGTTTTCGGGCAGAGGATAGTGTCCAAACTGTCTTGGCTGGCGGATCCTCATAGTAAATTTAAGAAGGTTTTAGGAATCATTTTCATAGTAGTCGGGTTGTTGATCATTACCGGATTCGATAAAAATATTCAAACTTATCTTATTGAGTCGGGTATATATAAAGTTTCTGAGCTTGAACTAAAATTACTGGGAGAGATGTAGCTATATTCTTTCGTATTTTACTAGGTCACGGTTATTAAATTCCAGTTTTAGGCAATCTCCCATTCGCACCAAGTTAATATGCCTTCTATCCTCAGAGATCTCCTTGAAAGAAAAACCGGAGGCTCTAGCCACAAAGAGGCTCATGGGGAATTTATGGGAAACAATGATGGAGTTACCATCTTTAAAATCCAGTACCTCATCAGTGCACTCTCTGAATTTCATGTAGACGTCTTTTAAATGGTCTAAATTACCATCTTTGAAATAATTTTCTCGAATGTTGTCTCTAACGGTAACATCTACTCTAAGGATCTTGGCAAGTATCTCTGCAGTTTCCATAGTTCTCTTTAGGGGGCTGGCGTAAATTTTTTTAATATCTTTATCTATGTGCCTTAATTTGTGTGACAAAGTAACAATACTCTCTATGCCCATAATGCTTAAAACGGAGGGTTCCGATCCATCAGGATTTTTTCTCGGATGCGGTATTCTGTAATGCCCATGTCTTACCGTATAAACTGTGCGGTACATGCCTTAATTATATATGACTTTGTAAATTACACCTGCTCTGTCATCGGTAATAAATAACATATCACCGAAAAATTTAATTTCCACCGGTCTGCCCCAGGCCTGCCCGTTTTCCATGAGCCAGCCTGTGATGAAATTAACCGGTTTCGCTTGTGGATCTGAGGTGTCTATTCTTACCACTTTATAGCCGGTGGGGATGGTTCTGTTCCAGGAACCGTGAAAAGTAATTAATAAGTTGTCCCTAAGCCTGTTTTTGGCAAATTTTCCCGGCGCGAAACTTAAACCCAAAGGTGCGGAGTGGGCCTGCATTTCGAAGGTGGGAAATACAGAACTATGTCGGCAGAAATTTTCTTTAGAGGGATATTCCGGGTTGGGAATGCCGCTACCGTGACAGTAAGGCCAGCCGTAGTGCATACCTTTCTTAATGACGTTCACTTCTTCTACGGGGGTATCATCGCCAATTAGATCACGTCCGTTATCGACCCCCCAGATCTCATAACCGTTGATCAGTTCTTTAAAGATAAAGCCAACGGTGTTTCTTAGTCCTACGGCAAATATTTCTTCATTGGAACCATCTAGATCATAAACCAAAAGAGCAGCGCGTCTCTCGTCCTTTTCCTCACATACATTACAGCTTGATCCCACGGAAACAAATAATTTCTCGTCAGGAGAAATGGCAATAGTGCGTGTTGTGTGATTTCCTCCTGAAGGAAGATCTTCTATGAGTACTTCTTTTTTTGCGTAATCGGCATTTTCAGTAATTTGTCTATAAACAATAACTTGGTTTTCTTCGGCTACATAAAGATCATTGTTATACCAATCTATGCCATGGATATTTCTTAAGCCGCTTTCCAGTTCGGTGGTAGTTCCGCTTGGTTTAATGATCATGACTTGACCGGTTCCTTTGTCAGCAAGGTAAATGTTACCTTTATTGTCAAAGTCAAAAGAGCGCGGTTTACTAAAACCCCTGGCAAAGACGGAGATCTTATAGCCTTTTGGGAGGTATAAAATTCTTTCGACCCCGTCTACATTAATATTTTGCGAAACTAAGTTGCCAAGTTCTTTTTCCACCTCTATCTCCGCCGACGGATTAATGGTAAGGATATGAGTGTTTTTTCGTACAAAGGAAAACCCCACCAAGAGTATAAGAAGCAAAGGGATTATAATGAGGATCTTTTTCATGATGAATTTATTGTACCAAAGGTAAAGACAGCGCCCTCACATAGCTCACTTGAGGATATTAAGGGCGACAAGGAGGGCTAGATAATAAACGACGACAACAACAATATAAGTCCAGTAGGCATAGTACATTTTTGGCGACCAGGGGTTGAAATTTGCATCTCCATGGAGGATTTGCCGGCAATAATCTCCTAGCTCTATGGTTGGTTTCAAAGTTTCTATTTGTCTTAAAAACGGTACAAAAGGAGGTTCTTCGAAGCTTAACGAGCCGGAAAGTGAATAATCTTTAGTTTTATCTTTAGTACCAATGGAAAGAATGTACGACCTTTTTGTTTCGAATAAGTCAATTTTGCTGATCTGATTTATATCCAGCATGATTTTTTTAAATGTTCTATGGATAATAAGCACTCCCTCCCCTTCTAATAATTGAATATAGTGCCTCTGGCTAAGCGTTATGAAGGCAAAAAGCATGAAAATAGTGTAGGCCAACGTAAAGATGAGGACGGAAATGATACCGTACTGGGTAAAAACTAGAAAAAGCACCAAAAGAACCGCGAAATAGCTGACAAAAACCAGGGTTGTGAAGCCCCTTCTTATGGGTGGTACGTATCTTAGCATGAGGCTCATCTCTATTAAGTATAACTTTTTTCTTGGTGGTTAAGTGAGTAAGTTATAATTTGAGTATGTCAAAGAGAAGTTCGTACATATTTTACATATGCGTGTTTGTGTTGGTGGTTTTTTCCGGACTTTTGAGAATTAACATAGGTGCTTATGGCTATGCAAAAGACGAAGCAAGTACTTTGACCTATATAAAAAAAGGCACTAATACTTTTTCGAAAGAGTTTATTTTCAAAACCAAAAGGCCCCCACTTCAATACCAAGTAGCACAAATACTTTTTGTATTGGGGGCAGATCTAGATAACGAAGCTATTATGCGTTTTCCTTACACTTTAGCGGGTTTTTTTAGCACCTTAATTTTATTTTTATATATCAATAGACTCACCGCTAATCCTCTCACCGCCGTGGCGGGAGCGCTGTTATTTGCTGTAAACGGATTTACCGTTGGTCTGGGCAAGATAGTTCAATATCATTCCTTTGTGATGCTATTTTCAGTAAGCTCTCTTTATTTGTTCCACTTATATTCTAAAAATAGCAGGCTTGGGACGTTGATATTAGGTGCGTTGACATTTTCTCTAGGTTTTTATTTTCATTGGGACATGGTATTTATCGGACCGATCATTTTGGTGTATCTTTTTAGAGGACTAAGAAAAAGCCATGTTTTACCATTTTTGCTTAGTGTAGCACCGCTACTTGTTTTATATATAATTCCCTATATCTTAGCCTCAGGAGAAACCGGAACCGCAGTCTATTTGTTAGGTAGGACTGGAGCAGTAGGTGAAATGTCCTTGCAGGAAAGACTTGAAAATTATAGATATCTGATAACTTTGTACAACCCGTTTCTGTTTTTAAATTTCTTTGTTTTTGCGCTTGTGTTTTCAGTATTTTCGATAATTAAGGAGCGTTTTGAGTACTTGTGGTTGGTGACGATAGTGCTAGTGTTTTTGTTTTTCATTAAAAGTTCCGGAACTCATATTTACGTTGTTTTAACCCCTTTGTTTATTAGCTTTTCATTGGCACTTGACTGGGCTTTAGAAAAAACAAAAAAAGTTGGGTATGTCATTTTTGGAGTTCCGATCATTGTATTGGTAGTGTTTTTTACATATCAGAGTTATATGTTGTTTGTTGATTTGGAAAAAGAATATCCCTGGCAACGCGAAACTTTTTTTAACCAGTGGGAAACGGTGGAATACACACATGAAAATTCGTCCCGATATATGATTGGATTTCCAATTAACCGCTACTTTAAAGAGTCAGCAATAGAACTTAGAAAAATGTATCCCGACTATGAAGAATTTACTTTTGATACAAACGAAAACAAGAAGATTGCAGAGTATTATCTTGAGCTTGATAAAGACGGCTCGGATAAGATGTTCATTTTTGCAGTCAAAGATCCCGCCAGCTTTGTCGCCGACACAAGATTTGGTAAGTACAGGAATAAGAAGGAGGTATTGAAGTTAAAAAATGATGAGGGCCGTACCATGAATAAGGTTTATGTATGGTATAGAGAGACCTCTGAAAATTGACCGGACTCTATTGTGTTTTTGGTCGACCATAGTACACGACGTTTGCAGCTTTTTATACGATCTGGGAAACTAAACTGTTACTTTTAAATCCCCTTCGGCATACTTGTGAACCAAAGAACTTATTAAAGTTTGATAGGGGATGTTATTTACTTTGGCTTTAGCTTTGACTTTTGCCAAATCCTGGTTGTTTATACGAATATTGATCCTCTTTGATCTTTTAAGCTCTTTATGTCTCGAAGCGGCTTGTGCAAAATCAGCCCTCTCTTTTTCGGAAATTTTCGGAAAAGCCATATGCTTAGGAATAGAATCTTCCAGTTCTTGTTCATTTGTGTCTAGAACCAAATCGTCAAATAGATTTTTTTTATTATTTTTCTTTTTCATTATTTCTCCTATACATCTTTGTAAACTTTCTACTTGGATACACAGTTTTTAAATATAGTTCTTTTTTCTTTATGTCCTTTAGGTAAGGAACTATGTAAATATAGTTATTTACCTCAACTAAAAACAGATACCGATTTGGGTATTTGTCTTTTTTAAAGTGTTTTATGTTACCCACAAGTCTGTTTTGCTCAATTGCGTCTACAACACCATCGAAGCAAACATCACGGGAAGCTTTCAATAATTGATTTTTTTTCTCATCAAATCTTATTGAATAGCCCACGTCTGCATTGTACATGAGCGGTAAATTAGTGTACATCTTTTAGATGTACAATGTAGGGAGGGTGGCCGGACTCGAAGTGTGCTCGCTTCGCTCGCACATGGAGTTCTCGTCCTCCCACCACAATATCTTGCCAGCTAGACCACAAGGGTCTGTCTGCCAAGCTATAGTCGACTACCCAGGACGATGTTTGTAACTTTGTTACGACTTCGAATGTTAACATAATGCTGCATGAAAGAATTAAGTCACATAAAAACCTTGGAGGAACTTTGGACGTATACCAAAATACTACATTCTGAATATTTTCCTGAAAGCAAACAAAAACCTATTATGGCAGGTGGTAAGTTGCACAAACCTAGATATATGTTTGTGTTTATTAACCCTACCTATAGAAATATTTCCTCCGACCCTAACTGGACAGGAAAAAGAAGACCTTGGACAGGTACAAAATACATTTGGAAAATATTTAAAAACGCAGGCCATCTTGATGAGAGTTTGTTAAGTGAAATAACAAAAAGAAAAAAGTGGGATACGACTTTTGCAGACAAGGTGTACAGCCACCTGACTGAGAGAGGGTTTTATTTTACAAACATAGTGAAGTGGACCGGAGAGGACGCAGCCCTTCCGAATAATGACAAGATAAAAACGTTTTTACCCGTCCTGCAAAAGGAAATCGAGCTAGTTGATCCGGAATATATCGTGACTTTTGGTCTTATACCTTTTAATGCCCTTGTTGGTGAAAAAATAAAACTAGGTGATTACTACGATGCTGTCAACGCCGAAGGTCAAATTAAACTTTATAAATTTAAACTCAATTGTAAAAGTTATAATGTTATCCCCTGTTATTTTCCTGTTGGCAGGGGTAACCCAAAACGTGCCACAGAGATATTAAGTCTTTTGCCCTAGTTTGTTAATACAGTATCTCCGGTTTTTATTCTATCCCAAGGAACAATTTCACTAACGTACCAAGTTGGTATTGTGATAAAACCGCTTATTTACAACCCCAAACGAGAATGAAATACTAATTATAAATGTATTTTACAAAGTCTTTTGTAAATAAAATTTTTAGGTTGGGTCTGTTATTAACAGTAGCGCTCTTGCTATTGGATATTCTTACATACTTTTTTTATCCCGAAACGATCTTTGGGGAGATCTTTCTGGCAACTAGAGAACAGACCCCGTTGACTTGGGTGAGTGTTATTGCCTTGCTTTTGATAGCTCTATCAAGTGCCACTGTGTATATGAGATCCAAGAGAATAATCTGGTATTTTTTGTCACTAACATTTTTATTTTTCAGTATGGACGATGCTACCTATTTTCATGAGCGTTTCAGCGCTGCGGCACAAGAACTCTCTCCTTTTTTAGCATCCTTTCCAAGTTACAGTTGGGTTATTCTCTATCTACCATTATTAATTTTTAGTTTAGGTGCTCTCATATTTTTACTTTGGAAAAAAGCCTCTCCCAAGGAAAGAAGGCTTTTATACACAGCAGTTTTTGTCTTGGCCGTGTCCTTGCTGTTGGATATGATAGATGGGTGGGTAGGGAAAAGTAAAACTTTGGTGTTCTGCTTTGATCCTGGGTGCAGTTCTACCGTTGAACATCTTTTTCGGCTTCTTGAGGAAAGTCTTGAGGTTTTTGGTTTTGGTATCTTGGCTTATTTAAACATCAATAAACACGCCGTGATTAGCGAAGTTGAAATTTAAACCATTATATGGGATATTTAATACTATGAAAAAACTGCCTAAAACAGAAAAAATTCTTCTGTCTTTTATAGGTATATTAATTTTAGCCATAGTAGTTAGTGTGTTAGTGAGCAATGGTTCATTATCTACCACATACGCTGATGAGAGCAGCGGATCCTCTGAGGCTTCCAATGGCGACGATGAGGTAAGTACTCCATCCGTCGATGAGGTTAGTACACCCTCTATCGATGAAGTCAGCACACCATCGGTGGATGAAGTCAGCACCCCCTCTGTGGATGAGGTTAGTACACCTTCTATAGACGAAGTCAGCACACCCTCCGTTGTGTCAGAAGTATCTGTTGATGAAAAATCGGTAAGATCCGGAGTTAACATTGAGGATATTGATGTTAGTGAATTTATTCCCGTGGGCGATGACGTTGTTATTGTATTTGAAGATGAGAAGCTATTCTTTATAATACCGGTAAAGATTGAAAAGAAGCTTCTACTGGATGAGAGCGGAATGGTAGTGGATGTGCAACAGACCTTACTGAGCTTAATTCTCAGTTGGTTAAGTTTCTAGTATAGTCGACTATACAGAACGATGTTTTAAACTTCATAGTGCTTGCTGAACCATACGTTTTAGGGTTTTTGCTCTATCTGCTTAAGGCATGCTATACACTGAATTTTCAGCACTTTTCTATAGTTTTACAACTCTTACTTCTTATCTTTATCTGGCCATAGAAAGCTTCTTAATACATCGAAACCCGAATCCTTACTTGTTTCAGTAGGTACATCTCCAGGAGTGTATCTAGATGTGGTAGCAAGGCTACTAAGCGTCTTTTCTACGATCTGAATCTTTTCATTTAGCTTATTTTTAATCTTTGTTATTTCCTCATCGCTTGTACTTATACTTTGAGCCAACTCTTTAATTTCCTCTACGTCTCTATCCGCTGTGTTGAATAATTCATCAATTTTTAAGGCTTGTTCACGTTGTTTTTCTAGTAATTCATTGAAACTTGTGTTTAAGATAGAAATCTCATTACCTAGTTTCTTAGCCTTTTCCACCTCATTTTCTGCTTGCTTTCTCAGCTCATTGTGTTTCCAAGCAAGGAAAGCTATAAAACCCAGAGATATTGTAGAAATCACTCCAACGAAATTGATAAAGAGATCTAAGCGACCTATTAGCATATTCGTAATGTCTAATGTAGTTGAGAGATTAGATTCATCCACTGTTAAATTATACATTTTGGTTCACTAAAAGTTACCAAGTGCGTATTTTAGCTAAGACCAGGTAGTCGTATGCCCTGCTGCGTTCTCGTTCGTCCACACTCATTGGTTATACATTGGAAAACACTCTGCATTATAATCTCTTTTACGAGATTAGATTTTTTGTTTGTATCAATAGTGTAAAAATATGTAAAAACTACCTCTTATAGGTTTTCTTTCAAGCATGACATTTTTTTTCAAGCAAAAGATAAAATCTGGATAATTCCACGAGTTAGTAACATCATGTTTTCTAATTTACTTATAGCATTATCAGGCCAGCTTTTGAATGTTTCTGCACTCACTCTAGCGTCATAGCAGAATATAAATGAAGTAGCTCGAGACGAGTGGTCGTCACCTAGTAGCAAAGAAGTTCTTATTAGTTTGTGGAAAGATTTTATAAAATCATTTTTATTGCAGTATGTTTTTACTTCGCTGAAGTTTACGACAGCGATATTTGAAACTATAAAGAAACCCTTCTCTTTGTAAACATATGACCTAGGGTCTAAACTGTCTACGACAAGGGTATCTATTTGATGACTGGCGTCACCGTTGTTGTTAATAATAAAACCTTCACCTACATTAAAGGAGTTAGGCAAGTATTCTTTTATAACATTACGTAAAATTCTTTCATGATAGTTTCCAATACTAGGAGAATGGGTTAACACACTATCTGGTCGTCTGTACTTTGATAGAACCTCTTTAGCAATGCTTTCCAGATATGTCTTTTGTTCTTCTGAGCTTGACATAGACCTATAAATTACTTATAGAATATCTAGCAGGTTGTTACTGTTCAATTGTTGAGAATAATATATTTCGTCAATTAAAATTGAGAACTTGTCGTAATCTAGGTTTTGGTAGGCGCCCTCGATGAAATCTTCCAAAGTTTCTTCACTCATATCAAAGAAATACATGTGTATAAACCGATCTTCGTTAACATCTTCAAGTATATCTTTCAGTATCTCAACTTCGTTTTGATAACCAATTAGATCCCCTGGTTTATACCTATACTTGAGGATTCCGTTATTTAATTCATCAGCTAAGTAGTCTGTCATACCTTCTGTTAATCCAGTAGGCCAACCACCGCCATCACTGTTGGAAAGGATATGTAAATACTCATGTAGTGCGACGTGTGTATAGTATGAGAACAAATGTTCTTTGGATCCGTAGTATTTAATATATATCTTTTTTATTCCACCTTCGCTATACGTGACTCCAGCTTGAAGCTCAGGAGTAACTGGATCTTTTTCTATCTGCTCTAAGTAGTCCTGTAAACTTTTCAAATATGAGTGGTATTCGTTGAGCGTTAATGCCCACTCAGCGTTGTACTGCCTTGCGAGATTTGCATCCTTTATTAGATTTTGTTTATCTTTTTCTGCTTGGTCTTTACCCTCATCGATAACATCTCTGGTTTTTTCACACCAGCTTCGGTTTTGTGAGTAATAGATACCACTACAGTAGTAATCATATTCATTTTCAACTTCTTCCTTCCATTCTTCATACACCTCATCCAGTTCATTAAGATTGTTCTGTAGATTGTTTATTATCTCGTTATTATTAGCGATAGCGTCATTTACCTGACTTATTTTGTAGTTAATGTTGGAAATTGTTTTGTGAGCTTCTGCTTTTGCTTCATCGATTTCTTTGTTGAGTACCTTATTGTATTCTTCAACGTCGAGAATGAAAAACTCTACGTTTTGTTCTAAGAGAACTTCAGGATAGTTTTTGGTAATTACACTTTTTACTAATTTAGGTGCAATAAAATCAAGACTTTCTTTACTGATGCTGTTTACAACTATCACCCTGTTCCCTATTAGTATGATTTCAAAAGAGAGACTATCAATAAGCGGATACGAGTGAGCCGAATATGCATACCAGGGCAGTACTACAGATTTATACAGTGTGTTTTCTTCATTAAGCTCGACACCTGCATACTCAAGAAAGCCCTCCTCTTTTGGATTAACATCAATTATTTCGATATCTTTAGATAAATCTAATAAGCTAAAATTTGGATTAGTTTTAACGAAATCGCCCTTTCTAACCTCTTGGATATATGAAGATAAATCCCCGTTAGCTTGATTTGATAGCTCTTCAATTAAATAGATTTCGGAAGTAACTGCAATAAGATATGTAAGAAAAAGTAGATATAAGTTAGATGCTACTATTAATATTAGAATAACTCTTTTTCTAAAACGCCCTATATATCTAGTAAAAATAAATATGTTGGTTAGACCAAGGGCCAAGAGTGCCAGTATATACAGTCTATATGACAAGAAACATGAGGTGGATGCTTCTTTGAATCCACAATTGAAATTTTCAAATAACAAAGACGATATTTGGCTTTCTGATTCAAGCACCTCATTATAGATAAAAGTTCTCTGAGTCAAAGAATAAGTTAATAAATCTGTGTAGCGCGCTTTTGCTAGTAGATATGTGAGTACTAAGGATATTATTAAAAAAATGTATAAAGTTCTGCTTTTTAGCATTATTCCTAATTTCCCCCTTTTAGAATGTGGCATCTTTGTAGCTAATACTCAATATGATTCTTAGCAAAACTATTTTAGCACGCACATAATTTCTGAATGTATTTTTTTTGAACAAGTTAAAAGTGAAAATAGGAATCTTCATATAAGAAGTGGAAGATTTGATACCTCTCTATACTAGTCTTTTGTACTGCTTAAGAAAAATAACTTACTGGTAAATGCAAAATTGAAAAGTGTTAAACCGTTCGAATTAGTTACTATTGGAAAAAATATTGGGGCTTTCAAATACTGATTTTTCAAGTTTGGTCGGGGTGGTCGGACTCGAACCGACGGCCTCACGAACCCGAATCGTGCACTCTTCCAACTGAGCTACACCCCGCAGAGAGGTACTTTTCCTACTGAGCATTAGATATCGGAGCGTTAGCTACGATCGCTAACGAGCGAAGCGAGTTATACACCCCGAGATTACCAGTATATTATATTACGAAGTAATACATCAAACGAAGTCAGATATATTACGAAGTAATACATCAAACGAAGTCAGATATATTACGAAGTGAGTTTAGTCACGCAGTGACGTAGCGAGCATAGCGAGCTTAGTTCCGAAGGAACGCACCGAACGCGGTGAGGTATAATAAAGTATGCTTTATTTGCTTGTGAGAGTGATTTGGCTGGGTCTGTCCGGTGCTTTAGCTAACGCTACGCCGCCGATTGCGACCAGGCTCTTCCCAAAGCTTTACTATCCTCTGGATCTTAATAGAAAAATTAAAGGTAAGAGAATCCTTGGTTATCAAAAGACTTTTAGAGGAGTTCTTACAGGCATGCTGTTTGCTCACCTCACTTTTGTCTTGCAGAATTTCTTTCTAACCCGCAATCCGGAAAGTTTTCTCGCTTCTGTTGAGCCCAACCTGGAAACACTGCCTGCATATTATGGACTGTACCTTGGTATAGGCGCTTTAGGGGGAGATGTCATTAAAAGTTTTTTCAAGCGTCGTCAGGGGAGAAAACCAGGATCTCCGTGGTTTCCTTTTGATCAGACAGCTTGGATCGTGGGTATTTTAGTAATGCAGCTGGTGTTTGTTAATGTGGACATAGCATTTGTGGTTTTAACGATAATTATGGGTTTGATCTTTCACTTTTTTGTTAAAATTGTTGCTTATGTAATAAGGGCAAATAACTCTATTTTATAATGGGGTTAAGATGTTAAAGAAGAAACTTTTCGAATCATCACTCTTTCTGCCTCTCAGTCTATTTTTACTTTCTGTAATTTTTGTTAATCCTCTTGGTGAGTTTGTCATTAATGATGACTGGATTTTTTCCCGACAGGTTCTGGCTTTTAGTTTGGGTAAATTTACCATGAGTTCACTCATTGATCCGGTTTTTATTGCTCAGGCTGTGTTGGGGTATTTGTGGGTCTTGGTATTTGGTTTTTCCCATACTGCGTTGAGAATTTTAACTATTATTGTAACTTTCCTGACGGCTTTTGGCATTAAAAAAATCTTATCTATATTTGAAATTTCCAAGTTTGCGCAGAGAATCATTCTTTTGACCTTTTTGTTTAATCCGCTGGTTTATACCTCAGCCTTTTCTTTCATGACAGAAAATTACTTTTTATTTTTTTTTATCTTTACCTTATTTTATTACCTAAAGTTTTTAAAGTTTAAAAGTAAAAAGGATTTGTTTCTTGGCTCCTTGTTTTGCGGACTCTCATTTTTGGTAAGACAAATTGGTTTGATTTCTTTTTTGGCTTTGATCTTTACGTTTTTGTTTAGTGAGGAGAAATTAGAGAAAAAGAAGTTAATAAAGTCTGTTTTAATCGGCTTTTTACCTTTGGCAATAGCAATTTTGGTTTTTGCTTTTTGGCAGAGATTTCCTTCGGATGTTGGTTTTGAAACCGCTTCTTTTTTAACCAATACTTTGAAAAGTATTAACACTTGGGAGGGTTTTAAGATGAGATGGGTCTTGTATTTGTTTGCCCTGCCCTATTTTGCCTATTTTCTAGTGCCGGTTTTAACTTTTTTTCCCGAAAAAATAAAAGGAAATAAAAATTTACTGATCATTCTGGTAATTAGTGTAGTTTTATTCTATCCGATCTATAAATTTGATCTGTTCCCCATAGGAAGTGTTTTCTACCTAGAGGGTTTGCATGTTAAATCATTTGCGCAACATAATTTAAGTGTTTTTGATAACATTGTTTTTAAAATATTTCTTTCCTCCCTAATTTCTTTTAGTACTTCTTATTTACTTTATTCTTTAACAAAAAGAAGTGACTTAATGAAAAATAATACAAATAAGTTTCTCATTATGGTAATAGCGCTAAACGTTGGAGCACTTTTATTCTCAGCAGATTTCTACGATAGATATCTTCTAGTTCCGGGAATTACACTATTAATTTTCTATTCTGTAAATTATTTTAGATCATATGAGCTTGCTTACTCAGGAAAAATTGCCACAAGTGTACTTATTTTGTTCATAGCCATATCGTTTTTTCTGCAAATAGATTTTTTTCAAAGAACAAGATTAAGCTGGCAGCAAGCCTCTTTACTAAGGGATAAATATGAACTGGTGACAAATATATACCTATTAGGTCCGTATGATAAATATATGTACGCGGTAAAAAATAATAATTTTGACGGTTACGATAAACTCCCTTCCGGAGAATATAAATGTTTTGTCTATAACTATACTTTGGATACCGATTCACAAGTATTAAAAGTTTTTGAGAGGGTTGATGATCATCTGGATAAAGGAATGTTAAAAAACCCTAGAATATATGAGGGAAGGAAGCCTTCCGGGCAGCCTAGAATAAAGAACAATCTACATAAACTGGAATATGATCAGCAATACTTTTCGTTTTTGTATAACCCAATAGGTAAAAAAGCTTATGTAGGCAGTTTTTGTATATAGACAACAATCGATATTTATATTACTCTAAATAATACTTTTTGATTAGGCCGTATTAAATTTTATTATCGACTCGAAGGGGGTGTCTTGATGAATAAACAATCTTTATTAGTAATAGCTTTGATCGTGATCGTTTTTGGAGGACTTTTGTTTTTCAGACAAAATAATCCTGCACAAGAACAATTTGCCACTAACGGTGTGCCGCCTGCACCGGCAGCGCTAGACAAAAAAGAAGTGGTTTTGGAAGAAGACGAGGGAATGATGGAAGAGGACGAGGGAATGATGGAAGAAGATAAGATGATGGACGAGGGTGTAATGGAAGGTGGGATGCGGGTTTTTAACGTAGATGGAGGAAACTATTCCTTCTCGTTAAAGGACATAAAAGTTAAGCAGGGTGAAACGGTTAAAATTGTCTTTAATAACGTGGGAGGCACTCACAACTGGGTAATAGACGAGTTTAACGCGAGTACGGATACTATAGGTACAGGGCAAACCAGCGAAGTTACTTTTATAGCAGATCAAGCAGGCACGTTTGAGTATTACTGCAGCGTGGGAAAGCATCGTGAACTTGGTATGGTGGGAACTTTAGTGGTAGAGGTTCAGTAAGTTGTGAGTTAAGAAAGGACGCGTATGGAATTGAAGCTAAGTGAAGAAGCGCCCAAATTTGATTTACCTGATCAAAATGGGGTCAATCACAGTTTGGAACAATATCTGGGAAACCGGGTGTTACTTTATTTTTACCCTAAAGATAGTACACCGGGTTGTACCACGGAAGCCTGCCAAATAAGGGATAGTTTTCCTGATTTTAAGGATTTGGGAATTACTGTCTTGGGGGTGAGCGTTGATTCGGTTGCCTCTCATAAAAAATTCGCTGAAAAGTATAATCTGCCCTTTACTCTACTAGCTGACGAAAATAAAGAAGTGGTGGACTTGTACGGTGTGTGGCAGAAGAAAAAAATGATGGGACGGGAATATATGGGTACGGTACGGTCATCATTTTTAATTAATCCTCGAGGAGAAATAGCCAAAATTTATAAAAATGTAAAACCTAAAGAACACGCACAGCAGGTATTGGAGGATGTGAAGAAGTTAAAATAAACATATAGGTACATATTTATTTTCACGATATCATCAAAAAACCGTAAAAAATTTTTCGAAAGGAATTTAAAATGGATTATGTAGGACATTTTGAAATACCCGCAAAAGATTTGGAAAGATCAAAAAAGTTTTATGCCAATGTTTTTAGTTGGCATGCACATGATATACTGGAGATGAGTTATACCATGCTGCACACTGTGGAAACCGACAAGGATAACATGCCCCAAAAAATGGGTGCCATCAATGGAGGCATGATATCAGAAGAAGATAACGGGGGCACTAATCCCGTCTTGGTCATTACAGTACCTTCCATAGATGACTATGTGAAAAAAATCGAGGAAGCGGGAGGTAAAATGGTTATGCCAAAAACCGAGGTTGGTGATATGGGTTTTTACGCAAGATTTACTGACACCGAGGGTGTGGTTATGGGCATTTGGGAAGATAGGAAAAAATAAACCTTCGTGCAATAATATATAAATGTTTGCGGTAGGCTTGGACAAAAACAAAGAGGGCGTGTTTAACTTTGACATCCCAAAACCGGAAATATCCCAAGAAGATGAAGTACTCATAAAAATTATTAAAACCGGCATAGATGGAACAGACTATAACCTTTTGAAGCATCATTTGGTGGACTCCCCGGAAAATGAAGAGTTTTTGGTTTTAGGCCACGAAAGTTACGGCGTTGTGGAAGAAGTCGGCTCTAAGGTAAAAAAGTTTAAGGTTGGTGATTTGGTTGTACCCACAGTTAGGCGAGGGTGCGGCATTTGTATTTCATGCAAAAATAAGCACTCTGATTATTGTTATACAGGTTTATATAAAGAGCACGGCATTCATAAACTACACGGTTTTTTGACTTCATATACGAAAGCTAAAGAGCAGTATTTGGTTTCTCTTCCCAAAAATCTAGTAGAGAGTGCTGTTTGGACCGAACCTCTCAGTGTTGTAGAAAAAGCCTTTGAGGTGATGAGAGTCGTGCAGTCACGCCTACCTTATGGCTGCGAACATATAGAGCATGACTGGAATACAAAGGAATGGGGTAAATGCAAGAAAGCTATTGTGATAGGGGCAGGGCCTCTGGGATTTTTAGCAGTAGCTTATTTAAGATTATCCGGTGTAGAAACGTATGTGGTAGAAATAGTGGGTGAGAATAATATTAAGATCAAGTTAGCAAAAGAAATGGGTGCAAAGTATATTGATGGCAAGGCATTTTCCCCGGAGCAGGTCTTGGAAAGCGTTGGCCAGGCTGATATTGTTTTTGAAGCCAGTGGTGCTAGTGGTTTGGCCTTAAAATATATCCCTCATTTAAGTAGAAACGCGGTTTATCTCATGACGGGAATACCCAGAAAAGATCCCAATGAGGTTTCTATAGATGCTAATGCCCTGATGAGAAATTTGGTCAGGCAAAATCAGGTTATTGTGGGCAGTGTCAATAGCAATGCCAAACATTTTTCTCAGGCATTGATTACTATGGCGGAGGTAAACAATAAATTTGATGGAATTTTAAAGCGTGCCCTAACGCACACCTTTGCTCTTAAGGATTATGAAAAAGGCTTTTTTTTGGAAGATCCCGACCGTGTAAAAATTTCCTTTAAGATAAATGAATTTTAAAATAGGTTATATTGGGCTAGGAAAAATGGGCTCGAACATGGTAGAGAGATTGTTAGAGAAGGGTTACGACATAGTAGTGACTAATCGCTCCAGGGAGCCTGTTGAGGAAGCAACCCGGAAAGGCGCAGTTGCTGCTTATTCGTTTGCTGAGTTAGTGAAAAAGCTCTCTAAACCCAGACTAGTGTGGATAATGGTTCCTCACAAAGTAGTTGACGAAGTTTTAGGAGAATTATTAACTTTACTGGAAAAGGGTGACGTGATCATTGATGGTGGAAATAGTAATTACAAAGAGTCTATGCGTCGTGCATCAGAACTAGAAAAGCAAGGTATAGGCTATTTGGATGTTGGAGTGAGCGGGGGACCGAGCGGTGCCAGAAACGGAGCATCATTGATGATTGGAGGCGATAAAGAACTCTTTGTAAAATTCGAGGATATGTTTGCGGATTTAGCAGTAGCAGGAGGCTATGCTTATTTAGGAAAAAGTGGCGCCGGTCATTTTGTGAAAATGGTGCACAATGGGATCGAATACGGTATGATGGAGTCTATTGCGGAAGGTTTTAATATTTTGAAGAATTCGGAATTTAATTTAGATTTACAGGAAGTTATGAAACCGTATGGCAAGGGTTCGGTGATAGAGTCAAGATTGATTAGTGACTTAGCCAAAGCTTTCGAAAAATACGGCGCAGACTTAGAAGCTATAAGTGGTAGAGCAAGCCATAGCGGGGAAGGTCAGTGGACGGTGGAAACAGGAAAAGAATTAGGTTTGGAAGTGGGAGCCATTGAACACGCACTGCAAACAAGGATAAAGAGTCAGGAAAAACCAAGCTATTTAGGAAAAATAATCTCTGCTATGCGTGGGCAGTTTGGCGGACATCCTGTTGAGGAAAAACCATAGGGGGATTGAGAAACTACTCAACTATGTAGGTTGACTCTTCGTAAAAACGTAGGTTTAAGTTGGAGAGGAATTTTTTAAAATATTTTTCCTTTTCGCCGGCGCTCACCTGCTTTTTTAACATCTCAAGGGGGTAATTGATTCTTAAAACCCGCTCATTAATTAAATGTCTTGTCACACCGGTTGGTAAAGTGATGCCCCTTTCCAATAAACTGTAGATCTCATGGCTCGAAAAAGTAGGGAAGAGTAAGGCCACATTGCTATCTTTGTGTTTTTTGAAAAACTGGGTCAAGGCATTTCTACTTTCGACGGTGACTATATTGTCTCTCACGATTGATTCTTCATAAAGTTTTACCACTCTCCTCATCAATTTAACTCTTTTGTAGAGGTTAGAGTCGGGGTAAACACTAAGTCCGTTTCCGTCTCTAAAAATTACCGTTGCCGAAGCGAGAGGATGACCGGTGAGTGTTACACCCAGACCTAGTTTAAATCTTTCTGTTTTCGCACCCTCTATCCGCCTTAATTTTTTCGTAAACGCACTCTTGTTTACCTTAGAAACATGCGTCCAAGATTTAATTGATACTTGAGAGGTATCCTGATAGTCAACGAACTGAACGACCACGTGACTGCAACCTAATAGCCTTAATATGGATATCCTATTTGCACCATCGATTTGCATTAATCTCTTACCTAATCCTTTTGTGACAACAGGAGGATCTATTAAGATCTGTGATTTCTTAAACGCCTCTACCAAACCACCAAGTCTTTCCAGATCAACTTCTTCTTGCAATTTAATTGTGGAGAGTGGTACTAGTCGTAAATCCAGCACTGTTTAAGAAGTGTACTAGGATTATGTTATCAATTCAAGGTTGGCGTAGTACAATAGTTAATCCGATTGCCTTAATTTATTGATATCATCTGTAATTAGCCAAGCAGCTTGTGTTCCAAATCCGGTTTTATCAATATTAAAGGGTGTGACCTTTTCCACTTTGTTAAAATGAACTAAAATGGTGTAGTTTTTACCGGAAATGTAGTTATTAACTGATTTTGGAATATTGGCTGAGCCTAGAATTTGTTTAGAGTATTTTTTCATGATCTCAAACGCTTGCTTCTTACTTTCTATTCTAAACTGCTCAACTTTTGTAACTTGAGCTTTAACCTTAATTTCTTCCCCCGAGTTTTTAAAATAGATGGTATCTCCGGGTTCTACTCTGTTCCAGGGAGCTATTTTGTTTTTATACCATCTTGACTCAATAGTTTTTTCTCCTGAAAGGATTTTTTGCATAAGTTTCCATTGTTTTTTTAGTATGGCCACGTGGATCACTTTTTTTACACCTAATGTTTGAAAATAGAAACTTCTTTGATCGATCTAAAATGCTTTGTATTTTCTGTCCACAAAGATAGCTTTCTCGAAATAGCCGTAGCTGCTATTAGAGAGTCTGCTATCCCAAACTTGGTCTTTAATCCATATTTATCTATTAATTTATATGATAATAGCGATATTTCAGGGTCAATTTCAACTATATTGAGTTTGTCTATAAAGTCTTTGTTCAATTTCTTCTCTTTGCTGTTTCTGGATCCATAAAGTAGCTCACAGGCTGTAATTCTAGACACTCTTATGTGTTTTTGGTGCTTCGAAAATAAATTGGTGACAGGTTCGTCAGCTCTTTGTAGACCTATTATGATAGAGGTGTCAGCAAGTATTTTAGTTACCACTCCAAGCATTGCCCCTCAACTTACCTGCAATCGCTGCGTTAGTTTTTGTTTTCCAGCCTTTTCTATTTTTGTGCATACCAATAAATGCAGAATCCATCATATCTTGAGACTTTCTAACTGATTTTTTTGACTTTTTCTTGTATTCATACGAAGCAGGATCGATAAAAACGGCTTCTTCCACACCATTTCTTGTTATTACCAAAGGCTTCAATTTAACTAAGTCTAGGTACATGGATAAATTATGTTGAAAATCTCTTATGTTTATTGACTTTAATTTTTGCATGAGGCGATTCTAACATGTGTTAGACACTATGTCTAACATGTAGGTTTCCAGATCGTGTGTATCTGCTTTGTGTTAGCACTCTTGTTTTACTCCTAAGTACTTATAGTTTTTTGTAAATTCTTTAAAGAAGTAACCTAAACTGGGAACTAGCTCAGATATTCTTTGTAAGCCTTTTTCAGTTTTTACCAGTGGATTTACATATCTTGGTTTGTCTGGTCCGTAAAACTCTGCCTCGTGCTCTTCTGCGTACACAAATTCATTACCTGGCTCTAGTCTACTTAGCAGCTTATTTATGTCACTGTTGTTTGCGCTTTTCAGCTTTTCTAGTAATGTTTCATCATCTGTGAAGAAGTCTTCTTCGGTAATGTTATTGTTTTCCATAGCAATCCTAAGCGCCTTTGCAAGTAGGGAAAACGCTCCATGTGACGTGGGATCCAGCCATATGAGCCGGGAGAAGTTTACAAAGAGTATGGAAAATACGGAAGCCAATCTTATATCTTCGAAGTAAAACTTATTGTTTTCTAAGTAGATACCGTTTAGAAATTCATGTATCAATGTTTTTGGTAGAAAACCAATTGTGTATCCATCCCGCATAAAATAATCCCATCGGTCTACGGATATATCCGGCAAGTCGTTTTCTAGTAGATCATAATTTTCTTTTTGCAACACCTTGTTTGTACCTATCCCGTTTTTCGTTAATATGGATGGTATTTCAGAATCCAGTATTATTTTCCTAGTGAATCTCTCGTGAAACTCGTGGTTTTCGTCTTTAACAACAAAATCTATTACATGCGAAAATGCTGTGTGTGGTATGTCGTGTAAGAGGGCTGCTATTTGTTCTTCTATTGGTCTTTTGTATTTGTTTGATAAATACCAAACCCCAATACTGTGTTCATATCTAGTCACATCTCTACCTGGTTGAATAAAGTGGGTGACGCCATCTTGACTTATTCTCTTTAATCTTTGGAAAGGTTTTGATCCTATCAGCTCAACTAAAACGGGAGTTTTTATCTCTATATCACCATAAATTCTATCTTTTATTTTCATAGGGTAATTCTACCATCTGAAAAACTCAATACATAAACACGTTATAATACTGCTATGCTTAGCAAATTAAATGAGCACGCACTTGATAGAATCGACGACTATCTTAATCTCCGAGTTTACAAAAAGAAGGTGAGAACACCATACTATATAAATAATGTTGGGCTGTATGTTGTGGACGGTTTGATGGAAAAAGCACAAGTTCCGGAGGAACACGCTAAGAAAGTTCACGAGATGTATAAAAACAAGGAAGCTCCTTTCGGTTGGTATAGAGGAAAGGGCAGCCCCGAGGAACTTGAATCGGCAGTAATTGAGATTTCAAAACAACTAGAGTTTAATCTTGAGAACGCAAACCCCGAAGGTATTAGGGAGTTTATGAAACTATATGGATTGGGAGTTGACTGTTCCGGATTTGTATTTCATGTTCTGCACTTTGCTTTCGAAAAATTAGAGCGATTAGAGGAGTTTATCAACTCCCTGGCCTGGGCGCATGACGAAAAACACCAGGTTAGTCATGCCGGTGTATTTGTTTTTGCAGGTCACGCTTCAACAGAGATAGCCCAGGATGAAATACAACCTCTAGATTTAGTATTGATTAACTTAAAAGGTGAGTATACACACATGGCTTTGATTGTTGAAAAAGATAGTACACTTTTACTGGCGCAGTCTAATTTAGACTCCAAACCCAGCGGTGTAACGCTTTCTGAGATTAATATCACAAACGGGGGTTTGAAATTTTCTTATGAGCCCCAGATAGCAACTGATTGGAATACCTACTTTGATAAAGGAATTATTGAACTAAGGAGATTGAAAGTATTGTACGATTTTTAGTTTTAACTCAGTTATTTTTGTTGTGACAGCGACCAAAGATTACAGTTAACTATACGGAACGAAGTTTTGCGCTTTATCACAACCTGCACCGGGCAGTCATGACATCCTCGGTCCATCTCAGCCTGGTGTGTGGATCTGACAAGGCCTCCAGATTATTTGCAAGCGCTTTTAGTTCCTGTCTGATACTTTTTTCCCTTTCATCTAATTCGGTTTTATCAAAGTCTTTATCTGCATGTTCCATGAATGTTCTTATCGATTCTGTGGGCGCTTTTTTTGTTATATCACCCGCGGCTGTTACGACCCTATGAAGATCCATCTTTATTGAGTTTATAATGAATTGTTTATCTCTGTTCATATTTCCAAGTACTTCTTTGTTAACTTATATAATTTGTCACGAATTTCTTTGTCCATTATTTCATAGGTTGTTTTTCCTAAAGCAGGTTTGTAATTACTCATTGCCATATACTCAACCTCCTTTGTGCTGACCTTATAACCCCCACCGTAAAGGTTTTCAAGTTTACTTCCCGTTTTAAGCAAAACTTCTTCACAATCTATATGGTACTCGCCGCCGACTACTAGTATATTTCTTTCCACATCGATGACGGTTTTTATATAGTCATTGTAAACTTCCCTTGCTTTCTCAAACTCCTCGGGTGTTATTTTTCTGTCGAGGGTAATTATCATGAGTTGATTTTATCATGGTCGGGGTGGCCGACTCGACGGAACGATGTTTTGAACTTTTCTGTTGATACAAGGACTGTTAGTATGTAGCCATGGAGTATGTCCCACGTAGTGTGATTTTGGATGTTTTCGAAAAGGTGGAAGCTGGGAAAGAAAAAAGAGGTTGGGATGTATCCGATATGATTATTAAGTATAGTTGGTTAGGTTCAAAAAGGTTTTTCTACAACAATTTAGTTAGTACCCTTCTTTGGTCTGATCCTAAAAAAACTCCAAACACAACATCTTACTACCTGACAAAAAACTATTCACAATTTTCGGCAGCTGAAATGGCTGCAAACTATCGTAATAATTATAAAGAAATTAAGAATGTTGACCTTAATTTTGTAGTCAAAATAGAAAATATCGTTGAATCTTTTAGTATTGGCAGAAGAGTTAATCCGGCTTTAGTTCTCAATGAGTCATATGAAAAGAATAATAGGCAGCTCGTAGACGGACTACATAGGATCATAGCGTTCTTGGTTGGCATAGAAACAGGTGCAATTTCTAAGGATAGTTATTTATTGTGTTATGTAGGAATTCTGCCGCACATTGAAACCTATGCTAATACCGTTGGCAATAAACCTTCAGTTGGGAAAAGTGACGCAATGAATTTTCTCAGAAAAGAACTGAACATAGAAGCAAATAATATTGAAGAAATAAAGTATGGTTCTACAACCAACACTTTCACATTCGTGCATAAAGAAAAAGAGTATGTTGTTAGGTTCAGCAAAAATTATGAAAATCTCTACAAAGATAAACTTGCTTATGAGGATTTCTCTGAATATTTTTCTATTCCCGAGGTTACTAATTTAGGTAGATATAGTAAAAAAGTTTATTACGCCATATCAGAAAGAGTTTTGGGACGTGTTTTATATGATTTGGATAAAGATGAGTATTCCACAGCCTTACCCTATGTTATACAGACCTTATATAAAATACACACTGCGCGAATAGATAAGTTCGGGGGTTTTGGGTCTTGGAATAAGAAAAGAAGCGCTCTCTATCAAAATTGGGAAGATTTTTTATTGAAATTTTTGCATGAGAAAAAATATAAACAACTACTCAAAGATGGTGTAGAGCACAAAAATATATTTAAGTCTGCATTAACCGAGATGAAGATATTGTTAAAATACACCCAGTTAAAAGATGCATATTTAGTCCACAGTGATTATGGTTATGCTGATGTAATTTATAATCCGGAAACAAAGCAGGTTACTGTACTAGATTGGGCAAATTCGATGATTGGTGATTTTGTGTATGATCCGGCGTGGTATGACTTTTGGCACAAAGATGACGATTTTAGCAAAAAATATCTTAGTTACATAAAAGATAGGGGATTAAATGTATCGAATTATTGGGAACGCCATAGGATCTGTCAACTTCAAATTGGTTTAAGAGTTCTTTCTACCAGCAATTTTAACAACAACGAATTAGGGTATGCTTATAGTCTGAATAGGTTAAAGCATATTATTTAAAATCTGCTCGACTATACGGAACGAAGTTTTACAGGATAGGTGCCCATACAGGGAGTTGCCCTGTAAGCTCAACAACTATATTGTTGTTTTGGTCTTTTATTTTCATTTGTTTATCCCCCACAATGTTATCAGACAGTTCTATGATGAGTTTCCCATCGGGGGAGTTTAGTGAACTTGCTGTATTAAAGTAAGAAGTTTCGTCAAATTCTTTTTTTGTTGTTTTCCTCTTTTCTCCATCCAAAGATATGAAAAAATATTCCTCTTGGTCTGGTGGCAAGCCTGATTGATTTCCCAGGATAAGCGGCCTTCCTTGACGGTACTGTTCTGTAAAATATAGTCCTGTAGTGTCTTTTGACCACCGAACTTTTCCAAAAACTTTATCCAATAGCAAGGTTGTGATCCCAGTTTCCAGATCCACTAAATAGACCATGTAATTAAATCCTGCAGTTGTTGCATAAACTCTTTTAATAGGTATGAACGTAAGTTTGCCGGGATCGTATTCCCCTTGAACCATTAATGCAAGTTCTTTTCCATTATGGGACCACAAAAAGCTTGTAACTGACAATATCTTCAGATCTAGCTGATTATTTGACGAAAAATCGTACACTCTGGCCATACCATTACTACTGTATGCAAGCTTTTGAGTTGAAAAAAACTGTGCTGTCGATTTCTTTGAAGAGTGTATTGTGTAAAGAACAAAAACAGTTACGGTAACAACTACCAGCGTTAAAACTAAAATAGCAGAAAAACCTTTTTTGTTCACATCCTAATATTAACAAACTTCCATGGTCGACCATAGTAAACGACGTTTGCCACTACTTCGTGTCATGCCCTTCAGGTATAATTTTGTGTTGTCTATAGCGGACTATTATGTTTGCAACTTTCAATCTAGTATAATGCCTATATGAAAAGGGAAGAAGCTTTAAAATATTGGATTGATGGCTCAGAAGAGAGTAAAAATGCTGCACAAGGTATGTTTGACCTTGGTTACTATCATTGGTGTTTGTTTTTTTGGCAACTATCTCTTGAAAAACTATTAAAGGGGCTATTAGTTAGTCAGGGAAAGGAAATCCCATACACGCACGATTTAAAACGATTGGCAAAAGAAGCTGATTTAGGAGTCACTAACAAAACTGAAGAAAGACTTAACGAAATAACTACCTTCAACTTAGATACACGTTATGATGACTACAAACTAAGTTTTTATAAAAAAGCTACAAAAGAATACGCTGAAAAATGGGTAAAGGTTTCCATAGATTTGTATACATGGGTTGAAGGGTCACTATGAGTTTAACACAAGAATATTTAGACATTCTTAATGAATATAGAGCTGTCCTTGAAAGTAATGGTATAAACGTGCAGGAAATGTATGCTTTTGGATCAAGAGTAAAGGGTACTAATAGCAAGTGGAGTGATTTGGATGTAGGCATAGTCTCAGCCGACTTTAGCGACGATTTGCATGGAGAGAGAGTAAGACTTATGCATCTTAGACGTGATATAAGTGATTTAATTGAGCCTCACCCGTTTTTGGTTGAAGATTTTAATAACAAGTACAACCCGCTTGTGACTGAGATAAAGAAAAATGGAGTTAAAGTTGTTTGATCTTCAGCATTTCCGCTCAGGATGCCCCCTTTGAGCCTAGTACGGTTTCTAAACCCATCACCCGCTATAAAGTTTGTTAATTAACCACATAAATGTGATTACATAATTTCATGGTCGACTATAAGGAACGATGTTTTGAACTTTTTTTAAATATCGACCTTTAATTCTCCCTTAGCATACTGGTGTAAAACAGTATTAATAAGCGTATGATAAGGCATACCAACCTTTTCAGCTTTAGTTTTAAGCATAATTAAGTCCTTTTCAGCAATACGGATATTAAGAGTCTTGGATTTTGAAGAGGTGTTGTTTGCAGCTATTAATGCTTTCGCTAAAACCTTCTTATAGTTTTTAGGTCTTTTAAAAGAATCCACCTTATCAATGGTTTCCTGTAGATCTTTTTCGTATTCGTCAAGTGGTTTATACATGTTTTTATTATTTTTCATATAATCTCTTAAACTTTCTGCTAGGATAAATTGTTTTCAAGAGAATCTTTTCTTTATCCATCACAAAAGGAACTAAATAAACGTAGTTTCCCGATCTCACTATGTATATCAACTGATTGGGATACTTTTTTTGATTTGGATTCTCAATAACGTCTAATAAGTTGCCATTATTAATCTCTACCAGTATTTGCTCAAAACTAATGTTGCGTATTGATTGGAGTTTCTTGCTCTTTTTTCCATCCCAATCAAAGTACATGTGTATACATTGTATATATGAGTTTGTTCGACGTCAATAGGGATTTCTGGTCGAGCATAGTAACCGACGTTTGCAACCATTTGATGAGTGCGAGCCTACCTAATCAGTACGTAATTGACAAGTTCTATACTGTATAGTATAGTCTGGTCATAATGAGTAAGATGTTATATACAAAAACTTATACCCCCGTTGAAGTAGCAGAAATACTTCAGCTTAACAAGAATACCGTTTACGATTTAATTAGGCGAGGTGAAATTATTGCTAAAAGGTTTGGCAGTGTTTATAGGATTCCAGCCAAGTCTATCTATTTTGCCTTTACAGGTTTGGATTACGATATATATCAAGCTGAGCAGGAGGATCTTAAAAACATTGAGAAGATACAAAAGACTATAAAAGAACTTAGGTCTAAAGCTTATGAGAGTAAATAAGCTTGAAGATATAAGAATCTTCCCGGATACAGATGTGATAGTTTCGTCTCTTTTTTCTAGAAAAGGTGCCGCTCACTTTATTATCAACGATCTAAAAGTTACTAAACTTACTACACAACTATCTTTAAAAGAAACTAGAGGTGTTGCAAAAAGACTGAGTCTACCAAACAAGGTTTTAGCCAAGTCATTCAATAAGGAATTTGAAATTACTAATTTGCACGGTTCTCCAGCATCCTTAGTAGAAAAATATGGAAGTTATTTGTTGGATATGTATGATAGTCATGTTTTAGCCGGAGCTGTAATTACAAAGGCTAGATTTCTGATTACTTATAATTTAAAACACTTTAAACTAGATGTGATAAAAGGAGATTTTGGAATTATTGTTATAAGCCCAGGTGATTTCATGCAATTTATACGTGCTAACTATAAAATTTAGGGTGGAGAATGTTTGTAACTTTTATGAACTTAGTTTAGGAGCCCTTGAGATTCAAAATCTTTAATGGCTTTGTTTGCATAGTCCAATTGACCATCATCATAAATATTCTTTTGAATTATTAGGAAATTATTTTCTGCGTCTATTACGAAAGCATTAGCCCCTCTCCTTCACTCATTTCATTCGTTCAGTCCGAATTATTCTCGTCCTGCCACAACTAAAAAAAGCTAGCTACCACCTGCGGTGATATCTAGCTTTTTCTGGTCGAGCATGGCGGTCACGGACAACTACATTCTCCAGGCTATAAATAAGGAAACCTCTCTAATAATGGTAATAAAAAAGCTCTTGACGGATACCACGGGGGGGTATAGGGTATATATATGGAAGATGAATATAATAAAAAAGATATTGAAAGGAGAATCAATATAATTAAGGGTCAATTGGATGGCCTTGCCAAAATGATCAACGAGGAGGCTTATTGTATTGATGTATTGGATCTTAGTTATGCAATTCAGAACTCTCTTAAGAGCGTCGACGTTGTGGTTCTTGAAAGGCATCTACAAATTCATGTTTCAGAGCAGTTTAGTAACCAAAAAGATAAGGCTATAAAAGAATTAATAGAAATTTATAAAAAAAGGCAAAGGAGTTCGTAAGATGACAAAAGCAGCATATACAGTTATACAAATTTCTGGTTCCGGTTTTGAAGAGACGGAAAAGGCAATAAGAGAGAGTCTAAAAAATGAAGATTTTGGTATTATCACAGAAATAAATGTGCAGGAAATTATAAAGAATAAGCTCAATATAGATTACTCAAAATACATAATTCTTGGTGCATGTAATCCAAAGTTTGCACATAGAGCACTACTTTCAGAACCCGAAATAGGCGCCCTACTTCCATGCAACGTAGTTGTTTTTGAGGATTCTGGAGAGGTCAAAGTTGGTTTTATGAAACCAACAAGTGTGCTGGGGTTTAGCGATAATGAACAAATTAAGGAAATAGCAGGAGTTATAGAAACTAAGCTCAGTGCTGCTTTGGAGAAAGCAATCGCAAAACTCAATCAAAAAGTATAAATTTAACGTTTTGTTATTGGAGATATTGATTATTATGAAAAATAAATACACACTAGCAAATCACCCGTTAGTGGTTACACGGTCTTAACATTGATGTACTGGGGTTATGGAATATGACCTTTTCGGGATTACTATTTGGAGGCGTGTCTTTAGCGCTTTCTGCCTGGATAACAGGTTTTACGTATAGTTGGGTGCGAACACTAATAGAAAATGAAAAAGGTAATTAATAATTTAATTTTAAAGGAGTATTAATATGTCAGGATGCTGCGGAGGTAATAAAAAGAAAAAGAAAGTTAAGGTCAAACGCGGTAAGGCGGAAGCCAATGGTAATTTTTCATTATTGTCTAAAATTAAAGTGGCTTTAGTTGGGAAGTAATTTTTTTATGAAAAAGCTAAAAAGGCCAAAAGAGTTTGCTTATGCTGAGAAGGTTTTACTAGATCTAGTTTGTGGTATGGAGTTTACGAATGAAACCGATTTTATTTTTATTTACAAGGGGAAAGAATATCACTTTTGCTCTGAACACTGCAAAATTCATTTTGTAGACGACCCGCAAAAATATGTTGGAGTTTAGTCCATTTAACTACTGAACATGGAGCAATTAGCGCATAGTACAAACACAGAGCTGTACTCTCACCATCTTCCAAGTACAAGTTTTGGCGGAGTAATGTATATGATGTTTTTTGGGGTAATTGCTTTAGCACTGCTAGTTTATTTCGTTTATATGATGGGTCGCAAACAATCAGAATCCAGAGATACGGATACAGAAAATCCTACTGATATTCTTAAGAGAAGATTTGCGGAGGGGGAAATAGGTGAGAGAGAATATGATGACGCTTTGCTAAAGTTAAAAGAATAAAATTATGCAATATACTTGGCTTATTGGTAGTTTAATATTTTTGCTCGTTTGGGTTCTTGTTTACTTGAAGATTAATAAGGATAGTAAAAGGGCTATGATATACGTTAGCGTTCTTACTTCCTTTTTTGGTTTGACAGAGCCTTTTTTTGTACCTGAATATTGGGAGCCGCCATCTTTGTTCAATTTGGCTCAAACAACTGGCTTTGACATAGAAAGTCTAATATTCGCATTTAGTATTGGCGGTCTAGCTACAGTATCTTATGAAGTGATTAGAAAGACCAGATATTTAAAATTTTCCAAGCTAGACAAGCAACACCTTAGGCACCGTTACCATAAGCTAATCATCATGTCAGCTCCTTTAGCATTTATACTTCTTTACACATTTACTGGCTGGAATATTATTTATGTAACAATAGCTTCTCTATTCATCGGAGGTGTTTTTTCACTCTATTGTAGGCCCGATCTCAAGTACAAGATGTTTCTAGGTTCTATTATTTTCTTTGCTTTTTATTTTATTTTTTTTGTAGCACTTAACCTCTTTTTCCCTAACTGGACGATGGAGGTGTGGAATTTAGGAAAACTGACGGGGATTATGGTACTCAAAGTACCTCTAGAAGAGCTACTATTCGCCCTTGTACTAGGATTTTTGTGGTCGGGGTTGTATGAACATTTAAATTGGTACACAATAAGTACAAGGAGGAGATAATTATTATGAAGAGCCATAAAAAAGAACATGAAAATCCAAAAACCACAGATTCCTGTTTTTGCTGCATAGCAGAAAAAATAACCGTTACATGCGGATCTGATATGGAGGCGAAACAGTATGAGTACAATCTTAAAAGCAAGCATGAATATGACGGACATGAGTATAAGCACTCCGATGGTGAAGACCTAAAACTAAAAAGTGAGCATATGAGCCATCAGGACCACGAGGCTGCTATGTCCGATCCCAGTATGGCTAAACAAATGGAAAAGGATATGAAGCGAAGGTTTTTTATCTCCTTCATTCTCTCTATACCAGTTATCCTATATTCACCTTTAGCAACTGAGGTGTTTGGTCTCATTTTACCGTCTCCCATACCTGTAGGTGTTTTGCTTTTTCTATTAACTACACCAATAGTTTTAGGCACTGGGAATATTTTTGTAAGGGGCGCTTACAATTCCCTTAAAGCTAAGAAACTAAATATGTCTGTGTTAATTTCCACGGGGGTTCTAGCAGCTTACTTGTTTAGTATAGCTTTGACTCTTTTTGGCCAAGAAACCTTCTATGAAGCTGCTGCAATGCTTGTAACATTTGTTTTGTTTGGCCATTGGATGGAAATGAAGTCTAGGCGGGGGACGTCCGACTCATTAAGAGCCTTATTTGATTTGGTACCTCCAAAAGCGACTGTTATTAAAGACAATTCGGAAATGCTTATAGATACCGCCGAAATTATATTAGGGGACATTGTACTTATAAAACCGGGAGACAAGATTCCAGTAGATGGGGAGATTATAGAGGGAGAGACTTCAATTGATGAATCTTTGGTGACAGGGGAATCACTTCCCGTTAGTAAGCAATTAGGTGACAAGGTAATAGGTGGATCTATAAACCAAGCCGGGTCTATAAAGTTTAGAGCTATGAAGGTTGGTGGAGACACTGCCCTGGCTCAGATAGTGAAGTTAGTCGAAACCGCTCAGAACTCAAAAGCACCTGGGCAAAGAATTGCAGACAAAGCCGCAGCTTACTTAGTAATACTAGCCGTGGGAAGTGGAATTATAACATTTTCGATTTGGTATATTTTCGTGGGACAACCCCTACTCTTCGCTTTAACATTCGCTATTTCAGCTATTATTATTGCCTGTCCAGATGCTCTAGGTTTAGCGACACCAACAGTAGTAGCGGTCGGAACAGGTCTTGGAGCTAAGAACAACATTTTAATCAAAGATGCAGTAACTTTGGAGCAGGCCTCTAAGATTCAGGCTATTGTACTGGACAAAACTGGAACGTTAACTCAAGGTAAACCTAAAATCACTGACGTAATAGCCGTTAACGATTTTTCTGAAGAAGAAATATTACTTTTGGACGCCGCCGCTGAAAAAAAATCAGGTCACCCACTAAGCACAGCAGTTTTAGAAGAAGTTGAAAGAAGGAATTTACAGAGCAGGATATCAAATGATGTGACAAAGTTTAAGAGTTTGTCCGGGCATGGCGTAGTAGCTACTGTTGCTGGTAAAGAAGTCTTAGTAGGTACAGCAAAACTAATGAGAAATAACAACGTTGAGCTTAAAGAAATTGAGGTTCCTCTAAATAATCTTTTGGAACAGGGTAAAACAATTATGTTGTTAGCAATAAATAAAAAAATAGCAGGCGTAGTTGCTGCTATGGACCCTGTTAAAGAAAGTGCTAAAATGACAATTTCCATGTTAAACAAGCTTGGGATAGAAGCTGTGATGATTACGGGAGATAATTTTAAAACTGCAGAGCATATTGCAAAGGACCTTAATATCAAAAGGTTTTTTGCAGAAGTTCTTCCTGAAGATAAGGCTAACCATATAAAGCAACTTCAATCGGAAGGAAAATTTACCGCAATGGTTGGTGATGGAGTTAATGATGCTCCAGCGCTAGCCCAGGCAGACGTTGGAATTGCAATTGGCGCTGGAACTGATGTGGCCATTGAGACCGCAGATATCGTCTTAATGAAATCAGACCCTCTTGATGTATTGAATGCTATTAAGTTATCTAAGGCAACTGTCACAAAAATGAAACAGAATTTGGTTTGGGCAAGTGTATATAACGTTCTTGCTATACCTATTGCAGCAGGAATTCTATACCCGGCTTATGGGATTACGTTACGCCCTGAAATATCGGCATTATTAATGTCAGCATCTTCAATAATAGTTGCTACAAATGCCGTTCTACTAAAACGAGTTGAGAAAAATCTAATTAAAGTTTCAAATGACTGAAAAAATTTATGTAACGAAGTATGATTCTTCTCAGCAACTTTTTTCGGCCGAAAAGCTAATTAGGTCCATAAGAAATGCTGGGATAAATAGAGGTCTTGAGGAGAGGGCCCGAGAATTTGTGCTTGCGAAGCTTTACAACAACATATCAACCAAAGAAATTCACGAGATCATAGTAGATTTTCTTAACAAACATGAACCTCATACAACATCCAGATATAATCTGAAAAAGGCAATTATGCAATTAGGACCAACAGGTTTCCCGTTTGAAAGATATATCGGTAGGATTTTGGAGAATTATGGGTACAAGGTGGAGGTGGGGGCAATTGTGCAAGGGAAGTGTGTTAGTCACGAGGTTGACGTTGTCGCATTGAAGGATAATGAGCATTTTATGATTGAGTGTAAATATCATAATAGGCAGGGTTATAAAACAGATGTAAAGGTTCCAATGTATATAAAATCTAGGTTCGAGGACGTAGCTGATGTGTGGGAAAAAAAAGAAGGTCACATGAATAAATTCCATCAAGGATGGGTTGTCACAAACACTAAGTTTACATCTGATGCTATAAAATTTGGGGAATGTGCCGGTGTTAAGATGTTGGGCTGGGGGTATCCAAATGATGCATCGTTACAAAAACTTATAGATGATTCCGGTTTACATCCAATAACGTGTTTAAAGAGTATTACACAACAAGAGAAAAAGGATTTGTTAGACTGTGGCATCGTTTTATGTAGGGATCTTAGAGAAGAAAAAAGCCGGAGGGTATTGCTAGATAAATCATTTGATTCTAAAAGGGTAATGGAACTTGTAACTGAAGCAGAACAGGTATGTTCCATAGATTAGGAATTTCTAGCCGGACCAAAATAAGCAAAACAGCGGTTCGAATGTTGGAAAAATGAGGGGTCTTTTTGCAAGCGGTTAAAGGGTTTTTGAGGCATCGTGGTTACAACGCTGCCCAATCTGGTCGGGGTGGCGGGACTCGGTCACCTGTTCTCGCCTGCTGGCGAGCCAGTCGACCCCCTCTCGCTCGCCTCCGCTCGCTGCGAATCATTCTCGTCCCGCCATAACAAATGAAAAAGCGGCTATTACCCTTTGGGCAACACCCGCTTTTCCACTGGTCGACCATAGTGAACGACGTTTGCAACTTTTTGATAAGTTCGGGGAACGTAGCAGTCAGGTCTTATTGAAAGCTCTGTCTACTATATTGTATTCCTCATTACCACACTTTTTAAGCAACTCTAGGGCTTTTTGGTTCTCAACCCAAATAACCTCCTCGTCCGTCTCGTCTTCTTTATAATCAGAAGCTTTTTCACACAAGAAGTATAAAGTTGTTTTTTCTACTTTTGTACCGTCTGGACGATTAAAATGTTCAATTACTGAACCTAAAAACTTTACAACCTCGGAGTTAATCCCCACTTCTTCTTCCAGACCTCTTTGCACAGCCCCGTGTACGTTTTCCAGGGAATAAATAGTTTCTCTTGGCAATGTATAAAAGTTGCCACCTTTTTTTATAAGAACAACCAGGTTGTTGTTGGTAACAACTGCTCCAACCGAAAGGTGATAAGGGTTTTTGTGGTCTCCTCTAATTTGAGTACCAATTTCGTTCATGGACTCATTATACACGATGATAAAATTTGTTGTAAGAGCAGTCAAAAAGCCTGGTCTACCATATTAGACTATGTTTGTAACTCTTTTGTGTGTTCGCCTTACAAATTGATAAATAACAATAGATGCACTTGATTAACATACAATTATTGCGTACAATTGTGTTGTAATAATTGCGAAACGAAGTAGAACCTACTATGGCAGCAAAACCTGGACCAAAGCAAAAAATCAACTATTTTGGGTTTTTAGATGAAGTTGGTCTTCTTCATTCCCCAAAAGAAGATAGGGTATTCGGTTTGGGACTATTGTATGTACATAAACCTTCCGCTCTTCATAAGAAAATAGTTAGTTACAAGGATAAAACTGATTTTCGTGGAGAATTTAAATTTAGTAATGTCCGTGACGACAATTTAACGCTTTACAAAGGTTTGGTAGATATATTTTTCAGTACTCCACACCTTAAATTCAATAGCCTTTTTTTCGATAAGCAGGGTTTAGACATAAAAAAATATTTCAAAAGCAACCACAACAAAGCCTATAACGCGTTTGCTGGTAAGTTGATTGCCAGTTCCCTAGGTGCTGGAGAATATATGGTTGTGTTGGCTGATGATGTAAGTACTCCAAAAGCAGACACGTTCGAAAAAGATACTAAGCGAAAAATAAGAGCGAGTACAAGAAGAAACGCATTATACGGTATTTGTCGTGTCGAATCACACGCTGTGAGCGAAATTCAATTGGTCGATGTGCTTATTGGATGTGTTGCCTACGCCTTTAAACTGAAATATGGGCTAATTTCTATCAGGGGTGGTAGGAAAAGTGCAAAATATAGGTTGATGGCTCACGTTCAGAAAAAGCTGGGCGTTAAGCAAATGGCAGAAACTGGTAGCTATAGGTTGGGTTATGGACGTAGTTTTGAAATTACAGAGTTTAAAGGAAATATAGAAAAGAAAATAGACAGTGCTTTGGGTACAAGCGCCAACTAGGGCGAACCCACGCTCTCTGTCTATGTCTGAATGATAACCTAAGCAGCTTACGATGTCAATAATTACTATAGGTGCTATATATTAACTAGTAACAGCCGAGGATAAAACGTTGATATTAAGAAGTTTAGGCTCGAACTTTACTATAAAAGGCGGAATACTTGATATTGACCTGCAAAAACCGTTCATAGCATTTAAAGGAAATAGCGAAATGGTTAATGCAAAACTGGAAACTATCGAACCAGGAGTATTAGTTGGTATAACACCGAATAATAAAGTATTTGAGGACTGGTTTTTTAAATGGTCGGGGTGGCGGGACTCGAACCCGCGACCTCACGCACCCCATGCGTGCGCGCTAGCCAACTGCGCCACACCCCGACGATAATATAAAGATATGTACTGTGCACTAGATCGGAGCGTCAGCGACGATCGCTAACGAGCGAAGCGAGTTAAACACCCCGAAACATATACATATTTTATACTAATTGCTTAAAATCAAAAAATTCTTTAGCTTCAGAAAAGCGGGAGAATAGTAACAACGTTAAGGTAGATAAGCGCACCCATGACCGTAAAGGATAGCAGGAGAATAAGATAACCCAGCCAGGAGTTTTTTTCGCTGACCACTTTTGTTTCAAACAAGTCATCGTGCCAAGCTCTTCTATTTTGTCTTCTTACAATTTGTAAAAATCCCAGCCCAAAAAATTTCGTGGAAAATATATAACCCAAAACTGTTCTATAAAAAGCTTTTTTAAACGACAGATAATCGTTGGTGTTTTCGTCCTTTATTTTTAGACGGAAAGCTAGTTTTCCCAAAGTTCCTCCGAATTTCGAGATAAAAAAGGCGTTATATAGAGCGCAAATTGGTGCTGAGAGAAAGATAAACAGCAAAATATAAACTACAACGTCAGCGGTTTTGGTAGTTAAATTATTTTCATTGATTCCCAGCAAGATGAGATACATCAAGCCAAAATAAGTGATACCGCTAAGAAATAATTCCTCCAGCATGGCTAGAAATCTAATGGCATATCCCGCATTTTTAACATTTAACTCATTCATTCTGCCGCTCTCCAATTAAATTTGAGACCGTATTTTCGTCAATGCCTTCGATGTACATGTATAAACCGGACCAGGCAAACTCCTTAAAAGTATTAACGTAACCTGCAAACGCTTGTATGAGAATCACAAGTGTAATAAGAAGTGGTCCGGATAAGATTCCTATGGCAATTAGTAATGGGGTAATAGAATCATCTCTGAAAAGTAACGTACCTGTCAAAAAAAGTATGCCGGCAAGTACTCCCATTATCATGATAAGTCCAATGGATAAAACGGAAGCCACTAAAAAATTACCCAAGACAAGTTTAATAGTCTTGCCGATGTTGTTTTTAAAAGTTCTAAATCCAAAAACCAGAGTTTCCAGCGACGATTCCTTTTTAGTCAGAACTCTCCTGTACGAGTAAGTAAGTGATAGTACGAAAAGAGATAGCAGAATCATCATGAAGATAGACAATAAGACAGATATTAGAACTGCGTTGTCCGAAATTTGCGAATTTAGGAAGTAAACTATGCCGATAATTAATAACGAAGCTAAGATGACACCTGTCAAAAGGAGATCGAGCTTAACAAATCTATACATATTGGTTAAGGCGATTTTTCCTAAGCCCTTCAGGTTAAAGTCGTGGTTTTTGATGCCTTTGAAAGTACCCGCCAAAAAAGCGCCTCTTGACCATCCTCTCAATAAAAATCCCACAAATACCGCGTAGATCAAAAAGATCAAGAAGCCTATACCCACGGCAATGCCTCTGTAAACAAGGTCTACTTCCCCAAGTTTTTCCAAAAAGAAGTCCTGAGGGCGAGCTTCTGCTCCCAAAACGCTAGCTCCTGAAATTCTCGGCATTTCCTCAATGCCCGGTGAAAAGGTGTACGAAAGCTTTTTTGTGCCGGAATAATAGGGTTCTTGAAGGTAATCTTCCTCCTGATACTGTTTTTTACCAAAACCATCAAATCCGCCGAAATTCATGCCTCCACCCGCGGCTATTAGTAGGGCAAAAATCCAGAGAGTTTTATGTTTCCAAGCCAGTTTTAGTGATGTTCTAATGTTTTCCAGCGTTGAATACATATACTCTAATGATACAAGATAACTAGTGTTAAAATAAAATTGTTGTAGATAATTTGTTTTTAGGAGGTGATGAAAAGTTGGACGAACAGTTGAATGAGAAATCCGAAGGGCAATCGCAGCCACAACAACCTGAACCTCAACCTAAACCGGATATTCCTGCAGAGCCTCAGTTACCTCCACTTCCTCCAACTTCACAAACACCTGCCGGACCCGAGATAATAGTTAACGCAGGTATTGAATATGCCTCATTTTTCAAAAGAGCACTAGCCGCCATTATAGACACAGTTATAATGGGATCTTTTATTGCCGCAACAGGTGTTTTATTTGGTGATAGTAATTTGGTAGGGTCTCTTTCCGGCTTAGTTGCTTGGATCTATCCGGTTATAATGGTGATGAAGTTTGGTGCGACACTTGGAAAAATGTCCGTAGGGATACGGGTTCAGGATGTAGACACAGGAGAAAATCTGGATGCTGCCGGTGCGGTTTTGAGAGAGGTAGTTGGGAAATTTATTTCTATGGCCGTATTTATGGTTGGATATTTATGGATGCTTTGGGATGATAAAAAACAGTGTTGGCACGATAAGTTGGGTAAGAGCGTAGTGGTAAAGGCAAAGAAATAGGCGTTTCTTTTTCTGTCTACCTTTCTGCGGTAATTTTGAATATTTTTCGAATATTACCGTAAGCGAGCTTTTTGCCCCAAGTACTCTCTAAAGATTTTAAGCTACCCTTTTCCATGCCGATAATTTTTATGTTTTTAAACCTCTCTTTCTCCATGGTACTCATTAGATGTGTTTTTAAATGTTCTTCTGAAAGTTCCGGTAAACTTAACCTATTAGTCTCTGACGGTTCAAATTCCAGGGAATAACTTAAGATAAACATTGTTTTCCCATTTGCTATTAATAATTTACTTAAGCTGTTTATGAATTCTCGTGATGGTAATACCAGGTTTTGTAATAAGGTTCCCCAGGGCAGAATTACGTAGAGGGTATTTATAGTGTTTTCTAACTCTTTTGGAATGTTATGGGAGGAACCTATGACGAATAAAGCGTTAGGCAATTTTTTTCTTACTGCTTTCTTGGAGTAGTTTTTCAGTTGTTTTGCACTAGGATCTAATCCGATATAAAATTCTTCTATATTTTCTAAAGCATTTTTATAGATGAACCTTCCGTCCCCCGTTCCTATATCGAGAATAATATTTTTATAGTTGTTGATTAGCTTTTTATACTGCTCCTCTGATATGTCGAATTCTTTGTTGCCTTTAACAACCTTCACGTCCTAATGATAAGATAAAGCCGTTATGGAATCAAAAAAACCTAATTTAGAATCTATCATACCTATCTGGCAGCCGATTGGATATTCGACTCATCTGATTAGCCAGAGAATAGCTGAGAAAAATAATGTAAAAACCTCTCATACAGGAACTTTGGATCCCATGGCGGAAGGAGTGATCATTGTCCTGAAGGGTGAGGAAAGATTAAAGAAGAAAGAGTATGCCGAGTGGTTAAAAGGTTATAGTTTTACCATAGTCTTTGGAGTTTCCACTGATTCTTTGGATGGCTTGGGTTTAATAGAAGGAACAAACTTTTTGGAAATAAAAAGCAGTGAATTAGATAAAACAGCAAGAGAATTAATAGGAAAATACAAGCAAACCATACCAAAATTTTCCACTAAAAAAGTCAGAGGAAAGCACTTACACCAATATGCCAGGAGAGGAGAGGACATTGCTCTTCCTCAAAAAGAAGGAGAAATAATAAACTTAAAATTAAAAAGTTTCCGCCAAGAAAAAACGCATAAAATTATTGGTGAGCAACTGGAAAAAATAAACCGAGTTAGGGGAGATTTTCGTCAAAAACGGATACGTCAAGGTTGGGAGGAATTTCTTAAAGATGAAAACATCCCAAAATATTTGTTATTTGCTGAATTTGAGGTAATAACAACCAAGGGCATTTATATTAGATCTCTAGCAAGAGATATTTGCCAAAGCCTTAATACTCTAGGGTTTGCCGGATCGATTGTTAGAAAAAAGAACGGAAATTATCACAAAAAAGACTGTAAAAATCTCAATGAACTTTTTACAAAAGACGAACTTGAAGGAAATTATTTGAATTAATGATTTATCACACAAAATCAGCTGTGGTAAAATGTTTTCTGCACTTATGTCTACAGAAAAAATAACAAACAGATTAAGAATAATTGTCGATATAAAAGAAGACATTAAAAAAGTGAAAGCAGAATATGATGAGAATCTAGAAGAGGATGATAACTATTTAAGCATGCAGGAAGAAAACAAAAAAGCTAGAGAGGAATTGAAGATTCACAAAATGAAGATGTCCACCCGCCCGGTTATACGTGAGTACGAAGAGCATCTAAAAGAGCTACGATTGGATCTAAAAGAAAACAAGGAAATTCTTGCCAGGGAGCTTATTGACTACTACAGGGAGACCGGGAAATTAGAAATTGTCGATAAGAAAGGAAATACCAAGAAAATAAAGTTTTCAGTACAGTTAGTTAATGGTTAAATAGAAGTACAAATTATTTATAAAGATGATTTATGGCCAAAAGTAAAAAATACAAGCATATAAAATCCGTAACCGGAAAGCATACTAAGAAGAAAAAGCATGCGCAAGCGAACCGCATTCGCAGAAGAGAGCGAAAAAAGAGTAAACGTATCTCCTAGTAAATTATCTTATGCCTAAAGAAGAAAGTGGCACAATTAACCAAAAGATAAAAGCGCTATTAAACGGTTATGTAGATGAAGTCACCCCCTATTTTAAGGAATTTTTCTTGGAGCAAAAAGAATATGCCAGAAAGATCTCTCCCATTGCTTTAGATATGGTAGAAAGATATGAGAATTTCCTAGGCGGCAAGAGGTTGAGAGGATATTTAACGAAGAAGTCATATGAAATGTTTGCAGGGGAGAAGGACTACGATATTTCGTACGCCTCTTTGTTTGTGGAAGCAATTCATGGTTTTGCCTTAGTACATGACGATATTATGGACAAAGACGATCTTAGAAGAGGTGAACCGACGGTGCATGTGCAATACGAGGACCTTCACGACAAGAGTTATCCGCTAGGAAAAAATAGGAAACACTACGCTCTTTCTATGGCTGTTAACACGGGGGATCTAGGAGTGTTTTTTGCAAATCTACTTGTGGAAAAAACCAACTTTCCCTCAGAGAGAAAAATGAAACTAATTAAAAGGATGAGCGAAGTGTTTATCAACACAATTTATGGGCAGGGACTGGATGTTAGCTTTGAAGAAAAAGAAGGCATACTTGAAGAGGAAGTTTTGCAAGTGCATAAATATAAAACGGCCTATTATACTGTGACAGGCCCATTGCAATTTGGAGCAATACTAGCCGGAGTAGATGAAGCTGACCCAAGATACAAGGCTACAGAGGGCTATGGGCTGCCTGTGGGGGTAGCCTTCCAACTTAAGGATGATGAAATGGGCTTGTTTTCCAGTGAAGAAAGGATGGGCAAGCCAATTTACTCTGACTTAAGACAGGGAAAGGTTACGTTGCTGTTTGCCAAAGCTTTCGAAAATGCTGATCAAGAAGAACTGGAATTTCTAAAGTCGGTACATGGAAACCCCAATGCTAAGAAGGAAGATCTTGAAAAAGTGAAGGAAATTGTGGTAAAAACAGGAGCGTTACAGTATTCGCAAGATCTGAGTGAAAAATTAGTTATAGAAGGTAACAAATTTATACCGGAGATTACAAAAGACAAGGAATATCAAGAGTTGCTAAACTTAATATCAGAGTTTGTGATTTCCAGAGAGAAATAATGAACATTGACGAAAAATTTAATTCATTGCCAAAAGAAGCTTTACCTAAGCACATAGCTATCATCCCCAATGGCAACAGAACTTGGGCAAAAAAGCAAGGATTAAAAGCTGCTGATGGTCATAACGCAGGAGTAGAGATACTGATCAATTTTGCCCGCATGATAAGAAAATGGGGAATTCACACCGGCACAGTGTGGGGGACTTCCACTGAAAATTTGCAAAGACGAAAACCTGCTGAGCTGGCAAATTTATTTAGGTTATTAAAATACGTTTTGGGCACCACAGCTGAAGAGGCTCACCAAGATGGAGCAAGACTTATCCACTTAGGTAATAAGGATCTTCTTCCTAGAGACGTTGCCAAATTGATGAGCAAGTGGGAGGAGATAACAAAAAACAATACTAAGCACATTGCTAATATTGCCTTTGCCTACAGCGGGCATGACGAGTTATTTAGAGCCATGAAATCCGCCTTTGATGATATTCAGGCCGGCAAAATTGAATTTGAAGATCTTAAGAAAGTTACCGGTATGTACCAAGATAAATATCCCTATCAGGCATTTATCGAATATTTAGACACTAAAGGCCAGCCCCATCCCTATCCTGACCTCATCATAAGAACAGCCGGTGAGCATAGATTAAGCGGTTTTATGCCTTGGCAAAGCGTGTACTCTGAGTATTATTCAACAAAACTTCTCTTACCTGAAATGAGCGAGGAAGAGTTTAAGAAAGCTATTATAGCTTATGCTGAAAGGGATAGGTCATTCGGCGGTGAAAAGACTAAGCAGTAGCTAATGTAAGTCTACCGGGTTAGTTTTCCAGGAGACCAAAAGAGTAGGAGTCTTCAATATTTTCCAGGTTTAGTTTGTCCAGTTCAAAAATTACAGCGTCAATATTTAATTCCCCCTCCACTTTTTCCGGTTCCATGAATTTTTCTGTCTCTTCTTGTGTAAGTTTTTGTGACGTTTCTGTTTCCGGCATTCCAGTGAATGGTTGATTTCTCATACGAAGGGCGAAAAATAGGCTGATAATGGCCAGAAGCCCCAGGACAAGAGTAATTATCATAAGAAAGGCGGTTTTTGTGTCATGTAAGTGTTGAGTCGGCAGTTTCCGGGCTTCCTGTTGAGGTTGGGGCTGAGATTGAGGCTGAGGTGGTCTATCCTGCCTTATTTCATTTTCCGGGAGATCATTCTTGTTCATCTGTGCCCTCCTTAAGATCTAGAATATCCTTTCTTATATCTTCATTGTAAAGCTGTGCGATATCCTTAGTTGTTTTTCTTAAGTCCCCAAGATCCTCTTTAGTTTGTTTTAGGGAGTTGGCATATTTGGTTTCATTGGTTGAGCAAATATATTTCTTTGTGTTGTTCAGTGATTTGGTAAAGGTTGCAAAGTTTTTTGTGAACTCATCGGTTAACTCATCTAATTCGTCTAAATCATCATAAAGGTCAGCAGTATCCAAACCGTAGACGTCCGCTTTTCGTGCCAAAGCAGCAACTTTTAGCCAAAGAATTTGATATGTTAGCGTGTGTTCGGTTTCCCTGGCCAAATACCCTGCGACTTTTTTATCAACTAATTCCTCCAAGGCATCACAATCTAAAGCATCATCAACATCCTCAGTATTTTCTTGAGCAAAAGCAACCAAGCCAAATGAGGCCAGCAAAAGAACGAGTATTAAGGCAGCGATTCTAGGTCTCATATGAGGTAAGTATATTATAAATTTACCCGTGTGTATAATAATATCAAGATGTATATATCCATAGATATTGGTGGTACGAATACCAGAATAGCGTCCTCTCGTGATTTGCGGGATATTTTTCAGGAAGTAAAATTTAGTAGCAGCCACGACTTAAAAGAGCAAAAGAAATTAATTATTTCCGGTATTGATGAGGTGAGAACCAACGAGGAAGTAAAAGGGATTTGTGTGGGTGTCCCCGGATTTGTAGATACAAAGAACAGAAGGTTAAATTACATAGTAAATATTCCCTCACTAAGTAATTTGTCTTACGCCCAATTGCTGGATGATAAATACCCTTCCGACATAATCTTAGTCGAGAATGATGCCGCCTTAGCTGGACTAGGTGAAGCAGTACTGGGAGCAGGGAAAGATGACGAAGTGGTAGTGTTTTTAACTATTAGCACAGGTGTGGGAGGGGTGAGGATCGCCGGTAAAAAGATAGATCCTTTCCAAAGGCACAATGAACCCGGACACATGATCATCGTGGAAGAGGGTAGGTATTTTGAAACATGCCGGCAGAACGGTTGTTTGGCGGCCTATGTTTCAGGAACTGCCTTTTACGATATCTATCAGGTGTCTCCCGCTGAGTGTAAAGACAATGGTATTTGGCATGATTACGCCAAAAAACTATCTCTAGGAATTATTAACGTTATTTCTATGTGGGCTCCGGAGGTCATTGTTTTGGGAGGTAGCATATCTAATAAGTTCGAAGAATATTTCCGCGAACCCCTATTTGATGAGCTAAACAAGCAGAATTTTTTTACTCTGCCAAAAATTGTAAACGCTGTTTTAGGTGATAATTCAGGTATTTACGGTGGGTTTGTGCTATTGTCTCAGAAACTAAAAAGCCCGTTTTCTAATTTTGTGAAATCGGCACCTCATGAGACAATGTCCTAATGAAAAAAGTACTCTTCATTCTCATAATTCCTATTCTACTTTTATTTATTTACTTTATGTTTAAAACTTATACTAAATATAGTGAACAAGCTGCGACAGGCAGACCTTTATTGGGCAACTCAAAAAGCATCAAACTGGCAGATGACTTTGAAGGTGCAAAAGTAAAAAAGAGCGATTTGCAAAGAGGTTGCCCTAGAAAAGACTGTATCCCCTCAATAGATGAGCCTCAGTTTGAGACTGTCTCTGAAGCAGATGAATGGCTGGGTAACGATGATCGCATCTTTGGTGTTGTTTATAAAGGTGTAGAGAGAGCTTACGCGCAAAGGATCCTTAACTGGCACGAAATAGTCAACGACGAGATTGCCGGTGATCCCATTGCTATGACCTTTTGCCCTCTCTGCGGTACAGCCGTTTCCTTTGTTCGCAAAGTGAGCGGACAGACGGCGGAATTTGGAGTTTCCGGATTCTTGCATAACAGCGATCTGGTGATGTACGACCGCTTGGAAGGAAATCTCTGGCAGCAAATTACGGCGGAAGCTATTGTAGGTCCTGCCGCTCGAAGGGATGAAAAACTGGAGTTGCTAAACACCATAACTGCTACCTGGGAAGACTGGAAGAGCGAGCATCCTGACTCTCAGGTGCTGTCAAAACCTAAGAATTTTCTCCGTGATTATAGCCGCTATCCTTATGGAACCTATGAAGAGGATGGAGAAATATACTTTGGCATTGAAAATTCGGATGAGAGACTACATCCTAAAAAAGTTGTTTACGGGATAATTGTTAACGAAGAACCCAAAGCCTATCCCTTGGATAAGATAGAAGCCCAAAGATCATTCGAGGATACTATAGGCAGTACAACTGTGGTAGTGGAGTATTCCGGAGACGGGAAGGTGACTTTTACAGACAAGTCCAGCGGAGAGGAGTACATTCCTTTAAGGGGATTTTGGTTTGCCTGGGCCGCCTTTAATCCAACTACACAACTATACTAAAATGATAAAATCACCTCAGGAATGAAAGAGGTTAAGATCAAAAGTAAAGTATATGAACTACCCGTTTTTCTTCCTGATGCTACAAAAGCGGTTACTAAGGGAGTTGATTCTTTAGATTTGAAGTCTTCCGGGGTTAAGGGTGTGGTAGTAAATACCTATCACTTACTGACTAATCCTGGTATTGAAGTGTTGAAAAAAGCCGGGGGGATCAAGAAATTTATGAATTACCACGGCTTAGTAGTTTCGGATAGTGGTGGCTGGCAGGTTTTTTCCCTTATTCATAGAAGTAATAAAAAAGGAAAGATCACCGATGCGGGTGTTGTTTTTACTCTTGGCGTGAGTAAAAAAGAGATATTTACTCCTCAAAAATCCCTGCAAGCGCAATTTGATATCGGTTCGGACATAATTATTTGTCTGGATGATTTTACGCCACCTAACGCATCTAAAAGCGAAGCTAAAAAAACTGTAGAGCGAACGGTAAAGTGGGCCAAGGTTAGCAGGATGGAGTATGAGAAGCAACTTGAGAGAAGAGGTATTTCCCAAAAAAACAGACCTTTGCTTTTGGCTGTCGTACAAGGTGGTTATTTTAAAGATCTTCGAAAAAGATGTGCCGAGGAATTGCAGCAAGTTGGTTTTGACGGTTATGGTTATGGTGGTTATGTCATTGATGAAGCGGGGAATCTTGATCTCTCCCTTTCCAAATATATTGCCGGCCTGCTTCCTAATGACAAAATTAAATTTGCCTTGGGCATGGGACGCCCAAATGATATTGCCGGACTATCTGAGATGGGCTGGGATGTTTTTGATTGCACTTTGCCTACCAGGGATGCCAGGCATAAGAGGCTGTATGCTTTTTCGAAAAAACCAAAGAACCTTAAGGATATGAAAAACCAAAAAACCTACGAATATATTTATATTGATAAGGGCAAGTACAAGGATGACCAAAGCCCTATAAGCAAGTATTGCCATTGTTATGTATGCAGTAATTTTTCCAGATCTTATCTGAGGCACCTGTTTAAAATTGGTGATACCTCCGCATATAGATTGGCTACCATGCACAATTTGAGGTTTTATACGCAAGTTATGGAGTTAATAAAACAATTATTATAAAAATTAAATCTAAATTTGCGTTGACATGCTGAGGTATTTCTCCTAGGATTTAGATATGCTCAAAAAGGTGTTAGTTGTTCTGGTTTTAGTCCTGTTTCTGTCCTCCGTTACTTTTGCAGCAAACCAAGACTCCCAAACAATTGAAGACTACAAGGATTCTATTCGAGAGGGTAGGAAAGAAATGATCGAGGAAGCTAAGGAAAACAGAGAGGAATTGAAGGAGGAAGTTAAAGAGAGGATTTGCGAGCGCCTGGAGAAAAAAATTGACCTTAAATTAGCCAGATTTGATAAGAACAAAGGGGTTCATGTAGCTAAATATCAGCGCCTTAAAGAGAAGTTGGAGAGGGTGTTAGATAAGCTGGAAGACAAGGGCTTTGATGTTAGCCAACTTGAGGATCATCTGCCGGCATTGGATGATCTTATCAAACAATATGCCAAAGCTTACTCCGATTTTATAGAAAGCTTGAGATTTACAAAGGGATACGCCTGCGGAAAATCAGAGGGTGATTTTAGGGACTCTTTAGGCGGGGCAAGGGAGATGCTGGCAAAGGTGAAAGAACTTAGGAAAGAGATCAGAGATTACTATAAAGATGTAATCAGAGAGGATATTAAGGATTTAAGGGAACAAGCTTCCGAGTTGTATGAAGCGGAGGAGGAAGGTTCTGTTGAGGATTAAATATGTCTACTAATATACAAAAAGAAAAAGGCCTCGCCGCACTAATAATAATTATTCTCCTTTCAGTCTTACTGGGTCTGGCGGCTTATTGGTACTTAAATTTACGACCGAAACGCCAAACCCCTGGTACAGATGAAGAAAGAACCGTGTTGATCAAAAAAACACAGGATACTTCGGCTAGGGACATGGCAGAGGATGAGGAACCTTTTTTGGTATCTTTCGAAGACCTTGATGAAGATGAAGATACTCCTGAGGAAATCAACAACGAGGTATTAGAAGAACTAGACCAAATAATCCTCTCTCTGGACGAAGATGACGAAGACATCTCCGATCTATAATTAATTGCCGATTACATCGAGCAAAGCGAGATATAATCACTTGCCTTGTGTTACTATTTATTCATGGTATTACCTGTAACCTCTGTAATTCTCACGGCTGTGGGGGATGTGCTGATAGGTCTCGCGGTGTTGAGGGTGCATATGGTTCTTTCGCACGAAAAAGTTGTTGATAAGGAAGTTATCGAGCAAATGCACACCGAAAAAGTTTTAGTTATATTAGGCATAATTTTTATTTTTATTGGTTTGGTGATGAATATAGCTTATATGATTACCTCCAATTAAGGATCAGATGAATGTTGTTAATCTTAGTTCCAGGTCAGAGCATATCCAGAGAGTAATTGATATTATTAATAGCTACGAGGACGAAAATTATCTTTTGATGTTATCCGGTGGTAAATCTCCTAAAGAGCTTTACAATCATCTATCATTTAGTTTTAATTACCCTTTTCCGAAAGATATTGCCATGGTGGACGAAAGATGGGGAAACTACAGTCAGCATCAAAACAGCAACGAGCTCATAATTAAAAATTGCGGATTGTTGGGAAGAACCAGATGGGCAAAATCAAATTTTCACCCCGTGCTGGGTATGAAGCCTATTAATCCTAAAGTTGAAGCTGGTGGTTATGAAAGCGAGCTTATAAATCTTTTTGAAGTGTATGAAAAAAAAGTGTTTGCCATTTTGGGTATGGGTTTAGATGGACACATTGCAGGTATCCTGCCCAATAGCGCAGGTGTTGAATCTGACAAAATTTTTATTGCCTACGAAAGCCACGATGAATATCAACATAGGCTAACGGTCACGCTAAAATGTCTAATTGAGAACTTTTCGAGGTCTGTATTATTGGTTAACGGTGATGAAAAATGCGGTGTTTTCAATAGAATTATGCAGTTTGAAAAGGATGTAAGTAAATTTCCGGTATTGATGCTGAAAAATCTACCCAATGTTGAAGTTTTTTGCTATTCGGACAAGTAAATTTTAGATGTGGTGGTGTTTGTTAGCTAAATTTTCTCGCCCCCATTTGAGAGTTTTTGCCAACCATAAGAGTTCTGTATAGGATGTTTTAATTTTGTCTATGTATGACTCATCTTTCAGATTCCCGTTTTCATCAAATAATTCCTTTACTTTTGGAAAATAAAGATCGGCGAAAGAAACCAGCATACCAAACTGCCTCAAGACCGGGACTAGAGACCCTACGACACGTGTGCCTCCCCAAGGACCACCGCTGACACCTGCAATGACAACGGGCTTATGTACATATTCTTTATAGGCGCTATCCAGAAGAGTTTTTAAGGCGCCCGGATAGGAATGATTGTATTCCGGAGTCACTATTATATAGGCATCAGCTTTTCTAATTAGTTCATTATATTTTGTATCCTCTTTTGTACCACTACCATCATTTCTGATCTCCGGGTAATCCTTCGGTTCTATAAGAGTTGGTTCGATTTCTTCGAGCTCTTGACCGATTTTTAATATCAAGCGTGCTGCTTTGATAGACTCGTTACCTTGTCTTTTTGTTCCGTGTATAATGGCTACTTTCATGTCGGTAATGTTAACATGGCAATTAGATGCGGCATAATTACTTTTGTGAGGAGGAAAGATGGTAAAAAAAGAATACAGAAACTTTTTTGTCGGGGCTCCTTTGCACGACGCTTTTCTTCCTAAGTACAAAAAAATACTGAAGAAACTCGAAGATGCTTCGTTAGGCCTGTCTGTTACCAAGACAGATTTTCCTCATTTCACAATTATCTTTATGGGAAATCAGCCTGAAGAGGTTTTTTCGAATGTTTCCGGTGCAATTGATAGACATAGGCATTTACTTGCAGGTGTTTATATAAAAATATCAGGACCTGGCTTCTTTAACGAAAAATCTCCGCGGGTGGTTTTTTCGAAGGTAAATTTTAATAAAAATCTCTGGGATTTTCAAAATAAAATTTCTGCTGATCTTTCACATCTTTTTATACCTTCCAATAACGATTATAAACCACATCTTACCTTGGCAAGAATTTCAAACAGAAAGATAGCCGGTAAATTTATGGATAATAAAGAGAAGATCAAAGAGATAATTAAGCAAATAGATTGGGAATTCGAGCTTACTAAAATATGTAGTTATGGAAGAGAACAAGGCAGCAACGCACAAAGACTCTTGCAGGAATTTAGAATCTAATTAGCACTCCATTTGTTTTAAGACGATATTTCTACTTTTTGGTCCGTATAACTCTACAAGTACCACGCTTTGCCAGGTACCTAATAACAACTTACCGTTTTCCACCGGAATTGTTAATGAGTTACCTATAATGGAGGTCATGATATGATCTGGAGCGTGTGCGGGATCGTGGGGATGTTTGTAGTTAAGTTTAGGGGAAATTGCCTCAATTGCATCCAGGAAATCCCGGTCAATTCCCGGTTCAGGTTCCGCAATAGTGATAGACGCAGTGGTGTGTAAGATGAATAGGTGCACAACTCCGTTTTCAATACTAAGATTGTCATTAATTTCGTTGCTGATGTCCAAAATCTCCTTTTGTTTTTTGGTTTGTATATTTAAGATAGTCACGGTTAGATTCTAACAAAAATTTGAAAAAACCATACTTTTGTATATCATAAGTTAACCTATGGGAAAACTGACCAAAAAGGAAAGAAGAAGGCTAAGGAAACTCCAGAAACAAAAAGAACAACATGTAGGATTTAAGTTAAAAAGTCCCCCCGGTATAAAAACGATTCTCAGAAAAAACCTCTTTTTTATGGGGATCTTAGTTTTGTTGTCTGTGGGGCTTTATTACAATTCTTTGGACAACGAAGTAACTCTTGTAGATGACATGCAATCATTTGTTTTTGACGAAAGAACCACAGACTTGCAGGAATCGTTAAGATTTGGTCAGATCCAGAAGATTGTCTATGCCATTTCTTATAGGTACTGGGAGTATGATCCTCTTCCCTTACGAGTAGTGTCAGTTACTTTACATACGACGGTTACTTTGCTGGTTTTCCTTTTTGTTTACAAGATCTATGGCAGAAAGATAGCCATGATGTCTGCTCTTATCTTTGCAGTGCACCCTATAAATACGGAAGCAGCTACTTGGATCAGTGGCAGTCCGTATCTATACGTTGCTTTATTCACCTATATAATCTTATTACTCTACCTTTCGTATAAGCATTCACAGAAAAAAAGATACCTTTATTTTTCGTTAGCGGTTTACGTACTTATGATCTATTTGGTACGAGCCCCGTGGATACTGGTTGTGCCTATGACCATGGTAGTGCTGGATCAATTTATTCTGGAGGATAAGTTTGATCTCTCCAAACTTTGGTGGGTAGCCTTGTACGCCATACCCATTAGCATATATCTTTTTACTTATTTCGGCGAAGCCTACGAAAACAGAGTAGCCACTAGGTCCGAAGGGGGTAAAAGGGTGACCTTAAATACACAAGCCTTAAAGCCTGTAGTTGAAGGCTATCCGTACACTACTTTTTTAATGAGCAGGCTTTATGTTTTTCCCCACAACCTCACTGTTTATTACGACGGCATGGAGGTTACCAAGCTTTTATACTTTTCCATGTACACGATCTTTATTGTTTATGCCATCGTATTGATCTACCTGTGGAAACGTAACAGGGAGCTGGCGGGACTTTTTATTATTATGCCTATTATGCTGGGGCCAACCTACTCTCCGGTGAAGATCACCTGGTTTTTAGCAGAACGTTACTTATATTCCGGCACTGCCATCTTTGCCATTCTTGTTTCCATTGCCTTGCTATATTTGGGTAGAGTAACTAAGATCAAGTACCTGCCTTATCTTATTTTAGCGCCTATTTTAGTGGTCTTTTCCATATTGACGTACATAAGAAATGATGAATGGCAAAATACGGTTACTTTATCTTTTGCTAATATGAGGGCCTCGCCGTTGAGCGTCAGACCATATAACGACATTGGCGGGCATTATTATTACCAGGGTGATGTCAATAAAGCGGTGGAATACTATGAGCAGGCTCTTACAGTGGTGGAAACCTCCGGTACGGCTATAAATAATCTGGGATTTATCTACCTGGAGCACAAACCCCTAATTTTTTGGGACGAATTTAAACCAGAAGAGGTGGACGAGAATTATGCGAAAATTATGCTGGATAACGGTATAAATTACCTGCAACAACAAGAAGAACCCAGAACAGTGTCGTATTTTTTAAATAAAGCCTTGGCCTATAATCCAAATTCTATAGACACTGCGATTATAACTGCAGATTTGTACTATAATCTGGGGTTGGCAGAACACGCAAAAAATTTGTATCTACATGCTTTAAGCTTAGACCCTGAAAATGAGCATGTAATAAAACAACTTATTTTGCTTAATAATTAAATTAAAAAAGAAAAACCCTCTCCGGGAGAAACGAAGAGGGTTGTTAACTCAGTGAAGTTACTGATAGTTTCCGGCAATGCGAGCTATACGATCTTTCTCGTTAGCTAACAAATCGTTGCATTGTCTTTGCACTTCGTCAGAAAATTCTGCAATGGTAGGTATTCCATGTTGCTCCGACCAATTGTCAAAGATTGCACGAATGTCATCATCGCCGGCTTCCCGAAACTCTACCAGAACCCGTGATCCTATTTGTTCTCCGTGGTGTGCAAAATCAGTGCCTCCACCAAAATGTGGTTTAGAGTCACCCCAAAGCATCTGCACAAGGTCTTGCGTTTGGAAGCTACGGTAATTGAATTGAACATCCTCATCAGGGTAGAACAGCAGCTTCGGTTTTCCACTAAGCACACGAATGTACAGCTTTCCCTTCACAAACTCTATAGGTGGGAAGATCACCGAAAAGATTCTCTTCAACAACATGACACAGCTCCTCTCTTTTTCTACTATTTTTTGTAGGTTGTTGGCATTATATAATAAGGTGTTTTGGCAGTCAATGCTATAGGGTTTCCTGCTCCCTGATAATGTCTGCTTCGAAAGTATATATCTTGACTTTAGGATCTTTGTAACATTCCCTTCCCAAGCCCGCCTTTTGAGTACATGTAGTATTTAGAAAAGTTTCCAAGTCCCAATTATTATCTGTAGCAACCTGGGGTAATAAAACTCCGGTTTTCCTATTCTGAACAATCCTCACTCCGTGTACACCAAGCTTAATTTTCCTCCAATCATCAATAATTTCTAGTGGACCCATGACAGATATCACCATATCTATATCTGAAAGCTCCTCCTCTTTAACTGGAGTAAATCTGCGGTCTTGGGTTGCAGCGGCGATGGCCATATCTTGGATCACTTCGTACAGAGGAATGTCTGGGTCAAAACGCCCTATGGAGCCTCTAAGGCTATCTGATTTGTACATGCTAACAAAAGCCCCAATTGGTTTTTTAAGCACCTCACTTTTAGGTTCGTAGTACATTTTTAAATTAGTTCGGTAGTATTCATCCAGGGTATCTCTAGCCAGCTTTATGGTCTCTTCTCTAGCCTCTTTATCAAGTACAGGTTTCTGCAAACTGGTACTCCAGACTCCAAGAGCCGCATAACCCACTACCCTTTCTTTATTACCGGTTATATCCCCGGAATTGGTATAGTCGATTTCCGTAAATTTGCCCAGATTTAGTATCTCGGCGACCCTCATACTAACTCTGAGTGGTTGGAATCCGCAGGCGGAGGTACTTAAATCGGGATATTTTTTGGCGTAATTAAAAGCAGAGGCATGGTCAAGTTTTTTTACCTCGCCGGAGAGTACGCCATTTATCGTTTTTCTGTCGACTTCATTGGCAACTTCCCAGGTAGGGTAGTGAGAGAGATCTGTGCTGACCACAATTAAGGTATCTTCATCCATGACACCGGCTAATTTGTAAGCCAGCCTCTCAGTAGTATCCGCTTTTGGTGCTCCCAGCATGATGGGCACGAGTTCGAAATCAGCCAGTGCTTCTTTAAGAAAGAGTACCACCATCTCTATGCTATGTTCATTTTTGTGAGCTTGCGTGTCGAAAATGATATCCGTGCCGTTGACGATTCTAGCAGCTAGCTCTTGGTCTATGGGTACATTTCCCAGAGGAGTTGCCCAGTTTCCGCTGGGAAAGACAGCCGCGTGTTTAAAAGGTTCTTTGTGGTTAATACCCAAGACTATTACTTTGGAGTATTTTTCTCCCTGAATCTGTTTAAATGCCATACCCGCAGTTTTCCCGGAGAAATCTAATCCGGCATGAGGGGCTATGAGTACTCTGATTTTTCCTTCCTTGTATATCTTTTCTGCAGATTCCAGGTAACCTCTGATCTGTGTTCTTAGTTCTTCCGCTTCTCCGGGGTAGAATTGTCCGGCAACAGCAGAATTTCTTATTTTTTTGGAAGCGTTTTCCAGATTGCTTGCTACTAAGTCTTGCGTTTCTGTGATAAGACTTTTGTTTTCTTTTCTAACCTCCCTATCCTTATCCGAAAAAAGAGTAATAAATAGGATAGTGGCTACGATTAATATGATAGTAAGCGATAAAAAGATCTTTTCTTTTTTCATGAGGTTTTTTGCAACCTAACTACATCAAAAATAACTAATGACTGGGCTCGTGCTTTTTGCCCTCTTCTTTCGAACGATGTATCGTGCCCTTAGGGTGTTCGGGTGGTGTATATATGGTGTATAATCTCAGGTTCTCATCAACTGATTCATTGACCACATTATGCCGTGCTCCTGCGGGAATGAGTACAATGTAGTCCGGACCTACTACCGATTCCTCGCCGTCTATGATTACTTTAGCTACACCTGTTTGTATCCTGATGTATTGATCCACATCAGGGTGGATTTCTTCCCCTATTTCTTCTTCCGGAAGCAAGGTCATCACTGCCAGTTGACTATAGGTGCCTGTGTAAAGGACTTTACGGAAATTTTCGTTGCTTAAAGTTTCATTTTCTATATTGGTAATAAATGCGTTCATACTAATATTCTTCCCACATTTTCATGAATTTAGCAAGATGATTACTCGACTCTTAAGCTGTTTCTTAAAACCTCGTCAATGGTAGTAATACCCTGCTCACATTTGAGCAAGCCATCTCTTAGAAGAGTAGTGAAGTTCATTTGTTTTAAAGTTTCCCTAAACTCTTCTTCGCTGGCTTTATTTCTGATCAGTCCTCTCACTTTGGCATCTATTCTTAAAACTTCGTAAATACCGATCCTTCCTTTATAAGAAAGATTTTGGCAGGAAGGGCAACCTTTTGATTTTACTAATCTGGTAGGTGGTCTTCCCATGATACCGTTAAATATATCTAGTTCTTCCTGATTTGGTGTGTAACTTTCCAAACAGACAGGGCAGTTTCTTCGAGCAAGTCTTTGAGAAACTATGCCCACCAAAGATGAGTTTAATAAATAAGTCTCTACTCCCAAGTCGAGCATCCTAAACAGAGCCCCTACCGAATCTTCAGCGTGTACAGTGGAGAGAACCAACAATCCCGTAAGCCCTGATTCTACGGCAATTTCGGCTGTTTCCTTATCTCTGATCTCTCCTACAAAAACAACGTCCGGACTGAGTCTTAAAACGGTTCTCAAGCCCGCCGCAAAGGTGAAATCCCTTTCTTTGCTGGTTTGTATTTGGTTGGTATCCTGCAAATGAAATTCTACGGGGTCTTCAATGGTCATGATATTAAAATTTCCCTTTTTCTTGATAGCCGTAATAGTTGAGTATATGGTGGTGGTTTTTCCGGTACCGGTTGGACCGCAAACCAGTATTAAGCCGCTTTTTTGGTCGAGCATTTTCCAGTACTTGTCGTAGGCGTCTTTACTAAAGCCCAATTCGGATAGCTTCATGACAATGGTTCTTTTTTCGTGCAGTCTTAAGACGATCAACTCGCCGTGCACCGTTTCTACTATCTCCACCCTTAAATTGATAATGCCGTTTTCATGTTCGACGGTAAACTGACCTTCTTGGATCTGGCTTTTTCTGGTTATATCAAGATCACAAATAACTTTAATTCTGGAAGAGACTGCAGCATATAGGTCATGACCGATATCACCCACGTTATAGAGCACACCGTCAATTCTTGCTCTTATAACCACTTTTTCTTTAGCCGGCTCGAACAAAATATCGGAGGCCAGCAAATAGGCCAGTTCGTGCAGGATGGCATTAATGACTTGTACGGGGTCAACATCCTGGGTAGATAGCAAATTAGTCAGTGTAGGATTTTGCAGCTGTTTTGCTGCAGTTGTGTTTTCGGCAGTTTCTTGAGGCATAGCAGTTTACTAACTACATTTTATATTAGTTTCGAAACTAAAGATAATCGCCCATTAGTTTAGCTCCAAAAGGGCGTTCCCCTCATTTTTTAGTTGGCAGTATGGGGCTAGCTCGTCAAAATTAGTTTCTTCAAATTGCATTTCTCCCAGCTTTTGGGGTATACGGCATTCATTGATAAAGTAACCGCCCTCTATTTCATAACGGGTTTCTACCAGGCAGTGATCATCTTTTGGACCAACAACTTTTATACCACCTGAACCCAACCCAGTATCTAAGGAAAAACTATCCTCAGGATCGCAAACGGAGAAATTAACCATGTTATGTCGTGCGTCGTTGAGCTCAATGGGAGGAATTATATCTTGCAAATTTTCACTTAACTTAATGTCTTCAATGGATTCATTTTTAAATATTGATAAAACGGCTATTATAATAACTCCTATGAGGATTAGTTTTACTGTTTTGCGCATAGAAATTATGTTACCACATTATTTATTTCTGAATAAAGTATATAAAACATGTTTTTTAAGTCGTTTAGTATTAAGTCTAAGCGGTTTTGCTCCAGGCAGTAATTTTGCAGCAACCTTCTATCCGCCTCGGTGGCACGCGAGTTTTCTGAGGAAATGGGATACATTATTGAGTCCACTTCTTCCACGTGGCCCAATCCTAATGCGTGTCCAAGTTCGTGGGTTACGGTATGTCTAAAGCTGGTTTCGTTCTCGTAAATAAAAATATTTATTTTATTAGGTCCTCCCAGATAAACACCCTCCTCCGGTTTTACGGTAAGGAGTTCGTTAAACTTTTTGACGCTGTTGTTGACGGAGGTTATTTGTTGGTTTATCTGGTCCGCCGTGGTGTTAAGCTGCTCGGCCATTTTGTTGATCTTATCCACCTCTTTTTGCAGATTTTTTTGCTTTCTGATCAGCTGGTTATAAATGTCCCTTGAGGTACGTCCCTTTTCGTTCCAATAAGAGATTTCTTCGTTTAGGTTGTCTAGATCCTCTGTTAGCTTTTCTCTTCTCTCTTCGAATTCCTCTACACTGGAGGAAAGCTCATTTTGTTTTTCGTCGATCTGCTCTCTTTTTTCGGATATTTGCGTAATGTTGCTCTGCCTTTCATCGTAAACCAGGTTTATATCCAACGCTGAGGAAGGGTCGTATAGGAAAATAGTCTTCTTGGCTAGATTATTCCAAATGTTTGCAGCCTCCCTGGCATCTTTTATTACTTGTTTTTTAGAAATATTAAAACTGGGATCTATATGATTAACAGAAAAAGTGATGGGTTGGTCGCAAAATGAGAAATTGATCCACCTGGAAGCAAATAAATATGCGGGCATGGCAATATAAGCCGCGATGGTTAAGAAAATAATAAGAATTGAAAGTTTAAAAACCTTTTTCATGGCAGTTACAAGACTATCTTATCATTAGTGTTAAGGACTATAAAACAGGGGTTTTTGCCTTTGACACAAATTAGAAAGTTCAATAGACTATGTATATGCCCACAGAGGTAACATCGCTATTTTATCCTGCCTCAGTAGCAGTTGTTGGGGCTTCCAGAAATCCTGAAAAGTTAGGAGCAATCATCCTTAAAAACATTATCAATTCGGGTTATAAAGGTAAAGTTTATCCTATCAATCCAAATGCGGAAAAGATAAATGAATTAGAGACTTTTCCAAACGTGAGCGCTTTGTCCGAAGTACCCGAGTTGGTGGTTATTGCTATCCCGGCATCCTCTGTATTACAGGTGGTTAACGAGGTAGGTGAAAAAGGTGTAAGAAATGTGGTTGTTTTATCGGCAGGATTTAAAGAAATCGGCCAAGAAGGGGAGGAACTCGAGGAAGATTTGGTGGAAATAGTGAAAAAATACCAAATTAACCTTTTGGGCCCCAATTGTCTTGGTTTTGTAAATAATTTATCGCCGATTAATGTGACTTTTGGGGAGCCGGTCAAAGAAGTAGGTAATTTAAGATTTATCACCCAATCAGGTGCCATAGCTGCCAGTCTTTTTGATTGGTGTAATTCTAACGGTGTGGGTATAAGCGAATTTGTGACCTTGGGAAATAAAGCAGGTTTAAATGAAAACCACATATTAAATTATTTTTACGAACAATCACAGAACACTCTGATTTCTCATAACGGAGAAGGGCTATCCGACTTAAATCCCATCGGACTTTATTTGGAGTCAATTTCTCGGGGCGGAGAATTTTTAGAGATAGTCAGAAAAATTACCAAGAAAGATCCTGTTTTTATCATAAAGCCCGGAAAAACTAAAGCGGCCGCTAAAGCAATGCAATCTCATACAGGAGCCATTGCCGGTGAGGATTCGGTGATGGAAGCTGTTTTAGAGCAAGCAGGTGTTATTAGATGTAAAACTTTGGAAGATTTTTTTGATCTGGCGCGGGCTTTTGCTTGGGAGGATCTTCCTCAAGGTCCTAAAGTAGCAGTTGTCTCTAACGCAGGAGGCCCGGCTGTAATAAGTGCCGATGCCGTGGTGGAAGAGGGGTTGGAGCTGACAGAGTTTGATGAGGAAACTAAAGGAAAGCTTAAGGAGGCTCTGCCGCGATCTGCCAGTATTGTGAATCCTGTAGATATCTTAGGAGATGCTTTGGCTGATAGGTTTGCCGATTCCCTGGAGATAATACTAAAAAACGATCAGGCGGATGCTCTAGTAGTTATTCTGACACCTCAGATAATGACGCAGATCGAAAAAACGGCAGAAGTTATTGGTAATCTTTCCAAGAAATACGGTAAACCCATTTTTTGTTCTTTTATGGGAGGAAAGCTAGTTTCGGAAGGAGAAAATAAATTAAACGCCTATAAAATACCCTCTTTTAGGTTTCCCGAAAGAGCTATCTGGGCTGTAGGCAAGATGTGGCAATTTAAAAAAGTCCAGCAAGAACCGCCGGAGGACACATCTCCTGAGGAGTCGATCAAGCTGGAAACAGGCGGTGATGATATTAGGCAAATTATTCAGAGGGCGATCAATGAAAAACACAAAACTTTGGATAATCTAGCTGCAGATAAGATCTTATCTTCAGTTGGTATCAAGACACCACCTACAAGGCTAGTGAGTAATTTGGAGGAAGCTAAAGAATTTGCTCTGGAGTACGGATGGCCGGTGGTTCTCAAGTTATCTTCACCCGGTCTCTTGCATAAAAAAGATATAGGCGGGGTAATTACGGAGATTATTAATGAGGAACAACTTGATGATGCTTGGCATAAGATGGAAAGAAAAGTGGAGCAGCTGCATGATGGCGTCAAGGACCATATGTCTTTTCAGATCCAGAAAGACATACCACACGGGATCGAGGTAATAGTCGGTTTTAAGCACGACCCCACTTTTGGCGCTGTGATGCTTTTTGGCGCGGGAGGATCCTACGCGGAATTGATCGCGGATAGAAATCTACATCTTTTACCTATTAACTTAGCACAAGCCAAGAAACTGGTGGAAAAATCAAGGATCTACGGAATATTACAAGGGCATGACAGCCAGCCGGAGTATGCTATGGAAAAACTATACGATCTTATTGTGCGAGTAAGCAAGCTGGAAACCATGGTCCCGGAAGCGGAGGAAATAGAGATCAACCCCGTCATTGTCACCATGGACGAAGCCTGGGCGGTAGACGGTAAAGTAGTCATGAAAGAGGTGGAAGCAACAGTAAAAGCCGTACCCCCTCAGATGAAAGTTGCCACCTGTAAAGATCACCAAGTGCTGGCAAGTCAGTATCATTACTACGAACTGGAAACCCAAGAGCCATTTAATTTCGAACCGGGACAATATATTAGTGTTAAGGTAGCCCCCGATGCTATTAGAGCTTATTCTATTGCCACACACGATGGGCCAAATAAGTTTTATCTTTTAGTGGATACTAGGCCGGGAGGTCCGGGCTCTAAATTTTTTGAAAACCTAAAACCGGGTGATACGGTACCCTTTCTAGGACCATTTGGAGTCTTTACCTTTAACAAGGATGATGGGGGCGAGGAAATATTACTGCTAGCCACAGGTTCCGGTATGAGTGCCGTGAGATGTATGATGGACACTGCTTTGCAGGAATACGGTGTAAAGAAACCTGTTAAACTTTATTTTGGACTAACTTATCAGGAAGAGGTATTTTGGGAGGATCATTTTAAGGAATTAAAAGAAAAATACCCCAACTTTGATTACAGGATAGTGGTTTGTGAACCGGGAGAAGAATGGCAGGGGTGTACGGGATTTATTACCAAATATGTCAAAGAGGATTATAAGGATGCGAGCAAAGTCTCGGCTTACCTCTGCGGACATCGTGCCATGATATCCGATGCGACTGACTTGTTGTTGGCCGCGGGGTGTTCTAAGGATAGAATTTATGCAGAGAGGTTTATCTAATGAAACAAGATGTATTTACCTTTAAAATTGCCGGTAAAGCCGGACAAGGAATAAAATCTTCAGGGATCACTTTTGCCAGATTTATCAGTAGGTCTGGATACAACGTTTTTACCTTTGTGGAGTACCCTTCCATCATTAAGGGTGGGCACAATGTTATGCAAGTCAATGTTTCTAAGGAAGAAGTTACGGGGCCTAGTTTGACCACGCAATTATTGGTGGCTTTAAATCAGGAATCCATAGATTTTCATCTGGGAGAATTAGCGGAGGGATCCGGAATAATTTTTGACGGTGATCGTAAGCTTGATACTTCAAAAGTTCCCTCGGGGGTTAACTTGTGTCCCGTACCTTTATTTAATATGGCAAAAGATGCCGGAGGCGGAGAGTTGTTGATAAATATAGTTGCCTTGGGAGCAGCCACAGCTTTAATGGATGGGCATTTGCATGTGATGAAAAAACTTGTGACTGAAGAATATGCTGATAAGGGTGAAGATATTGTTAAAGCTGATCAAAAAGCGGTTGAATTGGGTTATAATTTCGTGAAAGAAAATTATGCCCATCAAGTGAAGAGTACCGTTAAGTTAGAAGGCAACGTAGATTCTTCTGTGGCAAAGATGGTGCTAAACGGTAACGAAGCAGTAGCCCTAGGAGCCATCTCAGCCGGATTGCAGTTTGCCTCTATTTATCCTATGTCACCCATTTCCAACATTTTGCATGTGCTGGCTAAGCATCAGGAAGAATACAAGTATGTCTACAAGCAGCCCGAAGATGAGATAGCGGCTATAAATATGGCTTTGGGGGCAGCTTTTGCCGGCGCCAGATCTATGACTGCTACTTCAGGCGGTGGTTTTTGTTTGATGTCGGAAGGTTATGGTTTGGCAGGAATTACGGAGACTCCGGTGGTCATGATCGAAGGCATGCGAGGCGGTCCCGGTACGGGAATTCCTACTTGGAGTGCTCAGGGGGATCTAAGATTTGTTTTGCATGCTCACCAAGATGATTTTCTGCGCATTGTTTTAACACCCGGTGATGTAGAGGAAACTTTCCACATGACCATGCAGGCCTTTAATTTAGCGGAAAAATACCAGACCCCGGTAGTAGTTTTGATTAACAAGGATATTTGCGAATGCGATCAGAGCGTAGCCATGTTTGATATTTCCCGTTACGAGATTAACCGTGGAAAACTTACTACCGAATTTGATGAAAACTATCGGAGATACAAACCGGAAGCAGACGGTATTTCCACTAGAAGCATTCCCGGTGTAGGTAATTTCTTTATTGCCAATTCGGATGAGCATGATGAAATAGGATTTTCCAACGAAGAAATAGACAACCGCAATCAACAGATGGAGAAAAGAATGCAGAAATTGGAAACCTGCAAAAAGGAGGATATGCCCCAACCGCAGTTGTTTGGGCCGGAGCAAGCGGAGGTGACACTGGTTTCCTGGGGGAGCAATAAAGGGCCTATTCTACAAGCTCTAAAAGAATTTAGTAATGTAAACTTCTTACATTTGACTTGGGTTAGTCCCTTTCCGATGGAGGCAGTTAAGCAGGTTTTAGAAAAAGCCAAGCACGTAGTTAATATAGAGGCAAACTTCACTATGCAGATGCGGGGAATTGTGAAAGAACAGACAGGCTTTGATATCACGGATAATTTCATTAAATACGACGGAAGGCCTTTTTATGTAGAGGAGCTTGTGGAAAAAATAAGTTCAGTGTTGGAAGGAGGTAAGTCATGACCACGCTTAACGATCTAAAAACAACCTGCGATCCTAACTGGTGTCCCGGATGTGGCAACCTGCCTATTTGGGCTGCTTTCAAAAACGCAGCGGTAGAAAAAGACTGGAATAATAAGAATTCCGTTATGGTGGCTGGGATAGGCTGTCACGGGCATATTCTCAATTTCACCAAAATGACTTCCTTTGAAGGTTTACACGGACGTCCACTTCCTGTGGCCACTGGAATTAAAATAGCTAATCATATGCTCAATGTCTTTGTCTTCACCGGCGATGGAGATTGTTTAGGTGAGGGGGGAAATCACTTTATTCATTCAGCTCGCAGAAACCATGACATATCAGTTTTTCTACATGACAATGCTTTGTATGCTTTGACCACGGGTCAGACTTCTCCTCTTACGCCTCACGGGTATAAATCAAAATCGACTCCTCAAGGAAATCCGGATAACCCGTTGAACCCTTTGCTGGTGGCTATTGCGGCGGGAGCTACCTTTGTGGCCAGAGCCTATGCTGGGGACATTATGCATGTTAAGGAAATGATGATGCAAGCTGTTGAGCATAAAGGTTTTGCTTTATTGGATATTCTTCAGCCGTGCACTGCCTTCAATAAAACGATGACTCACGAATTTTTACAGGCTAATACCTACCATTTAGGTGATGATCATGATCCCGCTGATAAACAGGCCGCTTTCATGAAAGTACAGGAATTTGCTGAAAAACAAATACCTCTGGGAGTTTTTTACAAGGAAGAAAAACCAACTTATGAATCGTTGTTACCACAAATTAGCGAAATGCCTTTGATAGCGCATAGGATTGTTAGAGACAACGTGGGTGAATTGTTTAAGCACTATATTTAATTAAAGGGTTCTTGAATATTTTTTTAAAAACCTATATCCTTAAATTTATGGACGAACAAGGACAAGACAAAGTTGTACAAATTGGCAAATATAAAGTTCAGGTGATCCGCGACCTGTGTATTGGGGCGGCTTCGTGTCTCGCTTTTTCCCCGGAGACCTTTGTGTTGGACGGTGATAAAAAAGCTGTCATTCAGGAGGAAAGTACGGACACTCCCGAAAACCTGCTCTTAGCTGCGCAATCGTGTCCGACTAAAGCAATAATTATTGTTGATACCGAGACCGGGCAGCAAGTTTGGCCTGCCTAGTTTTACAAAGCAAAGTTTGCTTTTTTTAATTTTAGGAGAAATTTATGTTTTCCAGTAACGATAGAGGTATTGTTTTGGCTTTACTAACGGCACTTGTCTCCGGGGTGTCTATTTTCATTAATAAATTTGCCGTGGGTTTTATTACTCCCCCTTTAGTTTTTACTGCTACTAAAAATTTAGGAGTAGGGCTGATTTTGTTAACCTTACTCTTGGTTTCCGGTAAGTGGAGAAAGATCAAGCAACTTGACGGAAAAAATGTGTTCAGGCTTGTTATGATCGGTATTATCGGCGGGGCACTCCCCTTTTATTTGTTTTTTACAGGTATTTCTCTAATACCGGCGATAAATGCAGCTCTTATTCATAAAACTTTAGTAATTTGGGTGGCTATTTTAGCCTGGCCCTTTTTAAAAGAAAAATTATCGAAAGGTCAAGGATTGGCTGTTTTATTAATATTTTTAGGAAATTTACTTATTGGCGGTTTTCAGGGATTTGAGTTTTCCAAAGGAGAGTTATTTATCATGCTAGCCACTGTTCTTTGGGCAGTAGAAAACATTATTGCAAAAAAGGTGTTAGATAAAGTAGATCCGGATCTGGTTACCACGGCTAGAATGGGCTTTGGTTCTCTTATTTTAGTAGGAGCCTCGCTTATAGTGGCTCCGCAAGCTTTAGCAGGTGTTTTTTCCCTTAATGCCGGGCAATTGTTTTGGATGCTGGCTACAGCCCTGGCTCTGTTTGCCTACGTGTCTACCTGGTATAGAGCTTTGAAATATGCACCTGCCACTACTGTGGCCACTGTACTGGCTTCTTCGACGATAGTGACCAATATTCTTTCGGCAATATTTATTACCCATACCTGGGATTTTAGACTTCTACCTCAAGCGGGACTCATTTTATCCGGTGTGATACTTTTTTGGTGGTTTAGTAGGAGAGAGTCCGTAAGACTTCTTTAGTCCAAAACTCTAAATTTTTTACCTCTTCTTTTAAGAGTATTTTCATTGGTTGTTGCCAATGTACAGCTACTTTTTTTCCGATTTCCAGGTTTGGTAAAAAGTCTTTGTTATAGGAAATTGTTTCTTCTTTGCCGGTTAATTTATAGTTGCCTTTTTCTTTTTCAAGCGAGTTTAGCTCCACCGACAGGTCTTTTTGAGATATTTTTCTTACTTTACCCCAGCGGATCATACAGTTGTTAATAGACTCCAGGTTAAAAGGCACTGCTCCGCTGGCTTTTCCCACACCTACATGTAGCACCTGAAATAAATGGAAGGGTAGGAATTTTTTTGGTGTGTTGTCTTTTAACTCCTCTACAAAAAAATCGGGCACTCCTTGTTCCAAAAAATTAGCCAGCAATAAGGAGTAGTGCTCCGGTTGGGCTTTGTTTAGCAAGCCGTTTCCCAGCCAGTAACTTTCCACAACTTTGTATGAGTATTTTGGTAGTTTTGTGATTTGAGAAATGGTTTTTAGATAGGGATAAAGGACAATGAATTTTTTTAATTCTTTTTTGACGCCAGCGCAATCACTGTCTATAAAACATTTTTTAAATTTTTCCGGAGCACTGTTTTTTCCGCAGTAACCCAATGAATTGGGAGGTAGGGCAAATCTAGCGCATAGTTGAAGAGCATTTGCATCTGAGATGGCTTCCATGGTGGGATTAATAATACTTTTTTTCAGAGGTAAAAGATAGTTTTACATTGTAGAATAAAAACCATGAAAGTATACGTTTTTGGTAATAAAGATCTACCGGAAGATAGCAAAGCGGTGGCTGTAGCTGAAAGTATTGGAAAAAGTAACCCGGGAGTCGACTTTGTTTTTGTTAAACCTAACGAAGATCTACCATTTGTAGATGAGGACGAAGTTATCATTATGGATACCGTAGAGGGGATTGGGGAAGTCAAGTTGCTGGGAGCAGAAGAGATCGATAGATTAATATTATCTCCAAGGACTTCCGTACATGATTTTGATCTGGGGTTTCAGTTAAAATATCTTAGGAAACTGGGTAAATTGACAAAAGTTGGTATTGTGGGAATTCCCATGACGGGAAAAATAGATCATAAACGAATTAACTCCATCTTTAAGAAGTTAGTAGCGCAGGACATGCAGGGATCATAAGCCCTAATAATTTTTTCAGCTTCCAGTCTTAGGATATTTTCCTCCTGATCAAGATTCTCATTAAAATATTTTTTAAGATCGTTTTCAATGTTGATTTGATTTTGAGCTGTAGGGACAATAACATCGTAGTCTTTGATCATACCTTTTTCATCAACCTCAACCATATGATAAAGAATTCCTCTGGGGGCTTCCACTACGCCTACACCAATTCCTGCTTTGGGAGCCTGGCGCAAGGGTTTTTCTTCAACTAAATTGATGTTTTTTAGGATATTTAGAGAATCGTCGATGCATTGCAAGATCTCGATAGCTTGAGCTAGATTATTATGGAAAACGTTGTCAGAGGGGAATGCGCTTAAATATTCCGCTGCATCTTTCTTTGTTCTGTCATGAAGAAGATCCTTATTAAAATTGATTCTCGCTAGAGAGCCCACTAGATAATCTTCGTGAACATCAGAAAAAACGTAGCCCTCTGCTTGTGAATAGGGTATAACCACAGACTTTAAGAAATCGTGGAAATTTTCTTCCGGAACTCTTCTTCCGCTGGAATTAATAATTTCCCCTTCCAAAAAATCAAAATCATTGTTGTTTCTTAAGCATAGATAGTCGGAATTTCTAATTAACGTTTCTTCCCATTCGAAAAATAGTTTTATACCTCTTAGAACTTGGGGTCTAACTTTTTCCAGGCGGTCAATAAGTTCGGGGAATTTGCCGGCGTCGGGAGTTTTTAAAGCTCCTCCTACCGTGGGATAAGGAGCGTGAATAGCTGCGCCAATAATGATATCGGAAATATCTGTACCTAATTGTTTGATATCAAAGGAATCATGGAGCAGAATATGCCCAGGATCATCGTGGTCGTCAGAAATGTCCAGAATTGAATCTAAACCTAAAACATCAGGTAGAACAAAGAAATAAAGATGTAAGGCGTGGTCTCTGATCATTAAAGAGTTGTAAGCTAAACGTCTCAATGTCATTGTTTGCTCCGAATTAGTGATACCCTGTGATTTTTCTATGGCCTCCAAGCTGGCAAAGAGGTGAGCCACTGAGCAAGTTCCGCAAATACGGGATAAAAATGAGGAAGCGGCAATGTAAGGCTTTCCCTTAACGGCTTCCGTGTAAAACCTGCGATAATCTTTGATAATAAATTTTAGATCTTCTACCTGATCATCTTTTATAGTAACTTTTAGGCCGGCTGAGCCTTCGATCTTTGTAATATTTTCTATGTTGATCTCTCCGCTATGCATCTTAAGTAATCTCAAAAACCTTTAAATACTTATCTAAAGCTGCCAGAAAACTCGGGACGTTCATGGGGCAACCGTCTACCTTGTCATCAACTTGGATGACCTCCTCTAATTTTTGGACTTTGTCGCTATAGTCAAAATGATCTAAATACCACTGGATGCGTTCGTTGATTTGTTCATCGACAAAATCGTTTCTACTGGCCGAAGGCATACCGGAGCAAGCGCAGGATCCTATGGCCACCACGTATTTTGCGTTATCTCTGATCTTTCTCACTTCTTCCGCTTGTGTCTCGGAAGATATAGCACCTTCCACAAAGGCTACGTCCAAGTCTTTGAGTATGTTGTTGGTCTTTAAAACGCTGATATGCCTAAATTCGACCAATTTCTTCCAGTTATCTAGGTTTTTGTTGAGTAGTTCGGTAAAAAGAATGGTACTGTCCTCACAGCAGGTAAAGGAAAACCACCCGATAACTAATTTTTTTGTCTGAGTTTGGGCTTGGCTTTGTTCGTACATAAGTTATATAAAAATGATAACATTCTTGCTAATATTTTAGAATGTGCTTAGCAATTCCGGGAAAAATCAAAGAACTAAAAGGCAGGCAAGCGATTGTAGAATACCCGGGGCAAGTGCGGGAAGCTTTAGTAGGAGAAAAGGGTGTTAAGGTTGGTGATTTTGTTTTGGTGCAGATGGGTATAATTTCCAGGAAAATTTCTGAGGAGGAAGCTCTGGAGTCTTGGAAGGTTTGGCAGAAGGAATAAAATATGCATTCACTTTTTGTAGGCAGATGGCAACCTATACATAAGGGTCACAAGGTTCTGATAGAAAAGGTTCTAAAGGAAGGAAAACCGGTACTAATAGCTATTAGAGAAACGGAACTGTCTGAAGAAAATCCCTATACAGTAGAAGAAAGAAAGCAGATGATCGAGGATGAGTTTGCCGAGTACGGCGAGAGGGTAAAGATAGTTGTTATTCCCGATATTGCGGAAATTTGTTATGGGAGAAAAGTAGGATATAAAGTTAGGAGAATCAGGTTAGATGATCAAACAGAAGAAGTGTCCGCCACTAATATCAGAAGTTCTCAAAAGCGAGTAGTGTGGTTAACCGGAAACATGGGCTCTGGTAAAACTTCACTAGCCTATCTACTAAAGGACAGGTTAAATGGTGTGGTTTTGGATGGTGATGAAATGAGATCTTCCATATCTTTAGGTGCTGGTTTTAGTAAAGAAGATAGGGAGGAACATAATCTACGTGTAGCAAGATTAGCGAATATATTACACAACCAAGGCCACAATGTGGTTGTTTCTGTTATTGCGCCTTTTAGAGATGCAAGAACAAAAATCGACGAAATCTGCAATCCTTATTGGATTTACATTAGGGGAGGTGCAGTTGGCAAAGATAAACCGTATGAACCGCCACTGGACCCAGATGTGACGATAGACCCCACGGAAGAATCTCTCTTGGAGAGTTTGGATAAGATTATTAAGGAAGTGGGGAAGCCTAATAATCACAATCTAAAAACACGAAAGGGTAACTAACACTTGGGACACGCTTTTCCCAAAACATTAATCTTAACCAAAACCCTTCTTATATTGAAAATAAACTCACTATCTTTTATAGACCAAAGCCAAGCAGTATCCACAAAACCTTTGTCGTATGCCGCGTGCCATATCCCATCGAAAAAGACCATACCGTAAATTTCTATTAACACTGAAATCACAAACAAAACTAAAAAGATTTTTTTGTACCTTATAAATCTGCTACTTTTTATTAACGGTACTAATAAAATGACTAAAAACGGAATTATATCTGAGGCCATTCTATAACCAAAAGACCACCCACCGTACCAGTGTTTCCATCTTCCCAATATCATAGTGTGAACTATTATTATGGCTGCTGAAGCTAAATAGATCAGGTTTTCTTTCTGTTTCCACCTGCCGTTTCTAAGTATTGTGATTAGACCTAATATAGAAAATATGAAAATTGGTGAGAAAACCAAGATACCTTTACTAGGTGATAACCACAGTCCCAGGAAACCTTCAGGGAATCTTGACAGCCACCCCACCAGAAATTGATCCGCATAGCCATTATTTTGGATTCCTAAGTAGTACTTTTGTGTATACCAAAGAAAGAGTACTCCTGCTATAACAATGCCTAAGAAAAAAACTAGTAAAGCTATTAGTTTTTTCCGATCTAGCTTTACATCTTTTATATTTATTTTTGAGTTGAACAGAGTATTAAGTAAAATCAATAACAAAAATGGCATCATTAATATAGCTGTTGGTCTTGATAAAACCGCTAGTCCCAACGACAATCCAGAAAAGATCCACCGTCTTTGGTAAGTAAACAGGAGACTTAAGAGCAAAAAAAGCTGTAAGGTACCATGTTGCCAAAGAGCCTGGGACACTAATGCATAATTAATAGTTCCGAATAAATAAACAGCTGTGAGAAGCAATGAGCTTTTTTTATCCTTTAATAAATAGTTTTTTAGCAACAAATATAGTACTCCTCCGGATAGTGCAACAATCAGAGATGATACTAAATGGGATAAAAAAATTAGGTTTTCCCAAGAGATTGCCATACCCATTATTAAAGGAAACAGATACACCAAAATGGCTAGTAATCCGGTAGTAAGGGGAAAAGCGGAAATGTAGTGCCCATCTACTTTTTGGAAATAAAAGGGTGTTAACCCAATCTGGAAATCTTTATCGTCCGGATGAGGGTACCTGTCTCTTATCATCTCGTAGTAATCATCAGCGTATAAAGTTCCATTTTTAATGATCGTGACAGGAAGGAATATAGTTGGTAATGTGTCCTCTGATTGTATAGCAAGATGGTTCACACCCGTTGAGTAAACAAAGATCCACGATAGGAAATAAATAGCTGTTGAGATCGTTACTATTTTTATGAAACCTCTCATATGGTTATTTTATCAATTCCTTGGGTAAATCCCATCTCACTGTTAAAGTAAACTGATTACTCATAGCTGACTCAACAGACGAACATAAGGTAATAACGAAGATCTTTAATGTAAAATGATTGTATTATGGATAAAAAAATCTTAATTACAGGTGGCGCTGGTTATATCGGAAGCCATGCTGTTTTATGTTATTTAAAAAAAGGATACAAGGTTGTAGTTGTAGATAATTTAAGCAGGGGATTTAAAAGCACCATAGATGTGTTAAAAGAATTAGGTAACCTCATATTTTATGGAGAAGACCTAGTAGACAAAGAAGGATTAAAAAAGGTTTTTTTAAAAGAAAATAATATAGATTGCATACTACACTTTGCTGCTTTGTGCTCAGTAGACGAATCTGTGAAGGATCCAGAAAAGTATTACATAAATAATGTTGTTGGATCCTTAAATCTTTTTGAACAAGTTAGAAGGAAAAATATTAAAAAAGTTGTTCTCTCATCCTCCTGTGCAGTATATGGAGAGAGCCAGTATCTTCCAATCGATGAAGAGCATGCCACGAAACCTACAAATCCATATGGTGACACAAAAAGAATAGTTGAGAGGTTTTTGTCTGAGTACTCACGATCTTATGGGATAAGCAGCAGCATATTGAGATATTTTAACGTATGTGGTGCGTCTGAAGAGGGCATCATTGGCGATGCAAAAGACCCATCGCCGCACCTGATGCAAAACGCTGTCAGAGGTGCTTTAGGTATCGAACCTTTCAAACTTACTTATCCAGAGGTTGACACTCCTGACGGATCTCCTATTAGGGACTATTTAGACATAAACGATCTGATATCAGCTCATTATCTGGCTCACGAGTATTTGGAGTCTACTGAAGGTGTACATACATTCAACCTAGGCACAGGAACAGGAAACTCAGTTTTAGAAGTAGTAGAAAAAGTTGAAGAACTTACGGATAGGAAGCTACCTAGAGAACCTGGAGAAAAAAGAGAAGGCGAGTACGCAGCAGTATTTGCTGACTACAAGAAAGCAAAAAAGGAATTAGGATGGGAACCTAAACGTAGCCTTGAGGATAGTGTCAACACGTTAATAAAGTGGTACAAGAACAATTATGATTAAAATTGAAGAATTGAAAAACTTAGTGCTAAAGGACACGATGATCTTTGGGGCGGGTATCATGAGTGTGGGGATATTTATAGGCAGTACTCTTAACTATTTAACACAGATATTTTTGGGACGTTTTTTAAGTGTTGAAGATTATGGCACATTTAATTCTTTGTTGTCCCTAACAGCTATACTATCTATTCCGAGTACTGTGTTAATCTCATCCATGATAAAAACAGTTGCGGGCCTTAGAGTAAAAAATGATTTTAAAACATTGACGAAGATTTTTTGGAAGACCAGTAAGTATACTTTACTTTTTGGTTTTATCGTCGCCGCTTTAGTTTTAGTATTTCGAAGGGCTCTCTTTTCGTACTTAAACATTACCCACGAAGAACTAATCTACCCGTTTGTTATATACATAATTTTATTGTTGTTAAGTACCATGCCAAGATCATATTTGCAGGGGCTTCTTAGGTTTAAAGCTTTCGGTTTCCATACTGTTCTTGGTCCTATGTTAAAGCTGGTGATGACCATGGTCTTTGTAATATTGGGGTACCGCGTTATAGGTGCTTTTTTTGGTTTAGCGACAGCAATTTCTGTTAATTTTCTAGTGGGTATAGTTTTATTGAAGAAGAATTTCTTGTCAGGTAGTAGTAGCAGTCTTTCTCCTTATTACAAAAAACTTATCACTTTTGGCATGGCTGTTTTATTGATAAGAATTTCGCTTACGGTAATGTCAAATATTGATCTGATCTTGGTCAAACACTTTTTTAATAGTGCTGATGCAGGGATATACGCGGGCGTAGTAACCATAGGAAAGATCATATTGTTTGGCACGGGAATTATTGGTGTGGTTATGTTTCCCATAATCTCTGATTTGTATGAGAATGGGGTTGACTATCGAAAGAAATTCATTTTTTTCCTTTTCATCCAAATACTGATGGTTAGTGTGGGTGTGATAATTTTTGTTCTTTATCCTAGCTTTATAGCTTATTATATGTTTGGAAAAGCTTATTTACCTGCAGTAGCCTACTTGGCAAAGTTCTCCATATTCGCCGGGTTGTTTTCAATAGTGAATTTTATTTATCAGTTTTTGTTAGCCGTTGAAAAAACAAGATCTTACATCATTTTGTTTTTGGGAGCATTACTGCAAATATTGTTGATCAACTTCTTCCACGATAGCTTGGATCAGATAATTAACATCAATGTGGCTGTTATGTTGGGTATTTTAGTCTCATCTTTAATATACTTAAGAAAATTCGCTTTTAATTAATTTGTTCCGTATTTACAACTGCCGGTAAAAATTAGAGAATAAGTTGTATGTCAGAGCCAAAAATTTCGATCATCATGCCGGTTTATAACACACAGGATTACCTAGCTGAGGCTATTGAGAGTGTATTAGACCAAACTTTTTATGATTTTGAACTTATTATCGTTGATGACGACTCGAGCGATAAAACACTCAACATTGCCAAAAAATATGCGAAAAAGGACGAGCGCATAAAAATAATTAAAAATGAGATAAATAAAAATATTGGAGCATCGTTAAACAATGGAATTTATTATTCCTCTGCCAAAATAATTGCTCGTATGGATGGTGATGACATCAGCATGCCCACCAGGCTTGAAAAACAATATAAATTACTTTCCAAGAATAAAGAGCTTGCTGTCGTGGGCTGTAATATGATCACAATTGATGAAGAAGGTAATGAAATTGGCAGGAGATCTTATACAACTGACTCGGAAGCACTCAAGAAAAAAATGTTTAGGTACAGTCCCTTTGCCCACCCCTCAACTATGTATCGAAAAGAAGTCTTTCAGGAATCAGGAGGATATAATCCCGCCCTTTCCCCTACAGAAGACTTGGATCTTTGGATGAAAATTGGTAGAAAGTATGAGCTTTCCAATGTTCCTGAGTATCTTTTTAAATATAGAGTCTACAAGAGGTCCAGCAGCCATAAGAGGTTACGTAATGTGGAAATAAAAGTTTTATTGATTAGGATCTACGCCGTATTCTTTTACGGCTATCGCCCCAGCTTTATAGATGTGCTTTATAATGCGGCGCAGTTTATCACTGTCTTTTTCATGCCCACTAAGTTTAGGTATAAATTGTTTAATTTTTTAAGAAGTAATAATTTGATCTAATTTACATGATTAGAGTAATTTTAAAAGGCGGTTTGGGCAATCAAATGTTTCAGTATGCGCTTGGAAAGTCTTTGGCTCTGAAATATGACGTTCCTTTGAAACTTGATCTAAGTTTTTTGAAATTTAGACTCCCATTTAAAAGGTTAACCCCACTGAAAGGTTTTACTTATCGAGACTATGACCTGGATTTGTTTGGCATCAAGGACAGGGTTGAAACTATATTTAATAACGATCCGCTGGATAAATATTTTTCATACCCACTGATTTTTTTTCACAGTAAATTTTTTGAGAGGAGTTATCTTGCTGAAGGCACCGACCCTTATAAATTTCAACCTAAAGTATTAGAGTCAGGACCGGAAGTTACTTTAGAAGGTTTTTGGAACAACTACCGGTATTTTGAGGGCTACAAGAAAGAGATCGTGAACATTTTCGATACGGAAAAACTGTTTGATCCAAAATACGGCAGATTCGAAGAAGAAATAAAGGATCGCAAAAACTCGGTATCCATACACATCAGACGCGGCGACTACTTGAACGATAAACATAGACATGTCTATATAACTCTTTCTGATTTCTACAAAAGAGCTGTCGATTATCTTATGGATAAGCTTGAAGATCCCTATTTCTACATTTTTTCGGAAAGCAACCCTGAATGGTTGGGGTCACTTATCAAACTGGATAAAAACCAATACCGGATAGTAGGCAAGGAATTATCCGGGTACAAAAACCGCTCGCATTTTAGGTCTATGTCCCTTTGTCATCACAACATCATTAGCAATAGCACCTTTTCGTGGTGGGCTGCCTACTTGAATAAGAACAAAAACAAAATAGTAGTATCCCCAAAAAAATGGATGTATAAATATGAGTTTGATAATGTCAAAAGTTGGGTAGCTATAGAGCCTTAAGATGATGAAGATATTTATCGCCTACTTTTATTACTTATTTAATGAGTACGTCACAAGAAACTCTTACAGGAGCGATATGGGCAAGTGGTTCTATTTATCGGGTGATGTAAGATATCTGGCAAATCACGACCTTAATTCTGAAAGTATTGTCTTTGACGTGGGAGGTTATGTGGGAGTGTTTACTGATAAACTAGTCCACAAATATGATTCTCGCATTTACGTTTTTGAACCCGTCAAAAAATATCTTCAAGTGCTAAAAAGGAAGTATAAAGATAATAAAAATGTGCAGGTCTTTGATTTTGGGTTGTCAAACAAAACTGAGACAGCAGAGATCAATGTTAAAGGTGATAAAAGTTCTCGGTTTGTCGAATCGGCTCAGGTGGAGAAAGTAAAGTTGGTTGATATCAGTGAGTTTATGTTAGAAAACAAGATCGAAGAGGTTGACCTGATTACTATTAATATAGAAGGTGGAGAATATGATTTATTGGAACGAATGCTTGAAAAGGATCTTGTGAAAAACTTCAAATTTATCCAGGTGCAGTTTCATAACTTTGTGGAGTCCGCGGAAAATAGACATGAAATAATAATTAGTAAACTAAGGGAAACACACAAACCCACTTTTAAATTTCCTTTCATTTGGGAAGGTTTCAAAAGGATGTAAATGAAGAAATTGAAAGTTTTATACCAGATCAATTCTTTGGAGACTATTTACGCGGCTAGATTTATCTACGAAGGTTATAAAGATGCCTTTGTAGGTAAAGGTTATAATTTTAGACCATTCACTGCTGCGGATAATTTTGAAAAAACCTTGGAAGAATTCTCTCCGGACATTTTTATCACAGCCCTTAACAGATACAACCTGAGATTTATTGATCTTCAAATACTGGAAAGGTTTAGGGACAAGGGTCTAGTAGTGTTTACACAGATCATGCCTTGGAAAAAACAAAGCAGACAAATGGCAGGAGGAGACTTGGAAAATGATCAATATTTGGTGGGTTTGATCAAAAAGGGACTAGCGGGAGATATCTTTTTTCATTGGATCGAACAGGATGACCCTTCAATGGAGGGTTTTGCGGAAAAGACAGGCTATCCCTTCCACACCATTATCTTAGCAGCCAACACCAAGTTGTACTACCCGGAAAAGGACGAGAAATATAAAGCTGACATCTCTTTTGTGGGAAGTTACCTGCTCTCGAAAAGAAAATACTTAAAAAAATTAGTCTTACCACTAAAAGCTAGGTATGATCTAAAACTTTACGGTAGTGACTGGACCTCGTCGGATAGATTATTGGGTTATTTACAAAAAGCAGGTCAATATTTCAATATCAGCAGGCTCAAGAATGTGAGGGAATTGAAATTGCCTTTGGAAGATGAAAGAAAAGTCTATACTTCTTCGCTAATCTCTTTAAATCTACACGAAGGGCACCAGCGTAAGTTTGGTTCGGATTTCAATGAAAGGACTTTTAAGATCATAGCCTCGGGAGGTTTTCAAATAACCGACAACGTGGCCGCTTTAAGAAAATATTTTGGTGAGGATGAACTTGTTATTGCAGAAAGTGATGATGATTGGTTTGAAAAGATTGCCTACTATGTCGAAAATCCTGAAAAAAGACTACCCATCATTGAGGCGGGCAGAAAAAAGGTGCTGGAAAACCACACATATCACCATAGAGTCGATCAGATCATAAAAATTTACCAAGGTTTTAAATCGTGAAATGTTTTGTCTGTAAAAATGAATCAGAATTTACTAAGCTTTCTCCTGAGGTGTGTACTACTCCTAACCATATATGTTACAGTTGCGGCCTGATTTTTATTCCCGGTTCCGCAAGTTTGCAGGATTACTACAAGAAAGATGGCTATTATAAAAAATCACCAAATAGAGGTTTAAGAAAAGAGATAGTCTCTAAAAAACTCTTGGAAAGTCTTGGGCAAGAACGACTTAATACTATTAGATCAAAACTTGAGATCCCATTTGATAAAAAGAACGTTTTAGATGTTGGGTGTGGATATGGCCATCTTTTGTATGCCGTCAAGAAAAATTGTGGGAGTAGAGTTCGTGGTGTGGAGCCCTCCGCTGAGATTGCAGCTGTAGGAGAGAAGTATTTTGATATTGAAATTACTCCCGAAGTTTTAGAAAATTTCAAAGCAGAGGATAAATACAATATAATTTTGTGTAGCCATACTTTAGAGCATGTTGACAACCCTATTTCCTTTCTAAAAAAATTGAAGGAATTGTTGGCTGAAGAAGGTTTAATTTACATTGAAGTTCCCAATGTGATGAAACCAACGGGAGGCTTTAAACTTAAAAACTTTTTTTACAGCGAACACCTACAAACATTTTCCGAACGAAACTTGGAAATTCTTTTAAATAGATGTGGATTGGAAGTTGTGGCTTATAACTCTGATGATTTCTTATATTTTCTGGTACAAAAATCAGAAAGTCCAATAACAAAAACCAAGTCTATTAGATCAGATGACATACTAAAGTTTTTGGATCAGTATGATCAGAATTATTCTATACTCGATACCTTAAGGGTTTACTTCAATAAATTTAAATATCTGCTGAGAGTAATAAGACACAAGTTATTCTAGAAACTCTATGAATACATCGTCATAAAGCGAATCGATCTTGACCGGTTCTTCTTCGCTAATAATGTTTCTGTTGCGAAAGTAGGTTAGGATAGGTGTTAAGTTAACTTTATTGTTGGATATGTTGTTGTTTATTAATTCCGAGAACCCTTTTTCTAGATAACTTCCCTCATCAGTACCTACAATTACTTCCTCGCTAACATTGCTATCATCTGAAAGGTTAATATAGCTAAATTTATCTCTCTTGCGAATTTTGTCCAGTTTTAGATATTTAACCGGTAAGTCATTGACCCTGACGTAACTTATTTGATCTGAAGAAATGCCGCTTAGTTTGTAAATATAACCGGGGATAATAGCCTCTTGATCAGGAAGTATGATCTTTATAGTTAGGTTCTCTCTGTAACACCCGGGAAAAAATAATACCTCGTATCTCTCATTGTTTCTTTGACTAAAATAAGAAAGTACCAACTGCCTCGGCTCTATATATTTCGTGCACTTTATTTGTATCTCTATATTCTTTGCAACACCTGGCCCCTCCACTGAGAAATAATTTGACGGGTTATCTTGGTACAGATTTGAGATATAGTTTGCATCAATGAGGGCATTAATTAGCCTTTTTTCGTTGGATTCAGTAATAAATGTATTCCCGGAAAAAGCTACGTCCTTTATTCTTACGTAGGAAATCTTGTTAAAATTTGGGTGAAAGATCATAATATCCTTCAAAAAGATAGGCTCATTGGATGTAAGATACTGAGGTAAAGAGCCGCTCTGTATCTCAAGTTCCTTAGGTGCTAAAAAGGCTCGGTCATCAGATTTCAAAGATAATCTTATAGAATTTTCTCTGTTTCCCACCATACCCACGTTTGATAAAGCTATGGTTATGGTATAAACCAACCCAAATAGAAATAGTGTTAACCTCCAACTAATTGAGATTCCTTTGAATAAACCTTTTCTACTTGATCTAAAAATTATGAGCAGGATAATAATTAATGAATTGAGGGTAGAGATAAGTTGAATTGCTGATATGGATAAGAAAACCAACGAAATGATCTGCACCCCCATAATCGTAGCAAGAAGTGCTTTCACATTAAGTCTTGTAAAAAATGATCTTATATCTTGAACTAGCGTGTACCTAAACTTGTGCAAAGTTGTGAGAATAAGTGCGGCAATGTTTAAAATGATCGAAGAGTAGAGAAGCAGGGCTAACAAAACAATGGTCGAGTCAATTTCGGATATATTTTCCAAGGCACTTGTGGCCCAAAGGTAAATGTAAGGGATGTCTATCCTGCCCACGTCTTTTAGGCTAACTAGGAGCAAACCAAGAATAATGATACTAATGCCTATTATGGAGACGTATATATTCAGTGTAAGTAACTGTGAAGCTAAGACACTATTTTTTAATGAATTAAGCCCTCTCGATAAATGTTTCTTGTTTCTGTGTCTGGTTAGTACGAACACAAAAAGAAAAGATAATACAACTAGGATAACAGCTAATAATAGGTAAGCTAGCTCCTGTATGCTGGTGCCCTCTTCAAGGGATTTAAAGTTTAGTAAATCTTCGGTATTTTTCTCGTAAGTTTTTAAGTAAGTATATAACTGGTCATTTGTGTCAGAATCCAATACCAAACTTTCCGGTGTGACAATGATTTCTTTTCCAAAATATTTCGTTAAAAGTATTCTATTGTTGGGCAAAGCAAATTTAATGATCCTTGCCTCATCGGATGTTTTATTAACGTTGTCATATCCGCATCGAAAAGATTCATAATCTTTCTGCTCGATACAGATCAAGACTAGGGTTTCGTTGTCGCGAGTACCCTTGACTAGAGCCGCGAGTTTTTCGTTGCTTAATTGGTCATTAGAGATAATGAGATAGTTGTGCTTAATTAAAACATCATCACCAGCTATTCGGGTAGTTATTGCATCATTGAGCAAATCATTACGACTGCTTTGCGCATATGCCTTGCTGCCTAAAACGAGTATGAATAAGCTTAGAATTAATATTTTAAATACCTTATTTTTATTTGTCTTCATTGTAAATTATATTTTTAGATGCAAAACCTAACATTAAAACATAGAATAAGACGCCTAAATAGTTTGCTGCAGCAGTTAACTTTAACGCACTTGTAATAACAAGAAGTGATACAACAAATATGATAATTATTTGACTGGTTCTCTTGTTGCTTAATAGCCTGATGGTTATAACTAAGACAGGTAGTACAAAGAAAACAATATTTAGCATTTCTAACTTAGTTAGGATTGAGAATATTATTAACGTGGCGACAGCCGCTATGGACAACCTGTATTTTGCTGAATGAACAAATCCGTACACGCTACCTGTTGGAATGAACAAATAGGCGATTAGTACTAATATCAATATTGGTATGATAAACTCATGCATATTGATATATATTTTAACATTATTGTAAGTGAATTTAATAAAGTTGGTTGGACTAAATAAGATAAGAGTAAGCAAGTATTTTCTAAACCTAAGGTGGGAGTTCGGTATTTTTTTTATTCTTTCATTTATAGGTCTGCTTTGGTTTAAACCTGGCTTTTCGTATGAGTTGGTAGGAAGAGGTGATTTTCTTTCTCCCTATAACGTTTTTTCGTATTTGTTACACAGGACTAATGCTTACGATATAAATAGATTTTTTGGTATTGATGTAAGTTCTCACTTATCTCATGTATTTACTTATCTCGGTTACTTTTATCTCTTCGAGGTTTTGGGTTTTCAAGCGACTCTAGCCACAGGTGTCTTTTATTTAATAATACTTTTTTTCTCGATGTTTTCATTCTACTCCTACGTAAGCAAGTTTATTAGTTATCGTTTTAAGATTGAGGAAAATATCTCCCTAAGAATTATAAAAACGGCATGTTCCGTTATCTTTGCCTATTCTCCGGTACTTGTTTCACTGTTAATTCCGGGACATTCAGTTTTATTACTGGCATACGCATTTTTTCCTTATTTACTTGGGGTCATTGAAGATATAAATTTCAATAAAGATACTTTTTCGACATATTTCTTTGTTTTTCTTGTTTTCTTCATCATCGCTCCTTCGTTTTCTAATGTAGGTGTTTTTTTCGTTCATAATCTAGGCCTTTTGTTGTATGCTTTAGCAACTCTAACCTTATTAAGATCCGGAAAGAATGTATTTGCAGTAGTAAAAAAATATTTCTACATTTTTCTGGTAATCCTGCTTTCTAATTTGTGGTGGCTGCTACCCTCAATAATTACTCTGTCGGGTAAGGTAAGCCGTGCTATAAGCTTTAGTGTAATTAATAAACTAGCCCCGGTCTCCCCGTATTATTCAATAGCCAATATCCTTATGCTAAGACCGTATGGAATTATGCATGTTGACGCTTCTTTAGTCCATATCTACGACTCTATTGTCTATAACTTAATTTCGATGTTAATACTAATAACTCCCATTTACGTTTTTTTATTTGCCAAAAAGTGGAATTATCGCAAAGTTATCACCGCTGTTTTAGTCTTAGTTTTAGTTGGTATTTATATAAGCAAAGGTTATAATCCTCCATTTGAATTTGTTTTTTCCTGGCTTTATGAGCATATAGTTGTATTTAAAGTTTTTCGAAGGTCAGTCAGCAAGTTTTACTGGTTTGTCTACATTTTCCAGATGCTTCTGTTTTCACTGGCTGTGATCATACTTTGGATGGAAAAGAAAAAGTTCCAAAGACTGATCGTTTACTTCATGATTCTAGTTACTCTGTTTCACTTGGTAAACTATAAAAAATTTAATCCTGCAATATACTTTTTTGATACTCCTGATTATCTTAAAGATGGAACAACCTATCTAATGGAATCAACTTATACATTTGTTTATATACCTCATAGTTATAAGACACAGCCTAGTTTTAATGAGGCACTTAATTATTATTCAGGAAGGGATATTGTTGATTACATCTGGGATTTTAGATACACACGTCCGGACCTTTCAAGAGAAGAGCTACCTAATTTCTCACAGAAAAATCTAAACAACCAGCTGTACTTGCTTATACATGATAAAAAAACCAAGGATAATGAGGTTTGTAATTTAACTAGGAAAGTGGGTTTGACGCATATTGTTGTGAGAAAAAATATTATCAATACCCTAGTAGATCCGGAAATCACAGCGTTGATGCTTAAAAGATTAGATATTTACGACGATATAAAAACTTTTGGCAACAATGAAGATCTGATCGTTTTTGATCTGAAGGATTCCTGCTCATCAGACTTCATTTTTTCGAACAAGTCCTCAATAGATTCAGTCCAAGCATTTAGTGAGTCGTTTTATTTAATAAATTCTAACGACCCAAATTATTTGGATATTAATTTTATGGTGAATTACAGCAAAAACTGGAGGCTGCTTCCTGTTGATGAAAAGATGGGTAAAACACCCAGCCTCTCCCTATTTATTAATATTCTAAAGGATGATCTAAGCGGCAAAAGTATGCCCGGGAATGATAGAGGTCAGATATATTGGGAAATTTTTAATACCGGCCAAAATAATTATGTTATTTATTATAGACCGCAAATTTACTTCTACTTGGGCGGGGTACTGACAGCCACAGCTTTTATAAGTTTATTTTCCACCTTGTTGATAAAGTGGCTTAGGTATCGCTAAGCCAACGGTTGAGGTTTCTCCCGGTTATTTCGGACAAAGTTTTAATATCGTTTCTGAATATCTTTTGCAACTTTTCTTTACTTTTGTTGTTTAGTGGTAAGTATTCAGACTGCCTCTTGTTTATTAATGTATACATTTTTGATAATTGCGTGTTACTCTGCAGGTCTTGAGCAAGCCTCTCAAAATGCAATTTTCTAAGAAGGCCTATACTTAAAGAAACTAGTTTAGCAATAGCTCTACTCCTTGGTTCCTTGGCAACATTAACCCGTTTGAGAAGTGAGGTCGGCTTATATGATGAGTCAGCACCAAGAAACTTATAAACATTTCTTAAAACTTCTTTGGGATCTTTTTTTATATCATCGTGAAGAATGAGAAAAATGTTTTCTTTTGGGAACGTATCATAGAACTTTTTGAGATGCTTGCCATACATTGCTTTGTCTATAAACTCGGAGTTTAAGTTGATCATGTCGTCGAATTTCCCCGGAAGATCAGCGGCAGTAAAGTTTGCTTTTTTCCACTTGTATAGAGAATAAGACATCTCCCAGGGCTTCCTTAGTGTTACCAACAGCTTGACGTCAGGGAAATGTTTTTTGATCAAGTCCGCCGTGCCCGGATGGTATATGTAGTGCGTTGTATATTCGCCTAGTATTTTGTTTTTCGCTTCAGGTTTATCGAAAAATTTTTTGTACCAGCCGATACCCTTTGTATAACTTCCAATTCTCTCTCTTTTATCGAAAAAGTTTACTTCTTTTCTTGGTGGTATGAATATCTGAGGGTGTTCACTTAAACAATGGGTTAACCAAGTAGTACCGCATTTTGGTGCACCAATTCCTAAGAAGGTTATTTTTAAATTCTTTAAATACTGCATTTATTTCCAAATTGATAAATCAATACCTAGTAAACTTTCGGTTTTTTCGATATCGCTTAAAAATAAACTCTTTAATTCCTCTCTCTGCAAGGCTGTTAGCGGTCTTTTCTTTATAGGCTTACGGTTGATCTTAACGTAGATATCTTGGAGAAGACTATATAAGCCTATCCTTTTTAAGAGATCAATGATTATCCCAAGATTTTTTTCTTCGATTTTTTTTCTTAACTTAAACAAATAGGTCAAAGATTTAAATTTTGCTTTGGCTGCCGGATTAACCTTTTTTTCCAGAGACAGTGGTGTAAACGATTTGATACCAAGGAACTTGCAGACATTGTCAATTGTTTCCTGCGGTTTTTTTGCAATACTATCAAATATGATCACGTGAACATTACTTGCGTCAAAAAAATCCAAGTAATTCTTTATATGATTGCCATAAAGGCTGTGTTCTATATAAATTCCTTTTTTTATCTCATCTAAGTTATTGTTTTTATGGATTTCCTTGCTAAAATTTAGTTTGTCCCAGAGGTAGTCCGAATATGCTCTATCTACAGGATTTCTTAAACACAAAATGAGTTTAATATCAGGTAACATATCTTTTATTAGTTTTGGTGCATCTTTATCGTAAAGGTAGGCGTTACTGAATTCTCCCCAATTGGAAACACTTGCATCGCATTCTCTGAACTGTTCCTCGTACCATCCAAGACCCTTGTCATAGTTACTGTAAAGGAACTTACCGTTTTCATATTTTTTATTAAAAAACTCCAACTCTTTGAGTTGGGGAATACAAACATCCGGATGTTCCCTTAGACACTGAGTCAACCAAGTTGTACCACTTCTATATGCACCTATTCCGATGAATTTTAATTTCCTTTCTAACATTTTTACCTATTGATTATACAATCGAAAGATAAACACCACTTTTTGTTATGTTATCATTTTCGTGTGTTGGGTAAAAATAATTTAAAGGTGAGTCCTCTTTATCACACCGTTAAAATGTTTTTCAATTATTATGAACTGGCTGGCTGGATCATAAGCGGATCTCCAAAAAACAAACCGGCTCCCCATTTGATAAAACGTGTTCTAGTAAGGAAGCTGCAATCCGAGACGGGTATCGGAACTTTTATTGAAACGGGAACTTACATGGGTGAGATGGTTTCCGCTGTCAGCAAATCATTTACCACAGTCTATACCATTGAAATAGATGAGAAGCTGTACCATAGAGCAAAAGATAGGTTTGCTAAACAGGAAAATATTAGGGTTTTACTGGGAGATAGCGGTAGACTACTACCGAAAATACTAAGTGATCTGGACGAAGATCTCATTCTTTGGTTCGACGCTCATTATTCCGGCGGTATTACCGGAAAGGCAGATAAGGAGACACCAATAGAAGAAGAGCTTGGTGCCGTTTTCGCCTATGAGGAGCGTACAAAGAAAAATTGTTACCTTCTTATTGATGATGCCAGATGTTTCGTGGGGAAAAATAGTTATCCCACTATCGAAAAGATAGAAAAGCTAGCAAAGGACTATCATAAAGTTATTAAAGTTAAAAACGATATCATTAGACTTTTACCACGTGAGTAAAGTATTATCTATTAAGTTGGCTGTCTGTTTAGGGCCGCGTCCTATCAAAGTATGATTCTTATAGGTGGTATTGAAGACCAAATAAAACTGTATGTTTGGGGCGAGATATCAAATACGCTTTTTTCTATATCAGATCGTAGTCTAGCCAATTTTTATGTCTACGAATCGTTATTTAGGGACTTAACGTCCCCATTAAGTGTCAACCAACCAATAATGTGGACTTTTTATTCTGTTATGGCCACGATCTTTGGTGGTAATTTTTTGAATATTTTTTCGATCATCACTTTGTTGACGGTTTTTGTTATTTCTTATTTTTATTTTAAGAGATACATTTACCCTTTATTTTTCAGTTTGATCTTCACCCTCTCAACATATTCATTGGTTCACATTGGCAGACATATTGCCTTAACTCAAATATGGCTGATCCCGCTGTTTTTCATGGTATTAGAGATGAGCGGGGGAAATTATAAGAAGGATATTAAAGTAGCTGTAATACTCTCATTATCTGTGTTGATTTCGAATTATTTGGGATTTTTTCTTGTGCTAACTTACTTAGTTTATACATTGGTGAAAATTATTTCGAAAAAATTTGCTAAAGATCAAACGGTAAAAATTTTAAAAAGTTTTTTTATCACCATTATTGTTATAACATTGCTTTTAGCACCAATGGTTCTACCATACTTTAAAGCCGTTTATTTTCCTAGCGAGGATGCCGTTCTTAATTTAACGAGGGCCAAAAAGTCGATCTCCGATTTTGCCGCATTTAGTTCTCGGCCGTGGTATTTTATTACCCCACCGGTAAAAAACCCCTTTCTGGGGGAACTTTCATCCGGACTTTTAGAGAAAATAGAATCGACGGGATATTTTTTGGCTGATGATTACTTTGCAAATGAGCACCAAGCAAATTATTTTGGATTATTTTTCTTAGGCTCTCTTGCCTACCTTCTTACTTTCGCTATTAAAAAAATAGATAAAAGTACCTTGAGAAAACTGTTGATCTACCTCACTGTGGCACTAATACTGATCTCATTTATGATGCCCCCCTTCCTCACCATTTTGGGAATTAAGATATACACACCGGGTTGGCTCATGTTTAAATTCCTTCCCGTATTTAGAGTTACCGCAAGATTAGGTGTAGTTGTCCATTTCTTATTACTGGTGGTTTTTGCGCAGACGCTGCAGATAATAAAAGAGAAAGGATTTGTAAAGGAGAGTGTAATAAAGATGATGATACCGCTGTTATTTATCATTACTTTGGCAGAGACGGTAATTCCTGTGAAAGTCTATAAAACGGACGAGCCTCCCGAAGTGTATGAGTATTTAGGCAACAAACGTAATGACTACAGTAAAATAGCAGTTTTTCCGTATAGCAAGACGGATGAAGGTTTTTTGTGGCTGCCTGTTCACAAGAAGCTTATGGTTAATCCTCGAGGTTACAGGAATGAACAGTACGTTTCGGAAGAATTAACAAAGAAGATACCCACCGATGAGGGACTAATGATGATAAAAGATTTAGGTGTTAATTACCTGATTATTTACAAGGAAGGGGAAAAATTAGATTTTTTTGAAACCTCTGCCGAGATGAAGTTAGAAAAAGAGTTTTATGATTCCTATATATATAAATTGTTATGAAGACTTATGGCAATCTTGTATAATTAAACAATGAAGAAAACACCTGTCCTTATCACCGCTTCTATAGTGCTTTTCTTGCTTGTACTTATTATTTACCAAAATTATCAGCTTGTGGTTTCGCGCGGAACCCAAAATAATGCATCCTCTACGGCGCTGCAAAGTAGTGTAGAAGACCGGCTTATTAGCGGCGAAAGAGATGAAAACGGATGTTTAGCTTCGGCGGGATATGTCTTTGATGAAGAAATTGGCGCCTGTGTCAGATCTTGGGAACTGGATGCAACACAAAGAGAAATTGCCAAGGCAGCGGTTGAAGGCACAGGAGGGCGAGAAAACTTAACCATTATGGAAGTCACACCCGACGTAACCTGCGAAAGTTGTTACAACGTGAAATACGAGGTACAGCAAACTTTCTTTAACGTTTTGATACAGGACGGCAAGGCGGTAAAGTTGTTTGAAGTTAGAAAAAATACGGAGCTTAACGGAATCTCTTTTACCACCTACCAGGAGCTTGTTTATAAATTGGCTATAGAAGCCTTCGAAATAGACGCAGAGTCCCTGGTTTTATTGGATATTCCGGTGAGATGGAGTATACCTGAGGGCAGGGTAATGGAATATGAAGGAAAAGGTGTCGTCTACGAAGGTGACTACAGATCTCAGGATGTAGCAAATAGGCATACTGCCTTACTGAGAAAACTTGGTGAATTGGGTTTTAAAACTGACTCTTATAATGAAATACCTGCTGTCTCGGATGCTACTGTGAGTAGAATGAGAAACGGGGATTATATTTGTAATGTCATGCTCACGGGTGATTTTGAAGGGGGCACATCGAGAGCGCAGCTCTCTTGCATGGATGTAGCTCAAAATTAACACCAAGTTCCTTCACGGATTTATAGAGTCTTGCTAAAGACTACAAAATCTTGGTGGAAATAGTGATCTTTCTGCTCCCCGCTGATTTTGTAGCTAAGTTTTTTGTAAAAATCGCCAGCTCGCCAGGTTTTACCTGTTTGTAAATATATCTTGTGGCAGCCTGATTCCCTTGATATTTCTTCCGCTTCAGCCATAAGTTTCTCACCTATACCCTTATTTCGTTGAGAATCTTTAATAATGAGGGTTTTAACATAAGCTACGCCTGAGGTGATTTTAAGAGATAGCACACCCAATATATTGCTATCGCTGTCATAAGCCGTTAATTCTCTTTTTTCTTCGAACCAGTCAATAGTTTTGCCGTACGTTTCTTTATTAGCTTTTTTCCACTCCTCTTTCTTAAATTCACTAATATCTTTGCGTTTTGTTTTATAAGATTTAATTTTCATGACCTTTTGATTATACAAAAATTATACAAAATGATTTTTCCGAAATGTGGATCTTGGTGTATAATACGGCCAACCTGATTCCAAATATCAGAAAAAGAGGAGGATTTAAGACATGGCAAATGTGAACGCTTTGATAAGTAAGTACGGGCTTAACTCAGACGACGCTGCAGATTTACGCAGTTACGCTAACGGCGGGGACAGACCTAAAAGTCCGTCCTTTAAGCTCGGAAATGCTCTTAAGGAATACCTGGCGAGAGGCATTTCAAGATCCACCAGGAAGAGTCAGAGGTTGCAGGCAAGCCTGCGTCGCTGAAATAGGTCGTTTGAGGCCGCCTAAGTTTTTAAACAACTCTTAGGCGGTTTTCTTTTTTTCTAGATAGATCTTGTTAGATATTCAGCTGTCTCGTCAAAAGATACTGTATTTTGCTCACCCGAATCCATATCTTTAACAGTCACAGAATTATTTTTTAACTCGTTCTCACCAATAATGCCCACATAAGGTACACCTATCCTGTTAGCATACTCCAACATTTTTCCTAGTTTGTCTTGTTTTGTGTAAACCTCAGTAGGAATACCTGCGTTTCTTACTTTAGTAGCTAGGGAGAAACAGGTTTCCAGCGGTGCTTCCAGCGGCAAGATGAGGAATTTAGTAGGGGTAGTCTTGTCCTCAAGCGGAACGCCCCGCTCTTTAAGCTGAGAAAAAAGCCTAGTAAGGCCAATAGAGATTCCCACACCGGGCAGCTTTTTCTCTGTGAAAAATTCAGCTAGGTTATCGTATCTACCACCACCGCATACAGAACCCAGATCAGGATAATCCGAAAGTACGGTTTCGTAGACGGTTCCTGTGTAATAATCCAAACCCCGAGCTATTTTTAGGTCTATTTTCCAGTTTGCTTCTGGAATATCTTGGAATTTTATGTATTTACTGACTTTTTCCAGCTCATTGACCCCTTCTTTGAAAAGGTCATTTTTTATCTCTAAGGATTTTAATTTGGATACCACTTCTTCAGAGTTTCCCGTCATGGAAAGTAGATTATTTAGTGTTTCTATTTGTTCACTATTTAAACCAATTCCGTTTAGGGATTTTTCGAATTCCTTAGCACCTGTTTTTTCCAGTTTGTCGATGGCTCTGAGAATATCAGCAGATCTCTCCTCCATACCAAGTAAATTAATTATCCCCACTAGGATTTTTCTATTATTTATACCAATTTGAAAATCTCCTAGATCAAGGTTTTTAAAGGTAAAGTAGATTACGGCAAGAATCTCCGCATCATTAACTAGATCCAGGTTTTCTTTGTCGATAATGTCAATATCGCATTGGTAAAACTCTCGAAACCTACCTTTTTGGGGTTTCTCGCCGCGGTAAACCTTACCAATTTGATATCTCTTAAAGGGAAATGTTAGTTTGTTAAAATATTGGCTGACATATCTGGCGAGAGGTATCGTAAGGTCAAACCTCAAAGCTAGATCGTTATCTCCCTTACTAAATCTATACATTTGTCGTTCTGTTTCCTTCCCGCTTTTAGCAGTGAGGATCTCTGCTTTTTCGATAATTGGCGTATCTAAAGGGGAAAAACCAAACAACTCAAAACTTTCGCGGATTTTTTTTACCATAGAGTCAAAAGCTAACTGTTCCCTAGGAAGAAGCTCCATGAATCCGGGCAATATTGAAGGTTTTATTTTCTTATCTTTTTGCATGGTTACGCACAAAAATAAATATACCTCAACATTATGGTGTATATAAATTCTGGCGTCAAGAAAGCTTTTTACATATGTTTTAGGCAAAAAAAGAGCTGGGATGAAAATCGTGTTGACTTTCCACCCCAGCTGGGTGCCAGCTTCATATTACGGATACTCGAGCTCAAAAGAGCCGAGTTTTGCTAGTCGAGTGGAAGGTCTAGGCTAGTTCTGGCATCTCTGCACAAGCTGTAACCTCCCGTCTGCAACCATTCTTGGAGAATGGGGCTGGGATTCTTGCCATCGGCAATATCCTGCATAATACCCCGACCCCAATAGACATAACGAGTTGTTTCTGCTGACCAATCCTGCGGATCCCACTCTATGACGCTGTGTCCTCCGTTGTAACCTGCTAGAGTAAGCCTGATATCTCCATTGGCTAACTCGTAGGATCTTTGCAGGTAGTTAATACCACGGAAAGCGTTAGTGTCGGGATCGAGCTCGTCCTCGCTATACCCAAAATGAAAAGGCATAACCTGGAAGAGACCTAGAGCTCCGGCTCCGGATTCCGCTTTTTCGTACCCGCAGCTTTCTATCTGGAGGACTGTTGCCACAAGGTTTGGTTCCAGATGTGTTCCTTGGGACCATTCCATGATCTTGTCACTCCAGTAGAGAACCGTGGGTTCAAAGACAGCGGAGAGCTGGGTTCCCCGCGATTTTGCCTGAGTCAACCCAGAGACTTGTTCTACTTGTCCGGAACCTTCAGTTCGAAAAAAGGGCCGTCCAGTTCCCCTTTAATGGTGAGAAAAAGCACACCATCTTCCGGGTCGAAATCTGTTACTGCGTCAACCACAGCCCATCTTTCCAGATTTTCAGTGCGTGGGTCATCAAGAAAAACGGCACTGATATTTTCGATCCGGCTGGTCAACATGTTGTTGGATCCGGCGGAAACAGACTGTAAACGACCGGAACCCCATGCAAGTACAAAGATCACAACACCGATCTTGAGCGCAGTCCTGAGGGTTATCTTACGCGGTTCGTCAAGACGCTCTCTGACTAAACTAACAGTACTCATAACACATCCCCTTCCTGTATGTGCGGTTTGAAGCTGGCAGAAACCTACTATCACCTTATTTTTCTTTTTGTTAGGTAGGTGAGCGAGCATTATAGCCTATAATATTAGGTTTGTAAAATTGACTTATAGGCTTGTTTATGATATTTTTCCAGCAGTAGAGCAAATAAAATACAGTAGATGATTGTTAGTGGAGAAGACATAAAATAATCCTGTCTACCGAAAAATCGAATAATATAGTTTTCTCTGCCAATCCAAAAATAAGCAGTCTGCTGTAAAAATACAAATATTTTTCCACGAATTATGGAACACACTTCCTTAAAGTCTAAGAATTTATTTATATGTTTAAGGAGGGTACTTTGACATAGGGATATAGCGGGTGGTAGGCACAGCAGGGAGTCTAAATACTTTGGATTTCTTGTTGTGCCCACCATTACAAGAATAAGAAAAGCACAAATCCGATGAAAGGAGGGGTAGTAAAACACAGTAAGGTCTTAACGGACCTAGAGGGTATTGGAGATCGATGAATGAAGCCAATACTGTTTTTCAGTCCTGAACGACTGTATAAGAACTTGGAGGAAATATCATGCCCCAGAAGAATGAGTTCGGTAGTATCAAAGATCTGCCGGGAGTAGTACTCAGGAGACCAGAGTTGGGTGTCAAGATTGGGACCAATGTGCCTACGGTAGCCAACTACATCCAGAATGGTTTGAGGGATCCTAACTTTGACGAAAAAATACCGAGAGTTCCAGTTTGGGTAGCTTCTATTGAGCAGGAAGGATGGGAAAGTAGAGTAGAGTACTCTACTCCTTGGGCTGCTCTTGAGGTGCTCCGTCGAGAAAATGAGTTTCCTAACCTGATCAGTCCCTCTATCGGTGATGGGAAAAATCGTCGGCTATACCTCACCTTCAAAGATAAGCCTACCTTCGTCAATTTGTACGAACCCTATACAAATCCACTATATTTGTTGAGGTGGCTACGAAGGATTGTGAGGGATTGTGGGGCTACGCAACAGGAAGTCAAGCTGGTGTTCAGAGACCTCGACCTAAACGCACGGGAACTAGCTTTCGCTGCAGTTGAAGAGATGGTTGAGGAGGCTGAGGCAGACGGTGACACCGCGACCGAGGTGGACGTTACCAAGATCACTCTCGAGAGTCTTGGTCTCGAAATCAGGTATGTGAATTCCTTTTCTGCTGCAGGTGTTATCACTCTCGGCGACGCTGCAAATGTGATCAAAGAGGGCGGAGGAAAAGATGCTCTAAAGAAGCTACCTGGTATCGCAGATGGTGCTGTTAATGCCCTTGAAAAGGTAGCCAAGAAGGCCAGAGCTGCTCACGCCTTGAAGGAACCTGAGAAGGAAACGGTATCAAGTTAGACTAGATGATCCGTAATCCTTAATCCCGGAGCTTGGCGGTTTTTGACCAACCGAGCTCCTTAAAGGAGTAAGGCCATGGTTCAAGAATCTCGGAAACGGGAGCCTCCCAATTTAGGGATAGTTGAACAGTCGATCAAGGGACTCAAATTGCTTGGGTCTTTGATGCTCGACATGAGAGTACCCTTACGTTACAAACTTCTCCCAATAGGCGCTGTCTTATGGGCGATCTTTCCGGATTTTATTCCGGGGCCTTTGGACGACATCGGGCTTCTCTACTGGGCGCCTCGTTACTTTGTAAACGAACTGTGTCAAGCGCGATGCCCTGATGTGTACAGGCAGCACTATGACAGGATATACCCTGAAGAGGCAGCCTGGGAGTTACAGGTGTTGAAAGAGGAAAGAGAACGAAGGGCAAAGAAACAAAATGGCGAGCTTTAACTCGTCTGTGGGAGGGAGTCCTGGTACTCACACTATTAGGACTCCTTTCTTCTCTTTTCTAAAGAAGGAGGTTTTGATGATGTACTATCACAGCCCTGGAAAAGTCTGGGCGAAAGTGAAAAAAGACTTTCGTACCGTCAAATTGGCGATTGAGATTTGGTTTGAAGAACTACTTCTCGTTGGTCTGCTCGTATTAATGACCCTCGTATGGGTGAGTTCTATCCAGTTCATGGCAAAAGGGTTGAAAGCAGCGACTTTTGCTCTTATGAACACCCCGCAAGTTCCTGCATTGACAGAAATTACTGTCGAGGGTGTTATCGTCGCTATGGGTTGGAAGTGAAATGCTACCTCTAAGGAGGAAATATCATGGATAACATAGAGCAACAGGATGAGTTTCGTGGTTTCGAATCGGTGCTCTTCGCGATTCTAGTTGGTGTTTGTGCACTAGTATTGCTTGTGATAATACCACTAATGATGACAGCCTACATTAACTTAATGGCGGCAGTAGCAGAATATCAAGGTGTTGAAATCGTGGGAATAAACCCACCGCATCCCGTAATTCGACTTTGGACCCAAGTCATACTTGATCCGGAGTTTGAAGGAAGGGATACAATCCTGCAGATGGTATGTAATCTCGCCATAGTTGCAGGTTTTGCCGGAGGTTTTGGCTACTACACCTATCCTGAGTATGTAAAAACGAAGGAGAGATTTCTCACCTGGTTCAGATTGCGAATAACCTCAAGGATTCCCAAATAGGGATCCGTCATCATTCGTGCAACGGCACATAGGAGGAGCAGGATCTTTTGGATCATACCCTTTATTTCCTACTCCTCTGTCTATACCGCTATATCCCTGTACTTTAAAAATATAGAGTGAAAAAGAAAGAACTTAAGAATATCTTGAATTTTTTCTTTTGGTGTTATTTGAAATTTATAAATGACGCTTAATATTAAAATAAGGGAGAGACGCGCTCTTTGACAGCACAAAACAAGAAAAATCTGCTTTGTGTGGTTAGGAGTTATGCGACTCTGATTTGTTCTACGACTTTATATAATTGGAGTTGTTTAGCTCCTAACCACCCCAAATAAGTGGGAAGAAGCAGAAGGAAAGACGAAGGAAGTACATGGAACGGGCGATATGCCCCAAAAGGAGGTTTTTCCATGAACCGCTTAGCTGTACTTTGTACCAAGTGGTACGTGCGCACAAAAAGTGTCGCACGAAGTAACCCGACGATGTTTTTCGGGGCCGTTCTGTTGTTGCCGCTCTTTGCACCGATGTATGATCTAGGCGATGTGATTACTGAGCTTGGTGAGTACGCTGTTGCCGCCGCCGCACTAGGGGCATTGGGTGTTGGAGTGTGGCAAATCCTGCAGGGTGAGTACCTGAAGGGAATCGCGTATGCGATCCTGATTTTCGTAGGTGTGCTCTTTTGTATCGCAGCTTACTACGATGCGACATCAGGTTACAGTTTGGGAACAACAGTCCTTGACATGGTCAAATCCCTCTTCAGAGCCGGAAGTTAGCGGAGGAGGATGACGATGAAAATAGATAGGATGCTTACCCTGGCTTTTGTAAGCATCCTAGGTCTCATCTTCTTAACGGGTTGTGTAGACATTGAGTCGATAGACCAAAGATGGCTAGCCAGGGCGCTTAACGATCCATCGGATAATGTAGACTTCAGTAGTTTCAACTGGATCGTAGCAGGGCTGTTGCTGATATTTTTCATCTTCAGCTCATATGCTTTTTTGACGAAGGACTGGGTAGGTGCTATCCACTGGCTTATTTTCATGACCGTGGGTATAGCCTCAGTCTTTCGTATCACAGAATTGATCTTGGCAGCAGGTGAGTGGGCATGGCCTGATGACTATAAAATGTCCACTGTAATGGAGTTGATGGGTTGGCAGATACCGTTCCCGGAAGATGCGGTTTGGACTTCACCCGTCGCTTACGCCTTCACGGATTTCATCCCATCAGTCATAAATGTTTGGCTGTGGGGTCTGTGGATTGTTCACCTGATATCACTCGTTGTGATAGCCATTTCACGCAATATTAAACCAATTGTGGTTGATCTGGCTTTTATTGGCGGGTGGTTAATTACATCACCGATTCTTTTTTCTTGGACCCAAGTTTCGGCTAATGCTAAAGCTGAAGCCACCAGTAAAGCGACTAAGGCTGTAATAGAGCTCCTTCTCTACGCAGGAGGTGTCTGGGTACTCATGGCCCTTTTTATGTCCTTGATACCCATTGCAGTTGCGGTATTTGCCATCTTTGTTTCGTGGGGTAAATATGATTTATCCTGGAAGAAGAATAAAGACGAGGCATCCGTTATAGCTGAAGCAGTCAAGAAGCTAACCGGAAAGGTTGATGCTGATGCTCTTGTTGCTTTCTTTGCAGGCTTGGGGATAAAGGCAAAACCTCCTATCAGGGAAGAAAATGGAGGGGATGGTACCGAAGGTGCTGTAGGTCCTCAGGCTCAAGGAACTGAAGGAGATGGTCCGGAAGGTCCAACAGAAGGGTTGGAGCCATCGCTTACTGAAGATGGAGTAGAGACTGGGAAACCAGATTCATCTCAGGAGGAGGACGGCGCCATTGTAGGAGAAACAACAGGGCTACCTGCTGATGACGTGGGTGTTCAGACCGCCTCAGCCCCGGTTGACTTAGATACTCCTTCAAGTGAGGACGAATCGGATGATGACTCATCTGATCAAGTTCCTAAGGAAAAGGGTGGCGAGGTTGAGTCTGAGGAAAGCAGGGTAAAAAGAACAGCAAGTAGAGTTGGTAGGGCTGCTAAGGCTGCAGCTCCTGTAGTAGGTGCTGTTCGTCCGGAGGCTGCCGTGGCTCTTGGTGTTGTTGGAGGACTCCTTGCCCCAGATGATAATGCCTCAGATGATAATCAAGGCGATGGTGGACACAAAAAAGGCTCATGGAAGATCAAGGCTTCAAAACCTAAATCTGAGAATGATGAAGAAAAGGAGGACTTAGATGAGGAAGTTACTTAATTTCATCTATGACAGGTTTGGACGGAAAGTTGTATATTGGCTGACCGACCGTGGGGAGAAACCACCAATGTACAAGCGTTTCTTTATGCTCTTGGTGTTGTTTGCTCCCATGTCGTTACTTGCATCTGAGTTGATGCCGGATTTGGGTGAGTCATTCATGCTTATTGCACGGGCGCTTTTTGGAATACTCGTGTTTATTGGTGTGGTGTATCTTCTCTTCTGGCAAATCGCTCGTCGGAGGAGCTTTGTAGTCTTCCGTAACTGGACTCAAGAGAAAGACGACCCCTTTGGTGTGGGTTTACTTTCGAGTCAACGAGATCCAGAGAAAATCAAGAGAGCAGGGTAATACCCATGCCCTGCTCTCTTTCTTGTTTGTGCTGTTATATAAGTTATGTACTCACTTCTGTCGTCCGATAAGATTGGGCCTGATGAGACCATTTTAAATTTAGAAATAGGTTGAAACAGAAAATGTTGCACTTTGACAGCGCAATAGGAAAAACATAGCTTGTGGTGAGGAGCACCGTGTCCTCAAGTAATTTTGGAGTCACGTTTCTCCTCATCACAAAGAGTGAGAAATAAAAAATGTAACGATGAGTTGAATCACGCCCTATTATGGGCAAAGGAGGCTGGACATGAAGTCCATTCGAGCAAGGTTAAGCAACGTGAGTTTTCCCAAGATACGTTTTTTGGGAAACAAAAGATCTGATGAAGTTGATAACCCATTGAGGTTTACTACTAGGCCCGCTGAAGATATGCGACTTAGTACAGCTCAAAAGATCCTAGGAATTGTGTATAACCCCAAGGCCAAGCAGTTCATTGATGAGGGCGGTGAGTTGAAGGAAGTGGCCGTTTTCTCCTCATTGGATAGCCAAATCAGGCGGTTGACTATGGAATTCGACCTGCTTAGGCAGAAATACGATAGTATTCTCGATGAGGACAAGAGAGAAAAAATCTGGTTGGAAATGGAATCTCTACTGGCTAGGATGAGCGGAGAGATGAGGGCGGTAGTTCATCATGAGCAACCGCCAATGCCTAACCTCTCCCTTGCCTTGAAGTACATGCGCAGAGGAACGTTCCTTTTGAGATCGGTCCTCAGAAGCCATGAGAGCTTTATGGCACGCATGGACGAGGTAGCGAGTTGGGGTGATCCGGTACTTTACGCTGGTTACTTAGCCAGGTTGAAGCGCCACGTGACTGGGATAAACCCTAAGTTTGTGGATATGGATCTTGAAGGCCAGCACATACGCGATCTAAATTACTGGTCGTCACCAGCTCATATGCTTCTACCGGATGAAGATGACGTCACCGGTTCTCTCAGAGGTAAGCTAATTACCAGTAAAGAGGCTGGTTTGTTCATGCACCAGATATTGGTCCGTGATCCTTTTGAGGTAATAAGCCGTTCCGGTGATGGTGGAAAACCGAGATTCAGGGAACATCCAGGAAATGCCCTTAAGGTTGCTTGTTCGTCGCTACCTTACTTTGAGGATGATCACTACATCATCAACCAGAGGGCTTACAGGATCTATTCGTGGCCAATACAGTTCGACAAGGATGTGTTGGACAAGCTGATAGATAATAGGGATGTGGATTTTCTGCTTTGTGTTGATCTAGTACCCAGACCAGAAGATACGGACACGAGGGATGTGTGGGTGACTGCACTCCTACGAGCGTCCTCGGAAGTAATAAATGGCAGATTCCCCAAACTGGATGCTATCTCACGTCAGCTGAGGAGATTCAACGCTACTCCGCTACGTGGACAAGATATGCGGCACGCCTTTCAGGCCTTTGTGACTGGTGCAGATATCGTAGACATCAGTGTCAGACTGGGGCTGCATCAGAGGATTCGTACCGCTGAGCAGAGAGAGACCCTCTTTAATGCCCTGGGTTCGAAGGTCAACTCAGGACAGGCGACTACTCAGGGTAACTTCTTCTGGGGGTTTCAGGGTTATGTGGACGACCAGGGCAAGGATGTGCCCAATAAGAATATGCCTGTGTTCGGTGACGCTGAAAGCGATGGTGTCGTAATCTTTGTAGCCGGTGTACAGAGCGCGGGTAAGACCTTATCTGCGACGGCTCTCTATGCTCTGCAGAGAACTCCTAATGTTGTGGTTATTCATTACTCCACGGCAAGAGGAGAAACTTGGCCGATCTTGGCCAGGAAGATGAACGGTAAGGTTTATACCATTGACCTACCGGATGTCAGTTCGGAAGAGTTTCCGGACGAGGAAGAGCGTCACAAGCAGCAGAGGAAGTTGAATACTGCAGCCGTTGAAAAGGCTAAGGAGTTCGCAGAATCGTGGGAAAATGACTGCAGAGAAGCGGGTGCTCCGGTTGGACTCCCCATAGTCATCAAACCCAAGGTGAATTCCACAGCTTACATTGCTTTTGCCTCCAATGTGCAGGAGCAGCTCTCCCTGGCCTATGAGAGGGTTTTCGTTACGGAAACTGAGGGTGAGGCGGAGGTGGATACCGACTCTGTGCAGGAGGAAATTGGACTTGCTGATGAGATGGTTTTCACGCCTGCCATTACCAAATCCGAAGATGAGCTAGGTGTAGAACTGGCTGTTGACGATTCGAAGTTATTGATCATGTTCGCGGAGGATATCAATAATCTTGACATCGATACGGAATGGGACTCAGTTTTGGGTCCTATCCCACGCCAGGTAAACGCCGAAGCCAGGGAAAAACTACATGATGCTTGCTACAACTACCGAAAGAGAAGGCAAGCATTCATTGCCACTCTGCAGTCCGTGAATAACTTATTCGAATTCCGCTGGCCGGTGGATGCAATCCATACCTTAGTCCACATTGAGCAGGCACCAAAGGCAAAGGCTAAGGTTGCCACTATCTACACTCCGGCAAAGGCCAAGAGCGTGAAAGAGATGACAGTGAGGCACGAGAAAATACATGTCACCATTCCAACCTGGATGTTGAACTACGTCCTCCGTCCTGAAGATCTGCATCTGTTAGAGAACTAGACGGAATAGGAGGTGAGAAGTGCAAGAACAAGCGCGTGGAGGCCTTGTAGCACGGCTACTTCTCGCCTGTGGTTGCATGACCATAATCTCTACCCTATGCCTGTTGGCATCAGCACCATTCTTTGCTACTGGTGTTGTTGGCGTTGCTTACAAAGTGGCTGGCGAGGGACCGATCTACGATTGGTACATCGGTCCCTTTGCCAACTGGTTGGGATTGGGTTGCGCCACAGGTTTTCGTCTCAGTGACGAAGACATTGAGAGGTTAGCAGAACTGGGTATACCAGCCCCAAGTGTTTCCAATGCTGAAGCTGGTAGGAGATGGTGTGGAGTTGTCTATGGAGCAAACATCGACATTGGCATTATCCTGGCTATCATGGAAGGTGAAAGCAATTTTGGGGCCAATATGGGTAGTACTGATTGGCTCGTCGGAGTTGCCAAAAATCGCGATTCCGCTGGAGAAAAGGCTGCGGCTGAATGGCTTCTTAACCACTGGAAAAAGAACAATGTGCGTGCCAGGAGCTCTGAAGCGGCGGCTCACATTTATCCAGGCTATACCGGATATCTAGGTCATGGTGCTGGAGAGGTGGGAGACGGATTCCTTCCTTCTTCCGCTAAGCGGGTTTGTGAGCAAGCACTGATGAAAAGTGCCGATGCTGATCTTAGATCATGTAACTTCTGGTCCAGGAAGGTTAACGGTCACGCTATCCCCTGGTATCTCTATCGCGAAGGTTATAGTGACGATCAGAGTAACTCAGAAAAGGTGGATAGCCTATACGGTTGGAACCACAACCTAGCTTACAGAGTACGTTTAGTGGCTAGGGCTGTGGAATTTAACCTCGTGGTTGGTGCGGTGAACATCTTCACCGACATCAAAAATATCATCCTCGAGCCTGGCAAAACCATGATGGGAGACTTGAAGCTGTTCCTGATAAAGGTACTGGACAGCCTCGATCTGTTACCAAACCGCATAGGTTGGCTTGAGGCACCCCTTAGGCAAGAGGATTTGAAGACAAGTTACTATCCGGATGGTATATCCCAGGGCTACACTTTGAGTGATAACCCTAGCGGACATCCGGCTATAGACTTTGTCTGTAAGAAAATCGGTGTTGATGTCATCTCCGTAGCTAACGGAATAGTCGTTGAGCCGGGTGCCAACACCCTTATGGGTAGGATCAGTAATGTTGGCAGACGGAACAAGAACAAAGATTTCGGTATCAACGTCTGGATTGACCACGGTGGTGGGCTCTACGCTGTTTATGCTCACCTAGATAGGGTCAAAGTAGATATCGGAGACAAGGTATCGCAAGGCGAAGTGATCGGTAAATGTGGAAGTACGGGAAATTCTACCGGACCACACGTTCACTTTCAGGTACTCAATGTTCATCCAAATGAGATGGCAAGTTACCGCCAAGAGGATCCGGGGAATATCAATCCTAATCTGGTTCTCGGGACATGTCTTGCCTTTAAAGATGAGGAGGAGGTTGTTGTGCAGTAGCACTATTCTGCTCTAACCTCCTCATCACTATTTTCCTATTGCGCCTCTTATTCAGTTAACTAGCCAAAAATGCTAGTTGGTTGATAGGAGAAGATAAACGATCTTTGAAATCGCAACAAGAAAGATGTTGTGATGGGGAGAAATGAGGTTCTGATCGTCGGCATTTTATAGATCGGGATCTTTTATCTCCCTATCGCAATAGCAAATAAGAGGAATGAAGGAGGAAGTAATGAAAGTGAAAAAGATCTATGATCTGTTTTCAATCTACAGGTGGTACGAAAGATTGTTCCTCTTTGTAAGAGGAATAGCAAAACCTTTTGGTCTGGTCTTGATACCGTACTTTAATCGGCGTTTAAGGCCAACGAGGCGAGTGATACCAAAAAGGGGTTCAACTCTTCAGATGGTTATTCGTCCTGATGAGAGAGCTTACGTGGGTTGGCCTGTGATCTCTTATGCTTTACGCCCTTTCATCCGTACTTCAAATGGTAAAGAGGAGGGAGAAAAAGAAAGTAGTAAGAGATCCAATGGTGGTGAAGAAGGCGAAGAAGATGTTGAGGAAAGTGTTGACATTACTATCGGGCGATTGCTCATAGCTATCCTGATCATACTTCCCCTAGCTGTAGCGTTTTTTATAGCTCTGGTGAACCTAAGCCCAGGCATTCAGGATGCTATTTTTCCTAAGGGATTACCGGAAATTACCCAGAATGTAACCTCTATGTGGCAGGTTATCCTACAGGTGGTGTTGGTCATTGTCCTCATGGTTTTGCTTATTTTCTCGCTTTGGACTGCAGGTCTCATCTGGACCTATTGGCGGTACGAATGGGAGAGAAGGCACACCATCTTGGCTGTTTTTTTGGAAGGTATTTTGCATCTAGAGGCGGAGTTCATCACAAGGATGATCACCCCCTTCTTTGAAGGCGATAACGTGGTAGTGGATAATCTAACTGAAATAGATCTGATCCGCGATGTTCAGATAGCTACGGACATCCAAAATCTACTTGGTGGTGCCTATACACCCCCTGGTCAAGACAGGTGGAATCAGTACCTTTCTAAGAGGTATCGGGTACTGTCTTTGAGGGTTGGCAGCCGAGCCGGAGCAGATGACTTGTTTGTTTCAGTGAAATGGGCAGATACAACGATGGCGTGTATCAATCAGCTCATTGATCTTGGCAAAGCCTACAAAAACTTGTTTGTGACCTACCAGGAAAATGAGAGCAAAGCTCTCTCCGAAGATGCTGGCACTAAGAAGTTTGATGAGAAAGATCGTGCTGGCCTGGTAAAGAAGATTTGGGCCGGGTTCGATGGGATTTACCCGACTCTTGTGGAAAGGTACAACGACGGTTATGAAGATCTTGTAGATCCACGCGAGTGGGATAGGGAAAATGGCAGGAGAGTTTCTCCTGATTCCGGGTCCGACTCTGGATCCGCTCCAGTCTTTATGACTAGTTCCGATCCTGATTCCGGACCGAATAGCAATCTACCTGATGTTCCTGAGGGCACCGTTGCTCCCAGTGAGACGAATACAGCGATTGCAGTCGAAGAGAGGTTAGGGCGGCAGAAGTCCTTCTTGACAAACGTTTCTGACAGCAATCCGGAGATTGACGATGGAGCTGTTTCCTCCCTGGTTAGACGTGAGGGAAGTGGCGCTCTCATTGAAGAAACACCGGTTGTTTCTAGCTCAACTTCCGAATCTGAGGATGAGCCCATAGATGCCGATAATATACTGGCACCTAATGAAGAACAATCCGGACCCGATCTCTGGCAGACTATTCTTTCCGACTCCGACGATGAAGACGAAGAGTAGGAATGTTGCGTTTGCAAACACAAGGAAGAGGATTCTCTTGAGTCCTCTTCCGGGTTCTTTTATTTCTTGTTGTGGAGCATATTAGCTAGTTAAAATAACCTTTTGACTAACTGATTTGCTTGGTACTTTGACATAAAGTTGGGGTAGGGAAACGGTTGATCTTTATTTTTATCGAATAAAACTAGCCGTTTCCCTATCCTATAAAAAGGGGAAAGAAAGAGGAAACAGAGGTGAAATAACATGAGCGCTACTAGATCGGCAAAACCTGTAGAATTCCTGATTTTACAGGACGAGTTGACACAAGATATGACCCATGAGGTTTTGGGACCCCTGGCCGAGATCCGGGGAGAAGAGTATAAATACCCGATTCCAGCGACATTTGCCATTCCGCGTAAGAAATACGACTGGATTAAGCGTTTCCCCGTTCGGCAAATGATTGGTTTAGATGAGAATGTGCGGAAACATCTGGAAGTCCCAGAAGGCACTGTCCGGGAATACGGTCTATTGGAAGGTGATATGGTCCGCTTTGGCAGTGGGTTCGACGAAGTCGTTTCCATTAATGGATACACAGACCTTAAAGCGATTAAGCATAGACCGCGTTTGGTGCAGGATCTTCCCTCGGCATATGCTGAGAAACGTATGCCTATTGAGTCTGTGAGACTTCCGCCGCCAAAAAAGGAAGGCGAGCCTGACTTGAACTTGATCATTAGGGCTTGTTCCATCATAGCTCCTCCCCCTGAAGGTGGGATACATCTCTTTGCTGCTCCACCTGAAACCGGTAAATCAACGGCAATGAGAGCTTACCTTTGGGCGTTACTACTCTCGTTGAAAGAGATCAAAAATCTTCATGTTATTGCTTTACTAACCGGTGAACGTGCGCAGGATGCCACCGAGATGGAGAGGATTTTTGAGATCGCTGTTGGTCCGGAGGAAAAAGATCGTGCCGAGCTCTATTTGGCACCGGCGGGAGACAAAAGAACCGATCCACGGGCTGGCCACTACTGGCTGACCAAGGTTCTTAAAGCAAGGTCTGAGAGGCTTTGTGAAGGAACCAGGGACGAAGGGCGCAGAGTCGTTTTTCTGGTAGATTCCATGTCCCGAGTGATGATGTCCCATAGCGCTTCTGAGCAGATAGAGAAGAGTGCGGATTTAGGGTCATTGTCCCAGGGATTAGCTCAGGATTCACTCAATGATGTTCTGGACCTGTTGGCCGTGGCTGGAAACTTTGGAGACGGTCGAACATTAACGGTGGTTCCCACCATGCTCAAGGAACATATGCAGCTTAAGAAGAGGAGAAGGTCAGCTGAGCATGTGCTCTTCGACCAATCCGGCCCTGCTATTTCGATTGGCCAATGGGCTTTCGCAGATCTTCCGGATGAAGATGTGAGACCTAGTATTGACCTTGATCTCTCATCCACCAGGGAGCGCTACCGAATAAGCTCAAAAGGCCAGAGTGAAGAGCGACGTTTTGTGGTTGATGGTAAAGGAAGGGAGCGCGGTGCTGCTGAGCGGGCTCTAAAAAAGCTGATCAATTACGCTAGTGAGAATGACGTCTATGAAGAGACAGATTTCTACTTGCAGAGCGATAAGAAAGCTCAAGTTGTGGCCTAATTTCGCATAGCAGACAGGAGGTAAGAAGATGAAAAAATCTACTGTAATATGCCTGGCTGTTTTGTCTATAGCCGTTTTTGGCTGCAGTAGTAGAACGGTGGAAGACCCCATTACGGGTGAGAGGGTGCCTAACAACCTGAAAGATCTCCTGATGGGGATTTTGGAGAAGGCACCCGGTGATCCTTGGAATCCTAGAGATCAATTTGATCCCACAGAAGTTCATGGAGAAAAGCTCTTTGAGCAGAGTGTCCTGTATCTAACCAAGGCAGGTGATTATTATGGACGTATTGAAGCGCAGATCTTCTATATCGTCCATGAACTAAAAGAGGAAGAGGACTTAGGCAGCTTCAATGCCGACGAGGGTTATTATGAGATCCCCTTCCGAATGTCCACCGCCCATAGGCTTTCTGATGATGAGAACTATGGCCCTGATTTTCATTTGTACGTTCCACAGGAGAATAGCGTGGTGGAAAAACTCCACCTTTTCAACGAAAACCTCCAAACCAAAGATGAATGGTTTGAAGGAGAAGGTGGTGGATTAGCTGCACTCATTTTCTACGCCTACATGGATGTGGAGAATGCTGAGACTTTTTGGGATGTCTGGAAATCCGAAGATGTCTATCTCCGCATAGGAGTTCAGTTTGATTTTCCATCGGATATTCTGGAGGAATTCCAGGGGTATCGTTTCATTCCAGATAGGTACGATATTCTTAGGGAAGCCTACGATGAGAAAAAAGCTAACCTTGACTCTCTTCGAATAAGCATTGCTAAGGAAGAGGATCTAGTATATGCAGCAGGTGATGGGAAGATCATTGTCAAGATCGTTTCTGTAGAGCTGGTAGATAAGGAGGGTATCTTTTACCATCGGTGGCCCTTTGGATTGGAGTTGGTACAAACTCCTACTCCAATACCTACTGAAGGACCCACACCACTACCTACGGTGACATTTGAACCTACAGCTACTTTGTTGACTTCTACACCTAGTGCGGGAGAAACAGAAGAACCATTCTGTCCGGGAGCTATGCTTATGCGGATGGAAGTTGGTAAAGGTGGGAGAGTGACTGAAGGTCCCCCAGTGGGTGATCCCAGAGAAGTGAGGTTGAGAGTTCAGCCCAGCACCTCCGCGCCCGTTAGCAGCCTGCTTCCATTGAAGACTGAATTTATGGTAGTGGGAGGGCCAAAATGTTCAGACGGATTTGTCTGGTGGCAGATCAATGTTCTCGGTTACTCCGGATATTGGGTAGCAGAAGGAGAGAACAATAATTACCACATTGAACCATGGGGCAATTAAAGTCCCGACAAGGTGTGCATCCATGCTTCGTTCTGAGGCAATGCACACCTTTTTTATTTTTCTGGGTTGCATTTAGCAGATCTGTAACCTATAATAATGAGAACCTGAATGAGTACTAAAGAATATCACAAGATAGTGACGTTTTTCGGAGGAGGGTTATTAAATGTCAAAGAAATCCTCAAGTGAGGACAGAACATTACGTAAGTACTATGTGCTTTTTGCAGCGGTTCTTTTGGGAGGTGTGTTGTTCGTCTGGGGGCAAGTAGATCCCATTTTGTGCGATGTTCCGTTTGTTAGTTTTTTTACTTGCCCTGGAGATAGTGAATCAAGTGATGATGGCAGAAGTGTCGCGCCAGAGCTGCCTGATGAGGAGGCTGAGGATATGGTAGATCAAGGCACACCGCCTACTCCAGTACCTACGGAGTATGTGCCTACAACCTCTGTGGAGTACGAGGATGTGGAAAAAGCCATTCGTGGCGACCCGGTTTTGGAGCAATTTGTCCAAAATCTCAAAGCCGCAATTGAATCGGCCGACTTCGAAACCTTGGAAGGTATGATCTCAGAGCCATTTAATGTAGGCCCTTACGGATCGCATTACGACTTCCTAAACAAGCAGGAGGCGATTGCTCGATTGCAGGCTGAGTTGGAGGGATTGACCATTACTGTGGATCTCTCTAATGAAGGTAGGAGAGTAGCCAGGGATGAATATGCCACGCCTAGAGAGGCGAACTACGCGCTTCTGTCTTATGGCTGGCCTAAGGATTCCGTCTCCATCATTGGTATCAAGAGGTCTGGAGAGGGTTATCTCTGGGCTGATCTACTCTTATTCGTCGCACTTCGGACGAAATGAGTTGAAATGAGTTTGTTTGAACACCTAAGGGTGCGCACTTGCGAAGCTATGCTTCATAAGTCCGTGCCCTTTCTTTTTTCGAGCTGCTAGATATTAACTCTTAAAGTAGCGATCTCCACAATTTTAGGTAGTCATAAATTAAATTAGTCATTAAATATTTGTTTTTCACAGATCTATGCGCCTCTTTGGATATTTTTTCCGCGTGTTGAAGATGCTCCAATACATAAATAATTCTTTCGGCAGTCTCCTCAGGCGAATTTACTAGAAAACCATTGACACCATCTTCTATCTGCAGCTTGATCCCACCAACATTTCCTCCAATAACTACTGCGCCCTTCCACATAGCTTCAGTAACCGTCAAACCAAATCCTTCTCTAGTCGACTTTTGTAGGACAACATCTGCAGCTGTTTGCAATGAATTTACAGACCTGTCATTATCCGGTGGATTTAGCAAAATAAAAATATCCGGTTTTCCTTTGCTGTAATTTTTAACTTCTTTATAAACTTTTTGTCCTTCAGGATCGTCCGTAGCCGATTGCGCCATTAAAGCCAGCTGCAACTTTGGAATTTTTTTCTTGGCGAGCATAAACGCATCGATCACACCCAAGGGATCTTTCCAAGGATCAAACCTGGAGATCTGAGTAACAATTGGTTTATTGACCTTGATGCCAAAATTAACCAAGTGAGCACGTGCTTCTTCAAGAGGCATTTTCACGTTTTTTTTCGAAAGGGGGTCAATGGCAGGAGTGATCAAACTAACATCTTTGCGTGGAATACCTTCGTTTACGTAGTCTGCCAGAGTGAAAACGTAACGATCGTAGGGTTCCCAAAACGGCTTCATGAAATCCCAGACTTTCTTATTAGGATGAGAAGTGTCTATATGACTTCTCAAGATAGCAAATTTTGGCAGTTTATTTTTACTCATGAAGCCTAGTGCAGCGGCCGGTTGGGGGTCATGCATGATCAAGATGTCAGCCTTAATTTCTTCTAATAATTTTGCAATGTGTTTATTGTGCTCAAGATAAATGTTTTTCTCTGCACTAGTTAAATTTCCCTCCTTGCCCTGCAAAAAATTGTGGATGGATTTTGTGATCTTAAAAAAGTCCTCGTTTGGGGGGATAATATACCACTGGGTGTTTATACCTAAACTTCTTAGCAAAGGCACCTCGCTGCTAAGAATTTCTACCACGCCGCCTCCTATTGCCGTGGCACTTACATGTACTATTTTTTTATTTGCGAATTTTTGGGCGAGTGTATTTATTTTTTTAAAGAGGTTGGGATTAAATTTTTTGTATTTATCGATGTTTATTTTGCCTAGTGTTACTTTTTGCATTACCACCCTATAATTATCTTTTACGTGCATTCTTGCGTCAAGGATTCCGTAAATAAAAAAGGTGAAGCCAAACTACCTCTGCGGTAGCAAAACCTCACCTTGTTTTGTACATAGATACTAATTCCACGACCAGCCGCGTTCGTAGGGCCGTTTGCGCTTGTGATCCGTGTAGTAGTAAGGTGTTATCTCCAAAACAGCAGGTCTACCCTGTTGTGCTCTGAGAAATTCCACCACAGCCCTCCAAAAGCCGATCAAAGGGGCTTGAAAGCCGCTCTGATAGAAAGAAACCCTTTTCTCCAAGTCTTTATCCAGGATCTCTCTCAGTTTCCTGAGCGTGATCTGATAACATACCTCGTCTACCTCAGCACTGGTCATACCCGGTTGAGAAACCTCAATGTTTCTGAACCAATAGTGCTTCACCTTAGAGTCCATGCTTTGGTGACGGTTGCTGATCATCCCTATTTGCACGGGTGTTTGCTTTTGGATGTCCCTCATCTCTTGTTTTGTTCGTTTTTTCAAGCAGAACAGAGGAAATGGGCGCGCCTGGGAGCCATCAGTGTAAACGATGTTGATTTCTACCTCACGGTTATCTATCCTCCCGGGTTTTTCATAGACCATTTTCCGTAGAGCTTCTGTCATAACCATGTGAGGTATTTCGCTGGGGTTTACCCCGTTAGCTTGTCCGAGTACAGACGACTTTGCAGCTCTCCAAAGTAGTTTAACGACAACCTCTTCAAAGTCCATGTCTTCGTAATCGTTGATCCAGTCGGGTACGAATTGCTCCAAAAAGGCTTCGTTGAGGTTTTCTGTCGGTGTGACATTTACACCACTGACCTCATCCTGAGGTGCATGCTTATCTTGGATAGCAATAACCGCTTGTTGCCTAGCTCTAGCGTCTCCAAGAAATCGTAATACGTGTTCGAAAGTTTTCCCGTCAGAGAGACTTTGAATGTTGAGAACATACTGATCAAAGTGTTCAGGTAACCAGAAGGTGGGCAACATGCGATCACGTTTTGTTCTTCCAGGTGTTTGTTCCCAAACGTTTGACAACGTAGGAAGAACACCAGACGGAAGAACAATATGTTCATACCCTTCCAGAGTCGCTAAATGAGCAAGAAATTGTATGCGGTCGCACACAAGATGGTATCTTGCCCGTACATTGTGCTTATTTACACCTCTAAGCAATTCAACCTCATCGTAGACTGTTTGGACACTAAGATCCTTTAGAGAAAGCCTACCAATAGATAGGTTAGTTGGTACTGCTACCAGAGAGATCTCGCTGGAATTGAAGTCCAACTTTTTGTTTCCAGGATCGTTGTACTTGCGAAATTCGCCGGAGCCTATATCATGGCGCATAGTTTCGCTTTCCCTGAGTCTGCGCATAACCTCTTTATCTAAGAGGGAAATACTCTCAGGGCAAACCATCACACGAGCATCAAGTAACTCTAGAGTCTCGTGATATTTGTTGAGGAGCTCGTCTTCTCCGTCGCTGACGTTCCTGGATATGAGCAAAACACAGTGAGTGTGCTCGTCAGAGTATGCTTCGTGCATCTCTTTGAAAGCTTCCATATCGCGCTTCATACGATATTTAGCGTCTGCCCAATCCCGAGCTCTGACCATGACAACTAATCGTTCGCCGGCCGGCAATGTTTCGCTTCCATCTCCCAACCAAAGTAGAGGTGTTTCCTCTTCCGATTCGTAGATTTTAGCGAAAAATTGAGGATCAAAAGAGATCTCAAGGTGTCGATCATTACCTTCTAGGTCAACAACTTTACCATCTTCCCCAACTACTTCTTTTAGTTTTAAGGTGCGGTCCAGCATGCCACCCAGTACCACATCACGAGTTCTGAGAACTACATCCTGGTAGAGGAGATATTCTTCTGGTGTAACTTTACCCAAAAGAATGTGCTCAGGGTATTCAGTGCCAAGTAGAACAGATTCCATCTCCTCCTTTGTGTAGGTAAGATGGTGCACCATGTAGCAGATGCGTTCCGGAGCTACCTTTTCCGAAAGTGACAACTCCACAACGCGCGTTCTTGCCTCGTTGCTGAATTCCGTGAGAGCTAGATAGAGATGCCTTGCCACTTTGGGGGAAATTACCCCTTGGTTTACATGTTCCTTTTCAAGGAAGATATCGTATTCCTCTGCCATAACAACAATCTCATCAGGTACAGTTACCCTTTTCCTGCCCATCTTGCTGGTAAAGCGAATTCCCATTGAGGATCCACTTTTGTAAGCCTGGGAAAGAAAGTAGACGGTGGCAAACTTTGTGCCGCTCCAACCGGGTATGGCATCGGGATTGTAAGACATAAAAACGTCAACTTCCAAAACGTTGTCTTTCGGTTTCAAACGAGTCACAACATAGGCGAGGATCACATCTCGTACAGCAAATCTTACGGGTCTCCAGTTCTTATCTCTGGGCTGCTTAGCCCTTGATATGAAATCCCTTTCATATCTTCGAACATGGTCCTGGTAATTGTCCCAAGACATCCTTGTTTCTCCTTTCGAGAGATATTTACGTCTCAATGTGCATTAGATTATTTGGTTTAGGTATATTATATATAACGTGTGGAAATAGTAAAATGTCACTTGTTGGCTAACTACTTTCTAGATAGTCAGTTAACTTGTCTATGTCACCGTCAAGGTAAAATCTTCTCCAAGTTTCAGGAGTCATCATTTGCAGTTCTTCTGCTTCGGGGTCGAATTTCCATTTATTTAGGTAGGGTATATAAATATCATCAAAAAATTTTTCAGTGTCATCATATACTTCGTTTGAGAAGTTTTCGAAATAGCCTTGTTTAATTCTTACTACAATATCATCAAACAATAATTCATCCTCTAACACTCCTTTGGTAAATAAGACAATGTGGTAAAATCCGGTCGTGTCGTTATGAATGTGCATTAAGGTTGGTAGGCTCAGCTTATTTGATATAAACTTGGCAATGTTTTTGTAATCCCTAATTTTAATATGTTCTCTTCGTGTTCTCCAAGGAGGAAAATCTAAAATTATCCAATCTCTGTTTTCCTCTAAGTTAAAGAAAACATCAAAGTCAGTATCAATTTCCAAAATATTACCCATTCTTATGAGTTGTATTCTGTCGGAGTAATCCTGCCAATTCTTAAAGTTTTTCTTGCCTTTGGTAAAGTTGGTGTTCCTTCCTGCTATTCTTATCTCTCCTATATTAAATTCGTAGTTTTTACGAAAATATTCATCGATCAGTTTAAGTACAGCTTTAACATTCTTAGTTTTTATAGCTACGTAGGTGATCATTAGATATTTTGTTCTTTTTTAAAATCTTCCATTAATTCAGTAATTTTAATGTCAGACGGTAATTTCTTAAGCCAGGATTCCAGCAAGGGTGATATTTGAGAGAAATCTAATAATAGTTTTGGTTTTTTGTTTTTGCTATAAACTACAAAATCGTGATCCCAAAATTCTTTATCCGGTTCCCCGGGAAATCTACCCCAGACCTTTTTGGCTATGTTATATAGTCCGTGAGGTTCTATACCTATAAAATCTGCAAGATTAAGGTAAAAAATCTGCCTATGATATAGGTCAAGTGTGTTATCTAATTCAAATGCAAAAGCTTTCTCATTTTCGTCAGCAATTGCCTTCAAAGTTAGAAGTGTTGAGCGCTCATATTTTGTAAGTTTTTTTAATTTGGATTTTTTATTTAGGTAGGATGAAGTTTCTTCCAGTTTGCCATTAAATATGAGATTTAAACCGTTGGCGTAGGCAACGTAAAATGAATAACCGGTTTTAAAAGGTTCAGGAAAATATACCAGAAATTTATCAACTATTTCGTGGTCAAAGTAGGCAAAACTGCCTCTGAAATTAATCATCATATATGCCCTGTCGGTATCTAACTTTGGATATTTTAATATGTTAGCTAAAAATAATAGTCTTTGTCTGGTATAAATGCCGTTGAGGAAGATTTCCATATTATTTTTCATTATTCTTTCGTGGAGTGTATAGTCGGTTAGTATCTTGTTTATTGATGCTAGCAAATAGCGGAAATCACCTCTGAGGATCTCTTCTACTAAATAGTCAGGGTTTGTATCTTTTACCTTATTGTAATCATCATAAGCAGAAACGAAACTTCTTTCAAACTCTTTTATTAAGTATTCTCTTTTAAAATACTTGGGGTGATAATTACGTTTTTTGAAAACAACGTACCTTAGTATTTCTGCTATGTGATTTTTACTATACTTTTTAAGCATTTTTGTAGAAATCGGATAACTTATATGTGGTCATTATAGTATAAATTCTTGGTAGAGATAAAAGGAAACCCCAACCTACTTTGTGAAAGTTAAATTGGGGCTTGCATCTCCGTTAACATACCTATATCTCGATTGGGATAGGGCTGGAAATTGCTGCCACGGCACTTTCGTCAAATTCCCACATAGCAAAGGGTTCCCAATGTTTGCCTTCTGCATCAGTTCCTTTGTAGGCAACGATGTTCATGGTATGCGGATTAAGGTGAACAAGTATACGTTCCACAGACTTTGCGCCGCCTTGGGAGTTAATCTCTTGAGCAATTTGGCGATTGGATGGAGTGCACTGCACGGAACTATCTTTTCGCATGAGAGAAAGGTTACTCTCTAGCCATTGTTCAGAAGCTTGCTTACCGCGAGTTTTGGTGGCTTTGAGTGTATCTTTGCCATGCACTTCAGTTCTAGCTTTTGCTTCTAGCATGACATAAATACCGCCGGATTTACAAAAACCATCAACACCCTGTTGATTTGATTTTGGCATATCGTAAGCAGTTCTCTTTAGCCCAAGTTTATTGATAGCTACTTCCAGAGCGATTTTTTCTCCAATGCCCCCTGACATTGCGTTCAAAAAATTCCCCGAGCGTATTTTGAACCTATCACCAAGTTGTTCAAGTATTCTCAAAGCAGGAACGTCGGGAACCCAGGCCGGACCTTTATTTACATCTTTCCAATTGGTGACGTTCTCGGCCTGCTCCGAAAGCTTTTTTTCTATCACCCTTATGTTGGTAATTGTCTCACCGTAACCATCAGGAGTGACTGTTTGTTCAAGGTGCTGCGCAGCTCTTACATACCCCTCACCCGTTCTTCTCGTGCCTTCAATTTCTTGCGTGTCGGGATCCTTCACACAGGTATCTGCCACTGTGATCTCCTTTCTATTTGCTCGTTTAGTTAGTTATAAGGATGAAAAGTGCAAGTACCATTTGGGTTTATTACATTTTACATTATAGGATTAGGTTATGCTAGAATGATTACAAACAATAATCTCCATTAGGAGATAACAGAACCTTGAAAATTTTATCACATAAGTCAATGACAAGGCCACGAAAGGAGAATTGTAGATGGCTGATGAATGGGTAGTTGAGTGTAAGGATTGTAAAAAGAAATTTGGATATTCTGACAGATCATTTAGGTATTCTCTACAGTATGGTTTTTCCAGGCCTGAATACTGTGATGATTGTCAGAAAGATGAAAAAGTCATGAGACGCGGTATAGGTGCACCTTATTTTCATGTACCTCATATTGAGGGCATGTTGGTTCCCGGACCTTTAGGTTTTATCGAAAGGGAAGTAAGGCTGCATACTCCTGTTGAAAAAGAAGGCAAGTTTGATGAGTCCACTTACGGTATAACAACAGATAAGATCAGGGAAATTGCCGAATGGCTCGATGACCCCGAGCACAGAGTTGTTGTAGTGGTGGGGCCAACCGGGTCCGGTAAATCAACCGCTCTGCCTTACTGGTTGTTGTACCCGCCGGATGGTGTTGAAGAAGATTTTTTTACTAGGGATGGTCAAATTCTTGTTTCTCAACCGAGAATTATTGCTGTGACGAAACTGAGTGAATACATCGGCGCAGAATTACTTGGGTCATCAGTTGGTGCCGGATATGACGTAGGTTTTCGATACAGCAAGGAAGACCGAGCTGACTGGAGGAACGCCATAGAGTTAACTACCGACGGTAAACTCATTAACTCTATCGTGGCTGGAAGAATAAGCCAGTACGGGGTCATCATGATAGATGAGGCCCATGAGCGTTCGGAAAACATTGAGACCATTCTTAGACTCCTTAGGGATCGCATGGGTCTGTACCCGAACCTAAAGAGCATTATCTCCAGTGCTACGATCAATGCTGAGCTTTTCCGGCAGTATTTCGATAAAGAAGGTGCAAAAATTATCGAATTTGAAGGAAAAGCAAAACTGGATGATAAAGGAAATCCCATCAAGTATGATGTCTACTTTGCGGCGGAAAAGGAAAGTCTTCCCTATGAGGAAATCAACAAGATTTTAAAGCCTATTCTGCGCACTACACAAAAGAAGGTTCAAGAGCTCGTTAAGGCTATTGTGTCCGGAAAGAAGGATTGGGGGGATATCCTCGTCTTTCTTCCCAGCAAAAAGCCGATCAACACTCTTGTAGAGCGTCTTAACGCGTGGGTAAACCAAAACGAAGAGCTGGCGACAGTTGTAGAACTGTGTCCTCTTTACCGAGGCATTGATGAAGAGGCTAAGGAAGCTGCACTGACTAAGAATATCAGTACCGATAAGGTACGCATTATTGTCAGTACCAACATTGCTGAAGCGTCTGTCACAGTGCATGGAGTTGTCTACGAAATAGAGACGGGTGTTGAGTACCAACCTTGGTACAGGAAGGAAATAGGAGCTACCGAGGTTCCGTTGGTACTTATCAGCAGAGCCAATGCGAAACAACGGTGGGGTAGAACCGGCAGGACGAAAAGTGGTGAAGTCTACTGTCTATACACAGAAGGGCAGTTTGAGGATGACAATCTCTTTTTGGAGTATCCTATTCCTGCCATGCAGAGAGTTTCCCTGGAAAATGCGGTTCTCACTGCTAAGGTTTCCGGTATTTCTGAAGTCAGTAAAGGTTGGTTGGAAGATCCTCCTAATGAGGAGATTGAAAGATCAACCCAAGAACTGGTTAACGCCGGTGCTTTAGATGAAGAGGGATCTCTTACGAAATACGGCGAGATGATTCGCTGGTTTTCGTATCCTATTAGGTTGGTCAATGTACTTCTGGCGGCTGAGGATATCGGTTGTTCAGTGGAGTTGGCTACTCTCTTACCTGTCATTAAAAATGGCGGTAGGCGGAGACTGCTTAAGTGGGATTATGGCTGGGATGCCTACACAAAGCGTCAGGCTTATAAACGACACCATGCCTTGATGGCTGGTTGCCAGGATGACGTGGAGTTTATTCTTAAAGTCTATAAGGCTTGGGAAGAACTTCCATGGTTGCGTGAGAAGGATGTAAGTAAACTTAAGAAGGAAGAAGTTGAAGCACTACGCAAACAGTGGTGCAAACTTCATTTTGTGAGCCATCAGGTGATGAAGGTTATCCGGGAAGAACGTGAAAAGACTTTGAAAAGTCTTGGGGTGGGTAAAAAAAGCGATGAGGTCCGCATGATTAATCTTTCTCAGATCAATCGCGTCAGAGGTTTGTTGCTTGCTACCTTGGAAGACACTGAGTGCCTTGTTCCTGAGGAACAATATGTCTACTCTTCCGAGGTGAGTCCCGAAATCGGGTCCTCCATAACCTGCAGCGTTTTGAGAACTAAGCAGGAAAGCTACAACCCGGAGTCTTGGCTGTTTTCCGATGCTAAATGGCTATGGGAAAAAGAAGTGGGTGTATATTCTCGACTTTTCGTCGAACAAGTATACCCTGTAGGATTTCGCTTTGAAGCCACCGTAGAAGAGCAGGAAGATGGTTACTCTTGGATTAGGACTAGGCGCAATCTCACGCGTGCCGAAGCTCTAGATATAGCTAGAGGCGTCGATGTCTTCGAGGATGATTATGATATCGAAGAGGACATTGGGGACGGATTTCAGGATGAGGAGCGTGAAGAAGTGCCAGAAAAAGAGGAACCGGAAATCTCTCTTTTTGACATGTCTATTAGATACTACAGTGTGGCATGTTCCCAGAAGGTTTTATCGACGGAAGTTGAGGTAGGTGAGGAAATTGTTGTGGAAATAACCGGTTACGAATTTCCGGAGGACTCTAATCCGGTTGTTGTAGCAGAGGTTGTGTCGCAACCAGAACCCTTTGAGGTTTTTGCCAAAAGCCATCGTTATGGTGACGAAGTCACTGTGAAGGCCATTGGTATTTTGCAGTTTCCCAATGATTACAGTGCAGCATTGATTGCTATGGAGGTAGAAACGGAGGTAGAAACAGGCCTTGAGGTTCTTTTGGAACCTCACGATATGTCTTTTACCCGCAATTCCCATGCTGTTACTGAAATTCCTGTGGGAACAGTGTTGAGACTTAATGTCGAGCATATAGATATTAAAAGAAGACGTGTACGCTTGACAAACTGGGAGTATGTGGAGGAAGAGTTAACAAGCTTGTTCTTTTCCTCTGTAGGTAACGGTCACAAATCGAGGGTAGTTGCAGCCAGCGTTATAGATGTTCATGACACCGGTAAGGTTGTTTTCACCCTTGATGAGAGTAGACCGGAGGTTGGTTTGAATTTTATCACCTCTGCTTTTGGTGACAAGCTAGATAAGACTTACTTGGATTACAACATTGGAGAGCAGGTGTCGATGCGGTTGTTTCGTAGAGATAAAGCCCATGTAAGTCTAGGTAAATTGCCGGTTAGAGCCAAATCTCTACTCGGTCAAGGTGATGAAGAAGGAGAACTTTCCTGGAAAAGAGGCACGCTTTCCTTTTCGGGAAGAATGACCTACGAAAAACTCTACGAACTAAAAGCCAACGTGGAAGACCTAGAATTTCACAGAGCTCTCGAATCGCTCTACTGGTTTTCCAACAGCGTATTCGTAGATAAATTCCTGGATGTTCAATGGCAGGAGACTGTATCAAAGGAGTACCCAGTAGGTACTGTGGTTACAGGAACCGTGCAAGAGGTTAATACTAGCGGTGTAGTGGTGGAGGTTGAGCCAGGAGTAAACGGTTTTCTTCCTGCTAGTAAGATTCTTGGAGGTGTAGGTAATCCCACAGAACTGCTTTTGGAGGGTCATGAAATAGGCGTCTCTGTGGTGGAGCAGCGTAAAACTCAGCAAGAACTGCTTTTGGAAATAACCAAAGAAGGAGCTGAGGATCCACTTGAGGACGTTGAGGTAGGGACAATCTACTCGGGAGTGATCATCGACGTGGCAAAGTTTGGCGTATTTGTGAACATTGCCCCCTTAGTTAAGGGTATTGTTCATTTCTCAAATATGTATCGGAGCAGATACGCCATGTCCGATATTTTCTCGGAAGGTGGAGAGGTGTTTGTGAGGGTTGTGTCTATTGATCATGAAACCAGGCAGGTTAATCTCGATATGAGAATTCCTGGGCAAGATCCGATTAGAAAGTTATCGGTAGGTCAAGAAGTGAGAGGTAAGGTTGTTAATGTGAAGGATTTTGGAGCCTTCGTCGAGCTTAATCCTTATCTTGACGGTCTTTTGGGGAAGTCTGAATTTCCGGTTTTGCAGGAGATTGAAGTCGGATTGGAATTACTGGTGGAGATTGCATCTATAAACGAGGCTAAACGAGAGATCTCTCTAAAGTATGTTAGAAAGGTAGAGTGAGGCAAACGGGCTAAGTGTATTTCTTAAAGGAATATGCTCGGCCCCTTTTTTTGGAATTTGTTACTTTAAAACCTCTAAAGAAGGTAAAACAATGTTTTCCCAGGCTTCTTTGGAAAAACTTGGGTCAGGTTCATATTCCTTTTTAGCTAGAAAATGCCAGGGAATACACGATATGTGCGCAGAAAAAGAACGCTTTATCTTATTGGTTAATTCTTCGTTTTCGACAATTTTTTCTAACTCCACCTACATTTTTAAGAAATACATCAAACCGTTGATTATACTCATTAATCATTCGTTCCCATTTCTCAGCCCACTCTCTGTTCTCTGAGGTAGTCTTTTCCCAGACAGCACCGCTCTTGTCAGGTTTCCAATATGGGTAAGGATCGCTTTGAGGAACATCGTTTTCCCAGCTGGCATCTCTTATTTCCGTGATTCTAACAACCTTACTTTTCGACCAATTTAGTTGGCTGGGGAGTAAAAATTCTGCCTCAAGATTTACCAATCCAATCACATCTTTTCCCCCAATCTCCAAGTCACTTAAACCGTCAGCAGATCCCTTATTTTCCCAGTCCCTGGCTAGTACATGAAAGTTACCATTAAGTTGTTTTAATACCTCCTCAAACTGCTTACCATTGTGAACCATATTTTGTGCCGACTCCCAATTAACCGAAACAGGGACGTTGCTTGGTTTTTCCTGGTAATAACAGGCGTTCATCATAATATCTTTTAATAAGGTGTTACAAACTATAGTTTTTTGAGTGCCTCGCCTTGAGGAACTCCACCAGCGGGCTGGTTGTCTCGGGAGAGGGAGATCGTTCTCCGCGAAGCCAAGGAGAAGTCACTCTCCGGACACGCCGTGGCGAGTTTGGTTCCTCCTGGAGGATTTCCCGACTGTTGGGGAAGGTGTGTGGGCGAACAACGTTTGGAAGTAATACGTCTACGTTTCTTTTCGTTTCGCTCCCTATTTTTTTGGCCGCGAACCTCCAAAGTTCGATAAGTTTAAGCTATATTAAAAATGGAATGAATCGTTTTGTTTTAGATTTATAGTTAGGATATCCAGAAAACTTCTCAATTAACAACTTTTCTTCATATCTGCTTTTAAGTATCAAATCAACAAGCAGTAAAAACCATAAAAATAAAGATATAAAATCAAGCCTTATTAATACCCAAGAAAAAGTTGCTAACAAGACAGAAGTGTACATAGGGTGTCTGATGTATTTATATGGTCCTACGATAACAAGCTTATTATTTTTTTCTGAGACCTCCGGAAAAGCGGAGACTTTAAACTTCATACTTGCCATCGCCCATACCCCTAGAGCAATTGAGGCGAGAAATAATGCGGTTGTATACACATTTCCAATAATCCCGCAATAAGACGCTATTAAAAAAATCAGTAGTAACTGAACTACGACAAGTAATTTTGAATATAAGTTATACTTCATTTT